>NZ_JAIVFQ010000087.1 GCF_020829495.1 Nostoc favosum CHAB5714 | reverse complement strand
GGAGATGAGGGAGATGAGGGAGATGAGGGAGATGAGGGAGATGAGGGAGATGAGGGAGATGAGGGAGATGAGGGAGATGAGGGAGATGAGGGAGATGAGGGAGATGAGGGAGATGAGGGAGATGAGGAGAATATTACTTTTGCTCCCTGCCCCCTGTCCCCTGCTCCCTGCTCCCTGCCCCCTGCCCCCTGCCCCCTGCTCCCTGCCCTCCCCTGCTGTGCTAACCAAGTTACTAGCCAGCCACAAATACCAATGGCTAACCCTAACTGCGTAACATCTACCTTGGCAACAAAAATCGCCCGCACTAGCAGCACTATTAAAGCATAAATAATTACAGTAGCAGGTAAACTAATATTTAAGCGTTGGCGTAGGCGTAGCCCGTCGTAGACATCGCGCCGATCTTCCTCACTAATAGGATTAGGCTGTTGGTAATTGTGATAAACGGTAATAATAGTTGTGCCGATCATTGCCACATAAACGGCAATCAAGGGAAATCCTCTTAATTGCCAACCCCAATGCAAATAACTCAGCCCCAGAATATTTATTAGAGGTAATTTCCCGGTAAGTAAATTGGGAAAAATACTGCGATTTTTGGAGAGTAAAATAGTTATAGCAGTAAGGGTAGGACAGGCGATCGCAACTACAATCCAATCCAAAGGATTTTGCCACAACCGAAAGCTATCCATTGCCCAAAAGTTTACTGGGACTAACAAAAAGGTGACAATCAGCAATGTCTGAGCCGTCAATCTAAGGTTGCTTTGCCTAGTTGCCCAAAAGCTTAATCCCCAGAAACTCAAAGTATAAGCAAATAAAACTCCATACTGTCCAGAAGCCGGAAACCTCTCCCACTGACTTGCAGCCAGTACCCCAGAGGACACCACTACCAAGAACACTCCTAGAAAAAGCAGCCAACGGACACTCAGTTCTGCCCCTAAGGACTGCAACATTGTGCTGATAAAGTTGGGTTTAGCTGGTTTTTGCTGCGGTGATTGTCTACGGTTACTAGATTGTAAAGCTGCTACGGGCAACTGCTGCACTGAATCAGAAGTTACAAAGGCTACCTTTGTTTCAGGTTCAGGCTGGGATTGCAACACCACCGTACACACCAGGAATTCTCGGCATAGCTGCTTGACTTGGGTATCGGATATCAAACCTAAGCGCAGCCATATATCTAGTCCTTCTAATAAATGAGGATGGGAAGATGGCAGTCTGATTTCAAATTTTAGCGGGCGCTCAAGGGGCGATGACATAAGCGGCAGCAGTATAACTATATACTTAATTTTGCATTTAATTAATGTATATTTTGGCTCTAATTGTGCCACTTAGTAGGCTCATTGATTTAATTTTTAACGGAGCGCAAAGTTCAGGTGGATTTTATTATAACGATTCTCATTTGAATGAGGTCAACTAGTAGGGAAAGGACATGGCACATAAGTGTCAACTTAACGTGAAACCCAAGCATATTGCTTTATACCAAGTCCACTCAATTACTAATTATCCCCTCGCAACCCCACCCCACTTTTGTCTAGCGACAAAATCTCCCCTCCCCGTTCACGGGGAGGGGTAAAAATGACTGTGGAATGAAGCTCTCTGACTTAAGTAGACACCAATGGACATGGCATTGCCCATACGAGTGTGTCAACTTACAGCTATTTTCAGGTAAATAGACCACGCGGTAGGGGCACAGCATTGCTGTGCCCTTACAACAGATGTGGTTCAAATACATGATTTCTGCTGTAACGTAAAAGCTATGTCCCGCAAGGAACTGAAGTTACTTTTCTTTACCTTACCTATGCGGGAACCACTATATTTTCCAGAGTAAGTCGTTTATCTGCTGTAATTTGGAGTTATAAATTTTCTCAATTCCAGCTTTTAAGAAGTCAGAGGGACTAAATAAGAATATGTCACTAAAGCCATTAGTAATTTCAGGTAATTGATTTTTCTCTACAATTTGAAATCGCACTTTTGGATCAACTAAGTGACCTAGAATTTGTATTGCTGGAATTATGCTATCATCAGTAATTAAAAGCGGTTTATTACCTTGACTCACCATGTTAGCAACTTTGGGCAATTCTTGGTATTTTTCTGGGAATTTGTTCCACCAAATCTGGGCTTGAGAACTGATCGTACAAGATATGATTCCGCTGATGATTACCATGAACGCTACAAGTGACCAGAGCTTTTTTTGCCAAACTTTACTAGAAATAGACGTGAGTCTAGTGCTAAATAAGTAAGCAACAGCTAACTGTATACCTAAAACTGAGGGAAGTGTATATCGACTAGTAGCGTATCGTTTTTCAAAGACGAAATCCACTATCAGTAAAGGAAGCCCTACAGATCCAATCAAAGTCAAGACAAATAACCAAACTTCCTTAGAGGTTCTTCGACAGAGAACATAAATTGAATAGACTATTAAAGCTAAAATAATTAAAACAAAAGGAATTAAGACAATCTTAAATTTTCCTGGATCGCTAGGGCTAATACCTAAATCCAGGAATGTACGACTAAAGATTCCAGCCCACCTTGTAGCTGACGCAAATAATGTTTGTTTAGCACTTGCCCAACTTACTGTTTCTGGCTGAGGGTTGGTAATAATAATGCAAATCCAAGGTACGAAAGTTATAAACCCCGCAAGCGATGAAATCAGGTAAGAAATCGATGTTTTACTCAATCGAAAGCGTTCGATTGCAATTACATAAATTCCCTGTGCAAAAGCAACCAAGGTAAAAAATATATGAGTATAAAACCCTAATGATAATGTCGCTGCATAAATGCACCAACTAACCTTTGTTTTAAGGCGCATTGCTCGCAGCAGTGCTACGCTCGATATTAAGATGGTTACTATCCATAAACTATATCCTCGTACTTCTTGTGCATACACCACATGAATAGGTGAAACGGCTATCAACGCGATGGCTATCCACCCTACTAGTGAAGACTCAAATAATTCTTGGCATAGCCAATAAATACAAGGAAAAGTAAGCAGACTAATAAATGCCGAAAAACTTCTCGTCACTGCTATAGAATTGCCAAACCACTCTACCCAAAACCGAGTCATCACAATGTATAGTGGCAAAATCTGTGAGTCTTCTAACATAACCCCTTTAATTGTATCAATTACGTTTTTGTCAGGATTTGGATACTGGTATTTATGCAAATCTTCTATGGTGAGCAAACGACCATTACTTAACTGCTCGTTCATTTCCGAATTCATATAGCCAGATATGCGTAATGATGAGAAAACTTCATCGCCCCAATAAAGTTTTTTGTCAATATTAACGAAGCGAAAAAATACACCTATTACTAATAGGATGATAATTAAAAAACGTAGTAAAGATTGAGAAATAAACCAGTTGTTTGAAAATTGCTTTTTCATGTAGTTTTCAATTTCCTCAAAGTCTTAATAAATGGTGGTGTAATTTGATTATCGCCAAAATCGTTTATTAAGAGGCATTTTGCTTCCAATGCTACTTTCAAAGATTTTGCAAGATGCTACAAATATTTTTGGTCAACAGCTAAATTCAGTTTCAGGTTAATCAAAAAATTGCAAATTGTAGATATTGTCACCCACTTTGAGAAGTAGGAATCATTAGATAAAATATTTGTATCCACATTAGAGGCAATTGAAAAATTTGTAGTAGCCTTTTAGTAATGGCAAAAGGAAATTTCTATCTCCAAATATGCTAAAAGACAAAGATTTTAATCAGGATAAAATTCTCTATAAATATTTGAGCTAAAATTTGATTAATATGAGTTTTGAGTTTCAAGGATTTTGCAACTTTTAGCAAAATATGCCATAATTAATACAATGTTTATTTGCCATCGTACAATATAGTATAAATTGAGCTAAATGTAAAATACTTGTGTTAAAAATAAAAAGATTTCATAAAGTTTATATGGAAATACTATAAATACGCCTTTGAGTAAAATTGAAACCAAGCCGAAGATGCTGAGTGTGGTTTATCGAGTAGACTAAGCTAGCGATCGCCCCGTAGCGCAGGTATTTCTGATTCATGGCAAACCTGGCTGATTGCCCCGATGGAAGAGGGCAGGGGGCAGGGGGCAGGGGGCAGGGGGAGAATACTAATGACTAATGACCAATGACTAATGACTAATGACTAATTACCATCTTCCAGTAATAGAATTAATAACGAACCCTTTGTAATGCCTTCAACTATCAAAAGATAGAAGCTCTAGTAGCAGATTTTACCGAATGTCAGTAAATCGAAAATCTGTATCCCAAATAGGCTTGTAGCATATAAAACGCTTGTAAGATTTTTATGACTTCCCGTATTCGCTTTTTGATGTGCCCTCCTGACCACTACGATGTGGACTATGTGATTAATCCTTGGATGGAAGGGAATATTCACAAGTCATCGCGCGATCGCGCCGTGGAACAGTGGCAGGGACTAAACCAGATCCTTAAACAACACGCCATTGTAGACTTAGTACCACCTGAAAAAGGTTGGCCAGATTTGGTTTTTACCGCCAACGCTGGCTTGGTACTGGGGAATAATGTCGTCCTCAGTCGCTTTTTGCACAAAGAACGTCAGGGAGAGGAGCCTTTCTTCAAACAATGGTTTGAGGCCAATGGTTATACAGTCAATGAACTTCCCAAAGATTTGCCCTTTGAGGGAGCAGGGGATGCACTGCTGGATCGAGAAGGACGCTGGTTATGGGCGGGATACGGTTTCCGCTCGGAATTAGATTCTCACCCTTATTTAGCTAAATGGCTGGATATTGAGGTGCTATCCCTGCGACTCATAGACGAACGTTTCTATCACTTGGATACCTGTTTTTGTCCCCTAGCAAATGGCTATTTGCTATACTATCCAGGCGCTTTTGATTCTTACTCCAACCGCTTAATCGAAATGCGAGTCGCACCCGAAAAGCGAATCGCACTTGAAGAGGCTGATGCAGTCAACTTCGCTTGTAATGCGGTGAATGTAGATAGCATCGTCATCATGAACAAGGCGAGTGATGCTTTGAAAACCCGTCTTGCAGATGCAGGTTTCCAAGTGCTGGAAACACCGCTTACCGAATTTCTGAAAGCTGGTGGTGCGGCTAAATGCTTAACTTTGCGGGTAACAGAACCAGTTAGAGATGAAATTCATGCCAATGTCTCGGTAGAAAGCCGTGTCATTCGCATGGAGGGACACTTGCTCGACGCAGGCTTAATTAACCGCGCTTTGGATTTGATTATAGACGCTGGGGGAAGCTTCAAAGTCCTGAATTTTAACTTGGGAGAACAGCGCCAAAGTACCTCAGCCGCCGAGGTTAGGGTATCAGCGCCATCCCATGAGGTGATGGAAGAGATCATTTCCCGGTTGATTGATTTGGGTGCTGTAGATTTACCCCATGATGAGCGAGACGCTATCTTGGAGCCGGTAATCCAAGACGGCGTTGCACCTGATGATTTCTACGTTAGTACAATTTATCCCACTGAAGTCCGAATTAATGGTCAGTGGGTGAAGGTGGAAAATCAACGGATGGATGGCGCGATCGCAATTACCCAAACTGCCAATGGCTTAGTTGCTCGGTGTAAAATACTACGCGATTTAAAAGTTGGCGAACAGGTAATTGTAGACGTTCTAGGTATCCGCACCATCCGCAAAACTGAATCGCGCGAACTACGTAGCACCCAAGAATTCAGCTTTATGTCGGCGGGGGTTTCCAGCGAACGCCGCGTGGAATTGGTTGTTGAGCAAGTAGCTTGGGAATTACGGAAAATCCGCGATGCTGGTGGTAAGGTAGTTGTCACGGCTGGCCCGGTGGTGATTCACACTGGTGGCGGTGAACACTTGGCGCAACTGGTTCGGGAAGGATACGTGCAAGCGTTGCTGGGTGGTAATGCGATCGCTGTTCACGACATCGAGCAAAATATCATGGGCACTTCCTTGGGTGTAGACATGAAGCGGGGTATCGCCGTGCATGGTGGACACCGCCATCACCTGAAGGTAATTAATAGTATCCGCCGTTATGGCAGCATTCCCAAAGCTGTGGAGGCGGGAGCAATTAAAAGTGGCGTAATGTATGAGTGTGTCCACAATAATGTGCCTTTTGTGCTTGCGGGATCGATTCGGGATGACGGGCCTTTGCCTGATACCCTAATGGATTTGATTCAAGCACAGGAGGAATATGCTAAACACCTAGAAGGTGCGGAGATGATTTTGATGCTGTCATCGATGCTGCACTCGATTGGCGTGGGAAATATGACTCCGGCTGGGGTGAAAATGGTGTGTGTGGATATTAATCCAGCTGTGGTGACTAAGTTAAGCGATCGCGGTTCTGTAGAATCGGTGGGTGTGGTGACGGATGTGGGATTATTCTTGAGTCTGTTGATTCAGCAGTTGGATAAGTTGACAAGTCCTTATGTTAATAAGGTAGGTTAGGATAACGAACCGCGAAGACGCAAAGGGCGCGAAGAAAGGAAGATGACAAGAGTAGCTTTCAGTGAAGAGTTGCAGGTTAATTGGGTTAGTTTGATTGCTGATTTCTTGTTGGTAGGGATGGTTTTTGGCCCGCCGATTGCTCCCTTTTTGGCTGCGTCTGGAGTGTCTTTGCTTCCTAGGATTGCGGACATCATTTATTTCATGGGTAATCATGTATGTCCGCAACCAACTATGGGGTTAGATTTGGCACCACCGTTTATTATGGCTGTGTGTATGCGGTGCTATGGCACTGTCACGGGTTTGCTGATTACTCGTTTACTGTATGGGGTAACTGGTGGTAAAGGTTTTTACTGGCTGAATCAGTATGGCTGGGGTGGTGCGGCTTTAGCAAGTGTGCTGATGATGGCTTATCCTTTGGAATTGGCAGCACAGATTTTCGGTTTGTGGAGTTTTAATAACTATCTGGTTACGCCTTTTGGGCTGATTACGGGTTTGGCGTGGGGATTGTTTACTATGCCGATTTTGCATGGGTGGCGGGGTGCTAATATTCAAGACGAATAAATTCGCCGTTGGCACTTCTTTGACGCATCTGTTACCAAGGGTAAAGACGGGGGGACGCAAAGAGATTTTAGTAAAGAGCGATCGCCTGTATGATTTCAGATAATAGTGCCACAGCTACGCCCGTCGTAGCGATCGCTTTTGCTCTAATTTAAGAAACTATTCTGACTCGGAAAATTCCCCAATTCTGCTGTATTAACTTTGATTTTGCGCTAACCAGGCTTCTAAATCGGTTAAACTCGAAAAATCAAGTAAAGCCTCTGCTAAATCATCCAACTGTGTTGAGTCTAAAGCTTGAATTTTCAATAGCTGTGCAGGTGGAACAGTTCCGACTTTACGACGAAGTAGTCGGATAACAATCGATAAAGCTTTTTCCTGCTGGATATCCTGATAAATTACAGACTCGCGCATAGCATCACTCCGTAATAACCTTTTAATCAGTTCCTTGTTTAATACTAACCCAGCTAAGATTGCCGTTGACGCAGCAATATTACTTTGTGTTCGGGTATCATTTATTTGCTCAATAGCTTCAGCAACCTGTTGTAATGTTCGCGTTTTATCCTCAGTTTGACTGAGGGTAGCGAACGGTAACAAACCAGGAGTATTTAAAAATATCTCGCTTGGTTGTTCCCAAAGACGAATGACTCCAAATTCATGACGGGTATTTTCTAAAACAAAAGCTGTTTGTTGGACTAATTCAGATGTGGTGGGTTGCAGGTAAATCACAACTTGATGCATCCGCTTATAGGGAAATCTGCGATACACCCTTAATCGATAATCAGTCATCCGAAAGGGAATTTCGGCTTTTGCTTCGGTTTGAAATTCGATATGCAGAACAATTTCATCTGACTGTAACAGAATTAACGCATCTGCTCGAATCGGTTCGAGGGATAATTCTGATGGACTGAGTTGGGTGAGTGCAATAGATTCGCCAAGTAACCAGGTGGCGAAATCGCCTGAAAATGACTCTGCTAAGAAGCGACAGACGTTATCAAACATAGACAGGTATTATATCAGCGAGGTCTTGTCTGTCACAAAGAGATTTTAGTAGTGAGCGATGTCTACGACGGGGTACGCCTACGCCCGAACTTGAGATAAGCCAGCCTGTATGATTTTATGATAATGGTGCGTCATTGAACAGCCCATCATAGCGATCGCTCTTGCTCTAATCTAAATACAGCATTTCATTAATTCGTAGCAAATTAAATTTTGTAATCCCCTGCAATGGTAATGCGTCGGCTGACAATGCCAATGTGTCGCCTGACAATGCCAATGTGTCGCCTGACAATGGCATTGTGTCGGCTAACAATGCTAATGCGTCGCCTGACAATGCCAATGCGTGCCTCTGCATTAAAAACGCTACGCTTTTACGCAAAACTGTACTAAGAAACTACGTAAGCGTAGCTCGTTGTAAACATCCCTCATTCATCACCAACACTATAAATACTTCTGCAATAATAACCCTAACTTTTCCTTCGTCGCTGCTGGTGCTTTATCTAACTGAGTCAAAATTGCATACTGCAACGCCGAATGCGCCTCACTCGGTGGTGGATTTTCACTCAATCGCCGTACAGTTTCTTGAATCACTTTTTGAGCATTCACAGCATTCCGCAGCAAATTGCCAATCACCAATTCCACCGTCACACTGTCGTGATCTGGATGCCAACAATCATAATCTGTCACCAGCGCTAAAGTTGAGTATGCAATTTCGGCTTCCCTGGCCAACTTCGCCTCTGGTAAATTCGTCATCCCAATGATTGTTGCACCCCAACTGCGGTAAAGATTCGATTCCGCCTTGGTGGAAAAAGCCGGCCCTTCCATGCACACATAAGTACCGCCGCGATGGAGAGTAACTTCTGGTAAATTGAGAGATGCGATCGCATCTGCCAACAAAAGAGCCAAATTCTTACAAATTGGATCGCCAAAGGCAATGTGAGCAACAATTCCCTCACCAAAAAACGTTGAAATCCGATTTTTCGTTCTGTCAATAAACTGATCTGGAACCACCATATCCAGTGGTTTCGCCTCTTCCTTCAAGGAACCCACAGCACTAGCTGAAATTAAATACTCCACACCCAATTGCTTCATCGCATAGATATTAGCGCGAAACGGTAACTCAGAGGGTAACAGCGTGTGATTACGACCATGACGCGCCAGAAAAGCTACCCATGTACCATCCAAAGTCCCCAGAATCAAAGCATCTGATGGTGAACCAAAGGGAGTTTGAACATGCACCTCTTCTACATCTTTGAGCGCGTCCATTTTATACAGACCACTGCCACCAATAATCCCAATACTAGCTTGAGTCATGATCCTGAACCTGTTCCTTGCTGATCTGCTAAGTTATTTTACCGAAAAGGGGAGTAGCAGAGAAGCCAACAAACAAAGCGATTACATTTCGTGCCGCTAACACTATTGAATTATTACCCATTATTTAAGTGGGATACAATCTGGTCAAATGCTACAGAAAAGCTATCTGCTGCTCAACAAACAGAAAATTGGTTGAAGCGCGTTTTAGAAATATCGGGTACAAAATCTGAATCACTGAGCGCTTGACTTCCGGGTTTTAGTACAATACGGTTCAGTTAAGGATAATTGTAGGTTGGGTTGAACGAAGTGAAACCCAACAAATGGCCGAAAATGTTGGGTTTCGTCCCTCAACCCAACCTACACATTTTTATTTTTTGGGCTTAACTGAACCGTATTGGGTTTTAGTAATCAAATTTCTGATAATTTTTGCAGATTAATGGTTATATTCAGCCTTGAAATTAATTGTCAGCATAGCGTCTAATCTATTGCTCAATGTATACAAATGTTAAGTAAATGTACTCCTGAGCAGCGAAACAAAGCAAGCGTTATACTTTTGGGAAAAGGCTTGTTTTAACTTTTGCTTTTAACATTTTCATAAATCAATGGCTCTCAATTTTCGTTTTGCGGTAGTCAGTGACTTACACCTGGCACTTCCCCACACAATCTGGGATCATCCCAACCGGTTCCATCTAGTAGAAGTCAGTATCTCGGCGTTTCAAAGTGTACTAGAACATTTAACACAACTCGATTTAGATTTCTTGTTATTACCAGGAGATTTAACCCAGCACGGCGAACCAGAAAATCACGCCTGGTTGCAACAATATTTAGCCCAGCTACCTTTTCCCGTCTATGTTGTTCCTGGTAATCATGACGTTCCTGTGCTGTTGGCCGATCAGCAATCAATTGCTTTTGCGGATTTTCCCTACTATTACACAAAGTTTGGCTATGAAGATCCGCAGCAGATTTACTACATTCGTCAGTTATTGCCTGGAGTTAAGCTGATTGGACTAAATTCTAACTCCTTTAATGACCAGGGTGAGCAAGTGGGGTGTTTGGATGCCAAACAGCTACGGTGGTTAGAAGAGGTGCTGGCGGCATCTGTTGATGAATTAGTTCTGGTGATGGTGCATCATAATGTAGTGGAGCATTTGCCCAATCAATCGAGCCATCCACTAGCAAATCGCTATATGTTGTCCAATTCAGCAGAACTGTTGCAGTTGCTAAGGCGCTACGGAGTCAAACTAGTATTTACAGGGCATTTGCACGTTCAAGATATTGCTTACTCAGATGGAGTATATGATATTACCACAGGTTCTTTAGTAAGCTATCCTCACCCTTATCGGGTGCTAGAGTTCCATCGGGATAACCAAGGTAAAGAATCGTTGCAAATTTTATCCCATCGGGTAGAGTCAGTGCCTGAGTTCCCCGACTTGCAACAATCATCACGGCAATGGATGGGCGATCGCTCTTTCCCCTTCCTCATCAAGCTACTAACTCACTCTCCATTAAACTTACCATTATCACAGGCAAAAACATTAGCTCCTAGTTTGCGCGAGTTCTGGGCAACTATTGCCGATGGAGATGCAGTATTAGATTACCCCCACTTTCCGCTAGAAGTGAGGCGTTATATTCAGTCCTATAGTGCATTGGCGCAGCCCAACCCAGGTATGGCTACTAATGCAACTCTGACGCTGATTGATAATAACAGCACACTTTTGCTAGGTTAGGAGTGATGAGTGTCCGTGTGAAGGTAACTTTTTTGTCTCGGTTAAAAGCTTGGTGACTTTTTAGATAGCGATCGCTCCTACCATAATTCTCCTATCAAAACTCACCAAGACGCCGGCAACTCTTGTACAGACGCGATTAATCGCGTCTCTCTTGTACAGACGCGATTAATCGCGTCTCTAATTACCGATATCTTCATTCCAAAGTTCCGGGTTAGTTTCAATAAACTCACTCATCATTTGTTCGCAATCGTCAAGATTAAGATCAATTACTTCCACACCGTGAGATACCATAAATTCTTTAGCACCAGGAAAAGTTCTGGATTCTCCGACGATGACTTTTTTAATACCAAATTGTACCACTGCCCCAGCGCACAGGTAGCACGGCATTAAAGTTGAATAGAGTGTAGTACCTTTGTAGCTGCCAACTCTCCCAGCATTCCGGAGACAATCGATTTCCGCGTGGGTGACAGGATCTGCGTCTTGCACACGTTTATTGTGTCCTCTGCCGAGAATTTTCCTATCCTTGACGAGAACCGAACCAATGGGAATTCCCCCTTCTTGTCTGCCTTGTTTTGCTTCTTGAATAGCAGCTTCCATAAACTCATCCATATTAATTCTCCTTTTATGACAAAACAACTAGTATTAATGGATCACGATGGCGGTGTAGATGATTATTTAGCAACTATGCTGCTGTTGACGATGGATCATATTGAACTCCTTGGTGTTGTCGTCACTCCAGCAGATTGCTACATTCAACCAGCTGTTAGCGCCACACGTAAAATTATAGATTTGATGGGATTTTCTCATATCCCGGTTGCAGAAAGCACTGTACGCGGTATCAATCCATTTCCTACTCTCTATCGCCGTGATTCATTTATCGTTGACCATCTCCCCATTCTCAATCAAAGCGAAACCATCACTACGCCTTTGGTTGCCGAAACAGGTCAAGATTTCATGATACAGGTGTTGCGGGAGGCATCAGACCCCGTAACCTTGATGGTAACTGGCCCGTTGACCACGGTAGCAGTGGCTTTAGACAAAGCACCAGACATTGAAGCCAAGATTCACAAAATTGTTTGGATGGGTGGTGCATTAAATGTCGGTGGCAATGTAGAAAAAAGTCTGGAAGCAGGACAAGATGGTTCTGCCGAATGGAATGTTTATTGGGACGCAATTTCAGCAGCGCGGGTATGGCAAACCCAAATTGAAATTATTATGTGCCCTTTAGATTTAACTAATAATGTCCCAGTCACATCGGAGCTAGTATACAAAATGGGACGACAACGGCACTATCCTATCTCTGATTTAGCCGGACAATGTTATGCACTAGTTATCCCCCAGGATTATTATTTTTGGGATGTCTTAGCAACAGCTTATCTGGGACATCCAGAATTTTATCAACTACGCGAATGGGAAACAGAAATTATCACCACTGGTATTAGTCAGGGGCGCACTAAAGTAGTTCCTGGTGGTCGAAAAATTTATGCAATGGATAAAGTTGATAAAGAGGCTTTTTACGCCTACATCTTGCAGCAATGGGCAAGATAAATTTTCTTGTTCTGTGACACTCGTTATCTTCAAGTTCTGCCAAGGCTTCAAGAAAAGCAATCTTTAGCTCGTCATCTGGCAAAATCTTTATGGCTTGATAAATAATGGCGTATTCGTCACAGAGGGTAAGGGTTTGTGTCATCAACCAACTTACAAGATCCGGGTAGTTTCTCGATTGTGGTGGAGTAATCCTTGATACAAAGACTCTGCCACACCTTTATACGCTTTATCGAGGTCATCGTGTTTGACCACTCGAAAAAGAGTAAAAATAACTTGCCCAAAAATTGGATCTTCGTCAACTGTCAAAATCACCCTAAGTTTCTGCGAAACCCTTAGCGTGTAAAGCGAAGATTCATAGCCATTAATATCTGACGATAGGGGGAGACGACGCAACTTACGATAAACATCACCTTTTTGAGTTGGAAAGAGGCTGGCGCAATCATTGATTTTTTTAACCGCTGCGGTTTTTTCATCTTCACTCAGCCTGCCAAGATCCTTTTCAAAGCCCCTTGTTGACTCAATTAGAACATCCACTTTACAAACTGCCAAATTGAATTTAGTTACTTGCCCTCTGTCTTTAGCATAGTAACAGTTATATACATAAATTTTCTGTATATCATCTTTACCAGGACATTATATGGAAACTTTATTAATATCTTTCTATGCCAAAACGTTAACAATTTGTTGTAAAAGCTTTAGGATACAATTCGTCTTAAGCATTATTCTTACAAAACAGAAGATAGATAAAACAATTATTAATAATTAATAAAATAGGAGTCAGAATACAGAATTCAGAATTCAGAATACTCTACCCATAAAGGGATAGAGTTTTAAGGCGAGAATATTTTAATTTTTTTCGCTTAACTTCGGGCGAGGTTTTAACCAATATTCGTCACCCACTCGTACAGAATTCATACTGAATTCTGACTCCTGAGTTCTGAATTCTTCTTATAAAATTTAAACCTAAGAAAAGAGCCGCAATAGTTCCCGCCACAGAAATTTCACCTTGGGCAATTTTCTCTAAAACTGATTCTACAGGAATGAATACGACTTCAATCTCTTCTGTAATATCTAGTTGTTGCTCCCCAGCATGTTTGACATTCTCTGCTAAAAATAAATGTATTTTATTGGTATCTTTGCTTGGCTTATCGTATAGAGTTCCTATTTTTTTAAATTCTTGGGTAATATAACCAGTCTCTTCAGTCAGTTCTCGAATTGCTGCTACTTCTGCACTTTCTTTTGTAGGGTCAAAATTCCCTGCTGGCAGTTCTAAGAAAAATTCACCTACTGCATGTCTGTATTGCCGGACAAAAATTATCTCTTTGCTAGTAGTAATAGGTAAAACCATTGCAACGTCTGGTTTAATACTGACAAAATAATCATCTATAATTTTACCATTGGGTAATTCTATTTCATCTTGCCTCACCTGACACCAAGGGTGATCTAAGACCATTTTTGATTTTAAAATCTTCCATTTTTTTAAGTCGTTCATAAATAAAAATAATGTATAAAACCTTTAGTCATCAAGCAATGAATGTAAAAAAGTATAACAGATGCATCTGATAATCTAAACTTTGAACTTACACTGGCTTTTGCATAACATAATATGTATAACAAGTATGCAAATAAATATAAATTTATTTACAGTAAACAAAAGGTTTCCGTTGACTATTAGTCGAGGTACAACGGCACAGACAACTAATGTATGGGTAAGGATCTCACATGATGATATAGAAGGCTGGGGGGAAGCATCACCATTTGGCGTGGGTAATCATCGGCAATCAACTGATACGATCAAAGACGCTCTAGAGCAAGTTGTGCCACTGTTGCAAGTATTCAGCCCCTTACAGCGACAGGAAATTGAGCAAGTTTTAACACAAAACCAGGTTCCTTCTGCTGCAAGAGCTGCCTTGGATATAGCAATGTACGACTGGTTGGGTAAGCGCGTAGGATTACCCTTGTGGCAAATTTGGGGACTCGATCGCAACCAAATAGTACCGACTTCTGTCACAATTGGGATTAATTCACCTGAAGGAGCCAAGGCGAGAGCGCGAGACTGGTTACAATTTACTGATGTCCGCCTTTTCAAGGTGAAGCTAGGTAGTCCAGATGGCATAGATGCAGATAAAAAAATGCTATTAGCAGTGCGAGAAGAAGCACCGAAACCAGAATTATTTGTTGATGCCAACGGGGGTTGGAGTTTAGAAGATGCGATCGCAATGTGCAATTGGCTAGCTAATTTAGGTATAAAATATGTAGAACAGCCATTGCCACGGGGACAGGAAAAAAGTTTAGTAAAACTCAAAGAACACTCTCCCCTACCCATCTTTGTCGATGAAAGTTGCTTCACAAGCTCCGATATTCCCCATTTGGCAAACTACGTGGATGGTATTAATATCAAACTGATGAAATCAGGGGGACTAACCGAGGCAATGCGAATGGTACATACAGCGCGAGCATATCGGTTGCAAGTAATGTTTGGTTGCTATTCTGACAGTTCACTAGCTAATACAGCAGCATTACAGCTAGCGCCACTAGCTGATTATCTAGATTTAGACAGTCACCTCAATTTAATCGATGATCCCTTTACGGGTGCATTGCTAATAAAAGAAGGGAGAGTTTTGCCAAACCATTTACCAGGCTTGGGGGTACAACAGAGTGCGTCTATCACCTAATCAACGAGTAGCTATCTTGCTGCATGAGGGAATTACTGGACATCACGGCAAAACAGGGCTAGCAATTTTACGTTACAGTGAAGCCCCAATCGTAGCCGTAATTGATCGCGAGTGTGCTGGCAAATCCCTACCAGAATTGACAAATATTAAGCGTGATGTGCCAATAGTGGCATCGGTAGCCGCAGCCCTTGAATACAAGCCAGAAGTCTTAGTAATTGGCATTGCTCCAGGAGGTGGTGCTTTACCAGATGATTACTGGCTGGAAATCAAAGACGCTTTAGAAGCTGGAATGTCGCTGGTAAATGGTTTACATACACCAATGGCGAACATACCAGAGTTAAATGCACTGCTCAAATCAGGGCAAGTAATTTGGGATGTACGCAAAGAACCGCCTAATATAAGTGTTGCTAGTGGAATGGCACGCACCCTTTCCTGTCGGCGGGTTTTGACAGTGGGAACCGACATGGCGATCGGTAAAATGTCAACTAGTCTAGAGTTACATTGGGCAGCAAAACAGCGAGGCTGGCGTTCTAAATTCCTCGCCACCGGTCAAACTGGGGTGATGTTAGAAGGGGACGGCGTGGCTTTAGATGCCGTGCGGGTAGACTTTGCCGCCGGTGCTGTGGAACAAATAGTTATGCGCTATGGGGAAAACCACGACATCCTGCACATTGAAGGACAAGGTTCACTGCTACACCCTGGTTCAACGGCAACCTTACCCCTAATTCGTGGTTCGCAACCAACCCACCTGCTGTTAGCACATCGCGCAAGACAAGTTCATGTACGTAATCATCCCCATGTACTAATTCCACCTTTACCAGAAGTGATTCGGCTTTATGAAACTGTTGCTAGTGCTGGTGGTGCTTTTGGAAGTGTTCCTGTAGTGGGCATAGCGCTTAACACAGCCCATCTAGATGAGTCTGCGGCTGAGGAAAGCATCGCTCAAACAATAGCAGAAACGGGACTACCTTGCACTGATGTAGTCCGCTTTGATGCCAATGTGCTTTTGGATGCGGTGATGAAGAATTAGATGTAGATTTTACTTCATCCAAAAATCATTGCAACAGATGGAGCGCTAAATGCGATTACCAGTAGAGACGCGAAATCGTTACGCTAACGTGTCTCTACTCTTTTATACCATTTTAGATTTTGCAATTTTTTAAATTGCGTAAGATATGGCGCTTTCGGCGGCTGGAGCAGCTTCGCCTAAATCCCCCATGTCTGATATCATGCCCGCATAATCGCTTACGATATGTCATTGCGTTCGCCCAAGGCGTTCCCGTTGGCGCAGCCTCTCCAAGAGTTGGGTATGCAACGAAGTGAAATGTTCGCCTTTGGCGTTCCCGCAGGGTAGCAATTCCCTTGACTTTGGGATTGCCGCGCAACTCTTAGAGACGCTGCGCGAACGCTCGCTTTTGACTAAGTACAGTTTTGCGTAAAAGCGTAGCGTTTCCAATGCAGGGGAACGCATTGGCATTGCATTGAGATGCATTAACAAGGCCGCCGACGCATTAACAAGGCAAGCCGACGCATTAACAAGGCCGCCGACGCATTAACAATGCAAGCCGACGCATTAACAAGGCCGCCGACGCATTAACAAGGCCGCCGACGCATTAACAAGGCCGCTGGCGCATTAACAAGGCCGCTGGCGCATTAACAAGGCCGCCGACGCATTCATTGCCATTGCAGGGTATTGCCAAATTTAATTCGCTACGAATTAAGGAAATGCTGTACTAAGTACTAAGTCGGACATGATATGATAAGTAACTTTTATAAAAGCCATCAGCCTTTTTTTGTCAAGTCATATTGACGTTTCGTAACAATATTGTTAAATTTAGTTACATAAACAAACAAAAAAGAAAAAAAACTATGTACACCACAGTAAATGAAGACGGCATCCTCAATAACTACGCAGCTGAACCTAAGATGTACTACGCTGAGTACCCGGCAATTTGGGAACAACGTAAATATGTTTTACAGGCTCTTTTTGCGACTTTAATTGTCACAACTATAGTTTTGGTTGGTTTTAGCGTTAGCTAAGATTTTTTAGATTTCGGTATCGCTGTATCTCATCGTCATTCGTACCTCTCTCTCTTACCTCGGTTAGTTTCGCCGGGGTTTTTTGTGTTTTAATCCTTTGCTTTGGCTTTGCCTGTTTTAGGCATCGCATCCCAAACTGCGACGTTGTAAAATAACTGCGATCGCCCATAAAATAAAGACAAATCAATAAAAAGGGGTGTTTATGACAACCCAACTCGGTGAAGCTAAATCTTCAACAGAACTGGTAATATCTTGGGAAGCGTTGCCCGCAGATTTTCACCTAGAGGATGAACCAGTGGAAAATACAAGTCAGCCACTATTAGCTGGTGCTTTGCGCGAAAGCCTAGAGATAAGTGGTTTCATCCAACCGCAGATGTTGATAGCCTCGAATTTTGGACTTTGTGCAACGATAAACGGGCAATTTGTTGCTAAAGCACCCGACTGGGTTTATGTACCATCGGTAAATCAAGTTTTAGGAGAACGCAAAAGCTATACACCCAATTTAGATGGAGATATTCCGGCAATTGTGATGGAATTTCTATCTGATACTGAGGGTGGAGAATACTCTTTTAAGCGAACCTATCCACCAGGAAAATGGTTTTTTTATGAGCAGATTCTTCAAGTCCCAATTTACGTAATTTTTGACCCAAATGGCGGTTTGTTAGAATTTTACCAACTCGAAAACAGCCGCTACGAGTTAAAGCAACCGGATGAAAATGGTCGTCATTGGATTGATTCAATGGGTTTATTTCTGGGAACTTGGCAAGGAACAAAAGAAGCTAGAACTGGTTACTGGTTGCGCTGGTGGGATGAGTCCGGTAATTTGTTGCTTTGGGCGGTAGAAGAAATTGAACAGGAACGCCAGCGTACCGAACAGGAACGCCAACAAAAAGAACGGCTAATTGTCTATTTACAATCTCAAGGTATTGATCCAAATAATTTGCAATAGCATATATAGACAAAATTTTCAAGTATTTGAGTGATATCATGTTCGGCTGATTAGTTGTCATTGCGAACGAAGTGAAGCAATCTCCAAACCGCAAGCGAATTGCTACCCTGCGGGAACGCCAAAGGCGAACATTCCACTTCGTTGCATACCCTTCGGGAACGCCAAGGGCGAACGCAATGACATATCGTAAGTGATTTGCCGAACTTGATATGACTCAGTTTAAGCAAATAAGTGCTGGGGTGCGTCACCGAAGAGTTCGCGCTTGGGCATAGTGTCTCACAAAAAATACATTATTATATACGTATTTTGCTAATTGCTCATAAAATTTAAAAAAGAGCCTTTTGCATACGTGGGCGCAAGCATGAAACGAATCTGGAAGTCTTTACTGCCAGCCTGGAAGTGGGTATTACTTTCAGTTGCTACATCAATTTTGATAATTCTGACGCAGGTAACTTCACCCCTTCTGGCACAAGAACCTGCTGCTACTACTATTGAAACGACAAAGCCCAGTTCAGAAACAACTAAAGTCCAAAAGTTACGGGATGCGCTGCAACGTTCATCAACGCCAGAAGCACCAAAACCCGCCCCTGAAGTTTCCGAACCGAAAAAGCCAGAGTCGTCACAGGAACCCCCACTCAGCCCGGAAGAACTCACACGTCAGCTAAAATTTATAGAAGCGGATAGACTTTATCTGGCGGGACAAATCCCAGAGGCGGAAAAAATTTACCGCGAAGTTAAGCAGCCTTTTGGTAAAACATCAGATAATCAACAGCGTAAAGCTGCCATACTCGACCCCACGCAACTATCCCCAGGAGGTAAAGTCTACTGGCGAGAATCAGAGGCGGGGATAGCACAAAAGTTGCAAACAAAAACTTTAGTACCCCTGCAACTATTAGTTGAGCAATATCCTGAATTTATCCCTGGTCATATCCGATATGCTGAAGTATTGAAACAATACGATCGCACTAAAGAAGCGTTAGATATATTAGAACGGGCTTCTTCGCTGTATCCAGATCAACCAGAATTAATTAAAGCTAGAATTACAGCCCTAGCTGCTGATAAAAAATGGATGGAAGCGTCTTTAGCGGCGCGTCAATTTGCTATTCTCAACCCGAAAAATCCCCAAGCGCCTGAGTTTACAAAACTAGCAGAGGAAAACCTGAACCGTTACAAAGCTTATACACAAGGAGAAATTAGAGGCAATGTCATCGGTAATATTATTACAGGTGCTTTAGGTTACGCCGTCACTGGCAGTCTGCTTGGGCCCTTTTCTGCCCTTGACTCTACCATCATGCTGCTACAAGGTGAACAAGCCATAGGTGAGTCGGTGGCAAAGCAAGCAAAAAAACAGCTGAGTGTAATTATAGACGAAGATATTTTGGCATACGTCAATGAAATTGGACAGAAATTGGCGAAGGTAGGAGGACGGGACGAGTTTAAATACGAATTCTTTGTGATTCCAGAGGAAAGCCTTAACGCCTTTGCATTACCTGGGGGTAAAATTTTTATTAATGCGGGTGCGATCGCTAAAACTAATTCCGAAGCAGAATTAGCTGGGTTAATCGGTCATGAATTATCCCATGTACTTTTATCCCACGGTTTTCAATTAGTCAGCCAAGGCAACCTGATCTCTAACGTTACCCAATATCTACCTCTGGGCGGCACTATCGGTCAACTGTTCGCACTCAGTTACGGCCGCGACATGGAACGTCAGGCAGATAATCTCGGCACACGCCTAATTGTTGCCACTGGCTACGCTGCTGATGGCTTGCGTAACTTAATGGTGACGCTAGAAAAACAGCAAAAAAATGCTCCTCCTAGTTGGTTATCTTCGCACCCAGGCGGTAGTGAGCGAGTTAGTTATTTAGAAAACCTCATTACCCGTAGTAACTACAACCGTTACGCCTATGAAGGAGTGGGACGTCATCTAGAAATTCAAGCACGGGTGAAAAAGCTACTCGAAGAGAAAAAAGCAAGAGAAGAAAAAAAATAGCGTTTTTGATGAATCAAAACAGAGAATTACTCGTCACTTAAACTATCAATTCCCCACCTTTTTCTACTGGAGGATGATTTATGTCATCACAACTGCTTCGATTGATATCTTTGGGCAGTCTTGGCTTATCTTTGTGTCTGGGCAATTCCGTAGCAATGGCGCAATATGACTCTACTGGCGATGGCGTTGTCGTACCAACAGTACCATCAGGCGGGTCATCAGTACCAATAGACACATCAACAGGTGTACCACCTTCACCCTCATCTGACGGTACAACTCGCTTTACCTGTCAGACTTACAATGGTCAGTACACCGTTATGTATCAGCCACAAAGTCAACCAGGGCAATACTTCGCTTGGGCTGCGCCTGCGGCTTTGGGCGGCGGCTGGGATGCACAAAGGCGTTGTACAGCAATTGCCAGTCGTTTAGAACTTTATCGCCCAGATGGCTTACAAGAACTCCAGACATCCGTAGAAAATAACGAAAATATTGTCTGCGTCACAACTGAGGTTAACCCAACCTGTAGAATTGTGCTGACAGTACCTCCTGGGAAAGATCCTGTTGTTATCCGCAATAGTATTTTTCAGAACTTGACTACTGCTGACAGTGGACAACAGACTATAGCCGTTAACACTTATGGCGATCGCAGTCGTGGAGGGAACGAATTATATAATTTAGGACGCACACTTCTAGGCAGTGGTAATAATCGGGTTAGTTCGTCTAGAGGTGGGATTAATCTGAAACCTTTCCTCGATCGCAAAGATGGTGGTACTGGGAACAATTTGCGGAGTGGAGTAGCAATTCGTCGTCAGTCACAGCCTAATGTTCGCTTAAAACCTGGTAATTTCCGCTAATATTTGAATTACTTAACAGGTCGGAACAATTTCGCCAAACCCAAAAGATATCGTTGTTTATGTCAGGGCAATCCTAAAATACAGATTTACATTAAGGTGGGTAAACAGCCCACCTTATTTTATATCCGGTGAAAGACTTATCATATTATGTCCGCATAATTAGTTATGATTCGCCTAGTCATTACACCCCTCCCCGTAGGCGGGGAGGGGATTAAGGGGTGGGGTTCTTGGGGTTTAGTAACTAAGTACAGTTTTGCGTAAAAGCGTAGCGTTTCCAATGCAGGGGAACGCATTGGCATTGCATTGAGATGCATTAACAAGCAATACGGTTCACTTAAGGCTAGCACTCTTTGTCAAAGTCGTTTTTTTTTTACGTAGACGCAAAGCGGCTTGCCGCAGGCTACCTTATTAGGCGCAGAGAAGCCAGTGCGCCCTTGCGGTTAAGAGACTTGTTCGCGTAGCGTCTCCCCTTCTCCCTTTGGGAGAGGCTAGCGCCAAGGGAGAAGCAACTGGCGCGACACAGAGAGAGAAGAAAGAGAAGGAAAAATTGCTTAACTGAACTGTATTGCATTAACAAGGCCGCTGGCGCATTTATTGCCATTGCAGGGTATTGCCAAATTTAATTCGCTACGAATTAAGGAAATGCTGTACTAAGCAACCGGACATGATAACTCCATTAATGAAAAATATCTAATCTAATCATTCCTGAATTTACAGAGGTGAGCATGTAGTCAAATTTGCTCACCTCCGTAAAGTGCAACATGGCTTTAGACTTCTACGGTCAAAATCTCCGAGGACGGAACTTTAAAGGTAGACAAGACTTTGTGGGTATAAATAAATTTAGCGTAAAAATTTTTACTTTATACTGATATTTACAAGTTAAGTCATTCAATAGTAATCTTCTAGTGTCAATATTTACGCAAGTGTGTTTTGATTTCATGAATATGATGAACTTTAAAATCCAAGGCTTTTTTACGACGTTAATAATTGGTACTGTGTCAGCATTGACCATTTCAGATGCTATCTCTCAAAAGGTGAACGCCCAAGCTACGCCTTCTTGTAATAATGTAACGATAAAAGGTAGCTATGGAACTAAATTCACTGGAACGTTTGAAACAGAAAATTTGGTTGCAGTTGGTTTAGTAAAGTTTAATGGAAATAGAAATTTTCAAGGAACAGATGTTCTTAGCATTAACGGTACTGTATCTCCAAACAGGCCACTGTCAGGAACCTATAGTGTTAAACAAGATTGTACAGTGCAAATAGTATTGACATCTGGTAGTAATACTGCTTCTTATAGCGGTATTATTGTTGATGGTGGCAAGGAAATCTTTCTTATCCAAACTACTCCAGGTTCACTAATTACTGGTACTTTGAAAAAAGTCAACTGATTTACTCCATCTGTCTCAACGCTTGAAAATTAATCGATGTAAGCGTTTCCCTGAGTCCGCGAAGGCGGAGTTCGTTTGTGTAGCTGCGAATTCCATTGCCTTGATATCATCTGCGCTTAATTACTTATTAAACTCCAAGAACCCGATCCAATACGGTTCAGTTAACGTGTTTATTGGTCGGAGATCCCCCCAACCCCCCGATAAATTGGGGGTATTCGATTCTAGTTCCCCCCTTAAAAGGGGGGTTAGGGGGGATCTCTTTTGCGTAAGTGTTGTTCCAATTACGATTTATCTGGCCATGATCATATCTACTTTCTTCATTCTCAGGTAATTTTGGAATGTAGAGTTGAGTTTTTCCAAAATGTCTTTAACTGAAGAAATTCTTTCCCAATTACCCGGCGATGTTTTAGGAGGATTGCGTCAAAGCGATCGCATTCTAACATCTGTGCGCGAAAACTCCGCACCAGTACCAAGATTAGTTCAAGAAAGTCAACAGCCTTTAGGTGTTGTAGACAACGATTTGCTTATCTGCGGTGGCACTTTGGGCATTTTAATTGGTTGCGCCTTGGCGGTGAAGGGACTGCGGGTGGCGTTGATGGAACGGGGTATTTTGCGGGGGAGGGAACAAGAGTGGAATATTTCTCGCAAAGAATTAGATGTGTTTGTGGAATTAAACTTGCTGACTGAGGAAGAATTAGAGAGTGCGATCGCAACTCAATATAACCCAGCGCGAGTTAGTTTTGATGGCGGTACAGAAGTTTGGGTAGAGGATGTTTTGAATATCGGCGTAGATCCAGTTTATCTACTAGCTACTTTAAAAACCCGATTTCTCGCCGCAGGTGGAAAGTTGTTAGAAAACACACCCTTTACTGAAGCGGTAGTTCATCCAGATGGGGTGATAGTAAATAACCAATTTAAAACTCGGTTGTTAATCGACGCGATGGGACATCTTTCACCCATCACTCAACAAGCACGTCAAGGCAAAAAACCAGAGGCACTGTGCTTGGTGGTAGGAAGTTGCGCCCAAGGTTTTGCGGAAAATAACTCAGGCGACTTGTTATTATCATTTACACCTTTGCAAAATCAATGTCAGTACTTCTGGGAAGCCTTTCCAGCCAGGGATGGCAGAACAACTTACTTGTTTACTTACATGGATGCACATCCGCAACGCTTGAGTTTAGAAGCTCTATTTGAAGAATATCTGCGTCTTTTACCAGAATATCAGGGAGTGGAGTTGAGCAAACTGAAATTTCAGCGATCGCTATTTGGTTTCTTTCCCACTTATCGCCAAAGCCCCATCAAAACTCTTTGGAGTCGCATTCTACTAGTCGGAGATAGCAGTGGTAGTCAATCTCCTTTGAGTTTTGGTGGTTTTGGGGCAATGGTGCGTCACCTAAAGCGTTTAACGTTTGGCATTTACGAAGCACTGGAAACAGAACAATTATCTGCAAAAGCCTTAGCACTGCTGCAACCCTATCAGCCAAGTTTGACTGTTACCTGGTTGTTTCAAAAGGCGATGAGCGTTGGTGTAAATCAGAAAATTGCTCCAGATCAAATTAACCAACTACTCTCGGCGGTATTTCAGGAAATGCAACAGTTGGGTACACCAGTGCTAAAACCATTTTTACAGGATATAGTGCAGTTTTCAGCACTAACACAAACACTGTTAAAAACTGGTTTAGATCATCCGGTATTAGTTGCTAAGATAATTCCCCAAGTAGGTTTGGCAAGTTTGTTAGATTGGATGTTACATTACAGTAATTTAGGTGTGTACACTGCCTTGTTTTGGTTAAGTTCAATGCTAGAAACATGGATTAAAAATCAACCAAAAGAACAACAATATTATTGGCATCGTTTGATTGATGCCTGGAAATATGGTTCTGGCGGTGATTACTCAGATGAAACTTAGAATTTTACCTGTGTGAGGATAACATGATTGAACGGAAATCTTTAGGAATCAAATACTTTGCGGTGCTGATTGGATTCCTGCGCGATCGCCAAGGATTTCTAGAGGAAGTTCGCCAAGGTACGAGATTAGCAAATAAAATTATTTCTTTACTAGTTTGCAGTTCCTTATTTCTCGCCGCTTATGGCGGAATCATTGGTGCATACCATAGTTGGATGCAAGCTTTGTCTTCCGCCATTAAACTTCCAGCCCTTTATTTAATCACACTCCTAATTTGTATTCCCACGTTGTACTTTGCTAACATTGTTTTTGGTTCAAAACGGACTTTTGGACAGCATTTAGCATTAGTCTTGACTGCTGTCTCAGTTACGAGTGTACTTTTATTCAGCTTTGCACCAATCACCCTGTTTTTCTTAATTACCACCAATAACTACCAATTTTTAATTTTGTTAAATGTATTCATATTTGCATTAACTGGATTTATTGGTATTTCGTCTTTATATCAAGCCACAACTTTAGTTTTAGAACAAGATAATGAAGGTAGTAAGACACGCCAGAAAATTTTACAATTTTGGCTATTTCTTTACGCTTTCGTAGGCAGTCAGTTAGGATGGACTCTCAGACCATTTTTTGGCACGCCTGATTCTGTTTTTCAACTATTCCGCGAAAGAGAAGGTAATTTCTATTTGAGTGTGATCCAAGCTATTAGCTACCTCTTGGGAATCCGTTAATCAGTCATTAGTAATTCCACAAAATATACAAGATATAAAAATATGCTGAAAAAACAAAATCGCGGAATTCAACAATTTGGTGTTTTAGTTAATTTATTGCGCGATCGCCAGGCGTTTTTAGAAGAAATTCGTCAGGGAGTCCGATTACAGAATAAAATTAGTTCTCTGTTCGTATCTAGTTCCATTTTCTTTGCCATCTATGGCGCAATTATCGGTGCATCCAACAGTTGGGCACAGGCATTATCTGGTGCTATCAAACTCCCAGCATTTTATTTATTAACACTGATTATTTGTTTCCCAACTTTGTTCTTTTTTAACGTTTTGTTTGGTTCCCGGAGCAGTATTCAACAGCATTTCGTTGTGTTGCTCACATCTGTATCAGTGATTAGTGTGCTTTTATTCAGCTTGGCACCAGTTACACTATTTTTTCTGATCACTACACCCGATTCTTATCAATTTTTTAAATTGTTGAATGTATTAATTTTTGGCATTACAGGCATCTTTGGCGTTAAGTTCCTTTATGAAGGAATGCAATTACTTTCTCAACAAGATGAAGTTGGCAAAAAAACCCGCACTACTATTTTAAGATCCTGGTTATTGCTTTATGCCTTTGTTGGTATGCAGTTAGGATGGTTTCTCAGACCGTTTTTTGGTGCGCCTGACTCTAAATTTGAATTGTTTCGGGCAGTGAAAGGCAACTTCTATTTGGATATTGTAGCGGCGATTTCCGAAATTTTAGGTTTGCGTTAATCTAATACCAATTCATATCATGTTCGCATAATTAGTTATGATTTCCACAGTCATTGCACCCCACCCCTTAATCCCCTCCCCGCAAGCGGGGAGGGGAGACGAAGCGTAGCTTTGGCGGGGTGGGGTTCTTCGGGTTTAATAAGTAATCAAGCGAACATGATATCAAATAATATTTGCGACACATCAATTATTTGTAAGGGCACAACATTGTTGTGCCCCTACCCATCTGTCGCATTCTTTTTTCAAATTGGTATAACCCAGATTCCGCAGGTGCGATCGTAAGTATTTCCAGCCAGAGGTTGGAAACGAGGTTTGAAAACCATACAAGTAGGGGCGTACAGATGTGCGCCTTTACTTTTCTAGACTCCAGCCCAACGCTACTGCTACTTCAGTAGCTAATTCTAGAGGATTGAATGGTTTAGCGATCGCACTGATCATTCCCATCTGGGTATAGCGATGGCGATCGGAAGCCTGGATTTTGGCAGTTAACAAAATCACCGGAATCGCTTTGGTTAACGGATTAGCTTGTAACTTTTCAAAGGTAGCGATACCATCCATCTCTGGCATCATCACATCTAGTAAAATCGCATCTGGTTGGTAAGTCTCGGCTTTTATTATGCCCTCTTTACCAGAACTGGCTGTCTCAACTTGCCAGCCTGCAACTGTTTCCAAGCAAATCTTGGCAACTTCTTGAATATACTGCTCGTTATCAACCACTAGAATTTGCTTTGTTGTCATTACTACTATCCTCTTGTTGGTTCAAGGTAATTCGCTGAAGTAACTCCATTACCTGTTGTTCAAATTCCTCGTTGGTAACACGCCCTTTGGTCAAACCTGTATCTGGACTTAGTTGGCTATTTGTAGTTTGCTCGTAATCACTCTTATTTACACGAATGTTTAAAGAGTCTTCTAAATCAGTATTTTGAAAAGTCCCAAACAACGGCAGAGTGACGTAAAAAGTGCTACCTTTGCCCAATACACTTTCAGCCCAGATGCGTCCGCCGTGCTGTTGCATAATGCTCTTACAAATTGCCAAACCTAAACCAGTACCATCATGGTTGCGTGAATCTGAGGAGTCAACTTGTTGAAAGCGCTCAAAGATACTCTCAAGTTTGTCAGATGGGATACCGCGTCCGGTGTCTTTGACTGTCAACAAAACTTCATCCCCTTGTTGTTGCGCCCCCAAGCAAACCGTAGATCCAGGAGACGAAAATTTAATGGCGTTACTCAGTAGATTGGTCAAGGTTTGGACAATGCGATCGCAATCTGCCAAGACTTGACCGGATAAGGCAGAAATGGATAGCGTCACTCCAGCTTTGTCAGCTAGAGGCTGCATGACATTTACTGCTTGAGTGATCAGGTCAACGATATTGCAGATTTCTGGTTCCATCTTCGCCTTACCAGACTCGATCCGCTCAATGTCTAGGATGTCGTTGATTAAGCGTACTAGGCGTTGGCTGCTTTCAGTAGCAATTTGCAGCAGACGTTTTCCCTGCTCTGAGTCTGTCGGTAGCAAACCACTGTCTAGCATTCCTAAAGAGCCGTGAATTGAAGTTAAAGGAGTACGGAGTTCATGACTAACAACGGAGATAAACTCATCTTTCATCCGTTCAATTTGCTTACGCTCTGTGACATCCCGCAATATAACTGTATAAAATATTTCCTTGCCCATGTCGATTTTAGAGATGGAAGCCTCTGCTGGAAATTCAGTACCATCCTTGCGGCGACCATAGATTTCACGCCGTTCTCCCATCCGGCGGGCAATATTGGGAGATTGACCAAAATCAACCACATGTTGACGATGCATTTGGAAAAAGCGCTGCGGTAAGAGTAAATTAAGACCCTGGCCAATCACTTCCTGGGCAGAGTAGCCGAAAATTTTCTCTGCTCCTTGATTAAACAAGGTGATGCTTTGGAATCCGTTGATGGAAATAATTGCATCATCAGCAATATCTAAAATCCGGGCAAATCGGGCTTCAGAGAATCGTAGTTCTTCCTGTGTCTGCTGACGCTCATCGAGTTGTGACTGCAACTCTCGATTCACGGTAATTAACTCAGCAGTGCGCTCTGCTACCCTCAGTTCCAGTTCAGTGATAGCTTGTAAATTGAGAGATGAGGAAGATGAGGAGGATGAGGAAGAATTTACTCCCCCTGCTCCCCCTGCTCCCCCTGCTCCCCCTGCTTCCCCTGCTCCCCCTGCTCCCCCTGCTCCCCACTCTCAA
>NZ_JAIVFQ010000086.1 GCF_020829495.1 Nostoc favosum CHAB5714 | reverse complement strand
TGCGACTTTAGACACTATTAAAATGTACATTCAAAATCAGAACGAAACATGACGGCGAATAAATTCGCCTGCGGCTTACCCCCATAAATAAATTTAGGGGCTTGCACGCCGCGACTTATCCGGTCAAACATGATTGATAAGCTTTGTTTAAGCATTTGTTGCAAATGTATAATCATTTGCTGCTAACGTTGAAACATTTATAAGTTTTGCTTAAGCATTTCTTGCAAATGTATAATCAATTGCTGCAAATATATAAATATTTGTTGCAAAGGTTTAAACATTTGTTGCTAACGTTGAAACATTTATAAGTTTTGCTTAAGCATTTCTTGCAAAGATATAAGCAATTGCTGCAAATGCTCAAGCAATTGTTACTAACGTTGAAACATTTACAAGTTTTGCTTAAACGTTTATTGTAAATGCTCAAACAATTGTTACTAACGTTGAAACATTTACAGGTTTTGCAATACCTTTGCCAATTTACGAGGGTTCAACCAAATTTTTCTTTTGCTAAAGGGTCTTAAATCCACTTATTCATGCGCCAGTCGTACAGAATACCCAACTGAATTCTGTTCGATAAAAATGTAACAAAAACTACAATATTCCTATTTTCCCAAAAAACAAGGATAAGCTAGGCATATATGAGATCCGGTTCGTAAAGATACCGTGATTAGGAGAAAATTTTATGATTTCAAAATCACTGTTGCTGTCAGAACCAGCTTCTCCAGCGCATATATGCCCATTTGACCAAGCCTGTAGCTACTTAGAGGCGGCAGCCAAAGAATTAAATTTAAATCAGGGTTTGCTGGAAATTCTCAGCCACCCGCGTAAGGTTGTGACGGTTTCTATTCCCGTGAAATTAGATGATGGGGAAATACAAGTTCTCGCTGGACATCGCGTACAGCACTCCGATGTTTTAGGCCCCTACAAGGGCGGAATTCGTTACCATCCGGCTGTGACACTACGCGAAGTATCCGCTCTAGCAATGTTGATGACCTGGAAATGTGCCTTGTTAGGTATTCCTTACGGTGGTGGGAAGGGTGGCATTGCTATAGATCCCAAACGCTACAGTGTTGGCGAATTAGAGCGAATTAGCCGCCGTTATATCAGCGAGTTGATTAAAGATATTGGGCCTTCCGTAGATATTCCTGCCCCAGATATGGGTACTTCGTCCCGTGAGATGGCTTGGATGATGGACACTTACTCTGTGAATGTTGGTCATGCTGTACCAGGGGTTGTAACTGGGAAACCGCTTTCTATTGGTGGTTCGCTGGGACGAGAAATGGCAACCGGACGTGGCGTGATGATTATTGTCCGTGAGGCGCTGGCACAGCAAGGTAAATCTTTAGCAGGAGTGCGAGTAGCCATTCAGGGTTTCGGTAACGTTGGTAGTGCCGCAGCAGAATTATTACATCAAGCAGGCGCGAAAGTTATCGCTGTTTCAACGGGTGCTGGAGGAATATTTTCCGAAGTCGGTCTTGATATTCCCAAGTTGAAAGTCTACGCTGCTGAAAATCGCAAGAGTATTATGGGTTTCCCGCAATCTGTACCAATTAGCAATGCAGATTTATTAACTTTGCCCTGCGATGTTTTAATACCGGCGGCTTTAGAAAACCAAATAACTGAAGAAAATGTGAATCAAGTGCAAGCACGAATTGTCGCAGAAGCGGCTAATGGGCCGATTACCCTTGAGGCTAACTTGGCATTAGAGGCGCGGGGTGTGACAGTGCTACCCGATATTTTGGCGAATGCTGGCGGTGTGGTAGTCAGTTATTTGGAGTGGGTGCAGGGTCTTTCCTACGTATTTTGGGATGAGGAGCGTGTTAACCGCGAAATGGAGCATTTGATGGTACAAGCTTACCATCGGGTGATTCAGCAGTCGGAGGTACGGCAAATTCCTCTGCGATTAGCTGCTTACACTTTAGGGGTAGGTAGAGTGGCTCAGGCGCTGACTGACAGAGGTCTTTATCCTTGAGATTTAGGCATACACAGCAGGTTTTTAATTGAATAGATATGTAGGGGCACAATATATTGTTGTGCCCTTATATGTTATTAATAGCCAGTATTTCTGTTAAGCGATCGCTACAAAATGACTAATACTAAGTGTCTGTTATCTGACAATCATACACTTATACCAATTCTGTATGAAGATGCGCTAAACCATATTTAAGTACAAGAAAGAAGAAAGAGAAACGAACCGCAAAGGACGCAAAGGACACAAAGAAAGAAAGAAAGAAAGAAGTTAAAAGGGTTTGGCGCAGCCTCACAAAGAAATGGTATTAGTACATTCTTTATCTCACCAAGCTTGATTTGTGCAACTTCACAAAGAATTAGTATTAGTAATCATTCCCCAGAAGGTGCAGCAGCATGAATCAAGTCTGGCTTCTCGTCACTAGGAGGACGCTCAATAGTTTGAGCCGATGTGGGGCGTTGATGGCGTAGTTTACCGCCGTAGGCATCGCGAGTTTGGATCTGCACAGGTTTACCCGTCTCAATTGACTGGTAAAGCGCTTGAATGATCGAAACATCAATCAACCCTTCCGTCCCAGATGGTTCTGGGTCTTTATCTTGCAGAATACAATCAGAGAAGTAGGTAAATTCAGCCGCTAGTTGATCGTGATCCTCAAAGGTACGCTCTTGGGTTTCACCATTAATTGTCAGGTAATGCTTGATTTCTCCCTGCCAAGGATATGCAGGATTTACTCGTAAATCGCCTTGAGTACCTACAATCTGATAGGTTGAAACACTTGCTCCTCCAAAGCTACAGGTAAATGTTGCCAATCGCTCATTCGGGAAACGTAAGATGACGCTAGCCATTTCTTCCACTTCGCTGAAGCGTTGTTCTCCGTTATTGGCAGCTACAGCAAATACTTCGATTGGTTCATCTTGAAATAGGTAACGTGCAGCATTAATACAGTAGATGCCAATATCATAGAGCGTTCCACCACCTGTAACATCTCGTAAACGAATATTGCCTTCTTCTACTTGCTGAGTAAAAACCGAGTTGAAAATTCGTGGTTCACCAATTTGCTTTGAACGCAAAATTTCGACTGCTTGTAAATTGGCTTCTTCTAAATGTAAGCGATAGGCAATCATCAGCTTCACATTATTGTCATTGGCAGCTTTAATCATTGCCTCACACTCTTGTTCTGTTACTGCCATTGGCTTTTCACATAATACATGAATTGCCTGATTAGCAGCCCGCACAGTGTAGTCACAATGCAAGTGATTGGGCAACGCAATATAAACTGCATCAACCTCGCCGCTTGCCAAACAGTCCTCATACTCCTCGTAGGAGTAAGTATGCTCTATACCATACTTTTTGCTCAGTTCTTCGTTTTTAGTAGGGTCATCTGAAACCAATGCCACTAATTCTGAGTTTTCGGCGTGGGCAAATGAAGGCAAGGCAGCTTCTTGGGCAAACCAACCTAAACCAACGACAGCGTAACGAATTTTGCGCTTACCATTTGCAGCAGTCATTTTTCTACTCCCTGATGAAGGAACAATTTTGTAATTTCAATGCACTAATTACAGACTAATTCTTCTGTTCTAGTGTGTAAGTTCAATACTATATAGATTTGATTGAATTGCTCAACCAATTTTGCGCCCTTAGCTTTTTCTGCTTCTGCAAAAAGTTTCTCAACTTGGCGATGTTCTGCTTCAATTAATGAAAGAATGTCTGTTGCTTTAGTTTTAGCCATTTTTTCCCCTCAGTAATAATCAATTGATAGGGTTGAGAATTTGGAGATTGATGAATGGGATCTTGTATATTCTCAATGACTTGGTAAATTAAAACCTCATTCTTTCAGTAAGCTTTAGTTTAGACTTAAGGAATATTTTTGGTATTGCACCTTAACTGAAATTCATAACCTCAGTATGATGGATACTGAGTATGTAGCGTTAGCAGCGCAAGGCTATGACCCAAACCTTAAATGCCAGTTGAAGATTCCCACACATTTGGTGCAGCCTCACAAAAAAGTGGTAGAAATCCTGAACACAACTAATTTTTAATTGTATTTAATATTACATATTAAATAATGACAAATACTTAGTGCTTGTGTAAATTAACCTCCCCCAACAGGGATTATTGCTTCTGCGTCAAGCGCCTGATAACTCCACAGATGACTTTCGCCCTGGACAATGGAAAGGGAAAGCTATTGAAGAATTGCTTCAGGAGCGATCGCGTTTACTTGTTGTGCAACTCACTGGTTGGTGTAAAAGTCTAGTTTATCCCTTTATTCTTAATCATTTACAGCAACCAAAAGATACAAAAGCTCTGACGGAATGTCTGGATGTGAGACTATCTCAAATGCAGGATTGGTTAAATAGGGCTGTGAATGAAGGTAAGGTGAGAAAAATTAACAGACCAGTCGCTTATATAATTAATCAACCAACAACTCAACTTTTTTTATTATGATGGTGTTAAAGAGGGTATTTTGATTTTGGTGAGAGATTATAGGCAATTCTGAGTATTCAAAATCTGAAGCATAATTGGTGTATAAAACACAAACTTTCTAATACAAATAATAGGAGTTGAACAAGTGTATGGTGATACAAAGAGAACCAGCAACTCAAACCTTATACGACCAAGATTATTACCTTTGGCTGAGGACGACTATCAATCAACTTCGTGCTGGTCAGTTTTCTGCTGTTGATTTAGATAATTTGTTAGAAGAATTAGAAACTATGGGTAGGAGCCAGAAGCGAGCAATTGAAAGTTTATTAATTAAGCTTCTTCAACATCTACTAAAACTCAAGTGTTGGGATGAAGAACGAGAACGTAATCAAGGACATTGGAAAGGAGAAATCAGGACTTTTCGTAGAGAGATTAAAAAAGCTCTTAAAGATAGTCCTAGCTTAAAACCTTACATTTTAGAAATATTTGATGAATGTTATCAAGACGCAAGGAAAGAAGCAAGCGATCGCTCTCAACTTCCCATTGATACATTCCCTGTTGCACTGCTTGGCTCTTTAGAACAAATTTTAGATGAAAACTGGTTTCCTGAGTAGAAGTGGTGCGATTTGGCAAATACGATCGTTAAATACCAGCCTCAGTCAATGCCCGACTCAACGCATCAACCAAATTTAAACTTTCCGCCCACTCTATAAGGTAAGTGTAGTCTAAACTTTGTGCTTGCAACTTGAGTATCCCCAATACATCACGCCACTGTTTTTCAGATTGACTACTTTGCCGCCACCACAACTTCTGTAAAATCGTATCCTCTGGCGAAGCCACCCAGAATTGAGGTATCGTATCTAAATCAGGCAATATCCGACGTGCCATCTGCGATACTGCAAATGGTGAGCCATCAGTAATGTACAGATCGGCATTAGCGATGGTTTCGGTATGTGTGATGTTGAGCATTCGCTCATATCCTCGCTTCAAATCTTCAACCGCCCCTGCTGGACAATAGTATCCTGCTGCTTCCAGTGTCGTCACCAACAAATCGATTTGGTCGGGTTGAACTGAAATTACCAAATCTAAATCCCGTGTCGAGCGAGGTTCGCCATGAATTGAACTAGCAACACCTCCACTAACGTAATAAGCTATATTTATTGACTCAAAAAGCTGATGGAGTTCGCCTGCTAGTGAGATGGAATCTTGAATCCACATACTTTCATCAACACCAATAAACTGGAAGTTTGGAGAGAATTTTTCTGCCAACAAAGCACGCGCAAATATACAACGGATTTCCTCTTTGGAAGCACTGCGATGTCGTGATTTAATTCCTGCAAGGCAAAGTTTTTTTACCCCACGTTCATGAGCCGCGAACATTTTTATTCGTTGTTCAAGTGAGAGGTTTCGCAACCGGGAAAACAGATAAATATCGGCATCGATGCTGGTATCGGCGGCTTGCGGTCGATAATTTAGTTTTGCGCCCATCTGCGAGGATGCCATTTTAGCAGTTGCAACATCAAAAGTTATTAATCGTGGTTCTGTGGTCATAATACTCAACTTGATGTGCGCTTCAACGCGATCGCCTACATAAGTACTGCATTGTATCTAAAATAAAGCATAAAATAAGTGCAAATGCTTTTTAGCTTGATCTAATCGTGTTCCCCAGTCTGCTTTTTATCATAACTATACGTAACCATCCATTGCTTCTCTACCAAACCCGATTAAATAATTCGTAATTCGTAATTCGTAATGGGCAACTCTTAGAGACGCTAAACGCGAACGCCCCGCAACGCTTTCGTAAATTTTGTTTTGTAATGGGGATTTAACCCCAACACAAAACTTGCTTTTTTATTGAACCGGGGGACTTAAACCCACGGAACTAGTTAAAATAAATACGCAACTTGGGCTTCCATAGGAGTTATCCAGCCGTGCAGCCGGACTTAATAGGCTTGGAAATTAGTAAGGGGGAACTGAGACGTTTGACTGGGTTCGATCCAGAAGACGTTTTTCGCCCCTCTGTTTTGCGAGATAGCAAGAAGCGATTAGGGTTTTTTATCAATGAAATGCTGGTGACGCTGGCGCTAACGCCAATAATTGTTGGTTTTATTTATGCGTTTATTATTCTGCCAACAATTGGTTCTTCAATTCGACTAGGAATTCTTTTACTCATTTTAGTGCCAATGCCGATATTAGTGGGGCGATGGCTGTGGCGACAGTTGACCTGTCCCGAAGGACTGACAATACTTTTAGATGAAGTTGATAAATATCATGATCTGATTAGCGCCATCGATATTAATGACCAATTAGCAGCATCAGGAAACGTAGAAAGCAGTTTCCATGACCGAGATCAAGTAACCGCCGCCCTACAACTGATTAGAGAAGATTTAGTTCGCGCTCTGAAAACAGAACGAATTTTGCGGGATAATAAAAAATTGCTTGCTAATAACCAAGAGTTATTTGTGAATAATTTAGCCAGTCTGCAAGCTTTACAAGTTAGTAGTCAAGCAGGCGAATATGCTCAACTGCTAAATCAATCATTGCAAATTGCGATCGATGTACAAGCAGAAATCAGAAAATTGCATAAAGGCTGAGTAGATGTTTAATAAGTCACAAAATATACTAAGAAACCTCACTTCCATTCCTCTCTCCTATAAGGAGAGAGGCTTTGAATCTTCCCCCCTTCCCTTGTAGGGAAGGGGGTAGGGGGTTAGGTTTCGATTGCTTTGATGTTTAGCAAAATACTTTCCAAATCCGAACTTTCCTAAAAAACAATCGCCCCGTTGACCTAAATGAGCAACAAACCAAAAATAATTGTCCTGGATGATGACCCTACAGGTTCTCAAACAGTCCACAGCTGCTTGCTGCTAATGCACTGGGATGTGGACACTCTACGCACCGGGTTGCAGGATGATTCGCCGATTTTCTTTGTGCTGACTAATACTAGATCGCTAACGCCAGAGTCAGCTGCATCCCTCACTAAAGAAGTTTGCCATAACCTGAAAATAGCTTTGAATGCTGAAGGAATTGACGATTTTTTGATTGTCAGCCGTTCTGATTCTACTTTGCGGGGACATTATCCCATTGAAACTGATGCGATCGCACAAGAACTCGGCCCTTTTGATGCTCATTTTCTCGTACCAGCTTTTTTTGAGGGTGGACGCATCACTCGTGACAGCGTTCATTATTTGATTATTGGCGGTGTACCCACCCCAGTCCATGAAACTGAGTTTGCCCGTGATTCAGTCTTCAGCTACCATCACAGTTACTTACCCAAGTATGTCGAAGAAAAGACTCAAGGACGAATTAGTGCCGAAGCTGTAGAAAGGTTTCTCCTAGCTGATATTCGCGCTGGTAGTTTGGAACGATTGTTACAACTAAGTGGTAATCAGTGCGCTGTCGTAGATGGTGAAACTCAAGATGATCTCAACCGCTTTGCAGTAGACATATTAGCAGCAGCAAGTCAAGGGAAACGCTTTCTGTTTCGCAGTGCAGCAAGTATTTTAACTGCTTTAGCCGCTTTACCACCCCAACCCATTGCCGCCGAAAATATGGCGCAGTACGTGCTACAAGGCAAACCAGGTGCAGTGATTGTTGGTTCCCATGTGAAAAAGACTACCCAGCAATTAGAGGCGCTATTGCAAGTAGAAGGAACGGTGGGAATCGAAGTGAATGTAGCACGATTACTTGATGATGCAAATCAATCTGCGACATTGCTAACTGAAATTCAAGAAAGTACACGGGCGGCACACGAGGCTGGCAAAACACCAGTGGTTTATACTAGCCGTCAGGAACTGAGTTTTAAAGATGTCAACACACGATTGGAGTTTGGGGAAAAAGTTTCAGGTTTATTGATGGATATTGTGCGTGGTTTACCATCTGATATAGGATTCTTAGTCAGCAAGGGTGGTATTACTTCTAATGATGTCTTGAGTACTGGACTAGCTTTAACTTCAGCCCGTTTACTCGGTCAAATTTTAGCTGGTTGTTCAATGGTGTTAACGCCATCCGATCATCCCCAGTTTCCTGATTTACCTGTGGTGCTGTTTCCCGGTAACGTTGGCGATGCTGATGCCTTGGGGACAGTTTATCAGAGGTTGACCCTGCCAATTTGAGATTTGAGACTTCGGCTTACCTCGGCTTACCTCGGCTTCTCTGCGAGACGCTACGCGAACGCTCGGCACAAGTTGCTCGGCACAAGTCGCTCAGTCGAACGATTTTAGATTAAATAATCTTTTGGTTCATGCCAGACTAACGTCTTGCTACGCACTTTCACCCCTTGTAGGTAATACAAATCCAAAATCCCAAATTTAAAATCCAAAATCTGTGTATCCTTTGTCTTTTGGCTAATACTTCATGACTTCTGATTCTGCGGTTCCCGATCTAAAGTCAAATTCTGCACTTCCTAATGCAGAAGCAAACTCTATCCTTTCTGAGGTAGAGGTAAATCCTACTATTTCTGATGTAGAGTCAGATTCTATCCTCCCGGATGCGGAGTTAAATTCTGTCCTCCTTTATTTAAAATCAAATACTGTCCTTGCTGATGTAGAGTCAAATCCTGCTAACCCAGATGTAGATTCAAATACTGATCCGGCATCAGATTTTATTCTTACTGATTTAAATCCTAATGAGTCAGCAATATCAGGGCATCGCGTAAATGACAATAGTCAAGTCCAGTTAAAAAGTAAGGAGGGACGGCTGTTATTAATTCTGCCCCCGGAATCTCAAGTATCTGCCTCAGAACTCAGTTGGTCTGATATTTGGCAACAAATAAGACAGCGTTTGAATGCAGGCGATCGCTTTCGGATATCTAATACTCCTGTGCATCTAATGGCACAAGACCGCCTAGTAGATGCCAGACAACTCCAAGAACTCGCCGAGGCTTTGATTGAAGTCCAACTGCGGCTAATCTCAGTCTCGACTAGTCGTCGGCAAACTGCGATCGCTGCCGTCACATCTGGGTATTCTGTAGAACAATTACAGCCCGTAACTTCTTTGAATTCCGAGCCAAAAGCTACAGCCATACCCCAGGCAGATGCCCTCTATTTAGAAATGACAGTCCGTTCTGGAGTAGAAATTCGTCATCCTGGTACAGTAATTCTCTTGGGAGATTTAAATCCAGGTGGTATTGTAATTGCAGATGGAGATATTATCATCTGGGGTCGCCTACGTGGAATCGCTCATGCTGGTGCTGGAGGCAATCGTGAGTGTCTGATTATGGCCTTGCAAATGGAACCAACTCAATTACGGATCGCAGATGCTGTAGCTAGGGCACCAGAAAAACCGCCAATGCAGTTTTCTCCAGAGGTGGCACATATTACGCCCCAAGGAATTCGCATCGCTAGGGCTACTGATTTTTCCAGAAACCAATTTACCAAAAGCAATCAAGAGCCATAAATATTTACTTAAAGGATGAAGTAGATAAAGATGAAATAACATAAATATTCATGCCTCGCCCGGATCAGGGAGACCAGATATTTCTTCATACTTGATACGATACTTCATACTTTATACTGCAATTTACTGTTTTATATTTTCTGAACCCTTATTGACCGTATTTCTATCATGACTCGCATTATAGTGATTACCTCCGGCAAAGGAGGAGTGGGTAAAACCACAGTTTCAGCAAATCTGGGCATGGCTTTAGCCAAAATGGGGCGTCAAGTTGCCTTGGTTGATGCGGATTTTGGTCTGAGAAATTTGGATTTGCTACTAGGGCTAGAAAACCGCATCGTCTATACTGCGGTGGAAGTCTTAGCCAGAGAGTGCCGCTTAGAACAAGCCTTGGTGAAAGATAAGCGCCAACCAAATCTCGTACTTTTGCCGGCAGCCCAAAATCGCTCCAAAGATGCAGTCACGCCTGAACAGATGAAGTTATTGGTGAATGCACTGGCGCAAAAATATCAGTACGTGATCATCGATAGCCCCGCCGGCATTGAGAATGGATTTAAAAATGCGATCGGCCCAGCAAAAGAAGCGCTAGTTGTCAGCACACCAGAAATTTCCTCAGTTCGTGACGCTGACCGGGTAGTGGGGTTACTTGAAGCACAAGGTATCAAGCGTGTTCATTTAATAATTAACCGCATCAGACCCTCAATGGTGCAGGCAAATGATATGATGTCAGTGCAAGATGTTCAGGAACTTCTCGCCATTCCCCTGATCGGGGTAATCCCTGACGACGAGCGTGTTATTGTATCTACCAATCGCGGCGAACCCTTAGTGTTAGCGGAAAATCCCTCTTTAGCTGCCACAGCCTTTGAGAACATTGCTCGTAGATTAGAAGGGGAAAGTGTCGAATTTCTGGAGATCGACTCGTCCCAAGACAGCATCTTCGCCCGTATACGAAGGTTGTTCAGGACAAAGATTGTTTAACTTACTTTTCCAGTCTCCGCGCCAGACCTATTCGTAATGATTGAACTTCTAGAACGACTTTTTTCTCGCGGTACTGATAGCAGTCGAACTCAAGTCAAACGTCGCCTGCAATTGGTGATTGCTCACGATCGCGCTGATATAGATCCTCAAACGTTAGAAAAAATGCGGCAAGAAATCTTAGATGTAGTCTGTCGCTATGTCGAAGTTGAGACGGAGGGCTTGGAGTTCTCCTTAGAAAGCAACCAACGAACGACAGCTTTAATTGCTAATTTGCCCATCCGCCGAGTCAAAGGAGCCATACCTGAATGGGAAAGGGGTGATAAATAAGTCTTTATAGTTTTAATCTTAAGTATTTTGATTTAGCATAGCTTTTTTAGTTAGTTTCACCCTGAACTTCTTACGATGCAATCGCCCCTCAAAGCCTGTTAACGTGATAAATGAAGTAGTTGGGTATTGAGGCAAATAACCTATGATATCATGTTCGCATAATTAGTTATGATTTCCACAGTCATTGCACCCCACCCCTTAATCCCCTCCCCGCTTGCGGGGAGGGGAGACGAAGCGACGATTGTCGGGGTGGGGTTCTTCGGGTTTAATAAGTAATCAAGCGAACATGATATGACAGCCAGAGAGCAACTTATTCAGGAAATTGAGCAGGTTTCAGATTCTCTGGTGGAAGAAGTGCTAGACTTCTTGCTATTCATAAAAGGTAGACAAGATCAGAAAAATTCCACATCTGATGGTGAGAAAAGCCAGCCATCTGAGCAAAGCATTCTAGAACGCATGGGAGGGATTCCTCAGCATTTGCTCTGTGTTGGTAATTTGTCAGATCGAGACGTTCGGAGAGCAGTTATTGCATCACGGATACAGCAGAGCCACCAACAGAAATCATGACCTATCATTCTACAATTTTGGTAGATAGAGGTTTGTTGGTTGCCTTTTATGACTCAGCAGATTCACATCACAATCGAGTGGTTGAGTTTTTTGCTGGATGTACTAGTCGATTGATGACAAGTGAAGGTTGTGTCACTGAAGTGATGTGGCTATTAGCCTCTGACTGGCAAGTGCAAAACGAGTTTCTGTCCCACCTAGCGAATCACATCTACGAGTGTGAATCGCTTACGTCTCAAGATTTTGCTCGGATTGCTGAACTGAATGCCCAGTACGCTGATTTACCAGCAGATTTTTCGGATTTATCCCTTGTGGTAATTTCTGAACGCCTGAATGTTGCTGCAATCGCCACACTGGATAAAGATTTTGATATTTATCGACGCTATCGTAACCAACCATTTGAACGAGTTTTCTACCCTTAACTAACTTCGTGTGCAATGCCTGCGGTTTTTGCTAGCCTACGCACGATTCATATGATGTCCGGGTAATTAACCATAATAACCGGAACCCCACCCCGCAAAAGCTGCGCTTTAGCTCCCCTCCCCGCAAGCGGGGAGGGGTTGGGGGTGGGGTTCTTTTATTATGGGTGATTTGGCGGACATGATATCAGAACCCAAATTTTCGATAAATAAAAAAATCCCGTTGTCAGCAGTGACGACAACGGGAGTATATAAGATATTTAATAAATTATCGGTAGGCTACTTGTGGGCCTGCCCAAATTTCTGTAACCTTTTTACCAAAAGTAATCGGCTGATCATCGTTTGTTGTCGTTACAGTTTTGCCATCATTAGCAACTTGCATTAATGGCCAGTTTTCATCACCTAATTCACCTGCACGGAACAACACATGATCCGGTTGCCTTTTACTCCAGCCTAACAATACTGCAATTTTCTCATGCTCATCTTCCTCATTTGCAGGAGCAACTGTGTTAGCGTGATTTTTTTGCCGATCCCAAATCACTGCACTATCTGTAGAATCACCTGTATTAAATATACCTTCAAACTTACGTGCTAAGAAGCGATCGCCTTTTTCTGACCAGCTAACTGGAACTAATACCCCAATTTTACCACTCGGATCGGCTTCTTCTGACGACGCCCCCTTTACAGCCTTTACCTTTAATAAAGGATCGCTAACAGGAGTAGTTGAAGCCATCACCCACAACTTCTTGGTGTGCATATCTTGGACAAACAGAACGCTGGTGACACGGCTGTTGTACATTTCTGGTTTAACCTCCAGTTGCACCCGGCTATAAACTGCATATTTCCCATCTGGAGAAACCACGGGTACGCTGCGGTAGTGACGCACTCCCGAACCACCCTTGGAACCAATAGCCTCTTGAGTTGCTGTAATCCATTTCCAAGGAATAGGATGAGGACTACCTATGGGATCTATTTGTTCTGCTTGGGACTCATCACGAGGTTCAACAGCAGGTATTTCTGTCGTTGTGGTTGGTTGTGATTCTCTAAGAGTTGGTGCTACTTGAGTTGCTGTCAATGATTCAGTTAAAGACTTTTCTCTAGAGAGAGAATTTTCTTCTCCTTTTAAAGATTTGATATTAGCAGCTTTGAGTTTTCGGATTAAATTAAGCTGACTAACAGGAACATCAGTTAATGGTGCGAGTTCAACTGCTGCCAAAGTATCAGGAATAGTTAAATCGCTGCTTGACACAGAACTATCTATTTGAGCCAAAGACTTAATTTTATCAGCTAGTAATACTTGCGGTTCCTGGACAGCAGTACTTTGTGTTGGTACATCAAATTCTTCTGTTAAAAAGTTGGTTTGCTCTGTTTTTGATATTTCGGCTATCTCAGGTTCCCCAACTACAGCTATTTCCTTTGATACAGAGTCAGAATCTCCAGTCATCGAAGTTAGTTTAGCTACTTCGGATTTTACAGGGAACGAGTGAGCCGATGCCCCTAGCAAGGGTGCGAGCAGTATCACAACGACAACGTAATTGAGAAATGGTTGGGCGCGGAACCATCCTGACAGCAAAAGGGATTTAAGCATTTGTAGACTCTCTAGAGGGGCGGTTGCTATGTGAGAAGCAATACCTATGCAGCAATGGGCAGGCGGTAATTATATGTATAACAAGAAACTAAAAACTTTGACGATATATTTTCTGCAAAGTTTGCAGAGTTTTACAAAAATAATTAAGTATCATTGTCTACACTTTTTATTACTCAGGTAGTGGATGTTTTTTTACAGGAATATGCGAGTATAGTAAATATGCTGAAAAGTCAGTAATTACTACACAATATGTAATGTTGCAATTGCTATACCTAACCACACGAAAAACAGGTATGAGTTAAGGGATATTCAGCGTGTAATAACGCTGGCAACCAAGAGTGAGATAAATTGGCTATTGGGGATCGTACTAGCGATCGCTAGTACACAACAAACAAGCCAGGTTACACACTAATATAAGAGGGCAAACCCTCATAATGGTAAACGTGAGGCGTTAAGTGAAAAGCTGGTAAAGCAGACGCACAATACATCATACTCAGAAAATACTGCTGTCAGCAACCCAAAGTTATAAACTGCAATCTTAACTACAGAAATAGTTAGAAGACGCAATAGTTTTTTAGAAACCCAATTGCATTTAACGCCAATTTGGGGCAAATTATCGGGAACACAACAAAATTTACTCGGTAGATGCTCTAGCGGATCGTGACGAGACACCACTAAACGATTAGGATCACTAAAGGTAGATGCAGTTGATACTAGCTGTTACACCTGTCAACTTAACTATTAAGTTAATCAAGCAGGCTTTTGTTTCACCAATACGAAAATATTGTACCACCAAACAGCCGATATTATTTACCATTAATTAATCACTAACGATTAACAACTAATTATTAATGAAAATTGTATTTTTTGGTACACCGCAGTTTGCTGTACCCACATTGGAAAAGTTATTGAATCATTCAGAATTTGAGGTGTTGGCAGTTGTCACCCAACCAGATAAACGCCGGGAGCGCGGAAATAAGCTTACGCCAACACCAGTAAAAGCGATCGCTACTGCTCACAACTTACCAGTATGGCAACCAGAACGGGTGAAAAAAGACACCGAAACTTTAACCCAACTCAAACAATTAAATGCAGATGTGTTTGTTGTTGTCGCCTATGGACAGATATTATCGTCAAAAATCCTAAATATGCCAAAATTGGGCTGCATTAATGTGCATGGCTCGATTTTACCCAAATATCGGGGTGCAGCGCCGATTCAGTGGTGCTTGTACAACGGTGAAAGGGAAACGGGGATCACGACGATGTTAATGGATGTGGGGATGGATACCGGCCCAATGCTACAAATAGCCACTACACCGATTGGATTACTAGATACTGCCCAAGATTTAGCCTTCATACTAGCTGCGATCGGTGGCGATTTGTTGGTAGAAACTCTGTTGAAGTTGGAACGCCAGGAAATTCAACCAATTCCCCAGGATAATTTAGCAGCTACTTATGCACCTCTGATTCAAAAACAAGATTATGGTTTGGATTGGTCAAAAAGCGCTATGCAATTACACAATCAAATCAGAGGCTTTTACCCTAACTGCACCGCTACCTTTCGTAACAACCTGCTGAAAATCACCGCTTCTGCTCCCCTTGGTTCTGTAGGCGATCGCGTCCCACCAGAATTACAAGAATTGATGCATAAATTGCCTGATTTGTCAAATACATCAGACAGACCAGGAGTTGTAGTGAGCATTGCCAAAGGAATTGGTGCGATCGTCCAAACTGGGGAAGGTTTGTTGCTCTTGCGAGAAGTTCAGCTAGTCGGTAAACGTCCCCAGTCGGGATGGGATTTTGTTAATGGTACCCGCTTAACTGTGGGAGAAGTTTTTGGTGCGGGTAGTTGAGGGGGATGGGGGATGAGGGAGATGAGGGAGATAAGGGAGAATAACTTTTAACTTGTAACTCCTAACTCCTAACTCCTAACTCCTAACTTGTGGCTTCTAACTTTTCATAAAAGCGGCAAGATTCGCAAGGGCCATCTGGGTTGACTGCACAGCGAATGATTTCTGAATGAGCATTGTAGGAACAGGTGGCATCGCCAACTACCCAACGTCCCGCTACCAAACTTTTCTCAGATGGTCGTTTAGCCGACTGCACGTAAATGGCAATATTATGCAAGCGATAGCGCCCTGCTCTAAGTTGGTATCGATGGCGGCGTTCTAAAACCGCGTAGGTTTTACCTTCAAAATCGAGATAGTTTCCGGGTTGGGGTGTCCAATCAAGTTGCACTTTACCGAGTGACTCACGCGGATGCGTCAGAATCACCTCGGTTTGTAAAGAGTCTGGCTCCATAAGCTTATGTGATTTGATTTACATTACATTATAAGGATGGTATCGCAATAGCTTTCTTTAGCTTACCGAATTTAGATTACAATTAATGATTAACTCTTCGCGTCCCTACAGATTACGGCAACCAAAAGTCAGGTAGAATAGATTTGCCCAAGTCACGGAAAGTTTGGTTGAGCGATCGCGCCACTTGGATATGCACTTCATCCTCTTCTACAGCTAAAATCTCAGATGGCTGACCTTCACCTAAATAAGACACCACCAAATTCGCCGCCTCCAAACCAGTAACATAAGCCTTTTCCTGTGACCAGGAACCATGACGGTTCACAATCCAATCCCCACTCATAAACACATTCTCAAAACTTGTCTTAGCGGGCAACATATAACGATAGCTACCAGGCGCAAAGTGAGTCACCGCTTGAGGTAGCCGAATTACACTGCTATCAATTATCTTTGCCTCTCGAAACGCTGGTACACAAGTTGCTAAATAACCCTGAACTATTGGTAAAATCTCCTCATCACTCAAACTGAGAAACTGATTCGCGTGATAAAAATCAGCTTCAATTACTGTTCCTGGCTCATCCCGATATTCATCATGTAGAGCATTCAAATCAAAAAACGTCCAACCTGTAGTTGCGTCGAATCCAAAGCAAGCATTAGAAGGACGAGGAATATCAATTTTTCGGTCAAACCATAGTCGCGTTGCTAAAACATCAATTGCTCCTAAATTGCTCAAATTACGGAATTCTTCATGGGTTTGTAAACTAGGGCTAGTTGAGACAATTTTCTTCATACCCGTGATCCCAACCGCAAAAATCACGGCATCTGCTTCAATTACTTCATCACCGCAAACTACACCCTTGGCTCGATGATTACTATCAACAATTAAATCTGTAACTCGACGCTTGGGTAATACTCGCACACCAGCTTTTTCGATACGTTCCACCCAAGGACGAAATATCTTTTCTCCAACAGTTCCTCGACACCAAACTACATCAAAATCTGGTTGATGAGCCAGAATAAAAAAGTAAAGCATCCCTAAAGTTGCTGCGGCTGAACATTGTTCACCAGGGGCAAACAAGCCCACTAATAACATCGGTTCAAAAGCCTCGCGGTAAAGCCGTGCAGAAACGTTAAAATCTTTGAATAATTCACGGGCAGTTACAAAGTCATAGCGCCGCCAAGCTGCATCAGAATTATCAAAATCGACAACAGCATAAAGTAAAGGTAAGGCGCTGAGACGGTCAATTAGTGGCAGCCGCTTAAATTGAGTGTAGAGAAAAGTTCCCAGTGGCGAGGGGAGTCGCGGTAAGTCTTGAAAAATCGGTGATTCAACTTCCAAACCTGCTGGCGAATATTGCGAAGAACGAGTCCAACTAGTAAAAGGATTAATTCCTAATTCATTGATTAGGGAAAAAATATTTTTGTAAGGATACCAAAAGCCATGAATGCCAGCTTCAACAGATTTTCCGGCGGCTGTTTGCCAACCTGCCACCAGTCCACCGGGATAGGGGCCTGCTTCTAGAAGCGTCACATCATAGCCTTGTTTTGCCAAATGGTAGGTTGCTCCTAAACCAGCCCAACCAGCACCTACAACTACCACCCGTTTTTGTTGTGACCCTTCTACCATCCCAGCCTCCGATTGTTGCAGTCTATTAACTAATGTATACGAACTTGTGTTCTGATCAGGCAAAGGGTTGCTATTACAGCTAACAATTCAATGTGGAAAGGCCCACGAAAAATCTAACCCCCTAACCCCCTTCCCGACGCGGGAAGGGGGAAAATTCAAAGTATCTCTCCTAAAGCAAGAGAGAAATAGAAGTGAGGTTTTCCAGATAACCTGAATTGTTAGGCTATTATAGCGGTTCTCGTTTACGGGATGGTACACCCGTAGGGGCACGGCAGTGCCGTGCCCCTACACCTCGTGATGTAATGTTGTACCGAATCTGAATGGGAACCGCTATATAGCCATCAACTTGAAAACAGTTATAGACTTTAAAGAAAGGCTAAGGTGGAGCAATTCAGTAAAAATCGCTTGCGGTTAATGCTGAGTTAAGAGTATAACAGAAAACAGACTTTACTATTTATGAGGAATAATCCTAATGACTCAATTAACAAATGAAAAATTCAGTCTGAATGATTTTGAATTACGAGATGGCATTTATTTTCCTAACGACTATGAACAATTGAATAATACTCAACATAAAAAAAGATGGGACGCAATTGGTAAAACATACTATGGTTCCCAAAAAATTGAAAAAGTTGCAGATACATCGCCCATCAAACAAGATTACACTCTGTTAACTGGCACACCTGGAGGCACTTGGAACAAGTTTCCAATGAATAAATCTGTTGATTCTATTTTAGAGATTGGTTGTGGTTATGGTCGCGCACCTTTACATCTATCTAAAGCTAAAAATTTGAGATGCGAAAAATATTATGGAATTGATATTTCTGAACCTTTATTGCGCCGATTAATCAAGGTTAAACAAGAATACAATTTTTTTACTGAAGCTGAATTTAACTTAATTTGCAATTCTGCTGAAATATTGCCTTTAGAAGATAATTCTATAGATTTGGTAATTTCTAATTGCGTCTTTATGCATATCCCAGATGCACAATTAAGAAATTTGCTGGCTGATATATCTCGCGTACTAAAACCTGGTGGAATTTTCGTTTTTAATCATTCCTTTCACAACAAGTCTTGTCCTTCTCATATTATCCATAATTTTATCAGAAGGCTGAATCCATTTGTAAGAAATCCAGTTTATCTCAAGCAATATACATCTGCTGAAATAGATGAAATGTTAGCGACTGCTGGGATAAAAGCTAAGTGTCCCCAATACAGTGTCGAACCAACCCAAGAATATGCAATTTTGCCGGAAACGATTAAAGGAATTCCAGTGCCGTTTGCTAATGCTATCAATAGAAGCCTTAAGCCATCAGATAGTTTAAAGGAAACTTTGGCTTATGGTTTTAGCGCCTACAGTACTCAACTGGACTAATTAAGAAAGTATCTTATTGTCACAATAGACCTCTTGCATAAATCAAAAATAAGAACCCCACCCCGCCAAAGCTACGCTTTGTCTCCCCTCCCCGCAAGCGGGGAGGGGTTGGGGGTGGGGTCTTAGGGACTTTTGCAAGAGGTCTAATGAACTGAATACAAAGGAACTACGGAAGCACAACAATGTTGGTTGTGCTTTTATTTTTTCAATAAATGTAATCTACCAACTTTTACCAACATGTTTTAACTAAAGTTGGTAAATTAGGGATTAGTTGAGCTAATTCTTTCCTTTGCAACTATGCCATTGGATTTATCGCCTCTTTGGATATCACTCAAAACTTCATTACTTGCTACATTTATCACATTCTTCTTGGGTATCGCTGCTGCCTACTGGATGCTGGGATATCGTGGCAAAGGTAAATCGTTGATTGAGAGTATCTTTATTGCGCCACTGATTTTACCACCTACGGTTGTCGGTTTCTTGTTGCTGCTATTTTTTGGCAAAAATGGCCCTGTAGGGAAACTCATGGAGGCTTTTGACTTCACCATCGTCTTTACTTGGTATGGTGCAGCGATCGCAGCTACCGTAGTTTCTTTCCCTCTAATGTATAAAACTACATTGGGAGCTTTTGAACAAATAGATGATAATTTGCTGCGAGTAGCCAGAACCCTTGGTGCAACTGAAGCCACAATCTTTTGGCGCATCAGTTTCCCCCTAGCATTACCCGGCATTGCAGCCGCCACAATGCTCGCTTTTGCCCGTGCTTTGGGAGAATTCGGGGCGACGCTGATGCTGGCTGGTAACATTCCAGGACAAACGCAGACAATCCCAATGGCGATTTATTTTGCTGTGGAAGCGGGAGCAATGAATGAGGCGTGGTTTTGGGCGATCGCAATTATGGTGATTTCTCTATCTGGAATTATTGCAGTCAACTTCTGGCAAGAATTGAGGGAAAAGAGGAGCAAAGCAGGGAGCAGGGAGCAGGGAGCGAGGGGAGCAGGGGGAGAAAATCTTTATACTCCGCACACTAGCTTTGAATCTGGTGGATTGTTTGTCAACATTGAAAAAATACTTCCTAGCTTTGATTTAAAAGTTGCTTTCACTACTGATGAGCAACCCTTGGGATTATTGGGGGGTTCTGGTGCAGGTAAGAGCATGATTTTGCGCTGCCTTGCGGGGATAGAAACGCCGACAATCGGGCGCATAGTTTTAAATGAGAGAGTTCTGTTTGACTCAGAACAAGGAATTAATTTACCCAGCCGCGATCGCCGCATTGGTTTTTTAATGCAGAATTATGCTCTCTTTCCGCACATGAGTGTGGCGCAAAATATCGCTTTCGGCTTGCCTAAAGGACTATCGGCTGGGAGTATTAGAGTGCAGGTAGAACAGCAACTAATAGCGATGCAGTTGCAAGGATTAGGCGATCGCTATCCGCACCAACTTTCTGGAGGCCAACAACAACGGGTAGCTTTGGCAAGAGCATTAGCAAGTCAACCGGAAGCATTACTTTTAGATGAACCGTTTTCAGCACTTGATACCCATTTGCGTAGTCAATTAGAGCAGCAAATGACAGAAACTCTAGCTGGCTACCAAGGTGTGACTCTATTTGTCACCCATAATATGGAAGAAGCTTATCGGATTTGCCCGAATCTATTGGTATTGGAGCATGGTAGAGCCGTTCATTATGGCAGCAAACATGATATTTTCCAGCATCCAGCTACTGTGAGTGTCGCCCAACTTACCGGATGTAAAAACTTCTCCCGCCTTATTCCTCAGTCATCACAACAGGTAGAAGCGATTGATTGGGGTTGTACTCTCCAAGTAATTGAACCTGTCAAAAGCGAATTATCCCACATCGGCATTCGTGCCCATCAGTTCATTTTTACCAACGACTCATCACAGGAAAATACCTTTCCCTGCTGGGTAGTACGAACAAGTGAAACGCCTCATCGAATGACGTTGTTTCTCAAACTACATTCGGCTGGCAAGAATTCTCAAGACTATCATCTGCAAGCTGAAGTCTTCAAAGAAAAATGGGCAATTATGAAAGATCAACCTTTTCCTTGGTATGTGCGTTTAGATCCTCTGCGCTTGATTTTGATGGAATGAACGCAGAGATATACGAGACAAGGGGCATTGCATATTTGGGTGTTGCATAAAAAGTAAAACTAAATGTTAATCGATGTACTATAACTTGTGAATTGTATCGCCAGTATTTTGCTTGTGAAAAGTTTGAAGAACCAAATTGGGAACAGAGCGATGCCGATAGAGCGGCGTTTCCCTACGGGATAGCTTTGCTTCACGCAACTTAGCTGCCGGGGCTTTGACATCGGTACCTGATATCCTCAGCGATCGTAATTTTTCAGACATTCCTCTAAAAAAAATATTTACAGTTTGGCAATTATTCTTCTGACTAGTGATACTTTTGAAGTATTTATCGCTGGGAAATTGAAAGTGCCACCAATAACGTATGCCATTTTTTGTAGCTCAGGTATCGATACAACTTCCGGGGACGGTGAAAAAATGACTGAAAATTCACTATTTGAAGAACCCGGATGAACTTGGCTGGAGTATATCCCTTTACTAAAGCTTCCAATCTTATTAAATCCAAAAAGTGTAAGGTTTCCCTTGCGGTTTTGATCCCAAGATTGTTTGAACTTTTTGAAATCTGCATTTTGGTAAAGGATTGTAACTGTTGGATAGTTACTGATTAGTAGGCTTGTGAGTTGACCAAAGTCCCCCCCATCAGCTAAAGAATTCAAATTATAATTAGGTGGTAATACGAATTTAAATCCTGTAACGTCCTGTGTGCCGTTCTTATAAGCCTCAGCAATTGGCTCTTCATAGTACCAGCCAATATTAGTAGCTTGCTGCCAAGCTAGTGGCTCTATCGGCACCATAGTGTATCCTGGGTACTTAATCTCGATCAAGCTATCCTTACTACTCCCCTGAACCATTTGCATATTGTCATCAAAACTATTCTCTTGGGAAAACCGGAGTACCGAGCCAAAAAAAAAGCTAGATAGACCTGCGATGCTAGCCATCACTTCTGTACTAGACTTTTCTGAAGTCCTGATATCAACCTTAATGATTTGTTGTTTGTTGTTCAGGTGATTTTCGATAGAAGCCAAGGAGCGAGAGATACTGTAACCCACTTGAAAGGTTTGAGAAACTGCCCCTGTGTTGGGGTTAACAGTTTGCATACCACCATTTTGCCTAGTCGGATGAGAGGTATTATTTATCATCTGCCGGACGATCCAATTTCCCATTTGGATCTCGGACTGGAGAATGTTTACAGATTGCATAAGAGCTAGGTAGATTGATAATTCCGTTACAACTGGCTCTCCTGATACAGGCATTTTCGGGAGTAAATCTTTGAGATTCTGAGCATTTGCCATCTCCTTATATGTCAGTGGTAGCTTTTCTTCCTCTTGCCGACCGCTCCATTGGGAGCCAAGAACGTAGCTAATTACATAATCTATCTTGGTCAAAACAGCTTGATCCCCTAGCCTGTTCTGAGCCTTTTTTAGCTCCTCAACAGTAATCTCACCAAAAATTTCTTGGTACTTGCTAACAATTGATTGAGCCTGAGTATTTGTATGGCTCAATGATACATTGAGCTTAGTTTGATCAGCTTGGCTTAATGTATATTTAATGCTGGATATAAGTTGGATATAAGCATTGGGGAACCCTCCAGCAGATGAAATTTGGGCTGTTCCCGGTATACTCCCCGGCGATACTCGGGCACTAATGTAGTTGAAAGTACCTTCGTTCAATACTTGGTTTATATTCTGGTAATACCACATGAAGTCACCCTGAGAGGGAAATGCAATCGGTGTAATCTTAGTATGGTAAATACCAGCAATTGCTTTGTTAATAGTAACTTCGAGATCGGAGTAAAACTTTTGTTCGCTAGCTGTCTTAGATGGCAGGGTTATTAGGGTATCCTTTAGTCCAAAACTGTTTCTAGTTTGAACAGATATTAAGGTTTTCTCTGTTGTTAACTTGTATGGTATTTGAGAGTAAGATTTTTCACTGATAAACAAGCATTTGATGTAAATTGTACAAAGCATTGCGACAAAAATAACTGACCAGTTTTTTCTCCTCATACCCTTTTTGATAAATGCATCAGATACCTGAAAATAGCTATAGATTTACAAGTTTTTGCTCTGCAAAGATAAGTAGTTGACTTGGCCTTGCAGAGCACGAGTAATTAAACTGATCTGATTGCCTAACTTAGGCTAATGTTCGATCTTCGCAACACGAACTTCAACCAGTTAGCTAGACAGAAACAAGCTGTTCAACCTGTTGAGAAGAGGTGACTCCAGGGTTGGTAACAGCACCACCGATGACGTATGCAGTCTTCTGTAATTGAGGTACCGACAGAACTTGCTCCGACGCTGAGAATGTTACTGTAAAAGTGCTGTTATCGGCTCCCTCCTGATAACTACTACCATACGCTCCCTGACTGAAACTTCCGAGTTCGATAAAGCCGAAGAGCTTGAGATTTCCACTGACACTCTGATTCCAGGACTGTTTAAAACTAGAGAAATTGGCGTTTTTGTACGTGATCGAGATCGTTGGATAGTTGGAAATTACTAAGTTGTTCAGCAACCCGAAGTTCCCTCCCTTAGCAAAAGGCTGTAGATCGTAGGCTGGTTTGGTTACGAATTTGAAACCGGTAACGTCTTGAGTACCATTGTTGACTGCCTGTGCAATTGGATCTGTGTAGTACCAGCCAACATTGGTAGCTTGTTGCCAAGCTGTTGGAGCCATCGGCACTACAGAGTAGCCTTTCCACGTTAGCGTGATTGAGGCATCTGTACTTGTTCCTTGCGACTTGGACATATCGTAACTGCCACCAGCTGTTGTCGCAAATGTGAGCCAAGAGCCAACTGAGAAACCAGCTTGCCCTTCGATGCTGACATTGACACTCCCTCCAGATGCCTGCGAGGTTGTCATACCAAAGCTGATAGTCTTGTTGCTGTCTAGGTCGTTCTGGATAGCTGCTTGGGATTGAGAAATGCTGTAGCCTACTTGTAAGTTAGACAACACATTCCCAGTATTTGGATTGACGGTCTTGATCCCGCCATTAGAGTCAGAAGGAGCTTTAGTGTTATTTTGCAACTGAACAATAATCCAAGACCCATTCTGTATTTGAGTCTTAAGCCCGATGACCGGTTTCATGATATTCAGGTAAATCGAGACATCCGAGATAACCTGATCGGCACCTGGAGGTGAGTAGGGGAGTAGATCTTGCAGATTTCGCGCATTTACCATCTGCTGGTAAGACAAAGGAGGCTTATTTGCTGCCTGATTACCGCTCCACTGCGCTCCCAAAACCACGGAGATAATGTAGTCAATCTTATTGCCAACAAGATACTGCCCGTATTTCGTTGCTGCATCTTGCAATTGAGCGTCTGTAATTTGACCATAAGACGTTTGAAAATCTGCGACGATTGTTTGACCTTGGGTTTGAGCATCGCTTTGAGCTTTGTTTAATGCTGCTTGGTCATTTGTGCTTAGCGTAAATACAATACTGGAAATAACTTGGTTGTAAGCATTTGGGAAGCCTCCTGAGTTAGAAAGCTTAGCAGTCCCTGGCACATCGCCTGGTGATATGTTCGCGCTGATGTAATCAAAGGTGCTTTGGTTGAAGACTTGGTTTGGGTTTTGGTAATACCAGAAAAAGTCACCTTGAGAGGGAAACTGAATTGGATAAAGTGGGGATTTAAGGATATCTTTAAGCGCCGCCATAGCTTTTGCTTGTAAGGCGGAATAAAATTGCTGTCCACCAGTAGTATCGGACATAAATGATTCTCCTGTTAGTTAATGAAGTTCACGAAAACGAGGCTGGAAATATTGATTGCCAAGCCAAGCCAATATTTTTAGAGTTCCTTGCAAGCCAACATGAGGTTTCTAGTTAGCTGAGAAATACTGGCATGGGAGCGTATAACAAAATTGTTCAGCCTCATTTTATAGACGTTTCCTTTTATCTATTTCTGAATTTTTAGAGTTCACTCCTGGTTTTTGCGATCCAATCAACTAGACTAAATTTTGGTCTTTTGTGCCTACACCTTCATTTTTTGGCATCAATTGACGGGTGGATTCAGGCGAGAATGGGCTACCAAACCTTTGCAGAAGCCTTAGAAGCATTTCGTACCGCAGCAGAATTTCGCTTTGTTCGTTGGTTACAGCAGAAATCATGTATTTGAACCACATCTGTTGTAAGGGCACAGCATTGCTGTGCCCCTACCGCGTGGTCTATTTACCTGAAAATAGCTGTAAATACGCATATCGACGTATTTGCCGCTTACAGAGACAAGTCTGGTTATATTTGAGCTTAGAAGTCCCAATAAGAAAGACGATACCAAGGAGGAGAGCGGGACGGTAGCAGAAATTCTACCCATCCTTTTCCCGCTTCTGACTGTTGCTGCATCAAGAGCACCGTCAGACAGGAATTCCCCCAACTTCCAGTTTCTTCATCAAATTGTGTCAAAGCCAAAATCAGTGCAGGCTGCCTTTCACACAGTACCGCCTCAACACACCGACAACCATCTCTGTTTACTTCTAACTTACCGTCATATGATGTCCGGTAAATCACCCTTAATATGTCATTGCAAGTGGAACGAAGTGAAACGACGCAATCACAGGGTTTTTGGGATTGCTTCCCTTCTCCTAAGGGAGACGCTGCGCGAACGGTTGTAATGACGGTTATTTGAACGGACATGATATCACATGGAGCCGCAACAGGAGCCGAATCTCCAAGCTGCATAGATAGTGCTACCTCAATCGATTCCTCACCAACAACACTCTCCACTTCCTCCACCGCAACGGATAATGTCACCATCTCGCCCACAATTGGTTCAACTCCCGCATTACCCTGGGACATTTCCCCAATTGCAGACTCCGTTGCAGCTAATATTGGCGTAACCAATAAATCCGTATCAGTCGCATCCTCCGCGATAAAATATCCCCTCAACTCCTCTCGCAGAATTGCCCGCGCTTGAGAGATGCGCTTGCAGACATTTTGGTAGGAAATATCTTGCTGTTGGGCAATCTCTGGATAAGACAGTTCCTGATAAAAGTGCAGGATAAACGTCTCCCGCAGCCTTGTCGGTAAGTTATCAATAGCACGCCGAATCACAATCGTTTTCTCGTGAGTCTCCATTGCAATTTCTGGCGTATCGTCCAATGTTATCAGTCCTTGCTCCTCAACAGAGGCGTATACTTCTATATTCTCAACTCTATTGGCACTGCGATCGCGTTCTCGATGAATATCCACGCAAAGATTATGAGTTAGTCGAGTCAGCCAAGCCTTAAAATTAGCAATTTCCCCCGCATACTTTTGCACCTTCTCCCAAGCTTTGAGCATCGCCCGACTCAGCGCATCATCAGCATCTGTAAGATTCCCACCCATCCACTTGAGACAACAACGATAGAGATAATCTCGATATTGCTGCCATTGTTGCCAAAACCTTTTCTCTGAATCTTCATGCTCATAGTTATTTCGCAGGCAGGGCGTAGCCGATACAACCACTGATTGATAATTTGACATAACTCTTGGTCTGGTAGTATATGCAGTTCGTGCAAAATTAATGCCTTCAATTCCTTATTTACTAGGCGTTCGAGCATGAAATGTAGTCTGAAAGTCGAATAATGAGCTAGTTATGTACGCAGCAAATCTAACATCCCTCTGAAGAGGTATCCTCAGTGAAATCACTGTCTTTGATTAAAGAATATTAAATTAACGTGAGTTCGACGGTTAGAAAAAGACAAAAAGCTTGTTAGATATGAAGCGCGAGAAACTGGCAGGTAATGACGTACTCACAGATAGTGCAGGTGCTGACAGATTCCTTTACAACACCAGTGCTGCTTTTAACGGCTCTGCTATTGGTCTAGATACCATTAGTGACTTCAACAGATCCCAAGGTGACAAGATTGTAATGAATAAGGCTACCTTTAGTGCGATCGCTTCTAATCGAGGAACTGTTTCCAGTAATACTAATGTTTTTAAAGGTGTTGGTTTAGACATCTTACATCTGACAATTTTAGAGGGTATCAGCAGTGTACGGATTGTCTACGATGCAGGGAATCGGCGCTTGTTCTACAACCAAAATGGCATCTTGCTGGTTTTGGCAGTGGTGGTCAATTTGCTATACTCGCTGGTGCGCCTGCTTTGACAGCCTCAGATTTTGTGGTGCAAGCGTAGTTCCATAAAAGTGTGAGCAATGCTAATTCTTTGATTTAGTTAAGTCTTTACTTCAAGCGCCCAGATGCAAAGAATCTGAGCGCTTGAATATTAGGTTGCAGAGAAACTTCTGCTAGATTGTTGTGGAATTATGCGGGCATCATGTGTATACTTCTGCAAGACTCTGCACACTTGCGACAAGCAGCAGCACATTCCATCATTTTCGCATTATCGCTCTTCATCTCATATGATGTCCGCCAAATTACCCATAATAAAAGAACCCCACCCCCAACCCCTCCCCGCAGGCTCTTTGGGGTTCCAGGTATTATGCTTAATTATCCCGACATCATCTCACAGGCCATACTAGTGCGATCGCACATTTGGGCGCAAAGCATACAAGTGCGTTCCATGAACTCAGAACCGCTCATCATCATATTCATGCACATCATGCATAGCCAATTTTCAAGCTAGAGCATTTTCTAAAGCGGATAAAATGCATAATACCGATAGACTTATCATAGTATAGTTAAATTCCAGATTCCGAGGGAATGCAACCTTATAATCTATATACTTAATTATTGATATAAATAGTCAATTACTGAAGTACTGATCCAGAATCATCATGAAATCTTTGCACCGTCCCGATCTCTATAGCTGGTCTAATTTCAATCCGGCAAGAAATATTGATTTCAATGGGATTGCCTGGATTCGCCCAGATGGCAACATCTTGATTGACCCAGTAGCCCTATCAAACCATGATTGGAATCATCTAAAATCCCTCGGTGGTGTGGTTTGGATTGTGCTGACGAATTCCGAGCATGTCAGGGCAAGTAAAGAAATTGCCGATCAAACCTATGCTAAAATAGCTGGCCCTGTGGCAGAAAAAGATGCTTTCCCTATACCTTGCGATCGCTGGCTGTCTGATGGTGAAGAATTTGTGCCAGGACTGGAGGTAATTGAACTCCAAGGCTCGAAAACTCCCGGTGAATTGGCTCTATTACTGGAAGAGACGACTTTGATTACAGGAGATTTAGTCAGGGCACGCAAAGCAGGTAGCTTAACTATATTGCCAGATGACAAGCTGCTGAATCGAGAGGAAGCAATAGCTTCTGTTCGCAGGTTAGCAGAACTGAGTCGCGTAGAAGCAGTGTTGGTGGGCGATGGTTGGCCCGTCTTCCGCGATGGACGCGATCGCTTAAAGGAACTTGTAGCGACGCTTTGACTACTTTTCCACATCCCGTCAAAAGTCAGGTTGAGCAACAGCATTTGCTTGTTGAGCGTACGCATTTGCTTGTTGAGCGTACGCATTTGCTTGTTGAGCGACAGGATTTGCTTGTTGAGCGTACGCATTTGCTTGTTGAGCGACAGGATTTGCTTGTTGAGCGATCACATTTGCTTGTTGAGCGTACGCATTTGCTTGTTGAGCGACAGGATTTGCTTGTTGAGCGATCACATTTGCTTGTTTGGAAGTAGGTACGGTACTCTCTCTTTTTTCCAACGTCATAGGCAGGAATGTTGATATCTCCTGACTAGAAGTGGATAGTTAACGCTACAGTTGAGTGAAATATCACATGAGCTGAGATAGCCAATAATAGCGCCTGGATTTAACGTGTCGCGGAAGTCCCCACCTTCAATGTACTCATAAGGTGGGGATAGGGAGCGGGGGATGAGGATTGCATCTGGAATTGATTTTTTGCATAAGCAAAAACAAATTTCGGATGTATGACGA
>NZ_JAIVFQ010000085.1 GCF_020829495.1 Nostoc favosum CHAB5714 | reverse complement strand
TCGTCATACATCCGAAATTTGTTTTTGCTTATGCAAAAAATCAATTCCAGATGCAATCCTCATCCCCCGCTCCCTATCCCCACCTTATGAGTACATTGAAGGTGGGGACTTCCGCGACACGTTAAATTATTAAATGCTTTATATTCGTTTCATTTGTATTTATAAATGACAAACAGAGAAGTCTGAGCGCCGGAAGCCGATGCTCAGAACTTTGGAGACAAACCTTGCGTGTAAATATGCAATGTTTACTTGTCTAACAGCTTAAAAGCGATAGTTGCGATCGCGCACCCACATACTAACTGGGACTGCCTTACCCTGTGGATCAACTTTCGCCTTAACTACAATGGGTGGTACTTGTCCTCTGCGGGCGCGTTGGGCTTGCAAGTCGTTCCTAATCTGCTGCCGTTGGTTTTCTGGGATGTAATATGTTTCTAAGCCGTAGTTAACAGAGCCATCTTGATAAACACCTTTTAAGGCTACCTGATTGGCTCTAAGAGTTGTGGGGCGATCGCTAGTTACTCGCAACGGCCTCCAAGCTCTAGGAACACCGCGGCCAGAGGATAGTTGCTCTTGCAAAGTCACGTAAATGTTAGTTCCTTCAGGCAATCTTCTGCCACTTCCACGACCTTTGCTGACTAATGTTTGCCAACCAGGCAATCTGCTCAAATTTGCGGTGCGGGATATGTTGTAATCTAAGTCTAAGGTGTTACCTTCTAGCACATTGTTAGGTTCTACAGGTACGGTTTGCAAAATCACCGTCTTACCTGTCACGTCTGTATAAAGCGCTTGGGCTGGTACTGCCATAATTAGCCCTGTTTGCAGCGCCAGGGGAGCTAGTAACCGCCAAAAAGGTAAGGGCTTATTCGATTTTTGTTCACTAGCAATCAAGTAATCCCGAAAAGTCACCTTACTAGAGAATTCGGCTTCGGGAGACAAGGTTTTATTTTTAGATTCAGAAGAACTATTAGTCATGAGCGTAGTCCTAAAAAGCAGAGGTATTGAGGAGGTCAAAAGTAACGAGATTAGGACTGACGCAGAGAAACTTTAAAAACTTTGACGCACAGAGATTTCAGAATTTTGGATTTTAGATTTGAGATTTTAGATTTTTTATTCAATCCTTTCTCCCAAGGGGAGACGCTGCGCGAACGGGTTCAGCAGTCACTCATGGGGCAATACAGTTCAGTTAACGCTAAAAACCTTAAACTGTGTAGGTTGGGTTGAGGAACGTAGCAAGATCCCGCAGGGTAACCCAACATTTCCGGGGCTTTGTTGGGTTGCGCTTTGCTTAACCCAACAAAGCAATTTTTCACAAAGCCAAGCGTATTGACTCATGGGGGAAACCCCCTTGGCGTTAGCCTCTCCCAATGTGAGAAGACCGCGCTGCTTCACGAAAATTTAAAATTCAAAATCTAAAATTTGCACTACTTTTTACTTGCAGAGCTACCACCAGGTAAGCGGCGTTCAAACCAGAGTCCAGCGCTAATTAAAGCAGAACCGCACAAAACAAAGACTAGGGACTTGAAAAGTAAATCGGTATCGTACTCTTGCACGCGACTGATAATTTGCAGTGTTACTAACAACATACCGCCCCAAAAGGAACTTCTGTTGCTTAATTTCAATCCTTCTTGAATTAGTCCCCAGGCTAATGTTGCTAGAAGTACATTGAAAATAAAAACACCAAGTTCATCAATCCGGCTGATAGTTTGATGCCAAAAAGGTACTAGGGTAATAAAGACAAGGAAGGTACTAATGACAGCAGTCGTGAAAATCACTTCGCGGCGTGGAGGGTTATTTCTTTGACGCAGTAGAAACAACCATTGCAATACCGCCAAGCCACTGAGAATTCCCAAATCGATAATCGGCAGAGACTCAAATAAGTTTGTCACATTCGTAGGCTGATTATAACCATAATTTGGAGATTCCCAGACCCAACGAAAAGACAAGATGTAAAAAACAATGCCGAAGCTTACCAACGCTAAATTACGGGCCAAAGATTGAAACAACCTGTAATTTATGGTTGGAAACAGCAAGTCATCATAACTCCAGAATAATGCAGGTGGGAGTGCAAAAGCAAAAGATGCCACCCAAGGGGCTATATCAGCATAATTCAGCAGTGGCAGAGGATTGAGGTTGGCTTGTAAGGAACTAGCAAAGACAAAGGCTGCTAGACCAAAAATCCAACGCGATCGGCAGAAGTAGGCTAAGGGTACAAACACTAGCCATGCCAATAAAGGCATGTGCTGCACCACTAGGCGCGACCAAGTTAACTCACCTGAAGCGTACCACAAATCTTCTAATCCTGTCCAATAGCCGATTTCCACGAGGATAATTGACAGAATTCCTAAAGAATTTAAGGACAAACTGAAGGCCATCACCACAACACCCAACCCCCAGGCGAGAAAAAGTTGGGAAGCTGAACCAGCAATATTGAACATCTGGGCCATCAGCAGTAAATTCGCACCGAAAATGAAGGCGCTTAAAATTAGCAACCCCTCTCCCAGTAGGCGTTTGCTTTTTTGTGGCTTCTTTCCTTCAGGTGGTCTCCAATTGTAAAAACCAGTGATCGCGATCGCAAAAAACAAACTTATCATCAAAATAAACTTGACTTCTCGTGATCCTCCCTGCCAGTTTCCTGCTACAAAGGTAATTATGCCTAAGCATAAAAGTATGCCGCCTATAGCAATCGCGATCGCTTTATTGCGATCGCGTGCAGCAGCTTCCAAGTTCTTAAATTGATAACGTTCTGCTATTTGCTCATACAGCGAAGAACTAATTAATCCTTCATCCCTCCATAATTGTGCTTCTTTGCGTAATTTTTGCGGAAAACTATCTAAGAACATGACCTTCTCCGGTGCAGTGGGGTAGCTTGGCCATTGCGTTCCCAATGGCGGTCATTATATTTTGAGTATGAAGCCAAAAGCCTTAATTAGATTGTTCTTGTGTAACAGTTTTATTTTGATTTTGATACAAGCTAATTCATAATTCGTAATTCGTAATTCGTAATTAATAATCTACATGGAAAAACCTTCTAATTTATTACTTAAAGTCTCGCGGCGTTTGTTCAATAATCTAGATGATCAAGAAAAATTTATTAAGGCTTTAATGAATCCTCAGCCTTTTTCACCGAGTATTCTTTGGTGTAAAGAAAAGCCAGAAATTTCGCCTTTGACAGTGGAAACACCAACCTATTGGCAACCACAATTTACTGACCGTTTATGCTTAGGAGAAAAACCTGGTCAGCATCCCTTGCATCAACAAGGATATTTCTATTGTTTAGATTTTTCTTCAGTGTTTGCAGCTACTAGTTTGTTAGCTATTCCTGTGCCAGTAAGTTTAGTTTTTGATATGTGTGCCGCACCAGGAGGTAAAAGTATCTTCGCTTGGAAAGCTTTACAACCTGACTTACTCATCAGTAATGAAGTAATTGGCAAACGTCTGGGAATGCTAATTTCTAATTTGAAGCGTTGCCAGATTAGCCCTAGTGCAGTAGTTAATAGAGATTCTAGTATATTTGCCGAAATGTTTCCCGACTCTAGCAATCTAGTAATAGTAGATGCTCCTTGTACTGGACAATCTTTACTAGCTAAAGGTGAAAAAGCACCCGGATGTTTTCACCCAACTGCTATTAATAAGAGTGCAAATAGACAAAAGCGCATCATAGCAAACTCAGCTAAACTTGTTTTACCACAAGGCTATCTTGCTTATATGACTTGCACATATTCACCCGAAGAAAATGAGCAAGTTTGTGAATGGTTCTTGGAACGCTTTCCTCAGTTTCAGGGAATAGAAATTACTAATTTAGCCAAATATCAGTCACATTTAACTAAAATGCCTTGTTATCGGATGTTTCCTCAGGATAGATTAGGTGCTGGTGCGTTTACAGTACTGTTTAAAAATACTAATGAAGATAAAGATCAAGATGAGCGGAAAGAAGTAGATTTAAATACAATATCTTCGTTGTATATCTATCAAAATATGAAAAAGTCAAGTTAGTTAAATTTATAGCATTAAGCTAGAATATCTAATATTTTGAATAGTGCTGCATTTGTCAATCAGCCATCAGAAATACACATTTTACAGCAGTTGATTTTATATTTGTAAAATTACAAGCCTAGTACAGCACGGCGGAAATAAGCATACCATTTCAAATGGCGCCAGAGCTTGGAATACAATTATGCGTGACTTTTGACTTCCGCTCTGCGGTAGGGGTGCATAGATGTGCGGTGCTACTTCAATAATCAATAACTTTCAATAATTGACTTTTATGGCTAAGAAAATTTTTTAACCTTTTTATAACCTGAAGTTAACTAAAATTTATCCGGTATCATCTCTCGACTTTTTGAAATAAACATTGTACAAAAAAGCTAGACCGTAAAGGATATAAATTACATGAGTCGAAAAATCAGCAAAGTCTTTAAACAGTCTGGGGTGATTCCTTATAGAGTGAACAATGGCAAAGTCGAAATCTTGCTAATCACAACCCGTAACTTTCAACACTGGGTAATTCCGAAAGGAGATATTCCTAATGGCATGAGTCCGCCCGCTTCAGCAGCCAAAGAGGCGTGGGAAGAAGCAGGGGTAATTGGGCAGGTAGACACCAATGAACTCGGTAGTTACAAGTACCGCAAACGAGGCAAAATTTACCGAGTTAAGATGTATTTGTTACCAGTTGATATGCTGAGTGAAGATTATCCAGAAGCAAGTAAAAGAAAACGGCAGTGGGTAGAAGTGACTAAAGCTATCAGGCGGGTTAAGTTTAATTCACTCAAACGAATCCTTAAAGGTTTTTTCCAGGTCGAATCTCATTTTTGTGCATTTTGAGATGCTAATTCCGTATAAAAACATACATAAATTAATTATGCATAATTAAACATCCAATAAAGTCCTAGTTTGTAGTGAGCGATTTATCGCTCATAGCAAGGTTTCTTAGGACTAAAGTCCTTACTACAAACTTAAATTGATTTATGGCTAGCTACTTATTGAAATGCCCTGGAAGCAACTTGAGACATTTTCAATCAGTAGCTATATTTAAAACAACTGCGATCGCTAATTATAACACAATACAGTTCAGTTAAGCCTAAAACTCAACTTCTACATAGGTTGGGTTGAGGAACGAAACCCAACACTTCCGTGACTTTGTTGGGTTTCACTTCGTTCTACCCAACCTACAATTTTATTAAGTGAACCGTATTGAATTATAACAAGTAAACATTAAATGTAAAACATCACCTATGTTTACATTTATTTGATGGTGAATATGGATCTATTTATTGAGTGTACAATCCGTTTTAAATCCACAATAAGGCTATCCAAGTTTTTATACCGACAATTCCATCAGCTTGCAAGTTCTTAGATGTTTGGAAACTAACAATTGCGTTTTTAACTGACTCAGTAAAATTCCCATCAATGGCATCAGTATATAATCCAATATTTTTTAATTGCTGTCAATTAAGAAGCGCTATATTATCTGTTGCCTCAATCAAAGCACTACAAATTCCTGGTTCACTCATCGAATGCCCGGCATCAGGAACCACAATAAATTCTGCTTCTGGCCAAGCTCGATGTAATTCCCAAGCTGATATCATTGGACAGACTACATCATAGCGTCCCTGAACAATTACAGCCGGAATATGGCGAATGCGGTCTACATTTAAGAGTAATTGATCTTCTGTTTCAAAAAATCCCTTATTCATAAAGTAATGGCATTCAATACGTGCGAAAGCTGAAGCAAATTCACTCTCGCCAAACTTTTGCATGAGTTCTGGGTCTAAAAAAAGTCTACTGGTACTAGCTTCCCAAATTGACCAAGCACGCGCTGCTGTTAATTGAATTTCTAAATCTTCATCGGTCAATTGCTTGTAATATGCTGCGATTAAATCATCACGTTCATCTACGGGAATTGGTTTGAGATATTCTTCCCAAGCATCAGGAAAAATATAGCTAGCACCCTCTTGATAAAACCATCGCAACTCTTTTTGCCTCAGCATGAAGATACCACGGAGAATTAATCCCGCGCATCGAGAGGGATGGGTTTGACTGTAGGCTAATGATAAAGTGCTACCCCAACTACCACCGAAGACTGTCCACTTTTCTATACCTAAATGTTGGCGCAGTTTTTCGATATCACTGACTAAATCCCAAGTGGTGTTTTCTCGTAATTCTGCATGGGGCGTACTTTGACCACAACCGCGCTGGTCAAACATGACTAACCGCCATTTTTCGGGGTGGAAATATTGCCGATAAAAAGCTGGACATCCACCACCAGGGCCCCCATGCAGCAAAACGATGGGTTGACCTTGCAGGTTCCCTGACTCTTCAAAATGAATGGTATGAAGGTCAGAAACCTGTAAACTACCTTCTAAGTAAGGCTCGATCGCTGGGTAAAGTTCTCGCATTTTCGATATTTTATCAGTAATATTGTCATAGCGATCGCGCCAGCCCTGAGTTGTCAGATCGTTGGCGCGATCGTATTACACAAGGAAGATTATCTTCTAATCTTGGTAATAAGAGCAGTATTTGGCGACAACTGATAGAAGAACTGTGGTTACTTGACACCTGCATTATTCAGTATAAATTGATTTATTTATCACAAATATCTTGAATGGCTTTATGTAAATTCTTGGGGGTTGCCCGAATTCAATCAACGACTGCCCAAATTCAATCAACGACTACCCGAATTCAATCAACGACTGTCCGAATTCAGTAAACGACTGTCCGAATTCAATCAACGACTGTCCGAATTCAGTAAACGACTGTCCGAATTCAATCAACAACTGCCCGAATTCAATCAACGACTGTCCGAATTTAATATAGGAACTTAGCAAACTTGCTTTTATTAAACACAAAAGCGATGTCTACGATGGTCACTGAGCTTGTCGTACCCCTACGGGGAAGCAAGCTACGCGCAGCGTCTCGTAGAGAAGTGCGGGCTATTCGGCGTCGCAACAATTGAACCAATGCAAAGCGTAGACACAAAGGGGCGAGTCAAGAGACATCGCACAAAAATTTACACCAATTCCTCATGCCTAAACCTATGTAAAAATACTTCTAAAGCTATTAAAAAGTATAAAAATATACTATAAATTAAAATAAGAAAGGCGATGTCTACGATGGTCACTGAGCTTGTCGTACCCCTACGGGGAAGCAAGCTACGCGCAGCGTCTCGTAGAGAAGTGCGGGCTATTCGGCGTCGCAGACTCTTGGCCGTTATGCAAGAACGGCAATATAATAATTGGCTCAAAGGAATTGTAGCGAAGTGGTAGCCAAGCGTTTAGCCCGTGCGATTATTGCTTTTTTTTACTCAGCACTAGTTATATCAGGTTCGCTTAAACACTTATAAATGTTGGGTTTCACTGCCGTACCCCTACGGGGATCTTGCTACAACCCAACCTACATTGATAGATTTTATTATAAGTAATCACCCGAACTTGATATTACTCAGCACTCAGCACTGTTTCCGTAACGCCGGATTTTGATGTAGTCTCGATTAGCGTTGCCGCCACTTTTTTAGCCTGTGAAGCGGTTGACCAACTACTTTCCATCATCGCAACCACGATCGCACCTTTATGCAATAATACGCGATGTGCAACTTAATATTTTGACCTCACTTCCATTCCTCTCTTCCTTTAAGGAGAGAGGCTTTGAATTTTCCCCCTTCCCTCATAGGGAAGGGGGTTGGGGGGTTAGGTTTGAGTAAAAGTTGCACACGGCGTAATAATGTGTATGAGTAGGATAAATTAACAAAACTTGAAAACACCCTTAACTATTCTTTGATTTAAGGGAGGTGGAACCTCCCATTATTTATTTTCTGGAAGTCCCTAATTAAAAACTAAAAATTGAAGAAGAATGCAGAATTCAGAATTCTGAATTCTGCATTCTTGACGGTTTTGCTGTAAACCTTTAAAAGGTGAAAGTTGTTCTCAGCGTACCGATAATCGCATCGTCGTTACCGCTATTTTGACCAGGCGAGGTCAACCAGATGACACCAGGGGTAATTGAGATGTTATCTGATACGCGATACTTGTAAAAACCTTCAAAGTGATACGGTATATCATTACCAGCAGCAACACCTGTCCGGTTAAAGGAATATGGTTCTGCGCCAGCAAAAATACCTAAAACGTTACCCTGTTTACCGAAGTCCGGTAAGGCTATCCCAACTCCGTAGCTCCAAGCTTCATAATCATCATCTGCACCAAAGCCTGTGACATCGTGGTAAGAAACGAAGCCACTAATTGACAGTTTGTCGCTGGGTCTGAAGGCTGCCGACACACCATAGGAATTACTGGAAGATGCGTTTAAGGCAGTAAGGTTGTTAGTTAGGCTGTTAGCTTGACCAGTACCTACGACGGGGCTAGCGCCAGTCGTCAAACCACCACCTGCATCAAATAAACCGATACTTCCAGCACCATGATACCCGTGAACGTAGGTAGCAGCGATCGCCAAGCGATCGCCAACACTAAAGTTCAACTGTCCAAGAGCTGCATAGTTACCCTCTAACAAACCTTGATTTACTCCAGGATTATTAGCATTTGATGCCAAGTAGCCTACAGTCAGTGAACTTGGTTTGAAAAAACTGCCACCACTACCAAAGGGTAAAGTTAGTGCTGCACCTGCACCACCACCAATGCGATAGATGGGACTTTCAGAAGCAAAGGTAGACAAAGCACCATTACCGCCATCATAGTCCTCAAAGTAAGGGTTGTTAGTGGCAACATAATCGCTATGAATACCTCCCGTGGCCGCCAAGTAAACTTGGGCTGGGCCGATGGGTACGTAATACGCCAGCCAGTCTATAACGACACTGTTATTGGTGCTTCCACCGGCGAGTTGAAATGTTTGTGTACCTTCAGCACTATTGAGAACCCCATTAGCGTTATCCCTTAATGAAAAGGCTCCTGCATTACCAGCTGCAAGACGGGTGTGTAAAACGTCTCTACCCGTGAAACTGGTTTGCAAGTCTAAACGTACCCTATCTTGGAAGACAGTATTGTTCGCATCGCCAGTATTACCGCCAAACACATCAGTAACGGCAAAAATGGCTTCACCCACCAATTTTGTAGTAGTGGAAAACTGATTTGCTTCCAGTTCAGCAGTTCGTGCTTCTACAGCATCGACTCGGCCACGCAGAGTTGCTAGTTCTGCCGAGAATTCCTCTTGCAAACGTTGGAGGGTTGTTAAATCCTGTTTTGTCACCAAATCAGCCGTTGCTGTGGCAATCAGTTCATTAACTCGATCTAAACAAGCATTCAAACCTGCGGCAAATTCATAACGGGTCAATGCCCGGTTGCCACGGTAAGTGCTATTGGGGTATCCAGCAATACAACCGTAGCGTTCAACCAGGGATTGCAAAGCTTGGAATGCCCAGTCAGTGGGCTGTACATCAGAAAATTGAGAAACTGATGTGACTTGAGACAGTGAATTTTGGTTCTTGCCTTCACTGCTGTAGCGGTTAACTTGTTCTAAAACCTTATTATCATCAGTCTTTTGGGCAACCAACTGCTGATTTTTTGGTTGTGTTTGGATGAATATTGAAGCACTAGAAGCTATTGGTGCTTCTGCCTGAGCAACTTTTGCATTTATATCTTCAGAAGAGGCTGGTACTTTAATAGCCATAGCCCTAGCGGAAACCAACACCGTCACTCCCAAAACTACTGGGCTTAGTACCAGAGTTTTCCACAATAGATGAGACATTTTTTTATTTTCCTTTCCCAAAAAAGGCCCGAAATGACTGGCTTCAAGAAAAAGAGAACAAGCAGTTATTGTACTTGTTGGAAATCTTATCAGATTCCAGTGACTTAATATATAGGTAGTGAATCTGATTTGAGCAAAAATATTCTGTCCCATCTAGAGCTATCAGCAAACTATTTTTAAAGGAGCGAAACTTTGATAGGTGTTCCGAATGCTCCAATGCTTTGAAAATCAAGGTAAACACCGGAAAAGCCAGTCTAAAATCAGCTTTTATAGATTGTCTCGTCAATAATCAGGATGTGGGGGCTTGAAACCCTTGGGTGTTATAGCGGTTCCCACTCAGATGCGGTACAAAATTAATCGCAAGGTGTAGGGGCACGGCATGCCCATAGGTGTCAACTTAACGTAAAAGCTATGTCCCGCAAGGAACTTCAGTTCCTTGCTAATAGCGAAAGTCTTCTGTTGATGACTAAATATATATCCAAAAATCTTTAGTCTACTTGAGTAGACTTTAGCTAAAAGCCAAAGAAATTCATTTCTGGGCGGGCGTGGAAGCCAACAGATAAGCGATTTTTAGCTTAAGTTGACACTAATGGGCAGGCCGTGCCCCTACGGGTGTACCTCACGTAAACGAGAACCGCTATAATGCCCGTAACTTACGGCAGGAGCAGACAATTCTTCTCGTCCCCTTGCCTCCCCCTCTCCTTGTCCTTGTAAAGGTCATGAGTCTCTGACAGAGAATGCCTAAATAGGGGGTAAAGACCTATTTTGGTAGATGCATAAGTAGGTCGGCGTAAATAATTATCGTTGGGATAAGGCAGTTCTTGCTGGGGGCTATTAGCTGGGGGAAAGAGGGTTGTAGCCTTGTTTACTTTTCTTCACACAGTTTGCTTTTATTGTGCCGACTTACTTACCACAATTAATTTGTACAGTGCGTAAGTTTTATAATCATTGTCATAAGAATTATTGTCGTTAAAAATAATTCGGAAGGCACACATTTGATCCTCAAGCTTAAGTTACATTTAATCTATTGTTAACCTGATGTAGCGATTGGGTAATCCGGTAAATGGCTAAAAATATCAGTAATCGTGAAAAATTACATCTTTTCGCTAAAATATCTTCTAATTTAAGCTCTACACAACAAAGCAACCAAGTCAATCAGAGTATAAGTAAAGCGATGGCACAGTCAACGAAGTCACAGCCCTCAGGTGGTTTGCAAATAGTTCATGTAACTAGCGGGCGCGTGCGACTCCGTACCACTGACAGTAGTCTCAACTCGATACTAGACAACATAGCCCAAGATTTCCGCTCCTTAGAAGGAGTGAGGGAAGTTAGCGTGAATGAGCAAACGGGCAGTTTGGTAGTTAATTTTGATGAAGATAAGCTCTCATTACCGCAAATTTTGGCGCTAAAATCCGATATTGAGATCCAACAGCCACAGGCTTCGTCTGATTCACCTAGCAAGACCGATCCCTTTGCAGCTTGGAAATCTCCTTTATTTTGGAAAGAGCAGGGTATTTCCTTAATTCCGATGATGACAGGCTTGGCGGTAACAGGAGGGTTGGGAATTCATGGCTGGGTATCGATTCCAGTTTATATGATTGCGGCGGATGCAACCCGTGGTGTAATTGGTTATCTTGGCTCTCAAGTTCCGACATCAGAAAAAAACGAAGGTAATAACACCAGTTCTGCAATAAAAAGCGATATATCCGAATCTACTATCCAACAAGAAAATAGCAAGGTGGTAGCACCTGCAAAGATTGACTACAGCGTAGTTCATAAAATTCCCGGACGTATTCGCTTCAATGTGCCAAAAATTGCTGAAGATCGAGCCTATGGGCGGCGACTTGAGAGAATAGTGAAAACCGATGCTGAAGTTACAAGCGTGCGTGTGAATTTTGATGCAGCATCGATAGCGATCGCTTATCAGTCTCGTGATATTCCATTATCTTATTGGGTGAGTTTGATGGAATTAGCGTTGGAGACAAACCCACCAACACTAGGGATGACAACGGTTAACCAACCCCTAGAAGAAGTTCGTCAGACTCCTGAAATTACAGACGCAACAACGGCAAATCATACAACTCAGGTTACTCAGACTGCTGAAGTTACAGACGCAATAACGGCAAAGCCAACAACTCCACAGTTATCCAGTCTGTGGACTAACCTAAAATCGCCTGCGATGTCTTTCTCATTAGGTATTATGGCGAACTTACCCTTGGGAACCTAATATACAGTTTCAAATTGCGGAATACTGGAGGGCAATTATGACTGATTTAAATTTAGAAACGGTAGCAGATTTAGACAAAAAACAAGAGCAAGTGCCTCGAATTGCCTACGATCCCAAATATGTCCAACGGTTAGAGGCATTACTCAAATCAGATTCTACAGTTACCAGTGAGCGAGTTAATAGCGCTGCGAGATCAGTTGTCATTACCTATAAAACTGGAATGATGCGGAATTCTCAGAAGCGAGTGCAAAGCTTTTTATCAACACCAATATCTCATCTAGCCAATTTAATTGAATCTGCCAATGATCCCGCCACAGCGATAAGTTAGCTAACGAATCCAGCAAATGACAAATAACCAAACTAACCGCAACGCGAGAGTCATTAGTCATTAGTTATTAGTCATTAGTGCAAGAGAAACCATGCCCACTCTTTTACGTGGTTTGAATTAGTCAGATGAAAGACAAGTTTTTCCGCCCACAAGGGACGGAACATACACCAATATCCAATGACTAATGACCAATGACTAATGACTAATGACTACTTAATCAATCTCGCAGGATTGGTGGCTAATTTGCTCTCTTTACCTTAATAAAGAGCCTGATTTTCATCGAAGTGTAACAATTTTGGATTAAAGAAAAGTAATGGCAAAAGTAGCACTGCAACTACCATCACCCCCAAAATCTCAATTCAGTGTGTTGGAAGGGAATGGAAAAGTTTCTTTAATTGACACTAATGGACACTCTCAAGGAGAGTTACCCAACGTTACCTACAGCGTTGTCCATACAATTCCGGGAAGAGTACGGTTTCGCTTACCTCGCTTACGCTGTGATGCAGATTATGCCAAGCGTCTGGAAGTGTTGTTAACAGCAGATGCGCTGGTGAAGAATGTCCGTGTCAAGCCTGCGGCAATGTCAGTTGCAGTTACTTATAAATCTGAGAAAGTTTCTGATGCGAAGATGCGATCGCACCTTCACGATTTGATTCAGGCTGCAAGTGTTGTAGTCGTTCTCAAAAACTCTACATCTTTATCAGAAACCGAAAAAGAGGCATCTTGGCCAGGTTTACAACTCTCCGCCGTTGCGACTACTTTAGCAGTGCTGGGGGGGCCGTTAGGATTACCGATCCCACCTTTGATAGTGGTGCTTCCCATTGCCATTGCCACACTACCGGTTCTCCAACGAGCCTGGGAAGGTATTAGGGTAGAGCAAAAATTGAATATTGACTTTTTGGATCTGATGGCGATCGCTATTACTACCTTCCAAGGCCAATTTCTCACACCATCGCTGATGCTGGGTTTAATTGAAGTAGGCGAAAATATCCGCGATCGCACGGCTCGTTCTTCTGCTCAACAAACTCTAGATTTACTTAGTTCTCTAGGGCAATTTGTCTGGGTGGAACGCAATGGCGACAAGCAACAAATTCCCATTCAAGATGTGCAACGTGGCGATACAGTGATTGTTTACCCTGGCGAACAAGTGCCGGTTGATGGTAGCATTTTGCGAGGTAAAGCCCTGCTAGATGAGCAAAAACTAACTGGCGAGTCGATGCCGGTGCTGAAGAAAAAAGGACAACCAGTTTTCGCCTCAACGCTGGTACGGGAAGGACGAATTTATATTCTTGCAGAATGGATAGGCAACGATACCCGCGCCGGACAAAGCATTAAGTTAATGCAAGAAGCACCTGTCCACGATACCCGGATGGAGAATTATGCCACGAAATTTGCTCAAAAAGCTGTCGTGCCAACTTTGCTACTTGGTGGGGCAGTATTTGCCGCAACCCGCAACCCTTCACGGGCAGCCAGCGTTTTAACTCTAGACTTTGCTACAGGGATTCGAGTATCAGTTCCCACAACAGTTTTGGCAGCATTAACTTATGCTGCACGACGGGGGATTCTTATCCGTAGCGGACGGGCGTTAGAACAACTAGCAGAAGTTGATACCATAGTTTTTGATAAAACCGGGACACTGACTAAGGGAGAAGTCGATGTTGTCAGTGTGGAAAGTCTCAATCCAGCAACCTCAAGATTGCGGGTGTTGGAATTAGCAGCCGCCGCCGAACAACGTTTAACTCATCCAGTAGCAGAAGCAATTGTTCGCTATGCCCAAGCAGAGCAAGTGGAAATTTTGCCGCGTAGCAAGTGGGATTATCAACTAGGTTTGGGCGTACAAGCTCTGATTGATGGAGAGACAGTTTATGTTGGGAGCGATCGCTTTTTGCGTTCCAGTGGCATTGATACCGAAGCGTTAAATGGCCAGCAAAAATCTCCAAATTCAGCGATTTATGTAGCCAGCAACGGTCAACTTCAAGGTATTATTAAATATAGTGACCTTCTCCGTCCCGAAAGCCGGGAAGTGATCACAGCACTTTCGACGGTCGAAGGTGTAGAAATTCACATGCTAACCGGCGATAATAAGCGAACTGCTACTGCTGTTGCTGCTGAACTTGGTATTTTGCCGACGCATACTCACGCAGAAGCTTTTCCAGAACAAAAGGCAACAGTTGTCCGCCAACTGCACGAACAAGGTAAGACGGTTGCATTTGTAGGTGATGGGATCAACGATTCGCCAGCTTTAGCCTACGCCGATGTTTCCGTATCCTTTGCCAACAGTTCTGAGATAGCCCGCGAGACAGCAGACTTAGTGTTGATGCAGAATGACTTGCATGGTTTATTAGAAGCGATAGCGATCGCTCGTCAAGCCAAGCAATTGATTCGGCAAAACACAGGACTTGTTGCTGTTCCTAACCTAGCGGCAATGGTAATAGCCGTTTTCTTTGGTCTTAACCCCTTAGCTGCAACAGTAGTCAACAATGGCTCAACCGTAGTTGCCGGAGTCAACGGTTTGCGTCCAATTCTTAAAAATCGTCAACATAAAGCTCTACTATCGGCAAGATGATACAACTATGCCGACAAGAGTATCTTAAAAAGCTTTCCAAGATTTCTTAATTAATAGGAGAAAATTGAACATGGCACCTAAAATTAGTGATTTTGTTGAAGATGCAGGCGCTCCCGGTATTATAGCCGGAATTGGTGCAGTCCTCTTAGCACCTGTTCTGCTGCCCATTGTCGCTGGAGTTGGTAAACCCTTAGTCAAATCAGTCATCAAAGGCGGAATTGGTCTTTATGAAAGAAGCAAAGGAACCATCGCAGAAATGGGAGAAACCTGGGAAGACATGGTAGCCGAAGCCAGAGCAGAACTTGCTGAGGAAAAAGAAACCCCCGTGTTTGAAGCCACTGCCACCAATGCGGATAATGTCGCCGATAATGGTGTGTAATTTCATCTGCCCATTAGCAAGTTAAATTCTTCCCCATAGGCGACTTCCAATTACCAAAATAAAAGAACCCCACCCCCAACCCCTCCCCGCAGGCGGGGAGGGGAGACAAAGCACAGCTTTGGCGGGGTGGGGTTCTCCGGGTTTAATAAGTAATCAAGCGGACATAATATAATTTATGTTTTGGAAGTCCCTAGTGCAAGATAGTGCAACAACTCTCTCGCTCCTCTTATTCCTCTGTGTTCTCTGCGTCGCGCCAGATGCTTCTCCCTTGGCGCTAGCCTCTCCCTTTGGGATTCGGGGAGACGCTGCGCGAACAAGTCGGCAGAGCCGCCCAACGCACTGGCTTCTCTGCGGTTCCTTTTTCCTTAATTTTGCACTCATTCCTGTAGATAAAAACCCACAACAAAAATCCACTATCACACAAGTAAAAAAGGTGGTTGCATGTTGACTAATGGTTATAGCACCTACAATAAAATGCCGGAAATTCTAGACAAACCCACTTTCAAAACATCACTAAAACCGATATCTACAAAAGTTGTAAGTTCGACTCCCGGAAGATTGCGGTTAAGAGTGGCTCATTCCCATCGTCAACCAGAAAAGATGCAACGCATCGCCAATGCTTTGTCAGCAAATTCTCACATTAATCAAGTTAAGACAAATGTCCATCATGGCAGTATTGTTATCAATCACGATGGTAATAATGGCAGTCTAGAAAATGTGCTAGCAACACTTAAAGATTTAGGAATAATTTTTGCCGATGTTACCGAGGGTAACACCGAGGCAGCAGCAGGAGTATCATCTGCGGTTGTTGACTTAAACCAGCGCGTCAAACAGTCAACACATGGTGCTTTTGATCTGCGGATTCTTTTCCCTTTGGGATTAGCTAGTCTTTCGCTGCGGCAATTACTTAACAAAGGGTTGCAGTTAGAAATTATTCCCTGGTATGTTTTAGCATGGTATGCTTTTGATAGCTTTATTAAGTTGCACGGAACTAGCCAAAAACAATCACCAAACGAGTAATTAAATAATTCGTAATTCACGTTTAATGTGAATTAAGCCTTGAAACCTTTGTAATTTCGTAGGTAGCCTCAAAACAATGATTTTGGGCTAATCTAGAAACCCTTGGGGGATAAGAGGTGTTTCTAATTCACATCAGGCGTAATTCGTAATTCGTAATTCGTAATTCGTAATTAAGTTTTGTAATGGGGATTTAACCCCAACACAAAACAAAATTTTTATTGAACCGGGGGACTTAAACCCACGGAACTAGTTAAAAAGCTTAATTAATCTGCCAAATATTGATGGTTTTATCAGAACTACCGCTAGCAAGAAATTGACCATTCCGGCTAATAGCAATAGAGTTTACTGCCTCTGAATGTTCTGTGATAGTTTGCACTAATTCTCCCGTCCGCAAATGCCAAACTTTGATGGTTTTGTCTGCGCTACCGCTAAAGAGAATTTCTCCATCAGGACTAACAGCTAAGGATTTTACCTCTTCTAAATGTCCAGTCAAAGTGTGTAGTACTTTACCTGTAGCTAGATGCCAAATTTTGATAGTTTTGTCTGTGCTACCGCTAAAGAGAATTTCTCCATCAGGACTAATGATTACTGATTTCACCCCGCCTAAATGTCCGTTGAGGGTGCGTAATGGATCGCCCGTGCGTGGATTCCACAGCCTAATTTTGTTATCAGAACTACCACTAGCAAGGATTGTACCATCAGGGCTGATAGCAGCAGCATGAACTGCGGATGAATGCCAAAGGGTACAAATGCGATCGCCTTTATGCAAGTTCCAAATTTTGATTTTATTGCTACCACTGGCAAGAATTTGTCCATCAGGACTGATTGCGATGCAGTTAACCGGTTTTTGATGTCCTAACAGAGTGTGGATTAGTTTGCCAGAATTGACATTGTAGACTCTTACATTACTTTTGGGGTGTTGGCAACTACCAACAGCGAGATAATGTTCATCAGGACTAATCGCAACAGAGGAAATTTCGCCTAAATCTTCTGTGAGGGTGCGGATAAGTTTGCCGCTTTTAAGATTCCATACTTTGATAGTTTTATCTGCACACCCGCTAACTAAACTCTCAGAATCAGGACTAATAACGACAGATGTCACTTTTTCTGAATATCCAGTTAGGGTATGGCTGAGAACGATATGTTGTAGTGTAACTTGGTGTTTGAGGTTGGCGACGCAATTCAAAATTTCCTCAACATCAGCAAGACTCTGACTATCACCCACCGCAAGAAAATATTCTCTTAACTTTTTAACATATTCCTCATCTTTGACGCTGACGGCTGATTGCATTGCTTGAAGAGGGTTTGTAGAATCCGGTAGTGATATTTGGTGTAGTTGTAACCATGTATTCACAGAATAATCAAGCTGTTCATTTGCCCAAGAGCGTAGTTTACCGCCGTAGGCATCGCTTAAATGAGATAAACTCTGGGCTAATTGCAAAGCCAATTCTGGAATCCAGTAACAACGCTCATTTTCCAGAGCTTGGTAAACTTGCTTGTAACCAGAGGCTATAACCTGTACTGATTGTAAATCAAAAGTATCTGACAGCAGACTCGGCAGCAACTCTGGTAGTAACGGAGGTACACCATGATTAACCAGGTGGTAAATATCTGCTACCCAACCTGCAACCAAACAGTGATAAGTAATCAAAACCTGACAAAGGTTTTCAAAGTCTTGACGGTTGACTTGATATTGTAAAGATAACTTACTAATATCAATTCCTTTTTCATTCCATTTTTCTACCTTTTCTAAAATTGCCAAATTAATAACATTCTCTTTTCCAATCTGATTAATTTCCTCTAAGTTTTCTCCCAAGGACAGCAGTTCATCTCTAATCTTTTTCCATTCTAACGCTCGTCTTTTAGCAGACTCTTCCAGAATTTCTCGATAAGGTAAACGAGCAATTGTTTTATAATAATAATTACCTTGTCCCAAACCCCAGTAGGCAATGCGAAAATTTAAATAATCGCCATCATTTTCTGACTCTAAAATCAAAATAGGCTCTGTTTTCAACATTCCAAACAGAACCTTAATACTTGATTCACTGTGAAAACGCTTACTATCCCAAGCTCCTGCCAATAATTCTGTTGGTCTAACTTGACTGTTTAGAGAGTAATGCTTGTTAAGAAAATCTCGTAATCCTTCAGCCAACATTAACTCAATTTGGGAAATTGTTTCATTTCTATTCTCGTTAAATTGGTCAAAATCTACTTGAGGAGGAGCGATAAAAATTTTTAGTGAAGTGCGCCCATAATTGGTGTGGTCTAAAATTTGTGAAGGGTATAACCTTAAAGGCCAGCTATCAAGAATTTTATTGACTTCTGGCAACTTGAGCGCCGTTTCTCGCTCTTGGGCGGCTATTCTTAATTGCGTTTGGTGATTGTCGGCTACTAATTGCTGTTGGAAAATTCTTTCTTGTTCAAAGTCTTCAACATAACTGCTTTTTTTATTTGAAGGATTTAGAACTTTGAGTATTTCGGGAATTACTTCAATCGATTCATATTTACTCAGAGCTAAATCTTGACTTCTCTTTTGTACTAGCTCTGCAACAACAGGTGCAAACTCTAGTACCAGTTGAATTAGTAACCTTAACCCTTGCTGCATAAACACATACCTAGAGACTAAGTAAAATAAATAAGCAAAGCTTGCATGAAATCAGGGCAATACTGCCATCGAGTAAATTCATACATACTCTTGATTTTACTAATTGAGAGTATAGTAACTCAACTGTAAAACATTAAAACCCTTACATGTCAATAAGTCTATGTACCCAACACATGTAAATAAAAATGATAATAATCTAATCAGGGAGGGGAGAGAGCATTTATCAGCAAGCCAGAGGGTAGGAGGGAGCAGGGGTTTAAGCACAAAGCTAAATCTCTCTCGGATTTAGTAGCTTAAATTTAGGAGAGGTCTGAATCACCGAAAATATTGCTAAGTGCCCTTTGCCTTCTGCCTTCTTCAACCTTTCTGTTCTTCATTATTACTGAAGCATAGTGTTAAATAAACTTAATCAACCTGATAGCAGCGACAGCTAGATTCACTACTGAGATAGATTTTTTCAATCAAAAAAATAGGTATTACTAAAGTAAAGCCAATGCAGTTCAATAAAACGCTCTCTTAAAACATCAATTGAGAAATTTATAAGCCTGGTTGCGTTTTTTGTTTTTTGAAATCAAAAAATAGTACTATGACTTCTAGAAAACGGTCTAATTCTGACAAAACTGCTAGTCTTAACCTGCGTTTACCACCAAGAAAGGCAGCTAAAAGCCTAGCTGAAAAAACAGCGCCATCCCAAAAGATATTCTATAGCATTGTCCATACAATTCCTGGGCGGATTCGTTTTCGTATTCCTCTGCTAGCCAGAGATACTGAGTATGCTAATCAACTCAAATTAGCAATAGAATCCGATCCTAGAGTTACAAATGTCCGTACTAACCCGAAAGCTGCATCTATCGTTATCAATTATAAAGTAGGTGTAATTTCAGATAACCAAATGCGCGAGCATCTGGTCAACCTAATTCAAACTGCCCAAGATGTAGTTGTGCCAAAAGAGGTAATGGCAAAATCAATCATAGGGGCTATCTTTGATGCTCTAATCAACCTAATTGATAGTACACGCAAGATAAACCAAGCACGTAATGTTATTGTATATCGAAGGTTTAGGACAGACGTTTGGGAACGGATACTTTCTACCTCAAGAAGCATAATTAAGAAGCTAAAATCTGCCACCATGTTTATCTTACCTAACAAGCGATGGCAATTGCGCGGCAATGGCGAGGTGAACTCCCAGCCTTTGAAACTGAAATCTGTCAGCGAACCTAAACTTGTGTAGTTACTAATAGAGTAGCTATTAAAATGATTCCTGGTTAATAGTAAGTAGCGCTAAAATAACTGGGATTTCCGATAAGTCATGAAAATCTCTCTTCCCTAGTAGTCTATCGCATTAGTTATAAAGGGTGAAAAAGTTCGTAGTAAGGACTTTAGTCCGGGATTTTTAAGCACTGAAGTGCTTACTACGAACCCGACTACTAGTTTTCAGTCCAAGCATTTTATTATCAATAACAAATGGGTAATCCTCACTTTCATAAACTTCCTAATCAAAACCATTGGGTTCAAGCAATACATACTGCTGTTAAAGGAAGAGTTAGATATAAGGTAAATGGACTCTATCATTCAGAAGCTCTTAAAAAATATCTTGAATCGAGATTATTAGAGGAGGAAATAATCTCAAAAGCTAGTGCTAATAGTTACACAGGGAATGTTCTTGTTATCTTTCATCCAGATAAGAGTTTAAATACGAACGCCGAAGGCGGGTCTTCTCTTCGAGACGCTACGCGAACGACCATCGCACTCCTCATTCAAGACATCCTCTTAGATTATCGGCAAAAAAGCAGTAAATCACTTGCTTCTGCCGCAGTCATTGGAGACAGTAACTTGCATTCCTTTAGCACTAAAGAAAATACTGCTTCCGTTGGGGGTGATAATCGAAACATATCTGACTCAGCCGTACTGCCTCAAATATCTATGCAGCGACAATTAAACCAAACAGGTAGTCAATTTATTCCTGTATTGGGGGCTGTTGGCGCTCTTGTATGCGCCACCGGACTGTTGTATGCATATAATCTTGACGAAGCTATTTTGCTCTTGATCCAGAGGTTGCATACACCACTGCGCGATCGCATCATGCTTGGTATCACTTTTATGGGCGATCCAGTAGTAATGCTGTTATCTTCTTTGGGGCTGGCGATTAGCCCGTTATTTTATAATCGTCGCTGGCAAGCAACTATCTTGGGCATCGCTGGAGTCGGTGCAACCTTGCTAAATTGTTTAATGAAACTATTATTTGGCAGAGCGCGTCCAGCACTGTGGAAACATATTATTAAAGTGGGTCAACACAGTTTTCCCAGTGGCCATGCAATGGTTTCAATAGTGATTTACGGTTCTATGGGCTATATTCTGGCAAAGCAGTTTCCTGAATGGCGCTTTTGGATTTATGGCTTGACTATTATTTTAATTGCTGCGATCGGTTTCAGTCGGCTTTATCTTGGTGTACATTGGCTGACTGATGTGACAGCTGGCTATGCCGCAGGTTTAGTGTGGTTGATTGCCTGTATCCTTACCTTAGAATCGCAGCAAAAATATCGCTCGTCACTGGAAGCAGTCTGATCTGTAGGTTCTTCCCCAGCGTTGCATAATGGCGGATAAGTATAAGCAGCCAAACCAGAGAAACTCCGGTTTTCAAAACTTTTTGCTTGAAACGGAAACACAATCTGCCTAATGCCAATTATCGCAAGATATTGCGACGTAATAGTTGATTTGCTGTTAAAGGTAAGAACTTCACCCTTTTAAGTGCTAGCGGAATTAGTGCCAGAATAATCAAGGCATTGTAAGTCAGCGCCGAGGCGATCGCAGATTGGGCACTCTTTAATCCCATAATATTAATTTATTTACCAAAGGTCGCGTTTATACAGGAATTTCGCTAGATTTGGTATCATTTCTAGACTTTACCTTCTTGTTTTTGACCCTGATTTGTGGTAGATCCTTTTTATCTTTGTAAAAGTAACAGATTTCAACTAGAGTTGGCCATATTTCTAGAGAACCGTGAAATTGGCTAATCACATCATCGATAATTCTGGAAACGTTTTGCTGAAAAAAGTCGGGTTCAAACCCATAAAATACTCTCGATAAGTTCTCAGCAAATAATTGAAGTGACTGCTTACGTTCTTCATTTTGGGTAGACATTGAGGCTTTGACTACCTGCCTGTGGATAGCAGAGATTTTTTCTAAGATTTCCTCAGAGTCTAGTAAAGTGACCTCGCCAGAGTAATCAAATTTGATTCCCAGGTCATCAAGATGATAAACACTGCTTTTAATCTTCTTTTTCAGCAGGCTACATATTTCTTCATTAAAGAGTTCACTAGCCAGAGGATTACGCATATAGTTATTTCTAATATGGTTCTGGACAGCATCAACGTGTGCAGCGGCGATCCCCTCTTGCTGTATCCAAATTCTGTAGATATAATCTTCAAATCTGAGCCGAGTTGGAAAAAAGGGTGGTAAACCTAGCTGATTATCATATCCAGCGACTCCACAATCCATTCTCCAGTTTTTGTTGGTAATAACAGGCCGAAAATTGGTAAGAATATAAAAATCATTCAGGTCATTTGGACTTATTTGATTTTCATCATTGAGATACATATGAATAAAATCAAGTGTATCAATATCATTAGTTCCTGTGCGAAAAGTCTGGGCAATCTTGACGATCGCATTATTTAATACTCTCCCTGGTTGTAATAAGAGGCTGTTTTCCCGAAAGTAACCTTTGGTCGTATTAGTTTCTAAATCCATTGCTGTATCAAGAACCAATTCTCCAGCCTCGAAATTTTCTGGTACATGACTGGCTTTTTGACCGAGAACATCACCAAAAGCCGTGAGTAAGTCAAAAGATTTATGGACGAAGCCGCCTTGTTGGTTGGACTTAATTAATTTTCCTCGACATATTTCATCGCCTGATAAAGATTCTGGGCTAGTTTCAATTAATGCATCTGGACGCATATCGTCATCTGCACTAACCATTAAATGACCAAGGGTATACATCAGTGTGAAGTTGCGATTTCCTCCATAACTAGGCCGGAATAAGTTTTTGACTAGTGATTCCAGCTTGCGATCGCGCAGTCTTTCGTTTAAAAATGTAATAAATTGCTCTTTCTCTTGGGGGCCGACATAAAACACGTCATTGACTGTCTTAGTCTGCTCTAAAAGTGGGTAATATTTCTCGTGGTTGGCAATGCTGGAATCATCAAAGACGATAATTTTTAAAGCATGACCATTCGCCCTGAAATTCTCATCATACTTTTCGATGGTCTGTGCTACATCTCTCAGTCGATGAGTAGGAATAACAAATACTGTTTCTTTTTGTTTCATAAAACTTTTCCAGGTTTTTCAAATGAAGTTTCAAAAATTCAAATACTTAAACGTTCTCACCTTAACAATCACTGCATCACTGCTATTACAGTTACGTCAGGTTTATTAACAGTTAACAGTGAACAGTTATCAGTTATCAGTTAAATCCCCATCAATAAATTGAGGGGATAAGGATTTGGACGCCTTTATGTCTGGCGCTATGCGTCTCGACATAAAATTTTTATTCTATCTCCACTGGTTTTAATCGGGGGCTTGTACCGAACAACATATTTATCTGATAACTGATAACTGATAACTGATAACTGATTCGGTCAACTAAATTAAACCGTTAGATCGCGACTAATTCCCAGCTTATTTTTACTATCCTCCAACTGTTTCCAGAGTGCCTCTATTTGAGCAAAGGCTTTTTCTGGAGATAGCTTTCCACCAGTTTCTAAACTAGTGATATAGCTAATTTTTTGAGCAAACTCTTGGAGATTAGCATTAAATACTAAGTTGTTTGGCTGAAATTTACCGTAGTAGCGATCGCGAGGGTAAAGAAAGCTATTTTTATCTTCATAATTAGGCTGTAGCATTTAACTTACTCCTGACAAAAAAACCTGATTAGCTATTGGGAGGTTAATTGCAGCGACCTGATATAATTCCATTTGGTAATACTGTTTCGCAGAGAGTGACAGAATTACGTCCCTCGATTTCGTTGTTTTTTGAAGCTTTGATAAGATTTGCATGACTAAGAATAGCGAGAAACTCACCTATTTAGGGCTGTAGTCAGAGCAATTGAATGCTTGTTTCGTTAGAGCAGTGGTAGGATGTACTGCACAGTTTAGATAATGGTTGTCGTTAAAAAATCGGCAGTTTTTACAGGGATGTTGCTGTAAATGTTTGATACTTACTATTTCGTCTTTATCTTGTGCCGCATTTTCTGGAGGATCTTCTACTGCTTTGCAGACAGATGAAACGAGAAAAACGACAATTCCCCAAACAATCATGAAGGAGATGTGAGCCAAAAACACTGCTACAAAAGGAATGTCTCCGTCCTGTGGTTTTATGTCGCTATGTGTTGCCTTAGCCAGGTTAGCTTCAATCAGGAGAGACTGATGAACATTTTTTTGGGTGGATATATAAAGTAGAAAAAGCTCCGAAGTATGCATATTAAAAACCTTTAGTTAGTCGAATTCAGATTCAGTAAAGGTCATCTAAATTAAACATCTTCAGAGGCTAGGGAGAAACTACTGTCTTGCTTGGTTTCCATCCCAGTTTTTGGAAAAATTTTGCCATTGAAAATGAATCAGAAGTATTGACTCTTTGTAACTTTATTTCACTTGCTGCCTGATTGATAACTGCTTCCGTATCAATGTTGCTACTCCAAGGAGAGGTAATAACTTCAATTTTATGAATCTGGATTAATCTGCAATAGTTGAGGACAACGGCACCCCAAGCGGTAGTTTCTGGCTTTATTTGAGGAACCAAAAGTGTAGAAACTCCTGCTGCTAACCAATCTCCTTGTAATATAGGTGGAGCTTCAACAATTACAATCGATTCAGTGGGAATGGTATGGCTGGCTTTAATTTTTTGCCCACCCATAAACAGAGTTTCCATAAAAAAGATTAGATTACCTTTAGAGTAAATATCGCTAATTTCACCCTTAAATTGGGTTGTAATCGGAACACCTAAATCTTTAATCATCTTTGACTCAGGTGCATGATAAGAGAAGAAGTAAATGTTCATCTATCTAATAATATGTGGAATTGAAACTAGTTAGTACATCTGAATCATCTGAATTAACAGACTGACTGGCTGTTGCTCGAGCTTCCAGTAAGCAACTGTTAAGGGAATAGTAAACAGAATGAATTTTCTTGAGAGTGACTTTGAGAGCCGGAACCATCATGGGATGGGTTGCTATTGCTAAAATGTAGTCTCCAGCAAAAATAGTAGGATTATCTGTTGCTGAAATCACTTTACTTTCTCGTAAAATTCCTAGAACAACGCATTTATCAGGTAATTTAATTTCAGTTAAATCAATGCCACAGTAAATGCTATTAGCTTGGATTAAAACACCAAATAGGCTTGGGTCTAAAGCTTTTCTGTTTTTTGACACAAAACATTTTTTAACTCTAATCTTATTGTGCAATATTCTATAGAAAAAATATGTTTTTACTAGATATATTTTAAGGATATATAAAATATATTAAAAAATATAGCATGTGTTTATTAATTAGCTAAACGGGCATATATTTAGAGATATAGCCCTACTTAATCATTCGTAAAAAAAAGATTATCGACTTCTTTAATAAGTCGATAATCTAAGCCTTTCGATTTTAAGTAATTATTAAGGATTGCTATAGATAACTATTCCGAATAGGAGGCGTAGCATTAATCAGTAACACTCCCTTTTCGCTATTTACCATGCCTTTATCCTTTAATTTGATCCAGAGCTAAATTCAGCTTCAACACATTAACTCCAGGCTCACCAAAGATGCCGAGAAAGCGACCATCGGTATTTTGAGCAATCAAAGTTTCTAGTTGGTTCGGCTGAACTCCTCGCGCCTTAGCTACTCGTGCAATTTGCGCGATCGCAGCTTCGGGAGTAATGTGAGGGTCAAGGCTAGAACCGGAGGTGTAGACTAAATCGCCAGTGGGCTGCACACCTGCTGTTTTCAGACGAGTGAAGTCACCTTCAACCTTTTTGCTGGGGTCTGGGTCATCTTTACCTTTGATGCGTTCCATTAATGCGGGATTACTGGGAGCCAAGTTACTAGCGCCGGAAACCCCGGTTTTCAAAACTCCCGCATCATCCTTTTTGGGGTCAGCTGTGCTGTAACTGGTGGTACTGGGACGGCTGTTAAAATAGCGATCGCTACTAAAAGGTTGACCAATCAAAGCAGAACCGACAACTTGACCTGTACTATTGTCAGTTATTAGACTACCGTTTGCTTGAAACGGAAACACAATCTGCCCAATGGCAATCATCGCAAAAGGATAAATAATCGCTCCAATAACCCAGAGTACCAGGGTAGAACGAACAGCTCTACCGGCTTCGCGTGCAAAACTCATTAGAATTTCTCCGGTGCAAACATTACAAAAAATAAATAGATGGAAAGCCCTAGCGTCACCAGTCCTAACAATCCCAATCCCCAAGATTGACTCCGGGAAAGTTGTTCACCAGTAGCTGCATAGACTAGAGGTGCAACCACTAGGTTGAAACACATCGCCAGGAATAAATACAGTGGTAGCTTTTGTCTACGCCATTGACACCAGATTTCAGTTATTTCTTCTAATACTTGGGATGCAGGAATAGTGTGTCGGATGTGAACGGGTTTCATAGTAAATTAAGACAAAGGTAAGATAATATCTATCAGTTTGATGGCAATGAAGGGAGCAACGATGCCGCCAAGACCAAAGATCAAGATGTTGCGACGTAACAGTTGATCTGCTGTTAAAGGTAAAAACTTTACCCCTCTAAGTGCTAGCGGAATTAGTGCCGGAATAATCAAAGCGTTGTAAATCAGCGCCGAGACGATCGCAGATTGGGCACTCTTTAATCCCATAATATTAAGTGCGCCGATTCCAGCAGCTGCAAAGATAGTCGGAATGATCGCAAAATACTTGGCAATATCGTTAGCGATGGAGAATGTTGTCAAGGCTCCACGGGTAATTAGCAACTGTTTACCTATGGTTACTAAGTCAATTAGCTTCGTGGGGTCAGAGTCTAAGTCCACCATGTTAGCAGCTTCTTTGGCAGCTTGCGTCCCAGAGTTCATCGCCACACCCACGTTTGCTTGAGCCAAGGCAGGTGCATCGTTAGTGCCATCCCCGGTCATTGCCACCAGTTTACCCTGAGATTGTTCAGAGCGAATCACCTCAATTTTGTCTTCTGGAGTCGCTTCGGCAATGAAATCATCAACCCCAGCCTCTTGAGCAATTACCGAAGCGGTAATTCGGTTGTCACCTGTGAGCATGATAGTCTTAACACCCATGCGGCGGAGTTGGTCAAATCGTTCCCGCAGACCAGGTTTAACTATATCTTTGAGGTAAATGACACCATAAATATCGTCATCTTGGCAAACAGCTAAGGGCGTACCGCCTAAACGGGAAACTCGCTCATAAGCTGCGTCTACATCATCAGAAACGTCGCCGCCACGAGAACGGACAAATCCCTTAATGGCCTCTACCGCCCCTTTACGAATTTGTTTACCATCGGGTAGATTTGTGCCACTCATCCGGGTTTTCGCCGAAAATTCTACACCCTCAGCTTTGTCGAGATTGAAGTCTACCGCAGCCTGAGACTTTTCTGCCAATATCACAATTGACTTGCCCTCTGGCGTATCATCAAACAAGCTAGCAGCTAGGGAGACTTGCGCCACATCTTGTATTGAATGATTATCCAGGGGAATAAACTCATCAGCCATCCGGTTCCCCAAGGTGATCGTGCCTGTCTTATCCAGCACCAAGGTGTTGATGTCGCCGCAAGCTTCTACGGCTCGACCAGAGGTAGCAATGACGTTAAATTGGGCTACTCTATCCATCCCAGCAATACCGATCGCACTGAGTAAACCACCAATAGTTGTGGGAATTAAAGCTACCAGTAGCGAGATTAGGATAGCAACGCTAGCACCCGCACGCAAACTGTTTCCCGCCTCAACGCCAAAGGCTGTGCTGATAAAGCTGGCGATGTAGCCCACAAAAGGAGGCATAGTCGCCACCACAATCAGGAATACTTGTGTTAACACTGCCAACAATACCGTCAAAGCAATCTCGTTGGGAGTCTTGCTGCGTTCTGCCCCTTCTACCAGGGAAATCATGCGATCAATAAAGCCTTGGCCAGGATCAGCACTAATGCGAATTGTCAACTCATCGGAGAGTAGGCGTGTACCTCCTGTTACCGAACTGGCAATATCTGTACCTGGTTGCTTCAGTACAGGGGCAGATTCTCCAGTAATTGCAGACTCATCCACCGAGCCGATGCCTTTAATTACATCTCCATCGGCGGGAATCATATTGTTTGCAACCACTTTTACCAAATCGCCCCGTTGCAGTTCCGTAGAATTGACTTGTTGTATAGAACCATCAGGGAGGATTTTGTTAGCGATCGTATCCGATCGCGTTGATCGCAGTGAATCAGCCTGTGCTTTGCCACGTCCTTCAGCTACAGCTTCGGCAAAGTTGGCAAAAACGAGTGTGAAAAAGAGAATTGCTGTAATCAACCCGTTTAATAAGCGTTGTTGATTGATATCTGCCTGAATTGTGCCAAACAAATTTGGGTTAAGGGTAACAAGAAAGGTGACAATTGTCCCCACCCAAACAACAAACATAACTGGGTTTTTGACAGTAATTCGTGGATCGAGCTTGATAAATGACTCACGAATTGCTCTTTGGTAAAGTCCCCGCATATCTGTCTTGGGGGTGTGCTTGCGCGAGTCACGAGTTCCAGATGGAATACGGGGCGAAGGAGAATCAGTAGTAGTTGGCATAGATTAGATTTTGGGCATCAGTCTTTGAGGTGGATGAACGAGTATCAAAGGTGGATTAATGAGTATCAAAGGTGGATTAATGAGTATCAAAGGTGGATGAATGAGTATCAAAGGTGGATGAATGAGTATCAAAGGTGGATGAATGAGTATCAAAGGTGGATAAACGAGTATCAAAGGTGGATAAACGAGTATCAAAGGTGGATGAATGAGTATCAAAGGTGGATGAATGAGTATCAAAGGTGGATAAACGAGTATCAAAGGTGGATGAATGAGTATCAAAGGTGGATGAATGAGTATCAAAGGTGGATGAATGAGTATTAAAGGTGGATGAATGAGTCTTTAAGCTAATGCTTTAACTTCTAACTCCCCCTGCTCCCCCTGCTCCCCCTGCTCCCCCTGCTCCCCCTGCTCCCCCTGCTCCCCCTGCTCCCCCTGCTCCCCCTGCT
>NZ_JAIVFQ010000084.1 GCF_020829495.1 Nostoc favosum CHAB5714 | reverse complement strand
GAGGTGAAACGCTGCTGCGGCCACGATAGTTTAGGGGTAGCCCTACGCAAAAATAGCTCGATGCCAGGATTCATTTTTCAAGCAAAAGCCTTCTCAAACTAATTTGAGAAGGCTTTTGTTTTTGCTGAAAATCATAAAAACGTTAAACTATAACGCTTGTAGTCAGCGATTAACTCTACTCAAGAAAGAAGTCGAATGGCTCCAAGAGGTAGATAAGTTCGCCTTAGAGACCATTTATAAAGTAAATCTTTAGACGACTAGACGACGTAGCATAATACGAGTCATAACAGCATATATTGCAGCTTCACTCCTGCACAGGAAGACGCTCATAATCCTTACTAAGACGACGGTACTGGTTAAACCAACAATCATGTTCTTTCTACTACCCAACGTTTGGGTAAAACCTGAAATTCTTGATTAAGTAGGTCAACTTAATTAAACGTAAAACGCTCAACTTGATACTGACCTTGCTTGGCTCTATTATTTATACCATCCATAATAGCGATGCCTGCGGCGGGCTACGCCTACGCTAATTCATATTCATCCTCAAAAACTCGGACGTCTTGCTCATCACGCTTGAGATGCAACCATTCGTCTTCAATGCGATTCATTTGAGGGCTATAGGGAGGTAGAAAAAAGATGTACAAACGCAAGCTGAGTGCCAACGTTGATGCTGCTGGCGAGCCAAATGACTTTTGTGAACAGAGGCGTTATCGTGAATGATGACGGTGATTTGTCCGGTTTCCAGTAAGCGACGTGCCGCTGTTTGGGCTTGCCAATCCATAAGTTGCACATAGGTTGGTGCAATCAATGTTCCCAGCATCAAAGCATAATCAAAACTAACTTTCGGCTCCCAAATACCGAAGATGTTGATCCGTCTACCCCGTCGTCTATTTTGTCGAATACGTTTTTGCTCTCCCCTACGCCCATAAGTGTAATCAGTGGGGCTAGTGCAGTAGCAACCAGATTCATCCAAGTACTTTAAACAAACCAATCCTAATTGCGCCCACAGCTTGAGTAATTCCCAATCTCGGCGTTTGGCTTGTAAATATTCTGCGTTGTGACTTAAAGCTGGACAGTAGCGGATACGTTTCCAACACCACCCCTTTTTTTGAGTAGTCGCCTGATTTGTTCGGCTCCTAACTCGATTTGTCGTTCCTCAAATAGCTTTTGACTTAGCTGCCGAGCACTATAGCGGCGATTTTGTCCCAAGCATTTTTCTACTACTTGCCAATCTTCTTGTTGCCAAGTTCTTTTTTTTCCACGTCCAGGCGCTTCCCACAAACCGCCTAAACCTTGACATTGCCAGCGTTTAATTGTCTGCCTTACCGTCTGTTGTGCCCAACCTAAATACTCTGCAATAGTACGGTACATTCCATCCGTGGGCATTGAGGCGCAAAGCGATCGCTCTTTGTTTGGTTCGACGTGGTACTTTATCTGCACAGCTGAGTTCTAAGAGTGTACGAGCTTCTTCAGTAGTTAGTATTATTCTTAACGCACTAGGCATTATTTATCACTTAATTTCTGAACTCTATCTATCTTACGTTTTTTTTGGTTGATCTACTTACCATAAAATAATTTTGCAAGAGGTCTAATCTTTATTGGGTGTTGGGTTTAAAAAAGCGACTTCCTCTCAAAAGTATTTTGCTTATTAAGCGTGTCACTATAGAAAATAGAGCAGCAAATTGAGCAATAGGAAGATTAAAGAACCTGTGCAGATAACATTCTTAGGTACGAGTTCCGGTGTACCCACGCGATCGCGCAATGTTTCCAGTGTCGCCCTGAGATTACCCCAAAGGGCAGAACTGTGGTTATTCGACTGTGGCGAAGGCACCCAGCATCAAATTATGCGGAGTGAACTGAAAATTAGCCAACTCTCGCGAATTTTTATCACTCATATGCACGGCGACCACATCTTTGGCTTGATGGGACTTCTTGCTACTTGCGGCTTGGCAGGCAATGTGGAACGAATTGATATATATGGACCACCTGGATTAAATGATTACATTCAAGCCGCCTCCCGTTACTCCTACACACACTTTTCCTACCCCATTAAAGTCCATGCCATCCGTCCTGGGGTAATTTATGAAGACGACGACTTCACCGTTAGCTGCGGTAATTTGCATCATCGCATTACAGCTTTCGGCTACCGCGTAGCCGAAAAAGACCGATCAGGACGCTTTGATATTGACAAAGCCAAGGCGTTGCAAATTCCTCCTGGTCGGGTTTATGGTCAACTTAAGCGCGGTGAAACAGTGACGCTTGCGGACGGACGGGTGATTGATGGCACTCAATTATGCGGTCCTACAGAAATTGGTCGAAAAATTGCCTATTGTACAGACACAATTTATTGTGATGGTGCAGTGGAATTGGCAAAAGATGCAGATGTATTAATTCACGAAGCAACCTTTGCTCATCAAGATGCAGACATGGCTTTTCAAAGGTTGCATTCCACAACCACAATGGCAGCGCAAACAGCTTTAGCTGCTGGGGCACATCGACTGATTATGAGTCATTTCAGTCCCCGCTATGCTCCTGGCAATACCTTAGAATTAAAGGATCTTCTTCAGGAAGCCCGTGCTATTTTTCCCCGTACTGACATGGCTTATGATTTCATGATTCATGAAGTACCCAGGCGGCGGCAAGTAGAGTTAACCAAGGTAAGCGTTTAAATTTTGGATTTTAGATTTCCTATTCAACCCTTCTAATCTAAAATTAACCAGGCTCTATCTTGGAGTTTAGTAGTCTAACTTATCATGTCCAGCAAATAGACAGCAGTTTAGCTTGAGGAGTAAGTCAAATAGTTACCTAAGAATTTACGTTTCACTAAGTGTATCAATAATCTACAACTATTATGCTTTAGATATTTTTATCAATGTATTTCTTATATTACAAGTTATTTTAATAACTTTAATAGGATAGTACTGTTGTAAATCAGAAAATTTTATACTTAAATACTTAAGAAAAATAATTAATTTTTCGTCAAGATTTTTCTTCCTTAAATAAAATATTTATTAAAAATTTATTCTTCCAACACTGATTAAGAATTTATATGCATGAATTGATGAACATGAAAGCACCAGTTGGCATAATATTGTGCCAAGTGAACTTGTCATTGTTGGAAGAATAATTAAGTATGCTATTGCGGCTATAGGTGTAAAAAAACATTTCACATTTTTCATAAATCTTCCAAATAAATATAGTGTTTCGATATTAAAGGAGTTTGATAGTGGCTAAGACTAGTCTGAATCAAGAGCAACAGATTACTACTTCAGCACAAGGCGCAGTTGACATCAGACAACTATCTACTATTTTGCTTCGCCGACGTTTGCTGATCTTAGGGGTTTTCTGTGTAGTAATGTCAGGTGCTAGCCTCCTAGCTTTCATTGCCAAACCTACTTACCAGAGCAATATGCAGATATTGGTAAATTCCAATTTATCTGAAGGTACACAGTTAAATAATATCCCAGAAAGCGCAGACACCAAGCTTACTGAACCCAATTATCAAGTTGTTGATTCTACTACTCAGATGAAACTCATGCTGAGTTCTAAGTTGCTTCAGAAAGCCGTAGATTTACTTCATTCTGATTATCCTGATATTACCTTAAAGGATATCAATGGTCAAATAGAACAGAACAAAAAAGCACCTCTAGAGGTGACTCCAGAAGAGGGAGGTATAGGAGCTAATAAAGTTTTTAGTCAATTATTTAAAGTTTCCTTTAATGATGACGATCCCGTCAAAACACAAAGAGTACTTCAAGCTATACAAAAAGTATATCAAAACTACAATAAAGAGCAACAAAAAGAACGTCTCAATCAAGGACTGGATTTTGTAAATGCTCGCCTACCTGAAATAAAAAAAGAGGTGAGTAAAGCTGAGAAAAATTTGGAACAGTTTCGCAAGAAACATAAATTACTCGATCCCCAAGTCCAAAGTAAAATCCTGCTAGAGTCTCTAGCTGATATTCAAAAACAGCTACAAAGCACTCGTGCCCACCTTCAAGATGTAAACGTTCGCTACGAAAATCTAGAGCAACAAATAGCCTCCTCGTCTCAGCAGAATGCACTAATTTCTTCTCGTTTAAATCAGTCAAGTCGTTACCAAACGCTATTGAGTGAAATTCAAAAAACTGAACTAGCGTTAGCTAAGGAACGGCTGCGCTATACAGACGATTACCCATCGGTACAGAAACTAAAGCAGCAACGCCAAAGTCAACTGTCGCTATTACGACAAGAGGTCAAAACTATTACTACTAGCAGTAAGGGAGAACCGCTTTTAAAAGAGCAAATGCTCGGGGTTGAGCCAAAGCTAGTAGACGAGTTAATTTTGCTACAGACAACTGTCTTAGGACTAACTGCTAATGAAAAGAATCTAGCCGAGTCAGAACAGCGACTTCGCTTTGAGTTAAACAAATACCCAAGCTTAATAGCAGAGTATAACCGTCTGCTGCCAAAGGTGGAAACTAGTCGTAAAACCCTTGAACAATTACTCCAAGCACAACAGTCCTTGGGACTGAAAATTACTCAAGAAGGATATAGCTGGCAAGTTTTGGCAGAACCTGCTCTAGGTACTTATATGGGGAGCAACAGATTAGTATTTTTAGTTGCAGGGGCGGTAATTGGGCCGATTTTAGGTATCTTAGCAGCCCTGATTTTGGAAAAGTTTAGTGACGCTATTTATTGTGTCGGAGATTTAAAAAAACTGACGAACCTACGTGTACTGGGGTCAGTACCAAAACTACCGTTGTGTGGTGTCAAAAAACAGCGGCTGGGTCTGCCTTGGAATGGGCGGCGAAGCTCAGATTCCTTTATCGTAGAAGCCAGTACTAAATTACCCGTCCATGAAACCCTGGACATGATCTACCAAAATATTCAAATATTAAAATATCCCTTACCCTTCAAGTCGTTGATGTTGACTTCAGCAATACCAGGGGAAGGGAAGACAACTTTAGTATTAGGGCTTGTAGCTAGCGCTACCCGGATGCATCGACGGGTATTAGTTATTGATGCTAATTTACATAATCCTAGCCTGCACAAAATCCTGGAACTATCTAATGACTGGGGACTATCTCTGTTATTAGTTGATGAGACAACAACTCATTTTCAAGATTACATTCAGCCTATTCACCCCTGCATTGATATTTTGACTGCTGGGCCTGAAGCAGAAGACACGGTGAAATTGCTCAGTTCTCAACGGATGAAAGAACTAATTGAGTTGTTTGAGCAAAGTTATGACCTAGTACTGATAGATGCTCCACCTATTTTAGGTACAGTTGATGCCAGAATTGTGGCAGCTTTTTGCAATGGGATCGTAATGGTAGAGCGTATGGGAAAAGTGACGCGAACTGAACTGACTCAAGCAACAGAAATTTTGAGTAAGTTGAATTTAATTGGAATTATCGCTAATGAAGTGAGCAATTCTCAGAAAGTATTGGCATCATAAATCGAAGAAGAAAAGTTTCTCTTCCACAGCAGTAAGATTTGGACGATTCACTTTCCCCAATTACTGCAACGATTTTTGACTGTATCCTCAACCGAGTAGGAATATATTCGAGCAATGCGATCGCTCAGTGATTGCATCTGCTCACATTTAAAATAACGAGGTCAGTAGGAGCTTGCCCAATACGGCTCAGTTAGGCAAAAAAACCTTAACCTGCGTAGTTTGGGTTGAGGAACGAAACCCAACAATTAACGCTTGATTTTGGGTTTAACTTCGGTTCAACCCAACCTACGATTATCCTTAACTGAACCTTATTGGGAGCTGACCTGACTGGCAGTTAGCAATATTCAGGCTACTATACTGGATAGCAAGTAAATAAATATACTGATGTGTTATAGCCGACTGAGATAGTAAACTATTCAACACATTAAAACAAAGCTAATGAAAAAACTATTTGCAACTTTTAATATTTTGGTGTTTTTATTGCCCCTAACTGCTGTGGCTAGCAGCACAAATGACGATTTGTCATTCTTCGAGAGCAATAACAATTTGATCATCGCACTGGATAACAAGACTAATACTGCATGTTCTTTCAATACCAAGACTAATTCAGTTGTTAAAATGTCTGATGTTAAGTTTACTAATACCCGAATAGTTGGGGCTTCTTACTGGTGGGTAAAACTAAGCGGCAACCTGAACCATTTTCTTAATCCTAAAACATTTAAAATTAGCGAAATTAAAGGGAAATGGAGCGATAATAACGTCATGTTAATCAAGAGACAACATTACAAAGACTATGCTGCTTACACGGAAAATCTCGGTGCAAACTGTGTTAAAGAAGGCGGCTTAAATGAAGTAGCTAAGAAGATGATAAGGTAACTTATATTACATTTAATCTAAATTATGAGAATTTTTTACTGTGCATTTATCTGCTTCTACCCAAGTAATTTAGCAGGTGTTAATGCAATGCCTAACAATAGCAATAACTAGCGGCATTGGGCATTGGAAACAGGTAAAGGAGAAGAATTCTCCCCCTGCCTCCTATCTCATGACTTCTTCACCTGATTTCTACCTTATAGCTAAAGCAAAATGCATAATTAGTAGGAGGTGGCAACCTCCTGCGTTGGAGAAGTGTCTCATCTTAAAGTAGTAGACGCCATAATCCAAAGCGTCAATTAGATACTAATGTGATTAGATGACCAGCATGAAATTCCAACTTTACTTAGGCTTTTTATTTTCCCAGATTAAAGTACGTCATTGGTGGGTAACTGTCCTCTTGTGGATTGCTTTGGTTGCCCCAGCTCAAGCGTCTGTAATTCTGCGCGTGGCAATTGAGAGGGGAGTTAATCAGGTAAAAGTAGGCAGTTCCACCACTGGAATCGTCAAGGATAGTACCGGCCGGACTCTGGGACAGTTACCAGCGATGAGTGCATATTATGCCCAAGCTATTTCTGGCGGTGTGGCTCTAGATAAGTGGCAGTCTGGTTTATTTTGGATTGAGCCAACAGGTAAAGGATTCGTTTATATTGGCGATCGCTGGTATCGGGGTAGAACTCTGGTTGTTCCCACAGACAAAGGCTTAACGGCTGTTAACTGGGTTGATGACCAAGAGTATCTCTACAGCGTTCTCGGTGGCGAAATGAGTGCTAGCTGGCCCCAAGAAGCACTAAAAGCCCAGGCGATCGCAGCTCGCACCTACGCCCTCTACGAGCGAGAAAAACAACGAAGTAATCCCGTTTACGATTTAGGCAATACCCCCGATCGCTGGCAAATTTACAAAGGTGTAATCAGTGAATCTCCTGCTACTTACAAAGCAGTTGATGAAACAGCAGGACAGGTACTAACTTACAAAAACCGGATTATTCTCTCAGTCTTCCACGCTTGTTCTGGAGGACACACCGAAAACGTTGAAGACGTTTGGGGAAATGCGTTGCCGTACTTGCGGGCTGTTCAAGACTACGATCAAAATATCAGTGAGTGTAATTGGGTAAAAACCTTCTCTTCCAGTGAGATTAGCGCTAAATTCCCTGAAGTTGGCAGTGTAACGGCGATGATTCCAGAGACATACTCGCCTTTCCGCAGTGTTAAAGTCTTGAAAATTGTTGGTAACAAAGGCACAAAGGTTCTACAGCGCGAGCAAGTGCGGACAGCGCTGAAGCTAAAAAGTACCCGCTTCAGCGTCAGCAAGGGAGCAGATGGTGGTTTTGTACTTCAAGGGCTTGGCTTTGGTCATGGTTTGGGCATGAGTCAGTGGGGAGCGTACAATCTGGCTCGGCAGGGAGTGAACCACCTGCAAATTTTGGGACATTATTATCAAGGTGTAGCCTTAACACCAATTCAGGCGAAGTAAGGAGAAAGTTAGGAGTTAGGAGTTAGGAGTTTTAAATAAATCTTAATTATTTACTCCTGACTCTCAACTCTTTACTGTTAACTCTATTCCCCACTCCCACGTTCCAAGCGCCGTTGCCATTCAGCGTCAATTTGTGCAGAACGCTCAACTTCTTGGTCGAGTAAGTCAGTTTCGCTAGAATACACTAAATCTTCGTTGCCAATGACTTTTTCTGCTGCAAATTGTTGGGCATAGTCGATTTTTTGTTGCAAAGCTGCATCAGGACTTGCCAATAGCTTTGATCTGGAAAGGCGATCGCGGTTGCGATCGCCTATTTTGCGATTACGCCACCGAATCCAGAAATAACGCAATAACGGGATGCCTAAGAAACCTGCTCCGTAAGCCAATAGTAGCCAATAAATTCCTTGCACAAAAGCTACCAGTCCACCTAATTGAGCAGCAACAGTGCCATCTCTCAATAAACTTCCCAGTACTAAGGCAAGAACAAAATTTAGTACACCCAACCCAGCACTCAGCATAATTTGCCCGGAACTTGCAGCACTAAAACGCCAGGGAAATTCCTCCAAGTGGTCTGATATTGCATAACGGCGCTTTTTAACTGCACTCACCTGCAACTCTGGGAAGTAATAAACAATTTGCCCTTCTGGGCTGACACCCGGTTGCCCATTAAATCGCATCAGAACGGGCAGCATATAATCTTCGTAGTCTCTTGTATATCCCTCGCCAATATCATCCAAATATGGGGCAATTTGTTCCGCTACAACTGCGCCACGGTTACTCCGAATCACTGTAGCAATTTCTTGCCAGCGACGTTCTTCTAAGTTGGCGTTAGGATTACCATCGCCAAACAAAAATGAAAACACAGCTTCAAAGAAATTCAGATTGCTTTCTTCTCGCCTTTCACGTCGCCGTTCCTGATAGTGGGTGTCATAATTTGGGCTAAGATACCAGAATAAATTTGGAAAATAGAAGAACCCCCCACCCCCAAAACTACTGCCCCGATTGTCGCCGTCACGATCTGAATTGGCAGCAGTAATGATCATGAAGATGGTAACAGTTATAAGGGCGATGGAAACAGTTAAGAAAATTCCAAAAGAAATGCGAATCAGGTAAAACAGAACACTCCAGACCTTTTTCCACCATTCCTGCAACCGTAATCGGAAGTATTTATTACGCAAAATTGCTCGAAAATTTTGTGGAAAAAGGAAAACTATATCACCTGAATCCGCCACTTGCAAATGTCCCCCAGCATCAGATGCCAGGGCTAATAAACTTTGATTAGCTTCAGCGACATTCAATCCTGCCTGGGTTGCCACATCACCAACAGTGACACGGTAGCCCAGTTTTTCCACAGCTTGCATGATGGTGGGACTAGGAGCCATTGCTCTCCCCTCCTGTTGAAACTTAATTCCCTTTTCTTAAGTATAAAGTTTTATTTTGAGCGACTTAGCAGGGGTAGAAATAAAGCATGAAATCATTAAAAATAGAAATTCTTACTATTTCATCTATATGAAAGCCATTGTCAGTCCATACTTTGAAGCTCAAGGCCCTTCGCAATTTATTCAAAGAGGACGCTTCGTTGAACACCCCGATGTAGCGCCAAGGGTCGGCAAATTCTTTTGGGGTTGTTGGAGGCAGGATGCGAAATAGAATTTGCACCGCCGCCAGAACTGTGCATCTCAATCCTTCGCCAATCAATCCTTGCAGTACACGACACTAAATATATTGACTATCTCAGGGTTGCTTGGTCGCATTGGTCACAAAATCAGAATGCTAGCACTGAAATCTTTCCCAATATTTCTCCAAACCGCCATATGGTCAATTTCAACGAAAACCCTGTTGCTTTAGCGGGATGGTACATCGCTGACTGTGCGGCACCAATCGGACAATTCACATGGGAAAACTCACTAGGTAGCGTATCTGCGGTGATTGTAGCGACATCTCGGATCAAAGCTGGGGAACTGGTTGTTTATGCTTTGTGTAGACCAAGTGGACATCATGCTTGCCGCGATATGGCAATGGGCATGTGTTTCTTAAATAACAGTGCCATTGCTGCTGTTGAGCTTCGTAAGCAATTTGACCGAGTGGCAATTATTGATATTGATATGCATCACGGTAACGGTACGCAGCAGATTTTTTATCAGCGTGGCGATATTTTAACAATCTCGATTCATGGCGATTCGAGAGATTTTTATCCCTTCTATAGTGGCTTTGAAAACGAATATGGCTCAGGCGATGGCGAAGGATATAACTTGAACATTCCACTGCCAAAAGGAAGCAATGAGGCTTTTTATCTAAAAGCTCTAGAAAAATCTGCCAGCAGGGTGTTATCGTTCAAGGCTGAAGCTTTGGTAGTGGCGACAGGTTTCGACACCTTTAAATCTGATCCCCTGGGTTGCTTTGCGCTGGAGTCTAATTCCTACTATAAAATCGGTAGAATGATTCGCTCTTTGAATCTACCGACACTATTTGTGCAAGAGGGTGGATATTTCGTTGAAGCCTTACGGGAAAATGCTCGGCAACTCGTTAAAGGTTTTGAAAACGTTTGAATAGTAGCTAATGCTGGTGTAGGTAGTTGCTGTTCATTAACGAAATCTTTACATAAATTTGGTAAATCAACACTAAAGTGAATCAGCAAACAAATAACCTGACACGCAACATGTTATAATCATTTGCCTCAGCTTGGTTAACCAGCAAATTTTCTGCTCAAATATGGTTCAGTATACTCTCGCTCAAAGCCCAGAAATTATCCTTACTGTTTCTGGAAAAGATTCAGCAAAAGCCCGTGATAAAGCAATGGATCAGTTAATGGAACTGATGGATGCAGGTAAGCTACCCACGGAACTGGAAGAAGGATTTGGCCCTCAACAATTAATTGAGGTTAAAGAGTCAACTATTGATACTGTTAGCGGTGAGGATAGCATTACACAAGCTGTCCAGGTTCTGAGTAACCTGGCGACACTCAAGTTGAAAGTTCAGGAGTCACGAGCTGAAGCGTTGGAAATTCGCAAAGCGGTTGATGTTCTGTTCACCGACGAATCGGTGACAGAAGAGGAAATTACTCGACTCAAGGAAGGTTTTAAAGTTCTCAAAAATTTTGCCCAGGCTAATGTGCGTTACCAAGAAGCGCGATCTAAAGCAGAACAGGCTCGGCAGACTCTGGATCAAGCTCTCAAATCGCCTGACAAGTAACATTTACAGAGTTAGATGCATTGAGATGCGTCTAAAAAATGTAATTAAACACTCTAAAAGACAGGCTTAACAGCCTGCCTTTAGATTTACTGGGGCGCTAGGATTCGAACCTAGGGATGGCGGGACCAAAACCCGCTGCCTTACCACTTGGCTACGCCCCAACGACTTTACTCTAGTTAATATAGCAGTTAGCCCTGGGTTATTGTCAAGTACTTTTATATTTAATTTCAGACAAAGGGTTTTTACAGCAGAAAATTGATTGGTTTGAATTCCTACAGTTCAAGTTAAGTTGACGCAAACAGGCAAAGGCAGAAAGTTCAACGAGGATGATACCTGTGATGCCTTCGCATCTAAATCTGCTCTGTTTGAGTATGAATGCTTTTGCGAAGGTAATCAGAGTATATCCTTAGACTAAAAAAAATAATCAATCGCGGAGTGAGCAGGGGGAGGCAGGGGAGGCTCTTGAGGAGGTTATTGTTCAGTAATTCTCTTCTCCCCCTGCCCCCTTGCCTGCCTCAACCAAGAAATTTTTTAACCGAACGGTATTGATAGTCGTCTTGGATGGAGGAATTGAGTAATTTAATTTTTGGACTTCCCCTATCTTATCGAGGGCTTGTTGCTAAAGTGCCATAAACTGCTAATATATTCGCTTCAGGAGCATAATTAGCCTTGCTTCCAAATGTAAACCAGTTACTCTATGCTCTACAATTTCTACAATGTTACCTAATCTGGACATCAGTACAGCTAGACTACAGGTAAAAGCTTCAGCGATAGTTAAAGTTATATCTGTAATTATTTTCGCAAAAAAGTCAAATTTCAGGCATTATGTAGTATTTTTGCCAGCAACTAATCAATTGTAATTACTTCGAGAACAATTTTTTGTCTAGTTATAAAATGCAAAATTTTAGCTATTTTAATCAGCATAATTATTGAATAGCTATTTTGTGATTTAGCGAGTATCCAGTTACTAGTTTTAGCTGAAAACATAGCTTTACCTATAGATAGACCTTTGAGCTTTTCAAGTATTGCATAGTTAGCAGCTTTGAATACCGAACCACAGTTAGGGGCTGTATTATCTTGATGTTCTTTTGCCCAAATTTGCCTTGAAGTTAGAGGATTTTCGGTGAATTCTGTTGGTTCAAACTTGAAAATTGCACTCAATATCAGTTTTGAGTGTATACCAGTAAACATAGTTTCTCGATAATCTCGTACAATTTGACTATTTTCAAGTGTTTTTATACATCCATCCTCAAAGAAAGTTACACTTTCAACAAAGTCGTATATTGTACATCCATGTTGTCTTCCTCTGCCAGCGTTCATTGCTAATGCACCACCAATAGTTGCTGGTACAGATGCAAGATAATAGAAAGAATTCATGGAGTTTTGATAACAATACTTTAATACTTCCATCACTGAAGCAGAAGAAGATACTTCAAGCCTGTTATTAGGTAAAGAATTTATGTACTTAGGTAGTTTATTTTTCAGGATCAATGATTGGATATTTTTTTTAACAAACAGAGTGTTAGAGCCATTTCCAATTATATAAATCTTTACTTTGTTTTCTTTAGCCCAATTACAGTACTCCTGAAGGTCATCTACACTATTGATCTCTCCTACTCGCTCAAAGTAATGTCGTGTTCTATAGTGCGAAAGACTGTTTGATGTTAAAGACTCTATCTTTAAATTAGACATCTTAACTCTTTCTACTCCTTTTAGACTTTTCATAAAGATAAAGAGTTCGCTTATCATTTTACAAACCCGGCACAGCCATAAAACGACCTGTTTTTAAAGTACTCGCTATTCTTTATTCTTGATTTCATTCAACATTACTTTTACTATCGCTTTCTCCTTGTAAAATCGCTTCAATTAAATGTTTTTTTGATTCCATAATTTTTGATTCTAGAGTAATAGATACCGATTCATAGTCGATATCAAAGATTTGCTTGTTGAATAATTCAGGTTTTGATTTCTCCGAAAATATACGGTTTGTCAAGCCAAAATCATTAAGTAAATCTCTTACCTTATTCGATTTATCACTAGGAAGAAATACTGTAAAAGGTTTATGAAAAATAATAGAAAATACAGTGCCATGAAAAGTATTAGTCACAATATAAGATGCTTCACTATGTAATCCAATCCATTCTTTTGGACTAGCAGTTTCTAAATTTATTTGTGCTAACCGTTCATATCTACCGACTGAAACTATAGTTAGATTTTGCTCTTCTGCCAGTAGTTTGATAAATTCTTCTTCCTCTGCTTCCATGTCAGCTTGAACATACAATAGAAGATATTTACTTGCTATTTTTGGAGGAGTTTTAAGTGCATCATACTTAATTAAAAAAGTAGGATCTAAAACTTTTATCGCTTTTTTATTGCATTCATTAGTAATAATTTCTAGACTATTAGAATCACGAACTAAAATGGTTTGGAACTGATTAATCAATGTATATATTTCTTTTTGGTAAGTCCCTAATTTGGTTGTATTACCAAAACTGGCTGCATAACTTATCTTACGAGTACTTTTATTGCTAACAAAGTCTAAAAAGAAAGAAGAATTATACCCTCTAAAGGAATCTATACACCATATTTGGTCACTGCCACATATGACTACATCATACTTATCATGATAGTATTTCAAGCCTTTTTTATCATAAAATCTTTTCTGGCTTAACTTAACATGAGAAAGGAGGAAGCTTCTCATTTTCCAATATTTTGAAATATTAATTAAAGATTTTTGATTAATACGAATTTTCTTACTTTCATTAATACTAGACTTTACCCTTTTAATCGGAAGTAAAGGTCTGAAATACATCCATGCTATTTTAAGAGGCCGATAGTCTATTATTTCAACATCATAGCCTTGACTGTTAAGAAAAGTCCAAAGAGCACAAGCCTGGAGTGTTGCTCCGTAATTGTCTACATGGTGAAAAGTTAGAATTCCGATTTTCATCTTTGCCCTCTTTGATAAACTATGAACTTCGTCTTAATTTGATAGCCCAAATTTTTGGCTAATTAATTTTATGGGATTAGATAGATTTAATACATAACAAAGCTTATACTTTTTTTTTGATTTTGATATTCAAACTTTCTCCTAAGTCAAGTAGCCGTTTAAAAAGCTTGGGCGATATTACTGAGACAGTAATAATATAAATCGAGATAGCTAATATCGCTGAAATAGCTAGTAACATCCATGCTTCAAGAAATTTACCTAAGAAATATTTAGTAGTTAATATAGTTACAACCATTGCTCCAGAAGCTACTAAAGGTACTATGTATAAACGCAGATAGTTACTTAAATTTATCTTAACAAGTTTATTAATAGCGAATAACGAAATAGGTAATATGAGGTAACCACGAACTACATAAGCAGAAGCAACCGCTACAATACCTAATCTGACTACCAGAGCAAAACCAATGACATTAGTAACTGTATTTATAACTTGTATCCATAGCCTCCAGGAAGGTTTGCCTAGTGCCAGAATTACAGAATTGTTATAAAAGAAAATGAGATGAATAGGACCAATAAGAGATAGTATTTGCAATACTGGAATGCTCTGAATCCACTGCTCACCAAAAAAGACTTTTATAAATTCAGTTGCTAATACTGGTACACAAAGAAATATTGGGAAAGCAATGACACTTGTGAACTGAGTAGCAGTATAGAAAGCACTTAGTAATCGTTCTGGTTCTGCCTGTAACCTAGAAAATATTGGTAGTGCAACCTTAGTTGTAGTACTGATTAAAACCTGCATCATTACTAGCAGCAATTTGTAGGCAACCGAGTAATAGCCTAATGCAACTAGTCCTAGAAAGTAGCCAATGAGTAAGTCATCGGCTCGGCGATTGAAAAAGTTAATTATGTTAAACGCAGATATATTAATACCAAAGGTAAAAAGTTCTTTAGCATGTAAGGTAGAAAATTGGAATCCTGGTCGCCAATCGCTAACTCGCCACAAGACTAAAACCTGTATAAAACTACTTGATAGTTGTTGACCTACGAGACTCCAAACGCCAAAGCCTAAAAAAGCCATCCAAACCCCAACTATTCCACCTATTATCACTGCTAATAGTGAGCGGATTGCTAAACTTTTGAAGGCAAAGCGACGTTCAAGAACCGCTTGCTGCACGCTGCTCAATCCATTAAATACAAAGCTTATAGATAAGCATTGAATTATTGGTACTAACTGCGGCTGTTTAAAGAAATCAGCTGTTAATCCAGCGCTAGCAATACTTAATACAGTTAAAAGTATACTGATTCCTAAGGTTGTCCAGAATGCAGTGTCTAAGTGTTCTGCATCTATCTCTTGACGTTGGATAATTGCTACAGAGAATCCTTGATCAACAAAAATTTGTACAAATTCAATAAATATATATGCTAAAGCAATTAAACCAAAAGTTTCTGGATTAAGTAAACGAGCTAGAATAAAGAAAACAATTAAAGAGACTACTTGGCGTCCCCAACTTTCTATAACAGTCCAAATTACGCTTTTAACAGCTTTTTGTCGTAAATTTGATGATTCTTTAGGTGATTCCATTACATAGTTTACCGATGAAAGAACCTACAGTATATAGCTTTGATATTGCTGGCTATGAACAGCTAAATTATTTCTTTTCACGGCAATCACTTACACCTTATTTTATTTATGTTTTAGTTATAATCGAAATTTTTTACTCCAAAAATAACGTAAAAAGTACGTAAGGCAATGATTACCGTGAAGAAAATTATTTTTGAGCTTAAGTAATTGTTCTTAGAAGAGTCTACCACAATCTTCTTGTAAATTTGCAGCAATTCAATAAACTATTAGCATAAAATTTCCTGATGAGCCAGGCTATTGAATTTTCATATAAAACGCCCTGTTACTTATAATTTCTGGCTTTGAGTGGCATCTAACTTTGTTAATCAGTTGTTAAGACAACATAAAATTTTTGATTTTTTGGTTACTGAGTTTATATGTGTCTCAGTAATGTTCTGTCCCACAGAAGACATATTTCCTTTGCTTTTTTTTAATCCCCAGTCTCGTGAAGGAAGACCGCTGCAATACGACTTGATGATAGTAGTTGCTTCGTAGCCAGCCATATAAATAGTGGAATAGTTTTAGCATAGCGACCGCAAAGTCGGCGTGGTTCTTGAATCCATCGATACAGCCATTCAAGTCCTAAGTCTCGAATTACGCGGGGTGCCCGCTTGTGAATTCCTGCATAAACTGGGAAAACTCCACCCAGTCCAATCATGACAGCTTGTATCTTACCCTTATGTTGAGCTATCCAATTTTCTTGCTTAGGACATCCCAGAGATACTAATACGGCACTAGCACCACTAGAGTTAATTTTTTGAACCAAAGCTTCGTCTTCAGTTTCAGTCAGGGGACGAAAGGGTAGAGGTTCCATCGCCGCAATCTTCATCTGCGGAAACTCCCGCTCTAACCTTTTTCGCATCCTAGAAAGAACTTCGGTTTGGGAACCAACAAAGAAAATACTAAGATTTTGTGTTTGAGTTAGCTGACACAATGCTAGGAAAATATCCATTCCTGCTACACGGTCTTGGTAAAGCGCTCCCATCTTTCGCATCATCCATACCAGAGGCATACCATCAGGAGTAACTATGTCTGCATTTCGTAATACGCTGGCAAACTCTGGATTCCAATGAGCTTCAATGAGCATATGTACATTGGCTACATATACACTTTTACTCTCACGCCTCCTCGCCCACTTCAGTATTGTTTGTACCTGGTCATCAAAGCGTAAAGCAGTAATAGGAAAATCCAGTACTTTTTTAGTAGGTAGAAGCACTCTTGCCACCATCAATAACTCCTGTGTCCAAGAAAAAAATCCATAGATTACCTAGACCATTCCGAATATTGAATAATTCAGATTAGATGACTCCTGACTATTTGTAGCCTTGTGTCATCGTTGGAAGTTAACACATGGAGATGCAATTGCTTTCTTAGTATACTTTTGACTTAACCGTTAATATTACAATTATTTGCTGCTGTGTCCTAGTTTACTGGTTTAAGCTATGAATTTCAGACGTTGTTTGACAAAATTCATACTTCCTTCATAATTAATTTTTGATTTGTTCATGCAAGCATTACAATTGCGATAAATTCCTTTCAATGGAGTAGTATTTTATACTTATGATAACTACATAGCAAGGCGAAATACCAAACACTCAGCTTGCCTATTTTGATACGTAAGTATGCGCTTAAGAGGTCTAATTCAAATTAGTATATTTTAAAGAATGGCTAACAGTTTTTTCTTATGACTTTCCAAATTTATTACAAATTTAATTTAATCTATGTATTGAAAAATCGCTAAATTTTATTTTTTTCTGAAATAAAATCCCAAAAAATAAGGGGAAGATAAACTTATCTTCCCCTGCTCTATTATTTTTGTCATTGTTTGGTTTGTTAGCTTCTTTGAGTCTTTGTCGTAACATCTGTCTTTGTTTTTTCAGTTGCCTCTTCCTTGCAGAACCGCCTCTACCTTTGTCATTTCTGCCTTCTTTACGGGGAGACTCCCATCTTTTCCGGCGCATAAGTTTTTACCTCTCTCGTACTTTTTTGGTAGTGGGCAGGAGGAGAATCGAACTCCTATGACCGCAAGGCCGCCACATTTTGAGTGTGGTGCGTCTACCAATTTCGCCACCCGCCCATATATCCAACCTTAACTAGTATACTCTAATTAAGTGATTTTGTAACAAGTCTGAAAATTAATTTTCAAAGTTTTGCTGGAAAAATAGGTTTAAGAATTTTCTGGCTTACAGGCGTGGCAGGATCAATAAACTAGGGTCAATATCCTGTAGTTTGGCGCAGCCACTAAGTGCCATTCCCAGATTTAACTCATCTTGTAGCAATGAGATGACATGAGATACACCAACTTGCCCTGCTACTGCTAGTCCCCATAAAATGGGCCGTCCGATTAGTACTGCTTTTGCTCCTAATGCCAGAGCTTTGAGAATGTCTGTGCCCCTACGGATGCCTCCATCCAACAGTACTTCTACTTTACCATCGACTGCTGCTACTATTTCAGCTAGAGCGTCTAAAGAAGCGATCGCACCATCAAGTTGTCTCCCACCATGATTGGAAACAACAATTGCTTTGGCTCCATATTCTACAGCCCGAACAGCATCATCTCCCCGTAAAATTCCTTTGATGACTAAAGGTAGTGGAGATAAAGACTGCAACCATTCCAAATCGTCCCAAGTTATTGCTGGATTTAGCTGTTGGGCAAAATAGGTAAATAATCCAGATTCGCCTTTTTCATGGGAAATATCTAGCCCTGAGATAGTAGCGAGATTAGCCAGATGTAAGTCTGAAGGTAAGGCAAACTCGTTACGTCTATCTCTTTCTCGCTGTCCGAGAACAGGTGCATCTACAGTTAGACAAAGTGCTTTGTAGCCTGCTTTATAGGCTTTTTCTACCAAAGCACGAGTTAATTCCCGATCTTTATGGATGTAAAGCTGGAACCATCGCAGAGAATCTGGAAATTTATCACATGCACTCGCCACTTCTTCAATGCTCTTTGTGGCCATTGTACTTAACACCATGCCTACACCAGCTGATGCCGCAGCTAGAGCCGTGGCCACTTCTCCATCTGGATGAGCTAGACATTGAAAAGCCATCGGCGCAATCAGCAAAGGTAGTTGCAGGGGTTGTCCTAAAATAGAGGTAGTTAGATTGCGATCGCTTACATCGACTAATATCCGAGGTCGCAGTTTGATTCGCTCAAAGGCAGCACAATTATCCCGTAGTGTGATTTCATCCCAAGCACCACTACTATAGTAATCAAGCGTCATTTGAGACAGATGATCTTTTGCTAGCTTTTCGTACTCAAAGAGATTTATGGGTTGAAAGCGATGGTCATTGGGTACAACTGTCATGGTAGCGGCTATGGGTTAAGCAATGGGATGTTTTTTAATCCGATTGTCTGAGTAATCATCGATTTCTTTTTAAATAGGACTTACGCAAGAGTTACGGAATAACGAACCGCAGAGGCGCAAAGGACACAGAGAAACCATAGTTTGAGAAATATTTTGCGTAAGTCCGAGTAAAGGTGGAAAACCCAGTATCTCAGACTGAGTTCTTCTAAAGGAACCTATTTAATAATTCTTCCCTGGATAGTTGCAGCAATAAAGGAGTAAATTCATCTGGAGATAATGCCAATAAAGCTTCAGTAATTCCTCTTAGTTCTGCATCTAAATAACCAAAGCGAACTCGCAACAAATTTTCTATAACATTACGACGTTCTGCTTGAATTCCTTCTTGAATTCCTTCTTGAATTCCTTCTTGTTTAACTTCTGCTAATTTTTGCTCGTAAATAGGTGACAAACGCATAATTAAATCTCTATCCTCCTCGTCTATATTCTGATTGAATTCTAAAGTAGTCTTTAAATTCAATAATAAATCAATTGCTTTGGAACGTAAGGGATTATTTTGGGGAAGTGCTTCTAGTTCGTCTATCGCTTGTTGCTGAACTCTTCCCTTACCTAAAATTCTCAACCATAGTGTTTCTTCTGTACACGGTAATTGGTGAATCACCACAATTGCTGTTCTAAAATAATCGCCTAAAAAATTTACTCCTATTCCCCAATTTTCTTCATCTAGGTTAGTTCTAAAACCATCCAATATAGATTCCGAAGCCGTGGGTGATAAAATCCACAAACGTGGTAATTCTGATTCTGCAAGCCGAGTTTTATCACCTTTAGCTTGACGCTTTAATTCAGCAAAGATATCAAACAACTTATTTATGCAACTCCGGATCTCCGCAATTGTAGCCGCATTTCTAAATGGTTCAACTAATGCAGGTTCACCCGCAAATTTTCCTAACAGCCCTAATTCTATTGTATTTGCCGATTGGGGTGGAGGTACAAAATAAACATCAATCTCTCGAATTTGGGCTGGAACTTTCCGACTTGTTTCCACTTCTCCCAATGGCTGTAACAATTCTTTAAGATAGTCTTTGGCGAACTGGTCGTAAGGAAACCTGGTCATTAGCTGATTTTATGGCTGTACCAGTATTTTACATCACAGGGAATCACCCACAGCTTGCCTGAAGAACTCTAGCAAGTGCGATCGCATGAGCGAATCATCTGGAGTATTGTAAGCTAAAACACATCTAATTTACATAACCAAATTTCATTAGTCGTTCTACCAGTTTCGCCATCCGCCTTTGGGTGCAACTTCATTACTTGTAGACTTCAATCCATGACTTTGTATTAAAGATTGATATTCTGTACTGCTTGCCCAACGGTCAATTTCTCGCGCCCGTAGCACTGGCACTGGATGGGTTAATTGGGCTGTGCGGGCAGCTTTGACCATTTCACCTAGTTCGGTTTTGCTAATATCATCGTAAGCGCGGGCTTGGGCAACAAAGGCATCAAGATTCAGTTGTGGCGCTAAGGTGGGGGAACCACCCGCCAACTTCATTAATACTGACATGACAACTTTGGGGTCTTGGGTTGCTAGCAATGCGGCGCGATCGCAGGTAAACTCAGCACAGCGTACCCATTCTAAAAGCTGTGCCTGTATCGCTTGAGCAACGAAGGTTCCAACATTGGGCACAATCGCCGCAGCTAATATTAATAAATTTACAGGCGTCAAATAAACACTATGGTCACACTTGAGATGCCCCAACTCGTGGGCAATTACTGCCTGTATTTCCTCTGGTGTCAGGATATCAATCAGGGATGTGTGTAACACAACAAACGGCTGCTTACCGCGCACAGCAAAAGTATAGGCGTTGGGAGCCGGATGTTGCCGGACGTACAACTGGGGAGGCTCTATATCCAGGATTTTACAGGCGTCTAACAACAGCTTGTATAAATCGGGCAGTTGCTTTTCACCCACCAGAATGCTAGAGGCAATATTTTCTACATAGAAAACCTGTTCTGCCATTGGCCCAAGCCAATTTCGCACCAACATATCTATGCCTGGTATTTGCTTGAGCGCTCTGGTAGCTTCCAGGTCTAATGGATGACGAAATGAGTCAGCTTTTAAACCAATTAGCGGGGTTTTGAAGAAGGACATAGTGCAGCAAGCTATAAAAAAACACAACTATGGAATCTGGCTGGTTAGATAAACAGCCTCCCACAGTTAGTATAACGATTTAACTAGGCTGGGCAGGGGGAGATGGGGGAGATGGGGGAGCAGGGGGAGATGAGGGAGCAGGGGGAGATGAGGAAGAAAATTTATCTTGTCCCCCTCATCCTCCTCATCCTCCTCATCCTCCTTGTCCGGGTGTTAGTCTCAACCGATCAACTTGAAAGGCTAGTGATGCTGGCAGCGATTTCTGCATCTGCTGATGCTTCGCCCACTCGGAGGATTTTAGCGCCCAATTGCTGCAACTTCACATCAAGTCGATCATAGCCGCGATCGAGGTGCTGTAATCCTTGAATTGTGGTTTTTCCTTCTGCCGCCAGTCCTGCTATGACTAGCGCTGCCGATGCTCGTAAGTCTGTACCTAATACTGGTGCGCCAGACAATTTCGGTACTCCCCGAACAAAAGCAGCGTTGCCTTTAACACGAATGTCTGCCCCCAAGCGATTCAACTCTGAGGCATGACGCAAGCGATTTTCAAAGACAGATTCGTTAATTACGCTGTCGCCTTCGGCCAATGTCAGCAAAGCCATGAATGGCGCTTGCATATCTGTGGGAAAACCTGGATGATATTGAGTTTCAATATCCGTTGCTTTGAAAGTTTCCGCAGGCAGAATGCGTAAGTGTTCAGGCTTGTCCTCAATTATGGTCACCCCAATATCCCGCAGCTTGGCAATCACTGGTATAAGATGTTCTGGAGCCACTGGCGAGAGAAGAAGTTCGGAACGGGTAATTGCTGCTGCTAGCAAAAACGTCCCAGCCTCAATGCGATCGGGAATGATACTGTAGTCAACAGAATGCAACTTGGGGACTCCTTCGATAATAATCCTGCTAGTCCCCGCGCCCTTAATCTTCGCTCCCATCGCGTTACAGAAGTTAGCTAAATCAACTACTTCCGGTTCTCTGGCAGCATTTTCGATGATCGTTTCGCCCTCTGCCAGGGTAGCCGCCATCATCAAGTTTTCCGTAGCTCCGACACTGGCGATGTCTAAGTAAATCTTCGCACCTTTTAATCTCCGGCTGCTGCCAGGGACGTAGGCATTACAAATGCCATGCTCAATCTGTACTTCCGCTCCCATTGCTTGCAGTCCCCGAACATGCAAGTCAACTGGTCTTGCCCCAATAGCACAACCGCCGGGTAAGGGCATCTGCGCTACTCCTAATCTTGCCAGAATGGCACCAATGGCGAAGAAACTCGCCCTCAGTTGGGTAACTAGTTGGTAGGGAGCTTTTGATGTTTTAATTTCGCTGGCGTTAATGTCTAAAATATCGCCTTGCCGCGTTAAGCTTACACCCAAAGCCGATAATACCTGACCCATCCGCTCTACATCCGCCAATAAGGGGACATTGCGGATACGACAATCGCCCGGACACAGCAAGGCTCCAGCCATGATTACCAGTGCTGCATTTTTTGCCCCGCTAATTTTCACATGACCCCGCAAAGGATGCCCACCCCAAATTTGCAAGACTGAGGAGTCTGCTTCTGGAGCAATTTTGGCATCTGGTAAGCTGGTAGAAGGATTGATAAGCCTACCTCCAAAAGTAATACGTATTTTATATGTTTGAAGTTGGTTTTGATTCTACAGTAAAGATTCAAATTGTCCACGTTTTAGAACAGCATATTGCATAAAAAATTTATTTTTTGGTGAAGAATAATACCTGAAAGCTAGGAACAGTAGGCATTTTGACCTTTTAAAAAATTTAACAAAAATGAACGAATGAGTAGTAGTTTTCAGCTAAATTAAATACTCAGTAAAATAACTTAAGTGTTCTCTAAAAATCAATGCTGTACTGTTGAGTTAATATTTTGATTCGACCTAATCCCCTAAAAAACTCGTTTCCAGTCTGAGGCTCACGAGGCGTTATGTTTTCACTTGACAAAGGTAAAAAAATACGCAATAATAGGAAATTGTCAATAAGCACAAATACCAGCGGAACTGGCGGAATTGGCAGACGCGCTAGATTCAGGTTCTAGTGCCGCAAGGCTTCCGGGTTCAAGTCCCGGGTTCCGCATACTATCAAGTTAGGAGTTAGAAGTTAAGAGTTATGAGTTGAAAGAAAACTAAATTAACTTTTAACTCCTAATTCCTAACTCCTAACTTTTTGATGTTGACCAGTTTACAAAATTCCCTAGTCAAGCAAATCCGCAAACTCCACTCCACCAAGGAGCGGCACAAACAGCAGTTATTTTTACTAGAAGGGACACACCTGTTAGAGGAAGCTTGTGCGGGGAATTACCCACTAGAAACAGTGTGTTGTACACCAGATTGGCAAGCAGCCCACCCCTCACTCTGGGAAGAAGCTTGTAGCCGATGCGCTCGCGCCGAAATTGTCAGTAAAGAAGTCTTGGATGCGATCGCTACTACAGTCCAACCGGATGGTGTAGTTGCAACGGCAAAACGAAGCGATCACCAAACTCAACTACCCTTTACTGGTATAATTTTAGCTTTAGAAACAGTGCAAGATCCCGGCAACCTGGGTACGATGATTCGCACTGCTGCTGCTGCTGGAGCATCAGGATTGTGGGTAAGTGGAGACAGTGTAGATTTAGACAGCCCCAAAGTTCTTCGGGCTTCAGCAGGGCAATGGTTTCGCCTACCAACAGCCGTAACCGAAGATTTAAAAGCTACAGTACAACAAAGTCAGCAGGCAGGAATGCAGGTAGTGGCAACCTTACCCAGTGCGACTTTAACTTATTGGGAGGTGGACTGGCGCGAACCTAGTCTGATTTTACTGGGAAATGAGGGTGCTGGATTGTCGGCAGAATTAGCAGCGATCGCAGACAAGCAAGTAAGGATTCCTTTGAGTCCTGGGGTGGAATCTTTGAATGTGGCGATCGCAGCCGCTTTAATGTTGTATGAAGCTCGGCGTCAAATGAGTCAAGAGTTAGGAGTTAAAACTTAGAACTCATAACTCATAACTTTTCTTTAGTTTTTGTTATTTCTTCGAGATATTGTTCAATATCAGCAACTGCATCCTCAAGAGCCGCTAAATCAATATCTGTCAAGTCTTGATCGAGTTCGACTTCACTGAGACTACTAGTATGCAGTTTTGCTTGGGGGATTTCTTCTTCCTCAGTTGAACTTTCTTGTAAGATATCCTCCAACTGCTCGAGGGATTCTTGAAATACTTGATCAGCGACGCGGCGCTGTTGTGGCTGACTTTGCTCCATAATATTGACTTGAAAATCCTAATTTACTAAGCTAATTTTGATTGCAGTTCCTACAAATTTAAATTTTGCACTTATAACATCATAGTTGTGTATTCTTGCTCGTCAGCATTACCGGGGTAAAAAATCAATCATTTGTTTTCATTAGAAGAATTAAGATTCATTAAATGGGGAATAACAAACCATTTTTAGTTTGTAACACCTGGGTTTTGGATTTGCAAAAATTTGTCTAACATGACACTGGGAATTGGTCGTGGGCGCATTGTCTGTGCATCCACCCAAACCCATAGCGCCTCTGCCGTTACTAACAAATTATCTTGGTTTTGTTTACGAATTTCGTAGCATCGCAAGGCACGAGTCCCGCGCATTTCCTTCAACCAGGTAGTGACTTCTAGGGTATCGCCTGCTACTGCTGGGCGTAAATAGTCAATTTCTACCCGCCGCATGACAAATACGCCACCTACTTGCCGATATACATCCAAAGTTAAGCCCAGGTATTCTGAATGCTCAATGGCTGCTTGTTCTAGATAATTTTGGTAGACGGCGTTATTTACATGCCCAAGGGCGTCCATCTCATAGTGTCGGACGCGTAGCAGAGTTTTGAACGGTAGCATAATTTAGTTAGTAGGGCGGCGCTGTTTTTTACACTTCTCTATATTAGTTTTTCTATTTCAGTGCCTTTACCACCTCGTGCGTAGGCATAGCCTGTCGTAGACATCGCCTGTTCGCGTTCAGCGCGAGTAGTAATTTTTAATGGCTCAACCACCTTGATTTTATATGGCTCTGCGCTCTTGAGGGGCACACCACTGAGCTATTAGTTCAATTCGTGCTTGCTGGATTAATTCCAAAACTTGTGATTGATTACAACCATAGGTAGATGCTAACAATTCCTCACCTTGTTTTTTTGCATCGTCGGTTGATGCACCAAAGGTCATGATTTCTTCGTCTTGGTTGGCTGTAATTCTCTCAACTGGAATGATACAGATATATTGCGGTTCATTATGTCTTATTTGTTGCACCATTATTTACCTGCCATTTCACTGTTAATTGTGTCTATTTTCAAGTCTAGATAAATCACGAGTAAAAGTGAAACATTGTCAATATTTAAGTAGTTTTTGATTTGAAAACACTAACTTTTATACCTAATTAAGACAACGTTAAGAATTCTCTCAAAATCGCCAAGTTTTGGAGTGTAAACAGTTACGTATGAGAAAATTAATTTAAGCATCAACAAATATCTTTTTGTAAATTTTTGTTCGTTTTTTAGATTTCAGTAATGCGTTGAGATACATGCATTGGCACTCGCTGCATGAATTAATTTAAATCTCTGTAGGTTAATCTCTGGGATTCAGTAAATAAAGGCTGATACCCCTAAAGATTAACTTTTATTTACTCAATACAGGCTTAATGCATTGAGTCAGTGCAAGTTTAATAAAAATTGGAGGTTATAAAATGGCAATTCGGAATAACTTAGTTACCAATTTCTGGCAAAGAGTACAAAAAGATTCAGTTAGTTGGGGATCGTTAGCTCTTTGGATCAGTGCATTAGTTGTTATGTTAGTAATGCTTACCATGTTTTCTAACGCTTAATCTCAGCAAGTTTATTCTAGTTCCTGGGCAACAGCCTGGGAACTAACATAGGGTAGACTTTCATCCCTAGAAAACTCAAATTATGAACTGCAAACTTCTGGTAACAGCCGTGGTGCTAGCTACTACTAGCTTTGTTACCCCTGTTAAATCTCAAGAACCTACTACCGACACTCCAGCAAAATCGAATCAAGTTTTGAATGCTTGTGTTCAGAATCAAGCAGAAACTTTACCGAATCCCTTTAGTGATGTGCCATCAGACCATTGGGCTTTTAAAGCAGTTATGACTATGCACTACTGCGGTGCATTCCGCAAAGCTACGCCACCAGCTTTATTTCAAAAACTGCAACCAACAAATAGCCAGCAGCAACCGCAGAAAGAACCGCAGCTTCAAAAATAGGGCGTTGCTGACTAAAAATATAAAAGTTTGAGTAGCAAAAGCCGCCGATTCAAATTTCGATGGACGTTGAGATGAAGAGAATTGTGGTAAATGTAAAAAGTTTACTATTCGGTGTCTAATGGTATTTTCGCCTTTTCAAACACCTGCTCAACAGTAAATTTCAATCCCTCAAATAAAGAATCTTTGAGTAATTCTTCTCCCATATAAGTTTGTGGTGCTGCATCTGGATAAAAAACAGTAATGCTTCTCGCTTTACTATCTACCACCCACACCCGCAGCACCTTAGCATCTAAATAGTCTTTGGCTTTAGCTGCCATTTGTCCAAAGGTTTGTCCTGGTGAGAGAGTCGCAGTCTTGGCGGTTTCCGTCGATTGCGAACTCTCGAACCCGAAGGGCGAAATAATTTCAATCACCAAATCAGGAGGAACAGGACAAGCTTCGTTTTCATCCCAGTTCGCGGGTAAACGTTCATAAGAAATGTACAAAATATCTGGAATTGGCATCCAATCTCGCCCCCGACGGTTTAATGCAACAGCCCATTCCGGGCAAACTTCTCCTTTCCCCTCGCACGATTGCTCAATCAAATTCAGAAGGACGCGGGTAAGTTTTGCGTGAAAAAATTTTGGTGACATTTTAGGAATTGCTTGACCATCAACAAGTTCATAAGTTACATCTCCCTCACCTGGTGAAAGATTTAAGAACTCTTGCAAGGTTAATTGATTTTTAGCTTGGAGTATCATGGCTCATTAATTCGTAATTCGTAATTCGTAATTCGTAATTCGTAATTGAAGGACAGAGCAACTAATTTTTATTCTGACTCTTGAATTCTGACTCCTGAATTCTGACTCCTGAATTCTTCTTCAAATTCTTCACATTCCTCGCAAAACTTGCCGAATAATATCTGATGGCACTTCATCGGTAACTGTTACTACACCAATCTCTGTTGGTAAAACGAACCGCACTTTCCCCGCTTTGACTTTCTTATCTAACTGCAACGCGTCAATAATTTCTTCAATATCTACCCCAGTTGGTAACTGAGTCGGTAAACCTGCTTTTTGAATTAAAGCATTTTGACGTTCCGTGTCTTTCTTTTGCCACATTCCCAATTCCACAGCAATTTGACCGGCTGCTACCATACCAATGGCCACCGCTTCACCGTGATTTACTAGACGATAACCAGTCAAACTTTCCACTGCATGACCGATAGTATGTCCATAGTTGAGAATCGCCCGCAATCCGCCTTCTTTCTCATCTTTGCTAACAACATCAGCTTTTGCTTGACAAGAGCGCATTAATATGGCATGGATCAGGTCAGGTTTTACATAGCGGAGTTGATCGAGGCGTTTACTTGCTTCCAATTGGGCAAACAATTCGGCATCCCAAATTACACCGTACTTAATAACTTCTGCCATTCCTGCCCGAAACTCGCGCATAGGAAGAGTTTTTAACACATCTGGGTCAATCAAAACCAAGCGCGGTTGATGGAATGCCCCAATCAAGTTTTTGCCGTGGGGATGATTCACGCCAGTTTTGCCACCAATTGCCGAATCGACCATCGCCAAGAGAGTTGTAGGCACTTGGACAACATTAATGCCTCGCAGCCAAGTTGCGGCTGCAAAGCCAGTCATATCGCCAATTACACCTCCGCCCAAAGCCACCATAGTAGAAGAACGTTCTAGGCGGTTTTCCAAGGCGATATCGTAAAGTTTTTGGATGGAATTGAGGGTTTTATAGCGTTCACCTGGTGGTAGGGTGCAGCTAGCAACTTCAAATCCAGCAGATGTTAGGGATGCGTTAGCAAAGCTTAACGTTCGCGTAGCGTCTCGCAGAGAAGTTATCGCTCTTTCCCCAAAATGCTTAAAAATAGTAGGATTAGAAACCAGCAATACCTTCTTACCTAGCTTGAGACTGGCCATCTGTTGACCCAGTTGATCTAAACTCGAAGGTGCGATCGCAATCTCATAAGACTGCTCTGCTAAATTCACATTAATTACAGAAGTCATTGCCCAACCCCTAAACAAGCGCCCGTGGGCTGTATTCTATCGCAATCTGGGAGTGGAGTGGGGAGTGGGGAGTGGGGAGATGGGGGGATGAGGGAGCAGAGGGAGCAGGGGGGGATGAGGGGGATGAGGGGGATGAGGGGGATGAGGGAGTGAGGGACAAGAATTAATAACCAATGCCCAATGCCCAATGCCCAATGACCAATGACTAATGATTCAATAGATTTAGGAAGTATTGTGGAGAAAAATAAATGTTTGCAATTGTAGCTTACATCGGCTTTTTAGCTTTATTCTTTGGTTTGGCTGTCGGTCTGCTGTTCGGTTTGCGGACTGCCAAGATAATTTAGCCAAGACTCTTGTGGGGCGGGCATCTTGCCTGCCCTAAGTTTACTAAGGGACGGGCGAGACATAAACAATTCGCAATTCGCAATTCGCAATTCGCAATTACGTTTTGTGATAGCGAAGCGTTAGCGATAGCGCAGCGTTAGCGAGGAACGAGCGTCGGAACGAGCGTCTGGGGATTTAAACCTCAATCGCATTACAAGCAATCCGTAGGGGATGGGGTTTTAAACCCCTTTTAGTACGATAAATTTATTCCTTTAAGATGTTTCTAGAGTTAGCTTGCCTTAGTTAAACCGCATTCCGGTTCAGCAAAACTCGCATTTTTTCTCATAAAATTTTCAGGTGATAGGAATAATTTTTCGGTATTTAGTCACTAATTGAGGTAGACCGCTCCCGTTACGAGGTAGACCGCTCCCGTTACGAGGTAGACCGCTCCCGTTACGAGGTAGACCGCTCCCGTTACGAGGTAGACTGCTCCCGTTACGAGGTAGACTGCTCCCGTTACGAGGTAGACCGCTCCCGTTACGAGGTAGACCGCTCCCGTTACGAGGTAGACCGCTCCCGTTACGAGGTAGACCGCTCCCGTTACGAGGTAGACCGCTTCAGTTTGTTGGGGAGTGCGTAGGCAAAGCTCAACTTAGGCGATCGCAGATTGTAGGTTAAGCCAATCCAATTGCTGCCTCACGTAAAAGGAACTGGAGACAATCATTTACTAAGCTGATGCGCGTCTAGATTGTACATTGCAATTGTTAAGACTGTCATACAGTCAATGGTCATCTGTCCTTTTAAATACAAATGACTAATGCAATACCTCTGCCAATTTACGAGGTTACAGCGTCGGTAGAAGCGGGATGAATACGTCCTAAAGAAGTAAGCGTGGCAAAAATTTTGGCTAATAAAATAGGCTCAGGGATTTCTGGAAGCATTTTTAA
>NZ_JAIVFQ010000083.1 GCF_020829495.1 Nostoc favosum CHAB5714 | reverse complement strand
ACTAATTGGACTCTCTTTTACAAAACGCTCAAATATTGCTCCCAGCATTCACCATCTCCTCCGCTACTTTTTAGTTTGCGATCGCATGGCATTATTATCCGGCTATTTGTCACCTTGACAGGGCTAGGGCGCAGCCTAAGAGGATGTTTGAAAAGTCGCAAAGTATACTACGAACCCCGCTTCCATTCCTCTCCCCGAAACGGAGAGAGGCTTTGAAACCCCCATTCCCTTGTAGGGAAGGCTTGCTCGGGGGGTTAGGTTTCCGAGGCTTTGATGTTACCAAAAATACTTTTCAAACATCCTCTAAGAAGAGAAGTATGGGGTATCAGGGCTATTTCATCCTCATCTAGCCCGCTTCAGAATAAATTCTGAGGCTAATAGCACTCATTCGTCTAAAGACGACTAATAAAGGCTTTTAGTCCACTAAGCGTGGACTTGGGCTATGAGCCGCAAAACTTTAGTTCTGGGCGGTTTATGTCTAGAACGAAATAGCCCTGATGGGGTATTGGGAAAAAACTTTCCTTGTCCCCACCTCGTGGCGTTCTCTTCAGGACTTTAACCGCTAAAGTAGAGTAGGAGGGCTTGCACGACAAATTGTTCAGCTAATCTAATATCAAGTTGCTACAATCAGCAGTGGTTTAGTCAAAAGTCATTAAAAACTGACACCTGACAATCTAGCGGCAATTAGATTTAGGATCGATTTAACAAAGCTGAAAAATAAAATTTTGGATAATGGTTAATGAATAACCGTGCATAGGGCACAGAGATCATTATTATTCAATGCCCAATGCCACATGCCCAATGCCCCATGCCCAATCCCTATCATTAACTTAGCAGGTCTAAAACTATGGAACTCACAATTGACAACGTTGAAACAGTCTTAGATGAAATGCGCCCTTATCTCATGTCTGATGGCGGCAATGTGGAACTGGTAGAACTCGATGGGCCTATTGTAAAACTGCGCTTGCAAGGTGCGTGTGGTTCTTGTCCCAGTTCTGCAATGACCCTGAGAATGGGTATTGAACGCCGCCTCAAGGAAATGATTCCCGAAATTGCAGAAATTGAGCAAGTGGTGTAAAAGTTAGGAGTTAGAAGTTAGGAGTTATGAGTTTGAATCAACTCCTAACTCCTTATTCTTAACTCCTAACTATTCCTATGTCCCATCCTCTCTACATTGCTTTTATCTGGCATCAACATCAGCCGCTTTACAAATCTCCTAGGAGCGGCGTTTCGCTATCTTCTAGTCAGCAGTACCGGCTTCCTTGGGTACGTTTGCATGGGACTAAAGATTATTTGGATTTGGTATTGCTCTTAGAGCGGTATCCTAAGTTACACCAAACGGTGAATTTAGTTCCATCGCTGATATTGCAACTCGAAGATTATATTGCTGGCACTGCTTTTGACCCTTACCTCACAGCCAGCTTGACACCGGATGAACAACTCACCCAGCAACAGCGCGAATTTATTATCCAACACTTTTTCGATGCCAATCATCATACTCTAATTGACCCTCATCCCCGTTATGCTGAGTTGTATCAGCAAAGGCAGGAAAAAGGGCAAGCTTGGTGTTTAGCAAATTGGGAATTGCCAGATTATGGTGATTTGTTAGCTTGGCACAATTTGGCTTGGATCGATCCTCTGTTTTGGGATGACCCGGAAATTGCTACTTGGTTAAAACAGGGTCGAAATTTTACTTTAAGCGATCGCCAGCGCATTTATTCTAAACAGCGAGAAATCCTCAGCCGCATTATCCCCCAACATCGCAAAATGCAGGAGGCGGGGCAGCTAGAAGTTACCACCACGCCTTACACCCACCCGATTTTACCCTTGCTAGCTGATACTAACTCTGGTCGGGTAGCTGTGCCCAATATGACACTACCTAAGCAGCGTTTTCAGTGGTCAGAAGATATTCCCCGCCACTTGCGGAAAGCTTGGAACTTTTATAAAGACCGCTTTGGACAGATACCTCGTGGTTTGTGGCCTTCGGAACAGTCAGTAAGTCCGGCAGTACTTCCAGATATTATTAACCAAGGGTTTAAGTGGATATGCTCAGATGAAGCCGTCTTGGGGTGGACGCTGAAACACGTTTTTCATCGGGATGGGGCGGGGAATGTGCAGCAACCAGAATTGTTGTACCGACCCTATCGCCTACAAACCGCCGAGGGTGACTTGTCAATTGTGTTTCGTGACCACAGATTATCAGATTTGATTGGCTTTACTTATAGCGCGATGCCAGCAAAACAGGCCGCTGCGGATTTAGTGGGACATTTGCAAGCGATCGCTAAAATGCAAAGAGAAAGTCAAAGTGAACAACCTTGGCTAGTTACCATCGCTTTGGATGGGGAGAATTGCTGGGAATTTTATCCCGAAGACGGCAAACCCTTCTTAGAAGCTTTATATCAAACCTTGAGCGATGAACCCCGCCTCAAACTCGTCACTGTCTCCGAATTTCTCGAAGAATTTCCAGCCACAGCCACCATTCCCGGAGGACAACTACATAGTGGTTCTTGGGTAGATGGTAGTTTCACCACTTGGATCGGCGATCCCGCCAAAAATCGTGCTTGGGATTACTTGACACAAGCAAGGGAAATGCTGGCAAGTCATCCTGAAGCGACGGAAGAAAACAACCCCGAAGCATGGGAAGCGTTGTATGCCGCAGAAGGTTCAGACTGGTTCTGGTGGTTTGGTGCAGGACACTCCTCAAATCAGGATGCCATCTTTGATCAATTGTTTCGAGAACATTTGTTTGGCATTTACAAGGCATTAAATGAACCTGTACCGCCCTATCTCAAGCAACCAGTAGAAATCCACGAAGCGCAGGGAAACCACACCCCACAAGGGTTTATTCATCCCGTCATTGATGGTAGGGGTGATGAACAAGATTGGGACAAAGCTGGACGCATAGAAATCGGCGGGGCGCGGGGGACGATGCACAATAGCAGTGTCATCCAGCGACTTTGGTATGGGGTGGATCACCTCAATTTCTATTTGCGACTGGACTTTAAAAGTGGCGCCGCACCAGGGCAAGATTTGCCAGCAGAGTTGAATTTGCTGTGGTTTTATCCAGAAAAAACAATGGTTAACAGCCCAGTTCCCTTGGCAGATTTACCAGATGCAGCCCCACTTAATTACCTTTTCCATCATCTTCTGGAAGTTAACTTGCTGACGCAATCGATTCAGTTTCGGGAAGCTGGAGACAATTATCAATGGCATCCCCGTTTCAGTCGCGCTCAAGTAGCAATAAATAGTTGTTTAGAGTTGGCAGTACCGTGGGCAGATTTGCAAGTTCCACCAGATTATCCTTTGCGCTTGATTTTGGTGCTTGCAGATGAAGGGCGTTTTTGCAACTATTTGCCAGAAAATGCTTTGATTCCCATTGAAGTGCCTTAGAACTCAATAGGTTTGGTGTTATACCATTTCTTCTCGACGGACACTTTCCTCAAGTCGGGAAACCCGCCCACGAAAGTGTCCTTGTCTGCGAGACGCACTCGCGTTCGCGGTTCGTTTTCTTATTCCTCAAAATTAATGAAACAGACTACTAGTGGTCTGTCAAGCGAAGTTTGAAGGGTAAAGGAACGAACCGCAAAGGACGCAAAGAGGAGGACACTTCCGTGGGCGGGTTTCCCGACTTGAGGAAAGTGTCCGTCGCAAAGGAAGAAGGAAAAGAGAGAAATAAAAATTTGATTTACCAAGCATTGTTGACTTGCCAGACTAATAGTGATCTGTCAAGCGAAGTTTGAAGGGTAAAGGAACGAACCGCGAAGACGCGAAGTACGCCAAGGAAGAAGGAAAGAAGAGAAATTGAAGAATTTATCTACTTGTCAAAGTTGACTTGACAGACTACTAGTACTCTGTCCCATTAATTTGGATAGGTGAATTAATTTTTAAATTTATCTTCTTTACCTCTTAACTTTGCGACGGACACTTTCCTCAAGTCGGGAAACCCGCCCACGGAAGTGTCCTCCTCTTTGCGTCCTTTGCGGTTCGTTCTCTTAACCCTCAGAACTAATAAGATAGACTACTAATCTTGAGGCGGCACCCATTATGCATTGCCAGTCGGAGAATTTTGATGAGATAATCTCTAAAAGCTTGTATAGACTGGCTTTTACCTTAAGTTCACACAAATGACAGATGTACGCTCCTACAGCCGATTCATTTGTGGCAAAGGATTTATAGGCATATTTAATATTGTTTGTCAATCTGTAATTTCCACAAAAATTTCTTTTTATTTTTTGAAAAACTTTGATGATTTGGCAAAGTTACAGTAATGTTACTGTCGCCAAGGAATATTTGTCGTAAGATTAGAGACATTTCAGAACAGATATTCTATACTAATGGATCGCTTTTCTCAGAAAATAACGAATTCTCAAGAGAGCATTTTACAGCAAACTCAACTTGGCCAGATGTGTGGTTCCAAGAAGCTATTCCGCGATCGCTATGAAATATTGCAAATTCTAGGTCGAGGTGGTTTTGGGATCACGTTTTTAGCCAAAAATGTTGTATTACCTGGGAATCCTCTATGTGTCATTAAACAGCTTTGTCCGAAAGCGACTACTCCTCAAAGTTGGCAAAGGGCATGTACGCGCTTTGAAAAAGAAGCAAAAACCTTGGGTCAACTCGGTAGTCATTCGCAAATTCCCATGCTATTAGACTACTTTCAGGCAAATGGGGAGTTTTTTTTAATTCAAGAATACATACCAGGTTTGACTTTGGCACGAGAAGTGCGGCAAACTGGCCCCAAAAGTGAAGCCTCAGTTAAACAGTTTTTGCAAGAATTATTACCTGTATTACAGTATCTTCATAAACATCGTGTGATTCATCGGGATATTAAGCCCCAGAATTTATTGCGGTGTGAGTATGATCGGCGAATAGTGCTGATTGATTTTGGGGCGGTGAAAGAGCAATTAGCTGATGCTTGTGAAAACTCTCGCAATCAAGCTGCAAACACCAACTTTATCGGAACTAGGGGATTTGCACCACCAGAACAGTTTTCTCTACATCCAGTTTATGCCAGTGATATTTATGCACTGGGTATAACTTGTATTTTTATGTTGACTGCTAAAAGTCCTTTAGAATTTGACTACGATGCAAATACTGGTGAAATATGCTGGCGAAAAGAAGTAAATATTAGCAATAATTTCGCCCAGATTTTAGGGAAAATGGTGAAAATTTCATTAAATGATCGGTTTAAGACTGCCGATGAAGTGATGAAAGCTTTAGGTAATGAAAGCTATTTCTCTACTTTGGCTGACTGTCTAACTACCCAAAAATTAAATAATAAAAGTATTGCACAACACGGAAATTTTCACGAAACTCCTGATGTATACATACCACCTGTCGCCAGAACTGCTAGTGCTATTCGGAAATGGAGAGCAAGGCCGAAGTAAACAATGTCGCACAGCCTAAAGTATCAAATTAACAATTAATGATGGGTGATTTAAAATATCAAAAACAAATTTGGTAAGCATTTTAACTACATTTAATAGTCATGATGGTTAATTAATCAGGGTTTTTCTTTAATACTTAGTAGGTTATCGCTTGCCAATATACAAGCAAAATTACTAGGTTTAAAAGCTCCGAAAAAATTTTTATTCAAATTATTATATAATCGAAAGAATAATTAATCTTATGGCTCTCGTAGTTTTCCACAGATGAGGAAGACTGACTACTATTTACAAACGCTAACTATATTAAGTAATTCCCCAATCCCCAGAACAGGGTTTTCTACCACGAGTAAGCGAGAGTCAATTTTCTTAAGGGAAAGTTCGGGGCAAACTTAGCCTAAGTTGTCATGCAGTCGCGCCTGTCAGATCATGATCTGCTGCTTAAATCCCGATTGCTCAAATCCCCTGAATCCCAATGGAAAGAAGTTTTGCCAAAGTTGTAGCACCCCATTGGTGTCACTTTTAAGAAATCGCTTTCGTGTCATCCGAGTCCTTTCAGATGAGGGGGGATTTGGCAGAACCTATCTATCAGAAGATGTAGATAAACTCAATGAACGCTGTGTTATCAAGCAATTAGCTCCAAAATTCCAAGGAACTTGGTCGCAAAAAAAAGCGATGGAGTTGTTTGCTGAAGAAGCGCAGCGACTACAAGACCTTGGGGAACATCCCCAAATTCCGACTTTGCTTGCTTACTTTGAGCAAGACGGCTGCCTATATTTAGTGCAGCAGTTTATTAATGGAGAGAATTTATTAAAGGAGTTGCAACAGCGCAAGGCTTATAACGCTAGGGAAATCCAATCTATTTTGCTAGATTTACTGCCCATCCTCAAATTTATCCACGATCGCAAAGTCATTCATCGAGATATCAAGCCAGAAAATATTATCCGCAATAAAAGTGATGGGCGATTAAGCCTGATTGATTTTGGTTCCTCAAAGCAATTTACAGCCATTCAGCAGAAATCTGGCACATCCATTGGTTCACATGGTTATTCACCCCTGGAACAAATTAGAGATGGTAAAGCTTTCCCCGCCAGTGACTTGTTCGGTTTGGGGGCTACCTGCTTTCATCTGCTAACGGGAAATTCCCCCTTTCAGTTGTGGATGGAATCTGGGTACGCTTGGGTGAATAATTGGCGGGAATATTTGCGGAGTCCATTAAATCCTGAGTTGGATTTTGTCATCGACAAGCTTTTGAAAAAAGATATCCATGAACGTTACCAGTCAGCCGATGAAGTTCTTAGAGATTTGAGTCCAAAACAACTCCTCGCGCTACCACCAGCCGGGAAATCCTCTGGAAAAATACCACCAACTAAAGCACCACATTTACCAAAAAGTTATCCCTTACTGAGAACTTTAATCTTGGTAAGTGCTTTGATTCTGTTGTTTGGATTCCAAGAATCTTGGTATAAATATTTTCGCCGGATTCAGACCAGTTTAGTCTCTAGGCTGACTCAACACAATAATTCTGGCAAAGATGAAGCGTTTTTAAGTCAACCACTAAAGATTACTTTGGGTAAAGTTTCTTTAGCTAATACTTTGCAAGGGCACGAAAACTCGGTTTTGTCTGTTGCCATCAGCCCCGATGGCAAAACCATTGTCAGTAGTGGCGGTGAGCGAACAATCAAACTTTGGAATCTCGCAACCGGAAAACAAATCTCTTCACTCAACGCCTATTCTCAGCAGGTGAATGTGGTAGCGATCAGCCCAGATGGCAAAACTCTGGTTAGTGGTAGTGATGATAACACCATCAAAATCTGGAATCTGACAACCCAAAAGCAAATTCGCACTCTTACAGGGCATTCTGATTCAGTTCATGCCTTAGCCATCAGCGCTGATAGCGAGACTTTGGTTAGTGGTAGTGATGACAACACTATCAAAATCTGGGATTTAGCAACAGGAGAGCAAATTCGGACACTGGTAGGGCATACATTCTGGGTGCGATCGCTAGCTGTTAGCCCTAATGGTGTGATTCTTGCCAGTGGCAGTTTTGACAAGACTATCAAAATCTGGAATCTGACAAAAGGGTACTCAATCCGCACACTGGAGGGAAATTATCAAACAGTGACAGCCGTGGCTATAAGCCCAGATGGTAAAACTTTAGCCAGTGCTAGCCGCAATCGCACCATCAAACTTTGGAATCTAGCTACGGGAAAAGAAATTCGCACACTAGCGGGACATGCCAACACAGTCACATCCGTAGCCTTTAGCGCCGATGGTAAAATTGTTGCTAGTGGTAGCCGCGATCGCACCATCAAACTGTGGAATTCAGCCACAGGAGAAGAAATTCTGACATTGACGGGGCACACCAACACTGTGACATCCGTAACCTTCAGCCCAGATGGCAAGACCCTTGTCAGTGGTAGTGAAGACAATACTATTAAGGTTTGGCAATTGTCTCAGTGAACAGTAGGGAGTAGAGACGCGATTAATCGCGTCTCTACTAGGGAATCAGCCTTTTCGAGTTGTACCGAGTTTTTTCACGCAATCAAATAGGAGTCCTATATTGCAATACAGTTCAGTTAAGCATTTCTTTCTTCTCTTCCTTTGCGTTCTTTGCGTCCTTTGCGGTAGCCTCCGGCAAGCCGATGCAGCGTCTACGTTAAAAAAATTGACTTTGACTAATATTTAAGCCTTAACTGAACCGTATTGTCCTATATTGCGGGGTGTAGGGGCACGGCAGTGCCCCTACGGGTGTACTTAACAGTTAGGGTTTGATAGCGTTACCGATAGTTTGGAGCAGAAAAATACAGGTTCACAATTTTATGCGATCGCGGCGGAAATATTGCCTTCAATTATCGGCATCTGTCAGCCCCTAAATTTCTTTATGGGGATTATTAATTTTGACTTCCCCGAACGCGAATTTATGTTGAGCGGAGTCGAAACACAGCGTCTCCAAGAGTTGGGGCAATACTGTTCGGTTAAGACAAGAGACGGCGATTCATGGCGTCTTTGTGATGATTTATTGCATCTTTGCGATCTAAAATTTTCATCAAAAAACCTTAACTGAACCGTATTAAGAGTTGGGGCTGGCTTCACTGCATAATTTGCCATGCTCGGTAATATAATCTATACCAAAATGCTTATTTACTCGATCACTAATGCACCTTTAAGCGGATTTCTATTTGCAGCTAAAGATTGATGCTGTCCGTGTCAGAACTTAATATGCTTTAACTATTACTTGCAGCAATTCAATTGAGGAATGTGATCGTGAAACGCTTTAATGTCTCCAAAATTCTCGGAAGTACTGCTCTAGCTCTAAGTTTGGCTACCTTGCCTACAGTTCTGCCTGCTTCTGCTCAGACCACAAGCACTCCTGATGCGACTGTTACAGATACTACTACAGACCGCGCTGCTACCGACAGAAATTATCAGGATGGCGATTGGGGTTTGTTGGGCTTGCTCGGTTTATTTGGTTTATTTGGTCGCAAGAGCCGCAAAGCCGATGATAATGTAGCTTATCGTGACCCTAATGCGGTAGGCTCCTCTGGCTCCCGTTCTAACTATTAATAATGAGTAGCGTTCTAATTTCGCGTAAGTCCTAAAGATAATTACGGTTAAAGCCTGCCGATGCAGGCTTTGTTCGTGTGTATACATGACTACAAGCCTTGGGAAGTGAGGGCGTGCCAACTTTGCCCAGTTCAATTGTTAATTGGGATTTCTCAAAAATAAAATTGGCGAACAAAACTGCGCTCCTAATTTAGCTTTCAGAGCTTCATCGGTGGTTATTTTTGGTAAATCTAGAGGCTGGCGATCGCTCTTAATAACTTTACGTGTATCGGCAATGACTGTAATATGATAATATCCTTTAGGTACTCAGTATTTTAGCTGAAAAAAATATCATAATCTCTGCTTAAACCTGCGAATGTGGGTTTAATTGAGCGTTTTTGTTGTCAAACAAGTATCCACAACGACAAGGTTATGATTAATATATTTTTCCTGCTCATACTATTTTCTTCGGTTTTAGGGCGGATTAAATTTCCTGGAATAAATATTGGTATTCATTATTTATTAATTCCTGCATTTAGCTTTGGCATAATTAGTTTGTCTTTAAAATCTATACCAGAAGTTGTTAAGAAGCATAAAATCATTTTGATATCTATAAGTTTAATGTATTTGTGGATGTGGCTTTCCTCATTAATGAGCCAATTTCCAACTATTGCTATTACTTATAGTATGAAATATTCAACTTACTTTATATTATTTTTCGTTTTTTTATTGTTAACTTTTAAGACTATAAAAACACCCTTTTTAACATTTTATTATCGTTGCATATTGTATTTACTACAGATAATTGCAGTTTTGGGATTTTTAGAAGTTTTACTTCCCAACCACTGGATTTTCAAATTATTAAAATTCCCCAGCTTTTATCCCGAAATTGGTTCAATTATGCAAAACCCTAATCAGTTTGGGGTAATAATAGCCATTGGATTATGTTTAAGCCTGATTTTAGAAAAGCAGAATAAAATTTCTAAAATTGAATTATATGTAAGCGAATTAATTTTTATAATTTCCTTAGCTTTGTCTGCTAGCGGAAACGGTTGGTTAATTTTCATAGTTGGCATGTTTCTTTTATTAATATATAAAATTATTAGTTTTAGGAAAATGATTTATCTAACTAGCTTTTTATTGTTATGTATTGTAACCGTACCAGTTTCTACACAGAGAATTGGTTTGGCAGATAGTAAAATATTTCCATTAATTAATGTATTTAATGTATTTTCAGAAAATTCAAATTTAGTAAATCCAAATAAAAAAACGCTTATTACTATAATAAAAACAGGCTTCTCAAGGTTTGAAATCTGGCAGGCAGCTATTAATGAAACTATTAAAAGACCCCTTACTGGTATAGGTATAGGAGTTTTTCCAGAACAGATAGGAGTGAAAGTTTGGGGACAGAAAGGTTATCACGCGCATAATATATTTTTAAATGTGTTAGCAGAACAAGGAATTCCTGGATTATTACTATTTACTAATTTTTTAGTAAAAATAACATTTCAAGTTAAATATTCTAATCCTCTAGTTACTGTTCCGATTATTCTCTTTTTAGCGTCTCAAATGCTAGATTTTTTTGCTGAAGACTATATTTTTACAACTATTGAGTTTTATTTTATAGCAGCAGCCATCAATTATCGAAGAGATTTTGTTATGCAATTCAAGCCTGAAATTATTTAAACCTTTCAAAATAGCTATGATTGATAAACATCATTTTTACTTAATATTTCCGAATATATTTGATTTTAAGGGAGGTATTCAAGTTTACTCAACATTTTTGCTGAAAGCTTTACAAGATGTATATCTTGAAGCTAATTATGATGTGTTTTTGAAGTATGACAAGCGTAATTTAAGACAGCAGCAAAATGTGCAATTTTTAAGTTCAACAAAGTTTCATTATTTTGGAGATTTACCAAGATTATTGCAAACCATTTTATTTGCTACCAAAATAATCATTTTGGCTATTTTCCAACGTCCTACTATAGTCATATCAACTCATGTTAACTATGCCACTGCTTGTTATATTCTAAAACTTCTCACTGGAATTCCTTACTGGGTAGTCGCTCATGGCTTAGAAGTTTGGGATATTAAAAATAATGCGACAAAATTAGCATTACAAAACGCAGATAAAATTATTAGTGTTAGTAATTACACTCGCCAGCGCTTGCTTCAATATAAAAATATTGACTCTGAGAAAATAGTCATTTTACCTAATACGTTTGATGCCAATAAGTTTAAAATAAATCCTAAACCTACTTACTTGCTAAAACGATATAAATTAACAGATAAACAGCCTGTAATTCTAACAGTAACGCGGATGGGGCGCATGGCAAAATACAAGGGTTATGATCAAATCCTTCACGCCTTACTTAAGGTGCGCCTGTATATCCCTGATGTTCACTTCATCCTTGCAGGGAAAGGGGATGATATACCTAGAATTAAAGCTTTAGTTAGCAACTTAAATCTAGAAGATTGTGTGACTATTGCAGGATTTGTACCAGATGAGGAATTGTGTGATTATTACAATCTCTGCGATGTTTTTGCTTTGCCTAGTAAAGGAGAAGGATTTGGTATTGTTTATCTAGAAGCTTTAGCTTGTGGTAAACCTGTCCTGGCGGGTAAACAAGATGGTTCCATAGAACCCTTGGCTGAAGGAAAACTTGGATGTTTAGTTGACCCCGATAACGTTGAAGAAATTGCCGATAATCTAATTCAAATTCTGCAAGGTGATTGCTCTAATCCCGTAATTTACCAACCAGAATACTTACAACAAAAAACTATTGAAGCTTTTGATTTTAGCCAGTTTCGTACAAGTTTAGCAAAATTAGTTGGTGGTCATGTCGCTTTGCTCCGAATTCAAAATTCAAAATTCAAAATTCAAAATTAACAAACCTCTTAACAATTCAAAATTCAAAATGACGCTCGCGGACTCGCTAACGCTGCGCTAACAAAATTCAAAATTCAAGACATTTTCCGATGGGGATTTAAACCCCAACTGAAACTGCGCTACGTGTAATGGTTGGGGTCTTAAACCCTTTAATTTCCGATAAATAAATTTAGTTATAATTTAAGAAAATGTTTTTTGTATACATTTAATTGGTAAAAAATGGAAGATTCAGTGTTTGTTATATTTCTTGGCTTTGGGTGTATTTGGATTTTAATGGGAGTTATAGGTTGGATTGCCTTTTTAAAATCTGAGGGTGAGGAAATTAAGTTTGGTAAGTGGGGGCTTATAGTTGCTATTCCAATTCTAATACCAATAATTGTTGCTCTGATTATTGGTGTACTTTATCATTAGTAAAATACATCATTATTTGTAATCCCTCAATATTACTTATTAATTGCACCCCTAACTAAAATCACTGTACTTTCTACACCAGAGGCGATCGCTTCTGGAATATTACCTTGAATTGCCTGCTGCAACAATCCCTCGCGCGATGCTCCCAAAACTACAACATCGTAACCTTCGGTTTGCACTAGGTTAATCACACCTTCAGCGACTGAATTAGCTTGGACTGGGAGAGCGACTACACTACTGGACAATTTTCGCCGCCGCATCAAATGGCGGATGGCTTGTTCTGAAACTGACATATCTGGCTTGAGTTCAGATGGCTTAAACACCTGTGTCAGGCGAATTTTTGGATCATTTCCCAATGTAATTAAAGCCGGTAGCAATTTAATCGCCAACGGGGAATTGGGGCCACCAGCCATTGGGACTAGCCAACGGTTGAAGGAATTCTGAGTAGTGCCTAATTTTACTAACACTACTTCGCAGGTGGCTTGGCGAATGACAGTATCTACAACGTTGCCAAAAATCCGACCAGGGGTAGATGTGTTACCTTTCCATCCCATTAAAATTAGGTCGATATGTTGTTCGTTGATTGTCTCCAAAATTGCCTGCGCTACATCGTGGGTAACTCGTATCTGCGTGTGCAAGGGAATTTTCCACTTTTTTGCTAAGACTTCCGCCTGTCGTAGCAAGCGGCGACTTTTTGCCGTGCTTACCTGCGTTTCCGATGGGGAACTGTGGCGGGGTATGAGCATCACTTGTACGCAATCTATTTCATAATGGCGATCGCGGGCAATAGCTGCTGCCATTTTTAATAAAATACCTGCTGTTTCGGGATTAGCTACTGGCACTAATAATCTACCACTGCCGGTGCTGGGCGATCGCGTTTGGTAAACTATGTATGAAGGTTCTGGTCGCAGTTTAAGAGTCCGGTTATCACAATTGAGATGATCTGCTTCCGCCCGAATAATATCTGCACGAGTAATAATTCCGATCAGTTTCCGTCCATCCACCACAGGTAAGCGACTGATTTGATAGCGATCGAGTAAATACAGCACATTGCTCAGGGTATGGATTGGTGTTACTGTCATCGGGACAGGGGTCATTATTTCTTTTAAGAAAATATCATTGGCTAGGTTGCGTTCGCGTATTTTCAGCAAATCTGATTGCGTCACAATCCCTACTAACTTGCTATCTTCTACCACAGGGAAACCGCGATGATGAGAACGAGCAAAGGACTGCATTGCTTCTTCCAAGCTCATCTCTGCATCTAGAGTTTCTACCCGTTCTTGCATCACATCTTTTGCAGTTAACTTGGTTAATGCTCCTTCCATAGGAGCTTCTTTGGTGAGAGTGATGCCTTTTAATTCCAAAAGTTTCTCATAAAGCGAACCAGGCACTACCTTATCCGCAACTAAATAAGCTGCTACAGAAACAATCATCAAAGGTAGCACCAGATTGAAATCTGTAGTCATCTCAAACACAATCACAATTGCTGTGATTGGCACTTTGGAAACAGCACTAAAAAATCCCCCCATACCCGCTAGCGCGTAAGTAGTAGGAGAACCGGCTCCGGTGATGTATAACTCAGATACACCGATGATATGTCCTAAACAAGAACCCAAAATCAGACTGGGAGCGAATAATCCTCCCGGCGCTCCTGAACCAAATGCTATGAGTGTGAGGATGAACTGGGCCCCAAAGGCGATCGCTGCTACGGTAGGTTGGGAACCTCCAGTAATTAAGGACTCCCGTAATCCCGTATTATCACGGAAGGATGCTGGGAGCATGGACACGACAACACCAGAGAGAAATCCAGCCAAAGCTATCCGCAACGGTAAGCTGATATGTAATTTTCTATAAAATTTAATACTAAATATTAAGCCGCGATTAAACAATGCACCCAATAAGCCTGCCAAAATACCCAAAAGCACGAAAAAGGGAATTTCTGGAATGGAGAATTGGCTAGAAGATTGCGTCAATTGCAGGTTAAGGTCAAGAGAGCCACCACCTAAAAGTCGGGATATCACCCCACCAATAAAAGAGGCGATAATCGCAGTTCCTAGAGTCAATCCTGATAAATCTTGGAGTAACTCTTCAACGATAAACAATACACCTGCGATCGGGGCATTGAAAGCAGCTGCCAAACCCGCACCCGCACCTGCTGCAATCATTTGCCGCCGATGATCTGGGGAAGTAGGAACCCAACGACTCATCCCTGCTGCCAAACCTGCCCCTACATGAACCGTAGGGCCTTGTCGTCCCAGAGTCATGCCGGAACCGATGGCAATGATGGCACTGAGTAACTTTATACATGCCACGCGCCAGGATAATTTCATCGGCACATTAGCTAGAGTTGCTTTGACTTGCGGAATACCGCTACCATAAGCCTCTGGTGCCAATCTATCCACCAACCATCCAGCCACAAACCCCAGGACAAGACCAATTGCGGGTAGCGCCAGCCATGCCGGTAAAAGGTGGGTAGTATGGACTCGCCATGTCCCCAACCATCCCGATCCTACTTTCAGAAACACCGCAGATAGGGCAGCAACCAGACCGATTACACAAGCTTCGGCGATCGCTAAACCTTTTCTAGGCTGCCACCAAGTGCGAAAGCGCTGATTCAGAACAGGAAGAGACATAATTTTTGGGGATTAGGGCATTGGGGATTGGGAATTGGGCATTGGGCATTGGGCATTGGGCATTGGGGGAATAGCGTATGAGGCTTTGAACTTCGTTAATGAGGCTTTGAACTTCGTGAATGAGTCTTTGATACTCGTGAATGAGTCTTTGATACTCGTGAATGAGTCTTTGATACTCGTGAATGAGTCTTTGATACTCGTGAATGAGGCTTTGATACTCGTGAATGAGTCTTTGATACTCGTGAATGAGTCTTTGATACTCGTGAATGAGTCTTTGATACTCGTGAATGAGTCTTTGATACTCGTGAATGAGTCTTTGAACTCCGTTAATGAGTCTTTGAACTCCGTTAATGAACCTCTGAACTCCACTCTTCTACCTCAATGCCCAATGCCCAATGCCCAATGCCCAATGCCCAATGCCCAATGCCCAATGCCCAATGCCCAATGCCCAATGCCCAATGCCCAATGCCCAATGCCCAATGCCCAATTCCCAATTCCCAATGCCCAATTCAATTACTTCTCCCCGTGGTGGATAGTCCTTCTACTATCAGAGATGGAGTATAACAAGAACCATTCCAATCAGCATCATTACCTAGTGTAACCAATTGTTTAAGGGCAGTGTAGACATTACCTGCAACCATCGTATCCTTAATGCGCCCAATTACGTGGCCATTTTGGACGCGGTAGCCTAAATCAACGTTGATTGAAAACTCTCCAGAAATACTGCCGCCACTACCCAGCATTTGATCCACAATTATGCCATCATCCAGTTCTTGAATTAAATCTGGTAGTGATGCTGAACCTGGCTGGATCAGAAAGTTAAATAAACCAGGGGTGAGATAGCTACCTAAACCAGGGCGAAAACCATTTCCAGTCGTGTCAGTACCCAGTTGGCGTCCGGTGGTGCGATCGCCATAAAAATGCTGTAAAGTTCCGTTTTGGATAAATACTAAAAATTGAGTAGGAGTGCCTTCATCATCAAAAGGGCAACTATAAGGGCCGGCTTCTGGATCTTGGTAGAGGGTGAGACTAGGTGCTATTACTGGGTTCCCCAAACGTTCTGCCCAAGGGGAAGCTACTTCTAAGACTCGCTTGCCATTCAAAGCTTCTTGCACAGTGCCCCAAAGCATATCAGCGGCTTTAGAAGTGAACAAAACCGGGACGCGGCCAGTAGGAGATGAGACATTTTCTCTGGCCCAAATTAACCGTTGTAAAATTTGGTTAGCTAATATTTCCGGGTGGAGTTCGCCCCGCTTGGTTTGGCCATCGGAAACACTTAAAAAATCATCGCCACGCACCCATTCTGCTGACATATAGCAGTTGAGGGTAGTATCAGTGTAGTAACAATCTAAACCTTTAGTGTTAACTATTCTGGTAGTTTCAGTATCACATTCCCAGTCACTATTGCAAACAACATCGGGATAGGCATCGCGGATAAGTGCGATCGCTTCTTTGCCCCAATCTACCAAAACCTCTATCGGCACACCTTCCCCTAAATCTGGGTAAGAGGGTTGAGAGTTAGAGCCTAATTCTACTGTTTCTGGTTGATTCAGTTGACTTAGAGCCAGAGCTTTTTCCACCATTACTTCGGCTAGGACAGAACCGTAAGCCACCGTGAGTCCCGGACGGCCGTTTCGCCAAAGCCGTAGTGCTGTGCCTTCAGATTGGTTGGTTTCTAGCTGTTTGAGTCGGTTTGCCTCAAAAAACACTGGACGAGAAAGCGATCGCGACTGATACACCTCAGCAGCTTCTGCTCCAGATTTTATAGCTAGTTCCAGCAGCTGTTCTGCTAGTGTATCTTGTGACAAATTTTCAGAACCCATGACCCTTAGTGAATTGTGGATTTTGAACCGCATATCAACGCTGTCTCTTGAAAGTGCGATCGTCGGCTTTTGACGATCAGACTTTCCGCTGATGAACGCAGATAACTATCCAAAAATCATCAGCATTTCCTTATAGTTACGATTTAAAACCGCAGATCAACACTGATGGACGCAGTTAATTATCCCAAATCATTGCCATGTCTCAACGGATCTAGTCATTAGTCATTAGTCATTAGTCATTAGTCATTAGTCATTGGTCATTGGTCATTAGTCATTAGTTTTATTCTCCCCCTGCTCCCCTGCCCCCTGCCCCCTGCCCAATGCCCCATGCCCAATGCCCAATGCCCAATGCCCAATGCCCAATGCCCATTTTCAAAGATTAACCTCTTGCAACAGCCAAAAACCAGCAAAAGATTGTGCTTTGGGATCAGACTGTACACCGATAAAATGCACTCCATTAGCTTTTTGCTTGGCTTCTTCAAAACCTTTGGCTTCTGCTAAAAGTTGAGGTTTTTTGATATTTGCCACAATCCAGCTTTCGGTTACACCAGTTTCTAAAAGCAATCTCCCCTCTTCACTGGTATCAAATCTTAAGAAAGCCAAGTCCAAACCAGACATCCAGCCTGCCAAGGGCAACGCTCTCGGTGAGAAAATTAAAATCCCAGGAATACGCGTTTCGGGTGAAACTTTCGCCAACTCTAGGGGGAAAGCTTCACCAAAGCCAATTTCCCACTCCGGCATTTCTGCCAAATCCGCAGCATCTAAGGTAACAAATACCCACTGCTGTCCTTCCAAAGCATCGGGTAAACGTTGCGGCAAAGGTTTCTCCAAGCGGACTGAAGGATTAGCTCCCCCTTGATAGCCTGCCTCTTGAGGATACACTTCTTCCATGCGCTGTTCTAACCAATGGTTGAGAACCAAAGTACGGCGGCTAGGCTGCGCGGGAATACCCAAGTCTTGGCAAGCTTTAGTAATCATGTTGTTCATTTGACGGCGGAAAAAGCGGATTTTAATTGGTGCTTTTCCAGCTTGGTTAATAGCTTCCTGCAATGCTGTCCGCAACCAGCCCGAATTTACCTGGGTACTGGGACAATATTGAGCATAGCGAAACAAAGAATCTACTTTTGTACTGATATCCAAGGGGCTTTCGCAGACTAAGACTTCCCAAATTTTTTTCTGATTATCGTCCAAAATCGGACGAGAGTAAAAATCGATTTCCCAAATACTGCCCATGTTTTGCGGTAAAAATCTGGCTGTTATGTTTTCCTGATATGTTGATCATACGAGTGTTGGGGCAGGATCGAGATCAGGCAATTAAGTTAGTTCAAGGAATAGCGCTACACTGTTCTGGAGAACATACACTTGCGAGATTGACCGAAATACCAGGCTCATCAACCCGCAAGAAGTAAGCATCTGCTTTTACTCGCCCTGTATCCTCATTGATCCATTGTTTACGCAGTATCGCTCGATAAACAACTGCATCAACAGGCAATGGCTCAAACTGACTCATGCAAGGTTGAGCCACTCCAACGACTGCACTAACACAGATGGTGTCACATCTGGCTCAATTGCATAATCATCTCCCAACTCATGGTAAAGCGTAGCCTGTTGTGTGGCTGTAGCTGGGCAAATCAAGCGGACTTCGCACTCAGGTGACTGTTTGCTCCATGTTAGTCGAATACCGCCTTGCTCATCTGTCGAAGCCGATGCTTTGGGAAAACGATCGCCCATTATTTCGTAAGCATCTACGACTAATCGCATCGCCAATTTAAAGGCGGATTGACTGGGCTGTAAAATTCCATACTCGTCTGTTTCATCTTCTTCTAAAAGAGCGACGAGCCGCTTCAATGTCACCGTAATATCACTACTAGAGGGTTTCGCTGACTGAGCAACGGTCATATCAGACAATGTTATTCGGGATATCGAAACTAGCCTAACATGAGCCGGAAATGAAAAGCGAACCGCAATTTAGAGGCGATCGCTAGATAATCTATCCTCTCATTTCCCACGGTTGATCCAAACGCCTCTGAGTCCAGCTGCTTTAGCTGCATGATAGTCTTCAACAATGCTATCGCCAATATGCCATGCTGCCTCTGGGGAACATTTATGTTTGTCTAAGGCAATAGCAAAAATTTGAGGATCGGGTTTTGCTGCACGTACCTGGGTAGAAATGGTGACGGAGGAAAAAAACTCTCTCAATCCCAAACTTTGCAATACTGAGTAAATCCGCGAATCAAAATTGGACAGCACCCCCAAGGTAACTCCCAAGCGCCGCCAGTTGATTAAAGCTGGTAAAACATCGGGATAGACAAACCACGGTTCGGCAGTGCCAAAATGGATGTAAAGTTCGCTAAAAAAAGCCGAAAAGTCAGAAAATTCCTTGAGAACACCTGCACTTTCAAAAGTGTTCAGGGCAATTATCCGCCACCAATCAAACTCGCGCTGGGGAATATCTTGCAGTTCTGCATCTGGAAATATCGGTGGCGGCGCTGCTTTAAAGCTTTTGATGAAGGCTGTATTCAATGTTTCGGCTGAAACTGTAACGTCAAATTCCTGGGCTATCTGACTATAAACTTTGCCCACACCACCTTTGACATCGAAGAGTGTACCCACAGCATCTAAAAAAATAACTTTTGGTTGTTCCATCAAAGTTTGAAAATTTTAAATCTTGAATGTTAGATTTTGACTTGTTAAAAGCTTTATTACTTGACTAACTCAAAATTGAATAGGGAATGGGGCATCAATGCCCAATGCCCAATGCCCAATGCCCAATGCCCAATGCCCAATGCCCAATGCCCAATGCCCAATGCCCAATGCCCAATGCCCAATGCCCAATGCCCAATGCCCAATGCCCAATGCCCAATGCCCAACCTTAAGTTACCGAGAAAGTGTTTCTATGATCGGACGGACTAGCCAATTAAAACCAACTTTGAGTTGATGGTCTAAAGTTGGCAACCTATATAAATAGGCAATCCGCCGGGCGACGGATGCCAAGGGGCCATCTAGTTTAATTCCCAAACCAGTGAGAGTGGCGTTGTCTATTCCTAGTGCCATCATTTCTCCTAACTGTTGGTAGCGGAAGGGAAGGAGGGGGCGATTCGTCAGACTTGCCCAGATATTCCAAGCAGTATAATCAGCTTGTTGGAAAGCTGCTTGTGCAGTAGCGGGGACTTGCTGTCCTTCAATATCATGAGAGTCTGCTAAATCTCCCAAAGCAAAGATTTCTGGATGATCGAGGACTTGCAGATTGGATGTAGTACTGATTTGACCACGCTGGTTTTGCTTGAGGGGAAGAGATTTCACTACGGGCGCAACCCTAGTTCCCACAGTCCAAATTACCAAATCTACCGGAATCGTGTCTAACTGGTTTTTGTACTCTAGGGAAATGGAATTTTGCTCTATTGATTCCACTTTGGTTTCTAAATCAAGAAACACGCCACGGGCTTCTATTGCTTTCTTTGCTGCTTCCCGGTTAAACTCTGGGGAAGTTCGCAAAATTTGGTCAGCAATTTCAATGATCCGAAAGCGTCCTCTTTCACCTAGTCTGTCGGCTAACTTACAGGCTAACTCTACACCACTGTAGCCAGCCCCAATAATCGCTACCCGAATTTTATCAGCATCCGATTCTTCTAAAAATCGCAGGCGTTCTTCCAAACGATAAACATCAGAGATTGTGCGGAATGGGTAGGCGTAGGATGCCGCACCAGGCACTAAATCTAGCGGTGTTTCACCTCCTAATGCCAGTACTAAGCGATCGTAAGGGATTTCCAGCCCTTCTTGTATATTTACCAGTTTCTGGTCGATGTCAATTCCAGACACAACCCCTTGATAAAAACGCACCCCTGTGCCTTGTAAAAGTTCTTCAAACGGTGGGGCAATTTCCCAGGTTTGCAGTTCGCCAGTGAGTAATTCGTAAAGTAAGGGAGAGAATAGGAAGCGATCGCTTTGATCTACCAGAACAATTTCGGGTTTTTGCGTAGATTCCCAAGGTAACTGGCTTAAACGCAAGGCTGTGTAGAGACCACCAAAGCCTCCGCCAAGGATACAAATTCTAGAAGTTTGTTCAGTCATCTATTTTATTTATGGGACGGTCAATGCTAGCTGGGCAACTAACTTCAGTCTAGTAAGTTAAAGCGGACTTTTCAAAATCCCATCAAGTTTATCATTAGTCATTTGTCATTAGTCATTAGTCATTTGTCATTAGTTACAGTTATATAACTGGAGATTCGCTATAGTTAAGGGTTAACAGGCAACGGCTAAAAGGAGTTAAAGAGATGGAAATTAAGCCAACTGACCCATCGCTAGCACTCATGGAAATTCCCCCTGGCTATCTCAACATTATGGGTTACGTTGATCAGTCAGAAGTTAATGGCCCTGGTTGTCGTGCAGTCATCTGGGTACAAGGTTGTCTGCGTGAGTGTCCTGGCTGCTTTAATACTAACTCCTGGTCTTTTGAAGCTAACCAATTGATTGCTGTTGATACCCTTGCCGAGAATATTCTCAGCAATCCCCACAACACGGGTGTAACGTTCTCTGGTGGAGAACCCTTTTGGCAAGCAACTGCACTAGCGTCTTTAGCTCGTAAAGTAAAAGCTGCTGGATTAAATGTAATGTCTTTTACTGGGTTCACTCTCAAGCAACTACAGTCTCAATCAGCGCCGCCAGGTTCCCAAGCATTGTTAGAACAACTTGATATTTTGATTGACGGGCCTTTTGTCCAATCTCTGGCAATTAATTCTCCCAACTCTCCAGTCTCTTCTAGCAATCAACGGGTTCGGGTGTTAAACCCGGCTTTCCAAGACCAGATTACTTGGGCTAGCGATCAGATAGAAATCCACATTCTCAAGGATGGTGGCCGCATTGTCACTGGCTACCAAGGTGGGCTGGAACTAACGTAGGGGCGCAGGCGCAGAGCATACGTGTCAACAAAAGCCTAGAAATGGCTTAACTGTTGGCTTCCTAACCCGCCTTGAACTAAAGTTCTTTGGCTTTTAGCTAAAGTCTACTGAAGTAGACTAAGGATTTTTGGGTATATTTAGTCATCTCTCAGATGACTTTAGCTATTAGCAAGGAACTTCAGTTCCTTGTGGGACATGACTTTTAGCTTAAGTTGACACCAATGGGGCACAGAGGCAGAGGAGGGAGTTAAAACTTGAAAGTTCACCTTCTGAGGCTCAACTTCCACCTTCTGAGGCTCAACTTCCACCTTTTGAAGCTCAACTTCCACCTTTTGAAGCTCAACTTCCACCTTTTGAAGCTCAACTTCCACCTTCAGAAGCTCAACGTTCACCTTCTGAAGCTCAACGCCCAAGTTTTAACTCCCCCTTTCTCCCAATACAGTTCGGTTAGCTTGTTTATCGAGCAAAGATCCCCCCAACCCCCCGATCAATTGGGGGGCTAATTTTATTCTTTACCCCCTTTTTAAGGGGGTCGCCACAGGCGGGGGGATCTTATATCATGTCCGCTTGATTGCTTATTAAACCCGAAGAACCCCACCCCGCCAAAGCGTAGCTTTGTCTCCCCTCCCCGCAAGCGGGGAGGGGCTGGGGGTGGGGTGTAATGGCTATGGTTAGCATAACTATTTATGCGGACATGATATTATCCGAACCTATTGCCCTCTCTCCTGCCCAATGCCCAATGCCCAATGCATCTATGTTTGAGACAGATTATATTTAAAAAAAATACATATCTAAAATTTGACTAAACCATTTCAGACAATTTTTACTGAACACCGGGTACTTTGGGCTGTTTTACTACTTAGTGCAGCGCTGGTGGTAACGCTAGCGCTGTCGCTTTCTCAAGGAGCAGTACCTTTAAGTATGTCGGAATTTTGGCAAGCCATTCTCCGCGAAGGTGATCCGGTTAAACAGACAATTCTCTGGGATTTGCGTCTCCCACGCATTATCGCTGCTCTCATCGTCGGCGCAGCCTTGGGAATGTCAGGAGCATTACTGCAAGGAATGTTACGCAATAGTCTTGCTGATCCATTTATTTTGGGCATTTCAGCAGGTGCAGGATTAATTGTGATTCTGATGATTGTGTGGCAAATATTCCCGATCGCAATTCCTCTAGCAGCGTGGATGGGAGCTATTTTAACTTCTGCGATCGTTATTTTGCTCGGTCGTGCGGGGTCGGGAATTTCAGTTGAGCGGTTGATTTTAGGCGGAGTGGCGGTGAGTTCTTTATTAGGTGCTGTACAAAGTACATTGCTGCTTTTAGCTGAAGATGGTCAAATTCAAATTGCGCTGAGTTGGCTGGTTGGTAGTCTTAATGGACGGGGTTGGCAAGAAATTGCGACAGCTGGCCCTTACATCATCGTTGCATTGCTAGGGGGATGCTTGCTGGCGCGATCGGTAAATGTGCTGGCTTTGGGGGATGATTTGGCTGTGGGTTTGGGGGTTTCGTTGACGCGATCGCGCCTGTTAATTGGTGGTGTCGCCACTTTATTAGCCGCAGGTGCAGTCAGCATCAGTGGTTTGATTGGATTTGTTGGTCTTGTTGTCCCTCACGGTGTCCGCCTCATCGTTGGTACAGATCATCGCTTTGTTTTACCACTTTCCGCCCTCGCAGGTGCATGGTTACTTACTTTTGCAGATTTACTCTCTAGACTAGGAGCAGTAGAACTACCAGTAGGTTCCGTCACTGCGTTGCTGGGTTCACCACTATTTATCTGGTTACTTTATCGTCGTTCTGTTGGGGTTAATAAATTTTGAGATGATAAACTTGGGTTAAAGCAAAAATTATTTTCTGCCTGAAGTTGATACTAAGCTGATATGCGTCTAAATTATATAAACATTCTTTATAATCGTTGACGGTTGACGGTTGACGGTTATCGGTCATCAGTCAACGGTCAACAGTCATCAGGTAAATGTACTAGTTTTATGCGTAATATCATGTCCGCTTGATTACTTATTAAACCCGAAGAACCCCACCCCGCCAAAGCTATGCTTTGTCTCCCCTCCTGCTTGCGGGGAGGGGTTGGGGGTGGGGTGTAATGACTGTGGTTAGCGTAACTATTTATGCGGACATGATATAATATCAAGTTCGGCAAATCACTTACGATATGTCATTGCGAATGCAACGAAGTGAAATGAAGCAATCGCAAAGGTTTGGGATTGCCACGCTCCGCTCGCAATGACATAAGTATTAAGTCGGACATGATATAACAGCTTATTAAGGAATATTCACTCATCTTTTATTTCCCGACAACTCTAATATTATTAGTAGGATAGGCTTTGGTATCTTACTTTCTCTACAAGTCCCTAACGCCTCTTGGTATCTTCGTTTAAGGAAGATAACTTAATCCGCCGATTTTCACGCGAAAGTGGTACTAAAACTGGGGCTTGACTTTGAGGATTGCTTTCTTTAAAGCTTTCCACTATCTTAGAAATTTGTGCAATTGTTGGTGCTTCAAATACGCTACGCAAAGGTAACTCCACACGCAAGGTATCGCGCACTCTAGAGACAAGCTGAGTTGCTAGTAATGAATGACCGCCTAATTCAAAGAAATTGTTATAAATTCCTACGCGCTTAAGTCCCAAAACCTCAGCAAAAATTTTCATCAACACTTGTTCCACAGGAGTCCGAGGTGCGATGTAATTTTCAGACAATTGGGGCTGAATTGCATCATAGAATCCTCTTAAAGCGCGGCGATTGACTTTACCATTAGCTGTCAGAGGTAAAGACTTTAATAATACAAAAGCTGATGGCATCATGTACTCAGGCAATTTTTGTGCTATGTAAGTCTGCAATTGCGGCACTAATTTACGCGCAGCTTTGGCTTGTAAAGGATTATTGGCGTAAGATTGCCAGGGACGATGAGCCGTACTATGCGGAAAAATAGCTCTCTTAGCTATTTTATCTTGCCGGACAAAAACCACATCATAGAGTTCTTGAATATTTGAATGTGACCAGGTAATATCAACTTTGTAAGGTACATCCAGTGTATAAAAATCTTCTGACTCTACTCCGAAATCTTCGAGTTCTTGCAAAGCTTTACGCATTTGACCTACAGTTTTAAAACCTTTTATATCTGATAGCCATTCTGCTGTTTTAACTGCTGCCATCACCCGCGCGTTAGGTACATTATTAATACATAATATTTCTGGTTTAGTTTCAATTAATAACTGATGCACTGCTGACACTGTTAAATTCTCTTCAGACCAATTCAGCACTGAATAATTTTCAGTATTATTAATAGTTACATCATCAATATGAAGAATCACATTGTACCGAAATTGAGTTAATTCATTGCGATCGCGTCCCCGCAGCAGTTGAATTTGTACATTGCTAATCTGGGGAAAGCATTGCTTTATTGCACTAAAAAAAGCTGGGTCAATCACCAACTCTGTTTCTTGGAAAATTTGCATTTGAACCCGTTGCTGTAACTCAGAACGGGTAAGGGAAGATTCAGCTTGATAGAGTTGCACTGATGCATGGAAAGCTTGCAAAAGTGGCAAACTACGCACATCTCCTATGAAGATAAAGCCACCTGGAGCAGTTGCCCTCACAGCACCTTCTAATACACGAATCAGATAATCAATAGTAGGAAAATATTGTACAACTGAGTTCACAATTACTGCATCAAAAGCTGCTGTTTCTACTTTCTCGAAGTCAGTAGCCATTTGTTGATACAGCGTTACCTGCGGCATTTCTTGCTTTTGCAACTGCTGCTGAATGTAATTAAGTGAAACTGGAGAAAAGTCTGTTCCACAATATTTAGCGCAGTGAGGCGCAATTCTGAACAGAATTAAACCTGTTCCACAACCAATTTCTAACACTCGCTTGGGTTGAAAAGCCAAAATTTGCGCTACTTGGTTATTTACCCACTCATGCATTTGCTCTATTGGAATAGGCTGATTTGTATAACTACTGTTCCAACCGACAAAATTCGATGTTACATCTGAATCAACAGCAGGTTGATTATAAGTTTCGTCATAGAGCATCTGCCATTGCAAAACTTGCTCATTCTGCAATTGCATTAATTCAACATTCTCTTGCTCACTGCTGTATTCAGCTTTCGCTACCACATAAGCTACTAGGCGCTTTTCCTTTTCATGTTCACGACTTATTACTACAGTTTGCTGTACTGCTGGATGCTGACTCAGCACTGCTTCAATTTCGCCCAACTCAATGCGGTAGCCACGGATTTTTACCTGCTCGTCAACGCGGGCTAAAAACTCAATGTTGCCATCTACTCGATAGCGGACTAAATCACCTGTTTTATAAAGTCGTGCTTTTAACTTATTAGTAAAACTATGATAAATGAAGCATTCAGCAGTTAAATCAGGACGGTTTAAATAACCTCGTGCCAATCCATCACCACTTATATATAATTCTCCTGAAACACCAATGGCTACTGGTTGTAAATGTTTATCTAATATGTAAACTTGGGTGTTGGCGATCGCACTACCAATTGCAGGTGCTAAATTATCTTTATTCTTAACAGAAATATGACCAGAAGTTGTAACAACTGTGTTCTCAGTTGGCCCATAATTATTATATACTTGGAAGAAGTGCGAAGCTAAAGGATATTGATTTAGTTTATCTCCACCTGTAAGCAATATTCGTAAAGCGGCATCTTCCGGAAAATCTAATAATAAAAACTTCTCTGCTATAGGTGTTGGTAAAAAGGAAATTGTGATTTTTTGCGATATTAACCAATCTCGGAGATATTCAGGCGATCGCCTAATTTCATCATCTACAATATAGATAGTGGCTCCAGCACTAAGGTAAGGCCAAATTTCCCAACCACAAGCATCAAAAGCAACCCCGGCTATCTGCGTTACTCGGTCAATGGGTGAAACTGCAAAGGCTTTTTGATGCCAAAAAACTAAATTTAACAATCCTCTATGTTCAATTTGTACGCCTTTAGGATTTCCTGTTGAGCCAGAGGTATAAATAACATAAGCAAGGTTGTCTGCTGCAACTTCACTAAGGAGATTATCTTCAATTTCTTGAGCAATAATTTCGCAATCTTTATCTAAACATATTATATTGGAATTATAGTTTTCCAAACGTTCAACCCATCGCTCGTGAGTTAAAAAAACTGAAACTTGAGCATCTTTGAGCATAAAATCCAAACGTTCAGATGGATAGCTTGGATCTAGAGGCACATAAGCTCCACCTGCTTTCATAATGCCCAACATCCCGATTACCATATCAAAAGATCGTTCTACACAAAGCCCTACTAAAACTTCGGTTTTAACTCCTAATTTTTTTAGATAATGTGCAAGCTGGTTACTACGGATATTTAACTCTTTGTAGCTGAGTTTATCATCGCCAAATACTAGTGCAGTTTCATCAGGATTCTGTTCGGCAACGCTCTCAAATAACTTATGAATACACTTATCTTGAGGATAATCTAACTGAGTATTATTCCATTTAACCAATAAATTATGTAACTCAGATTCACTTAATAGCGGTAATTGTGCAATTCTTTGTTCTGGATTTGCAACTATACCTTCCAGTAATGTTTGGAAATGTCCTAACATTCTGGTGATAGTAGCCTCATCAAATAAATCAGTACTGTAAATTACAAACCCACTAATTCCTTCTGAACTATCTACCCATAAACCATTTTGAGTATTTGACTCCCACAGGTGGAACTCCAAATCAAAGCGTGTTGTTTCTGTATCAAATGGTAGCGGGCTTAAAGTTAAACCAGTTAACTCTAATGCTGACATAGGCGCATTTTGCAGCGCGAACACCACTTGAAATAGCGGATTTTGATTCAAATTACGCTCTGGATGCAGTTCCTCTACGAGTTTTTCAAAAGGTAAATCTTGATGAGCATAAGCCCCTAAAGCTACCTCTTTGACTCGACTTAATAATTCTCGAAAAGTTGGGTTTCCAGTTAAGTCGGTACGCAGTACTAAACTATTGACAAAAAAACCAATTAATCCCTCTATCTCACTACGGTTACGATTGGCAATGGGTGAACCAATAGCAATATCTTCTTGTTGTGTGTAGCGGGAAAGTAAAACTTTAAATGCTGTTAGGAGGGTTATAAATAAAGTTACCCCTTGTTGCTGTCCGAGAGCTAAAAGTGCTTCGCTCAAACTTTTTGATAATTGCAGAGGTTGCCTTGCACCCTGGTAAGTTTGAACAGCTAGTCTTGGTCTGTCGGTTGGCAGATTTAATATAGAAATGTCGTCTAATTGCTTCTGCCAGTAATCGAGTTGCTTTTCTAATACTTCCCCCTGCAACCATTGACGTTGCCAGTATGCAAAGTCTGCATATTGGATTGTAAGTTTCGGCAGAGGAGAAGGCTGATTGCTAGTAAAGGCTGTGTAGAGTGCTGCTATCTCTTGAATCAGCACTCCAATAGACCAACCATCGGAGACAATGTGGTGCATATTCAGCAGCAGGATGTATTGTGTCTCATCCAACCACAGCAGTTTTACTTGCAGCAACGAATCAGTTGATAAATTGAAAGGACGTTGAGCTTCTTGGTTAGTGAATTGTCGTGCTTGTATTTCTCGTTCGGCTTGTGGCAGTTGCCGTAAATCTATTATTGGTAAAGGTATTGTTAGCGTCGGATTAATTACCTGAACTGGTTGCCCTGACTGGATGACAAAAGTGGTGCGTAAAGCTTCATGTCGTCGGACAATTTCGTTAAAAGTTTGCTCTAGCGCGGCTTTATTTAGCGAACCTGTTAAATGTAGTGCTACTGGAATATTATAGAAAGGATTATTAGGGATTAATTGGTCAAGAAACCACAGCCGTTGTTGAGCAAAGGAGAGGGGAAGATTTTCAGACCGCGAAATAGGTACAAGAGGTCTAAAGCTGTGGTTATGAGTACGATTAGTTGCTTTTAAAAATTCAATAATTTCTGCTTTACGCTCTTGAATTTCTGCACGCAGTTCTACTGTAAGAGTTCCTTCAGGCGCGTTACAACGAAACTTTTCACCATCAATAAAAATTTGAATATCTAAGCTGCGAAGATAAGATAATAGCTCAACTGTATTCAAAATTACACCCCTTCGGAACAGTTGTTATTTAATAAAAAGCTGGAGACAGAAGGAATATTGCTTGTTAATAGTTATTTTTGCCACTCTATACTTTTTATCAACTAACCCAGCATTTTTATCACACTTACAAGATTGTATAAATCATTCTTGAGAGTGAAAGTTGGATGATTCTAACTATGGTATGAAGCTAAAAGCAGTTAACAAAGTATCGCAAGGTTTAGGCTCGTAAGCTTACCCCGACCTAAAGGTACGGGGCTTTAGCCTCAGAGAAAGAATCATCGGGAAGAGGGACAATTGCCCCTCTAATTGACAACTCATCCCCGGACTTTCAGGAAGGCTTACAGACTTCCCCAAAGCAGCAATATTATTAGCCGCGTTAACATCAGCGTCATGTTCAAACCCACAATGCCCACACTTAAAAACTTTCCCGTTGCGATACGATTTGCCCTTGATTGGGTGAATATCCCACATTTAGCATCCATCAAAAAATATTGCTCTAGGGTTGACATTTCCGTGTTTCGCGCAGTCTGTAGCAACTTCCGTCTTCCCTGTAAGAACTTCCGCCAAGACGTTTCCGTGTTTCGCGCAGTCTGTAGCAACTTCCGTCTTCCCTGTAAGAACTTCCGCCAAGACGTTTCCGTGTTTCGCGCAGTCTGTAGCAACTTCCGTCTTAAGAGCAAGAACTTCCGCCAAGACGTTTCCGTGTTTCGCGCAGTCTGTAGCAACTTCCGTCTTAAGAGCAAGAACTTCCGCCAAGACGTTTCTGTGTTTCGCGCAGTCTGTAGCAACTTCTGCCTTAAGAGTAAGAACTTCCACTTTTTTTGTAGCAACTTCTGCTTTGACCCCAGTTTTGCACTTTATTTAACGTGTCGCGGAAGTCCCCACCTTCAATGTACTCATAAGGTGGGGATAGGGAGCGGGGGATGAGGATTGCATCTGGAATTGATTTTTTGCATAAGCAAAAACAAATTTCGGATGTATGACGAA
>NZ_JAIVFQ010000082.1 GCF_020829495.1 Nostoc favosum CHAB5714 | reverse complement strand
TGAATATTCCTTTCTTCCCTCACATTATGATACCATGCTCCTCATAAGATTTGAGAAAATACAAGGGGAAAGAATATAAATCCGTCCTGGAAGGACGGGGCTTTAAACCCCAATTTTTCGGTAAATACTTTCTGGATGTCTACGTACAACCTGAGTCTGTAATTCAGTATTATGTATAAAGATGTAAAGAAATGTAAATAATCTAATGCAGGATAAAGTCGTTGTTGTTGTCGGTGCTACTGGTGGCATTGGTTCAGCGTTAACACACAAACTTGCGCCTACTGGAGTCCGGTTGGTACTGGCTGCCAGAGATGCGGTTCGTTTAACAACACTGACAGATGATTTACCAGGGCAAGTTTTGAGCGTTCCCACCGATATTACTAACCCGCAACAGGTAGATACTTTGATCGAAAAGACGATCGCTGAGTTTGGTCAAATCGATATTTTAGTGAATGCCGCTGGTGCTGGTATACTCAAGCCTTACAACAGCCTGGAACCCGCTGATTTAGACAAGATGCTAGATGTCAACTTAAAAGGCAGCTTTTACACCACTCAAGCGGCTGCTGAAGAGATGCAAAAGCGCAAGTCTGGTCACATCTGTAATGTGGTAGGAATTCTGGGCAAGCATTCGATGGGAATGGCAGCAGCTTATTCTGCTTCTAAGTTTGGTGTTGTCGGTTTCAGCAAATGCATGGCAGAGGAACTCAAGCGTTTTGGTATCAAGTTCACGCTATTCTACTTTGGTGGGGTAGATTCTCCTTTCTGGGATAACGTCAACCTAAAAGTAGACCGAAAAAAAATGCTCAGTCCTGAAACTGCTGCCAATGCGATTTTCTTTGCCCTTTCTGCCGAACCGCAAGCTGTGCCAATGGAAATTAACATTCAACCTGATAGTCATTTGTTTTTTTAAAGTGGGAGTCAGCTTAGATAATTCTTGCCTGGGAAAGACCTGAAAATTTAGCAAAAAAGGCAAAATTTACAGAGATATAAGCTGTTATGCTGGATTTTCAGTATCTATGAAAATTGATCACGTTCATTTCTATGTAGAAGACGCCAAAGTATGGCGGGATTGGTTTGTACACCATCTTGGTTTTCATGTAGTAGCCGATCGCATTAGTTCATTTCACACTTGTACAGAAGTAGTAAAAAGTGGTGCTGTCTGCTTTTTTCTGTCTTCTCCACTGTTACCCACAAGTCCAGTAGCTGAGTTTCTGCGTCAATATCCACCTGGTGTGGCAGATGTCGCTTTTGCTGTCGAAGATGTAGAAAGCGCGATCGCACTAGCTCAAAAACACGGTGCTACAATCCTACAACCCACTCAGGAACGCCAGGTGGGTACGGAATTGCTCAAGTGTGGCAAAATTGCCGCCTGGGGTGGACTGACTCATACATTGATCGAAAGATCATTGGTTTTTGATAAAGGACAAATGACAAATGACAACACTTTTACTGCTATAGATCACATAGTGTTAAACGTGGCAGTTGGTGAATTGGAAAATGCTGTCGCTTGGTACGAAAATATCCTAGATTTTCAACCCCAGCAGGCTTTTAAAATTAAAACCAATCTTTCTGCTTTACACAGTCAAGTGATGGTTTCGCACAACGGTAGCGTCCAATTGCCAATTAATGAACCAGCTTCCAAAAATTCCCAAATTCAGGAATTTTTAGATGTCAATCGGGGGCCGGGAATTCAACATATTGCCTTGCGGACGACTAATCTTGTCAGTGCGATCGCTAAATTTCGTGCCAGTGGTTTATCCTTACTCTCAGTTCCCCAAACTTATTACACGCAACTAAAACAGCGTCCAGGATTGCCTCTATCACCCTTAGAACTGGAAGCGATCGCTCAACAGGAAATTCTGGTGGACTGGCAAGAATATACTCTTTTAGAGGGAGGAAATACTGCGCCTTTATTACTACAAATTTTTACCCAGCCAATATTTGAACAGCCGACATTTTTCTTTGAGTTTATTGAACGCCGTTTCCAAGCTCAAGGTTTTGGCGAAGGTAACTTTCGCGCCTTATTTGAAGCCATTGAAAGCGAACAAATCAAACGCGGTACGCTGCAATGATGCCTGATTACAAAATATCAATTGAAATTCATCCAGACTCTAAACAAGTTGATTTTATTGACAAGCAACTTCAAGATTTTAATGTAGGTAAGATTGGAGATTACCAATATACGCCACTGTTTCTATTACTTCGTGATTCAAAAAAAAATGTCGTGGGCGGCTTGGAGGGTTTTATCGGCTTGGGATGGTTCCATATTGCTACTCTTTGGGTTGCAGAGGAGTTAAGAGGTTATGGATATGGAAAAGCACTTCTTTTGGAGGCAGAGCAAGAGGCTGTTAATCGTGGCTGCTTAAACGCATATCTTTTTACTTACAGCTTCCAAGCTCCCAAATTTTATCAGCACTTGGGGTATGAAATTTTTGGAGAGTTAGAAGATTTTCCTCCAGGTCATCGTCGATACTTTCTTAAAAAGAGTTTACAAAAAAACCTTTAGCTAGACTTAATACCCTTAAAAAATAGCCATACATCTGAGATAAACTTAATAAAAATTAACATTTTCCGCCGATGCTAAGACTTATTACTGACTTCGACGGCCCAATTATTGATGTTTCCGAACGGTACTACCGTGTTTATCAATTCTGCTTAGAGAAAACCCGTCGCCGAGATCAAGTAGTGCAACAACTTCCGAAAGCGGAATTTTGGCAGCTAAAGCGATCGCGCGTTCCCGAAAAACAAATTGCGTTGAATTCTGGGTTAGATGAAGCCCAAGCACAAGAATTTGCCCAGTTGCGGCGGCAAACAGTACATACAGAACCTTATTTCAACTATGACACTCTCGCACCCGGTGCTGTGGATGCACTGCTAAAAATTCAACAAGCTGGAATTGATTTAGCAGTTATGACCATGCGCCGAGTTCGGGAACTAGATTATGCCTTCAAAAAGAACGATTTAGGGAGATTTTTCCCTGAAAATCGTTGTTATTGCTTGAGTAACGACTATGTTAAAACTCGTGATATTGAAGATAAACCCTTGTTGATGGCTAGGGCTTTACAAGAACTGCCCCCGGCTACTGATATCTGGATGGTGGGAGATACGGAAGCCGACATTACCGCAGCTAAAAATTATGATATTAAGGTGATAGCTGTGGAATCTGGCATCCGCGATCGCACCCAATTGGAACTTTACCACCCCGACTTAATCGTTAAGGATTTCAGCGCTGCTGTAGATTTAGTACTAAAACCTAAACACCTTGTCTAGAAAGGCTTTCTAGCTGCAACATATTGAATTAATCGGTATTCATGTTGCACATTAAAATAGGAGTCAAAATAGTTATTCTGACTCCTGACTTTGAAATTTTAAGAAGAACACATATAAACCATGTCTTCTTTATGGAAACTTGCTTACGGGTAGCAGTTTACCGTAGAAAGCTACTAACTAACCACAACAATATAAACGTTAGTACAGTAGAGAACTGATTCGATGACAAATTGAGGAATGATATTTGTGGTGAAAGCCAGCCAGCAACTAGTCCCCCAGCAATTAAGCCAATTATTAAACTGACTAGGGTGAGCAAAACTGCTCGACCAAATTTGCTTTCCTTGCGATTGAGAAAGTAAATACTAGCGCCTACCCCAACTACCAATGCTAACTGCAAAACCTGATCGCCTCCCTCTGGGTAAAACACAGTGATAGAACTCAAACCAAGAAACCAAGCTCCTGGTAAGAATATATCAGCAGGCGTTGGTTGATCCAGCATCCGTTGCAGCCATGCAGGTGACTGCTCACGAGGGGTTGGACTTTCTTTAGGAGGCGATTGCACTCGCAACTCTGGAAACCGAATACGCTCAGGGACTTTAATTTTACCTTCTTGGCGCATCCGTAAGCGATCCATTAAAATCGCATCGTAAGCCGCTTCAATTACTTCTAAATGCTTGGCATCGCCACTATGTTGCTCGAATAGGCGATTACGAGCATCCTGAATTTCATCGAAGCTAGCCTCTTCTGATACCCCAAGTTTTTCGTAGGGATTTTGATCGCTCATGGGAGTTTGTTACTTCAGCCTCAGTCAGCGGCAGTCTTTTGTCGAATAAAAAACAACTTTAGGTTTTGTTTTAATCGAAACGAAAGTCTCGACCTATTTTATGCCCTAACAGGATAGTAGCACGGGTTAGTTTAATCGACTTTGTAATTTTAACTATAGCCACTTTAACATATCGCTATAACTCCGTGTATACCCTCATGTCGTTGTCTAATTCTGGCTCTAATCTAGAATTTGAACGGAGAGTACCTAAAACACATAGTTTTTATGAAAATATCAATTTTAATGTTTCAAATTTGGCAACTTACTGTGCCCTAATAGAGTTTTTTTTAATTATACTGAATAATCGCTTGTGGTATATATCCGCATAACGATTTAAAATTGAGACGTTTTAAGTTACCACCTAACTGGGATCATGAACGTGTCTTGGTGTTAAGAACTGTTGCGACTAAAGTCAGAGCGCTTATATACTGTGGCTAACAGAAGTTTCGCGTTCTGATTGCCGACAATCCTGATTAGAGTATTTCTTTTTGAATAATCAGGAATCTCATACCGTAGCCATGTAGATTCTTAGTTAGTCCCAAAGTGGCAACTGCGTTTTTACGCAAACCTTTTGTTAATCTTACGAATTTTTGTGCAAAGTAATGGTCATGGCTCCTGCCAAGATTCTTGTAGTTGACGACGACCCTGCGGTTCGGAATTTAATCCAACGCTTTCTGATTAAGCAGAACTATCAGGTGGAGGCTGCCGAAGATGGAAAGACAGCCTTAACTCTATTTGAGCAATTTAACCCCGACTTGGTAATTCTAGATGTGAATTTACCAGATGTAACTGGGTTTAACCTCTGCCAAGAGATGCAAAGTCGTAATGGTGTCTTTGTTTTGATGTTGACTAGCCGTGCTGACGAAGCTGACAAAATTCGCGGCTTTGCTAAAGGTGCTGACGATTATCTCACCAAGCCTTTTGGGCTAGGAGAGTTAGAAGTCAGAGTCGGAGCTATTTTGAGGCGTCAACGAGTGATAACTACTGCCGAGCAAAAACGCTTGGTATTTGAAAAACTTATGATTGACCCAGTGCGGCGGGAGGTGGCACTTAATAACCAAGCAGTACCTTTAACTGCTCTGGAATTTGACTTGTTGCATTTTTTAGCCAGTCATCCAGGTCGAGTTTGGCGGCGTGCGGAGCTAATCCAAGAGGTATGGGACTATGAATATGTCGGCGACCAACGGGTTGTAGATGTCCATATCGGGCAAATTCGCAAGAAGATTGAAATTGATGCTAGTCAGCCAGCATTAATTCAAACTGTACGTGGCGTAGGGTATAAGTTTGAATCTCCTGCTCATCCCCAGCACTTGGAAGCTAAGTCCTGAGTTAACAGTCTAGAGTTTTTTAACTCTTGACTGTTAACTCTTGGGGGAGGGATTATTGAATTTCTTTGGCTTTAGTAAAAGACAAATTTAGACAATCAAAATAGGTAGATATTACTCAAATACAGACCAGGCAGTTATTTGAGATATTTATTTATGCATTTAAGACAGTGGACAGGGGAGAGAGTCCACTGGAAAATATTTCTTTGCATCTAACCGTTTCGGTAGACATAAGGCAATAAACTTGGGTTAGCGCCAAAAATCTTAAACTGTGTAGGTTGAGGAGCCACTGCGCCCTTGCGGTTTCCCGACTTGTACCCCTGTGGGGATCTTGCTACGCGCAGCGTCTCCCCGAATCCCATTCGTGAGAGGCTAGCGCCTGCCGTAGGATGCCCGAAGGGCTGTAGGGAGAAGCAAGTGGCGTTTGAGGAACGTAGACCCGAACGCGAACAGCGTCTCGTAGAGAAGGGGCTTCCCGCAGGGTAACCCAACATTTCCGTGGCTTTGTTGGGTTGCGCTTTGCTTAACCCAACCTACAATTTTTCATAAAGCCAAGCGTATTGAGATATAACGGTGCTTAGGTTGGAGTTTGTAGGGGCGCACAGCTATCATTGGTGTCAACTTAACGTAAAAGCTATGTCCCGCAAGGAACTTCAGTTCCTTGCTAATAGCGGAAGTCTTCTGTTTAGGACTTACGCAAAAACCCTCTCAAACTCTCATTCCTCCGTGACCTCTGCGCCGCGCCAGTTGCTTCTCCCAAGGGGAGACGCTGCGCGAACAAGTCTCTTAACCGCAAGGGCGCACTGGCTTCTCTGTGGTTCGTTTTCCGTTACTCGTGCGTAAGTCCTACTGTTGATGACTAAATATAGCAAAAAATCTTTAGTCTACTTCAGTAGACTTTAGCTAAAAGCCAAAGAACTTTAGTTCGAGGCGGGTGAGTCAAGCTTTCAGTTAAGCTGCTTTTAGCTTAAGTTGACACCAATGCACAGCTGTGCGCCCCTACGAACGTGTTTGTATCCAAAATAAAACCGTTATACAACAAGTACTAAAATCAGCTAATATATTCAAGTCTTGCCTCAATTCTAAATTTTGCGCTATTACCAACTAGTTTTGGCAACAGGAGAAACTATTGGAACCTCTTTAAGGATCAGAATCTACTGATCTTTTTTGTTGTAATATTACCCCGATATGGCCCAATACGCTTGGGTTAAGGTTAAAACTCATTATCAAAGTCCATTTGTTTTACGTAGACGCAAAGCGGTGAAGCAGCGCGGTCTTCTCCCAAGGGGAGACGATGCCGCGCATAGCGCAGCGTTAGCGAGTCATCGAGCGTCTGGGGGTTTCCCCCATGAGCGACTGCACCAAGCCAGAGGGCAAGCCCTCTGGCTACCGCAGAGGCGCAGAGTAAACACAGAGAAGAGAAAAATGCTTAACCCAAGCGTATTGCGATATGAGCGATCGCTATTGGATCAAAATCCCATTGATGGGGCACGGCAAACCGTGCCCGTATTAGGGCTTCATACCAGTACCTATGGGGTGTCTAGTAAATTAGCTGTTGCGGGTGAGTCGGTACAGGGCATTTCTACTGTGGAGTGGTGGAACAAAGTTTCCAGATAGACTCGAGCAGCGCGGCGATCGCTATCTCCATTTTGGAGTAAAAACAATGATAGTGCCGCCGTCAATACTCTGTTTTCATCCCAGTCGGGATGGGTTTCTAAGTAGTTTTTTAAGGATTCGTGGAGTGTTTCGGGAATTTCTGTAAAGATGCTAACCGTTGCTTTCATGAGATTTTCCTCCTATGAGGATAATCAAGAGGGACAAGTTGCTTGCGCTGAAGCGGCTTAGGGCTATTTCACACGCTCTTTCGCCAGCCCGCCAATCTACGCCCACATCTGGTGGTAATATATTTTACACATTTGATGCCAACGGTTGAACGGATTACAAAAGCAAGCCGAATCATTGTGCGCCAAGAGGGGGTGGGTTTGTCAATGCTGCGAAATGTTAAAAACGAGTGTATAAAAAACAAATGCGAACGAAATAATCAGCATTAGAGGCTATTTTTCGTTACGTAACTTTATAAGAACTCAGTCCTTTAAGTTCCTTCCCACTGTTAATCAACAATCCCCAACAAGAGAGTAAGAAGCCCATTAGCTCGTAGAGAACCTGTGGAAAACTGCTAAAATCCCTGTGGAAACCCTGTGGAATGAGTGAGGAAAATAGCAGCCAATGATAAGAATTACAAAAATGTCATCAAGCTATGACATTTAACAGTGAACAGTGAACAGTAGAGAGTGATCTATTTATCTCGCAAGTTTTTGTCCCCCACCAAAAGGAGCAGGCGTTGGTAGCGCAACATTTATCCCCCACCATACGCCGTTGCTGACTGATAACTGATAACTGATAACTGGTTTAACGGGTCGCGGAAGTCCCCATCTTCTCTACGAGACGCTATCTATTTGCGTTCAAGGTATTCCTAAGATGGGGATTGTGAGCGGGTGATGAGGATTGCATCTGGAATTGATTTTTTACTTTGTAAAAACAAATTCGCTTGTGTATGACGAATTACCTTTTCTGGTAAACTAAGCATTGTCTTGACCATCAATGCCATAAGCGAAAACCAAGCTAACAGGTATATGTTGCAAGAAAACCCTTCCCTACGGGACGCTACGCGAACGACTTCGCTCAGGGTAAAAGATTTGGGTCTTGGGAACCAGGACTCCTGCCCTTGGAGGGAATGTAAGACCAATAGAACTACGGAGTTCTGGAGGCTATTCCCGATGAATTGGGAAGCTCCGTCCGTCTATACGGCGGAGTAGTTCACACTCATGAAATTAGCTTCGCAATCGCAGTTATCATCGTGGCTGCCCTCGATACATCCCCAGATATGGATTTTCGCAATTGGTAGATTTCTATCGGAAGTTGGCACCGGCTGTACCCTGTTTTACGCCCCGATATTTTTTGTAAATCAAGTTGGTTTATCTGCAACCAGTGTTGGGGTAGCCTTGGGTAGCGCCTCGATTTCCGGCATTGTAGGGCGGATTGTAGGTGGTTCTTTGGCTGATTCTGAACACTGGGGACGCCGCCGCACTTTGTTGCTAGCCACGGCGATTTCCGCAATTGGTTCTCTGGTTTTAGCTGCAACCAATAATTTTACGATTTTGGTAATCGGTAGCTTGATTAGCGGTTTAGGGATAGGTTTCTATTGGCCGGCGGCTGAAGCTGTTGTTGCTGACGCTAGCCAGATTGACAATCGCCGCGAAACTTTTGCGTTAGCGAAGCTCACCGAAGGTATCGCCCGCCTAGCTGATAATCTTGGGTTAGCGATCGGAATTATGCTGGCTGGGTTTTTTATTGCGATCATTGGGAGTTATCGATGGCTATTTGTGATTGATGCCATCTCTTTTTTGGTGTTTTTTGGGGTTGTCTATGTGGGAATTAGTGAAACTGAACAGCAGCAGATAGGGGAACCTGAAAAGACAGAACTTTTTGCTTCTTGGATAGCAGTATTAAGCGATCGCCGTTTCCTGGTCTACATAGCAGTTAATATATTCTTCACAATCTATATTTCTCAAATCCACAGCACCCTACCACTTTTCTTCAAAAACTTTGTTATAAAAAGTACTCCAGAAGGATTTGCTCAAACTACGATTAGCGTTCTATTTGCTTGGCATCTGGTGTTCGCCATCATCTGTCAGTTGCCTGTCACTAGCATCTTAAAACGCTGCTCACATACACTCGCGCTCACTGTTTCTGCCATTCTTTGGGCAATTGGTTTTGGCCTAATTTGGATAAGCGGCACTGCCCCATCTCATCATTTGGTTTGGGTAATATTGGCATTGGGAGTATTTGCTGTGGCGGTTGTCTCCTATACCCCATCGGCTGCCTCTTTAGTGACGGAGTTAGCCCCGGAAAATAAACGCGGCGTTTATTTCTCCATCAACGCTTTGTGCTGGGCAGTTGGTTCTTTTATTGGTCATCCCTTGGGTGGATGGGCATTAGATCAACCGCAAATTATTACCAATAGTTACTGGCTATGCTTCATCTTGAGTGTGGCGATCGCTGTGGCAATTTTACAGTACCTGAATCGAATTTTAGCTGATTAATCAGCTAAAATGGTATTAAGGACTACCAAAAAAATAAACGACCAAACGCGTCAACCCCTTCGGGGAATTCAAAATTCAAAATTCAAAATTCAAAATTACTATCCCCATAAATAAATTTAGGGGCTTGAAATAAGGACGCATTATTTCTCGTGCGTAGCATCTCGAAATAAATCTTTTTTCTTCTCCATAAATAAATTCAGGGGCTTGTATCCTTTTTTGCTTTGGTCAAAATAAAACGACAATCTAACAACTACCACAAAGCTAGAAAGTTTTATGGATTTAATTTAAACGCAACAATGGAGATTTACCCTGTGTTTATACTTATTGATTCGGATCTGTCTCTTGTTTCGGGATGAACGCAACAAGCAAATGCTGTCGCTCAACAAGCAAATGCGTACGCTCAACAAGCAAATGCTGTCGCTCAACAAGCAAATGCTGTCGCTCAACAAGCAAATGCGTACGCTCAACAAGTAAATGCTGTCGCTCAACAAGCAAATGCGTACGCTCAACAAGCAAATGCTGTCGCTCAACAAGCAAATGTTGTCGCTCAACAAGCAAATGCTGTCGCTCAACAAGCAAATGCGATAGTTAATTTTAACGTGAGTTCGACAAACCTCTCCCTGCCTTGAACTAAAGTTCAAGGCTGTCCCTCTCCGACTCGGAGAGGGACGATTTTGCGTAGTAAAATCTCTTAGTGGTCTTTTTGATTGAGCTAATTAAGCAGACACTATATAATAAGCCGTCGAATTCACGTTAATTTTATGTCGAAAGACCGAAAAACCATAGCCCAAGAGGATTTACACAAGCGTATAGACAAAAGACCTCTTGCATAAATCAAAAATAAAGAACCCTACCGCGCATTTGCTGACGCTCCCCGCTCCCCTTCCGAAGAGCAAGGAGCGTTTGGGGGCGGGGCACTGGTTTTTCTAGAAAGCGATCGCGTTGCCTTTCTCTTGATACCCCATTGATCCTAAGCTTTTCGTCAATTGCCTACATTCTTTATTGACGACGTTCTTGCAGCTTACGATATACAGATTTTAAATCAACTTGATGGTGAGCTAAGGCAACCAAAGTATGATATAGCAAATCAGCCACTTCACCTGCGATCGCATCTGCTTCATCATCCTTAAAGGCCATTACCACCTCGGCGGTTTCCTCACCAATCTTTTTCAAAATTTTGTTATCGCCACCTGCGAATAGTTTACAGGTGTAGGAGCTTTCAGTAGGATTATCGCGGCGATCGCATATTACTTGAAACAATTGTGACAATGTATCCCCTGGTGGTGGGGCAATTTTCCCTTCTATTTGGTGAAAGCAACTGCGTTCTCCAGTATGGCAGGCAATATCTCCTAATTGCTCTACACCTATGAGTAGCGCATCACTATCACAGTCATAACGGATACTTTGCACTTTTTGAATATGTCCAGAAGTCGCCCCCTTATGCCATAATTCTTGCCGGGAACGGCTCCAAAACCAAGTTTCTTCAGTTTCTAAAGTTTTTTGTAACGACTCCTGATTCATCCACGCCATCATCAGGACAGTACCATCCAAATAATCTTGGACAATTGCAGGCACTAGACCCCGTTCATCGTAGCGAATTTCCTCAACAGGGATAGCGTAATGCAGAGAGTGCGAATCGTTAGAAGACATACCAGCTAGTTTGCTCTAATGAGAATAATTCATGGATTCACGATACCATTCTCAATAGGGCAACTGGCATGTTTTTTTAATTGAACTATTTTATCTAGCTCTAAACAAGAACATTGCGTTCCATAGCAGACTGCATCTTTACAGCACTCAAAGCCACTTTGTGAGCTTTTGAGGCTTCACCATACCAATGGATCGCCGAATTAAAAGCTGCTCGGTAAAGATCCTGGTATGCTTCAGATAATCTAGTTTGAATATCTAAAGGTAAGTCTTTATTGGACTTGTATAACATATTATTATTTTTTGGTTCAGCTATTTATATAGGATAGAAATTCTAAGTAGTTTTTGAAACTATCCTAAGATAGAGCTTTTTATTGCCCACTGTTAGGAGAGAACCTTGGTAAATACCACAATTAAAACAACAAAATCACAAGAAGTCTTCGCTGCTGCTCAAAACCTGATGCCCGGAGGAGTCAGTTCTCCAGTTCGTGCCTTTAAATCTGTGGGCGGACAACCCATCGTTTTTGATCGTGTTAAAGGCGCATATATTTGGGATGTAGATGGTAACCAATATATAGATTATGTAGGCACTTGGGGCCCAGCTATTTGTGGTCATGCTCATCCAGAAGTAATTGCAGCCTTGCATGAAGCTTTAGAAAAAGGCACGAGTTTCGGCGCTCCTTCAGTCCTAGAAAATGTTTTGGCAGAAATGGTAATCGATGCCGTTCCTAGCATCGAAATGGTCAGATTTGTCAACTCTGGAACTGAAGCCTGTATGGGAGTTTTGCGGCTGATGCGGGCTTTCACAAAACGAGATAAAATCATCAAGTTTGAAGGCTGCTATCACGGACACGCCGATACCTTTCTAGTAAAGGCGGGTTCTGGTGTTGCCACACTTGGCTTGCCAGACTCACCAGGAGTTCCGAAAGCGGCAACTAGCACCACTCTAACCGCGCCTTTTAATGACTTAGAATCCGTCAAAGCCTTGTTTGAAGAAAACCGCGACGAGATTGCTGGTGTAATTCTTGAGCCAGTTGTCGGCAATGCTGGATTTATTGCACCTGACGCTGGCTTCCTAGAAGGATTACGAGAACTGACTCACGAGCATGGAGCGTTATTGGTATTTGACGAAGTGATGACAGGTTTCCGCATTGCTTACGGTGGCGCTCAGGAAAAATTTGGTGTGACTCCCGACTTAACGACTTTGGGTAAAGTTATTGGTGGTGGTTTGCCAGTAGGAGCTTATGGCGGTCGCCGAGATATTATGTCAATGGTTGCCCCCGCCGGCCCCGTATATCAAGCTGGGACTCTTTCTGGTAATCCTTTGGCGATGACTGCTGGTATTAAGACTTTAGAATTGCTGCAAAAGCCAGGTACTTACGAGTATCTTGACCGGATTACTAAGAAGCTAGCAGATGGTTTGCTGCAAATTGCCAAAGAAACTGGTCATGGGGTATGCGGTGGTCAAATCAGCGCCATGTTTGGCTTATTCTTTACCTCTGGCCCAGTTCATAACTACGAAGATGCCAAAAAGTCTGATACAGCCAAATTCGGACGCTTCCATCGGGGTATGTTAGAGCGTGGTGTTTACTTAGCACCCTCTCAATTTGAAGCTGGGTTTACGTCTTTTGCTCACACTGAAGAAGACATTGAGCAGACTTTAGCAGTTGCACGGGATGTAATGTCTAGCCTATGACTAAAAGAGCGCTGAGTACTCAGTAAAGACAACGCCTACAGCGTTGCTCACTGCGAATTATATTATTCCTGTGCGCGATCGCAACAAGTCAGAGTGTCAACTTCCAATCATCAGAACTTCCGTCGTTGATATTCTGTCTTACTGCCTAACCGTTCTTCCAAAATGGTTAGGCAGTAAAACCCACACCACAATCTGAACTTCTGCCAACGCGAAGGAGCGTCTCCAAGAGTTGGGGAGACGCCAAGGGCGAACGGTAACTCAGCACTACTCAACAGCCACAGCCGCTGTGACTACAGCCTTTAATGGTTTTGTGACCTTCAGCACAGCCTTGAGAGCAATAGTTTTTGCCGTCCTCTTTAATAGCATCCTCAAGTGAAACGATACACAGGCAAGTTGAACAGGCGCATTTCATTTGGGTTACGGTTGTCATAACTTTCTCCATTTTCTGTTGAGATTATTCTAATCAATACATGAATTGTTTCTGTCTGGTAGGCTCTCGTATAAAGACTTATTATTTAGGTTTAGGCTAACGCGAGGATGCAAAGAGATTTTAGTGATAAGTGATTAGCCGAATTTAATATCAATCTCCTCTAATTTTTAGGCGGGGTTAGCAATTTAACTCACCGTTCTTACAAAAAAACCGTCCAAAATCAACATCTGAACGGGATTTTTTCCTATTAATACTTACTATCAACCTAGTTGGCTACAGGTTGCACTGATACCTAAAAACTACAAGTCAGGAGGCAAAATCACCTGATCAATTGCGTGGATTACACCGTTACTGCCTGTGATATCTGCCTGTGTCACTTTAGCATCATTAACAGTTACACCGGTTGCAGGATCAACTTTAACGTTGATTACGCCACCTTCAAGGCTTTTAACTTCACCAGACTTCAAATCAGTGGACAATACCTTACCAGGTACTACATGGTAATTTAAAATCTTGAGCAATACTTCTTTGTTGGCTGGATTTAACAATTCTTGCAAAGCATCTTGTGGCAACTTAGCAAAAGCTGCGTCAGTAGGTGCAAAAATGGTTAAATTATCTTTGCCTTGCAAAGCTCCAGTCAACCCTGCTGCTTTCAAAGCCTTAGTTAAGGTTGTAAACGAAGCGTTTGACTCTGCCAACGCTAACAAGTTTTTACCTTGATTGTCGCTTGCCCCTGGCCTTGGTGGAGTTGTAGGAAGTGTCTCAGTGGGTTGAGTTTCCGGGGTAGGAGGGGTAGGACGTGGGGTGCGGGGTGGAACTTCACTAGGTGTAACATTACCACCACCACGGTTATAGGGCGGCTCGTTGAAAATACTTGGTCTGGGATTTGTTACACTACCTTTCTGCGCTACTTGTTTGCGTTTGGTATTGCCCTTTTCTATCTCGGAAGCAGCTTCAACAGGTGTGTATTGAGCGTTTACTTGAAGACGTTGACCCTTGTTATAGGGAGCTTCGTTAAAAATACTGGGGTTAGGATTTAGTGCCTCTTTAGCTTCAGATGGTAAAGTAATAACGAGGCTGAAACTACTAAATCCTGCTATGCCTGCCAACGTGATCAGCAATTTGCTGTAACTTGTCTTCATAAATTTTATTTTTCTTTTTGTCCACACATTACATAAAGATTTATAACATTTTGCTATGCACAAAATCTAACCTAAGGGGGAAGGAAAATTTTTCCCCAGAATAGTTTGTGCTGGTCAGGTAAAATATCAAACGTCGGCTCACGCTGAGAATTATGAAATATATTTAGCACATATTTTATGTAATGAGTAGATTTTTCCCTTACACAAAAAAAAGTTAAAAAGCCTCACTTGCTGTAGTGTCAACTATCAGAAAGTCTGAAAATCTCACATCTACAAGGTATGAGTTACAATAAGCTGTGAGAAATAATTTACCTATTTAAAAGCCAATTTATATATAAGCTTATACGTAAATCAATAGGTGACAAAAAATACTAAATTCCATAAGGAATAAGGGGATATCTCTGAATTAACCATTGATTAATGAACAAAAGCACGAAATTAATTACCTAGATATCTTAACGTAGTCTAAACAGTGACGGAAATTAAAGTAACTGCTGAACACTTACAACTGAACGGTTAAGTTTATTTATGTATGCCAAATTCAATTATTTAATTATTTGATATTTTAATCAGAAAATAATACTTTGAAAATCGATGATTTTGCTAAAAATCAGGCATCAGTTCAACCACAATCTCAATTAGATAGACAAAAAACAACTAATGTAAAGAAAAATTACTTTAACTAAAGATACAATTGTAAAGTTAAGAAGTTGACCAGTTATAAGGTATACAACATGCTGGAATTATACCAATGGGAACTATCTCAATACTCAGAGAAAGTGCGCCTAATTCTAGATTTTAAAGGACTAGATTACCGCAAAATAGAGGTTACGCCTGGGATTGGACAGGTAGAACTATTCCGGCTGACTGGTCAGAAACAAGTCCCGGTATTAAAGGATCGTAATAGATATATTGCGGATTCTACGGAAATAGCTAAGTATTTAGACTTAGAGTATCCCGATCGCCCAATAATACCGCGAGATCCGAAAAAACGGGGTTTAACTTTATTAATAGAAGAATGGGCTGATGAGTCTATAGGCATTAAAGGTCGCAAAGCACTATTTGCAGCCATAAGTCAAGATCAAAATTTCCGCAAGTCTTTATTACCCACCTCAACACCAGATATATTTAAAAGTCTGGTTGAAGGAGTACCCACTGACTTGCTGTCAGTATTGGGTTTTGGGGTAGGTTATACTCCAGATGTGATAAAGTCAGCGATCGCATCTTTAAAGCAAGACTTGGAAGCGGTAACGTTATTATTGGCAGATAGTCCTTATTTAACAGGAGATGAGCCAACTTTAGCTGACTTGGCAGTAGCTGGTTTATCGATATTGCTCAAGTTCCCCTCTGGCCCCTATCTGGATTTACCAGCTTCTATTAGAGGTAAAGGATTACCAATCTTTTCAGAGAATATAGATTATGAACCATTCTTTACCTGGCGCGATCGCCTTTATGCCCAATTCCGCAAACCATTAATCAGTACCACTCCACCAACGGGAAGTGCGCCAACTTCGATTCAGATTGATTAGGTAATGGGCATTGGGCATTGGGCATTGGGCATTGGGCATTGGGCATGGGGCATGGGGGAAAATAACTAATGACTAATGACTAATAACTAATGACTAATGACTAATGACTAATAACATGAATTCAGAGCAGCCATTAGGTTCGGTCATTCAAGGTTCTCTAACTGAAGGTTTAGAAGTACGATTGCATCCTGACATTTCTGTGGAAGATATGCGGGTGGGTAAGTTTCTCATTGTGCAAGGGATGCGATCGCGCTTTTTCTGTATGCTGACAGATGTAGCATTGGGAGCTGCTAATGCCCGAATTATTGCTAATCCCCCTAGTTGGGAAGATACTTTTTTACGAGATGTTTTAGCCGGAAGTGGTACTTATGGTACTATCAACCTCGCGCCGATGTTGATGTTCACTCCCGAAACTGAAGAATCTTTCTCGCCAACAAATGGCAAATCAGCCAATCCCTTCCTCCCATCGGTGACGGGTTTGGCTTCATTTGTGCCACAAACCAGTACTACAATGGAATTGTTGCCTGTTAAAACTATTCCTAGCCACTTTAGCCAAGTTTACGATGCAAGTGTTGACGATTTTCGCCGGGTATTTGGTTGGGAAGATGACCCCCAAAGGCGCAATTTTTCCATCGGCAAACCTTTGGATATGGATGTGCCCGTTTGCATCGATTTAAACCGCTTCGTGGAACGGAGTAACGGGGTTTTTGGGAAATCTGGTACTGGTAAATCCTTTCTAACACGGTTACTTTTAGCTGGCGTTATCCGTAAAAATGCGGCAGTAAACTTAATTTTTGATATGCACTCTGAGTATGGTTGGGAAGCCGTTGCAGAAGGGAAAAACGTAAATACAGTTAAGGGTTTAAAGCAATTATTTCCCAGCAAGGTAGAAGTTTACACCCTCGACCCGGAATCGACAAAGCGCCGAGGTGTGCGTGATGCTCAAGAACTTTATTTGAGTTATGAGCAAATTGAAGTTGAAGATATTAAGTTATGTAGCCGAGATTTAGGACTCTCTGACGCAGCCCTGGATAACGCGAATATTCTATATAGCGAGTATCGCAAGTCTTGGATTGTCCAGTTGCTGAATATGACTAACGAAGAAATCGAGATGTTCTGCGAGGAGAAGCGGGGACACAAAGGCTCGATTATGGCGTTACAGCGCAAACTGATGCGTATGGATAATTTGAAGTATATGCGTGCGGTTTGTCCCCAGAATTACATTGATAAAATTGTGCAATGTCTGGAAGCTGGGAAGAATGTTGTGATAGAATTTGGTTCCCAGTCTAATATGCTCTCTTATATGTTGGTGACGAATATGATCACCCGACGTATTCACGAGCATTACGTCAAAAAAGCAGATAGATTCCTGCAAAGCAAAAATCCTTGCGATCGCCCGACGCCATTGATGATTACCATTGAAGAAGCGCACCGTTTTCTAGACCCAGGAGTAGTACAAAGTACTATCTTTGGGACTATCGCCAGGGAATTGCGGAAGTATTTCGTCACACTTTTGGTAGTTGATCAACGCCCATCGGGTATTGATAATGAAGTCATGTCCCAGATTGGAACTCGGATTACCGCTTTGCTTAATGATGAAAAAGACATTGACGCGATTTTTACAGGTGTATCTGGTGGTAGCGGACTGCGATCGGTATTGGCAAAGTTAGACTCTAAGCAACAAGCTTTAATTTTGGGTCACGCTGTTCCTATGCCAGTAGTAGTACGTACCCGTCCTTACGACGCGACTTTTTACGAAGAAATTGGTGAACCAGCCTGGGAAGAAAAACCTGATGCAGAAGTATTCGCTGCTGCTGAACTAGCCAAAGCTGACTTGGGATTCTAGATAGTCATTAGTCATTAGTCATTAGTCATTAGTTATTTTCCCCTGCCCCATGCCCAATTCGTAACATCCCTCCATTCTGGCAGGAAATTAAGTTCGGTTATCCGGCTAGTTTTGGCAACAGAAGAGGGGTTTTTGGCGTCACTATAGATATAGTCAGTAATTTCAAGGAAGTTTAATTTTTTTTTGCAAATCGGCAATTTTGAATTATAATTAAAGATTTTGTCTTAAAATACTTTACTATTTGCCTGATTTATCGTACTATAAAGATAAGCAGAACTCATACCGACTTCGGATTTGCAGGTACTATCAGTAACTGCCTAAAAGAAGAATTCTGAAAAACAACCAGCGTGCTTATATAAAGATTGAAAATTTAGGGAAGGTAGGGGAACCTATCATTGGGAGTTTACCGTCTGAACAACGGCTAGATCAATTGATAATTGCTTTTGATAGCTCCCGATATTTCGTGATAGATGTACTACCTTTCTCCATAGATTTTAGTAAGAAAACATACATTGTGTTTACGGAGTAGAGGATAACACATCAATGCCTACTGTCAACACCCAAACGGAAAACCTCAATACCAAATTCACGGCTGATATGGTGCGAACCTATCTGCGAGAAATTGGTCGTGTACCACTGCTAACCCGTGAACAAGAGATTGTCTATGGGAAGCAGGTGCAACAAATGATGAAGTTCATCGACGCCAAGGAAGCTTTGGCGAAGAAACTGCACCGCGAACCGGATATGTCAGAGTGGGCTGACCACGTTCAACAATCGGAAACCGAGATACAACAAACGGTGGCGCAAGGGAAGCGGGCAAAGCAAAAAATGATCGAAGCGAATTTGCGCTTGGTCGTTGCTATTGCTAAAAAGTACCAAAAGCGGAATATGGAGTTTCTGGATTTAATCCAGGAAGGAACACTAGGATTAGAGCGGGGTGTAGAGAAATTTGACCCAATGAGGGGTTATAAGTTCTCGACTTATGCTTACTGGTGGATTCGCCAAGCGATTACTCGTGCGATCGCTCAACAAGGTCGCACCATCCGCTTACCAATCCACATTACCGAAAAACTGAATAAAATCAAAAAAGTGCAGCGCGAATTGGCTCAAACCTTGGGGCGATCGCCCACTCCAGCAGAAATTGCCAAAGAACTGGAAATAGAACCTGCTCAGATCCGCGAGTACCTGAACATGGCGCGTCAACCAGTGTCTTTGGATGTTAAAGTTGGCGATAACCAGGATACTGAGTTGCAAGAAATGCTCGAAGATGACGGCCCATCGCCAGAGTATTACACCAACCAGGAATTCTTACGCCAAGACTTGAACAACCTGCTAGCAGAACTTACTCCGCAACAGCGACAAGTTTTAGCCCTACGCTTTGGTTTAGAAGATGGTAATGAAATGTCATTGGCGAAAGTGGGTGAGAGATTGAATCTCAGCCGTGAACGCGTCCGTCAGTTAGAGCATCAAGCTTTGGCTCATCTGCGTCGCCGTCGTGCCAATGTCCAAGAGTACGTTGCTAGTTAAAACGAGAGACGCGAAATGCCGCGTCTCTACACCACCTTGGTGATGCGCCCCCTGAATTCAGGGGGCGATTTTTTTATGCTGATAACCCAATTACGCTTGGGTTACCCCTACTGATTTTAATGGTTGTAGGTCGGATGCGATCGCATTGTCACCGGATGCAAGCCCATCATTAGACCTCTTGCAAAAGTCCCTAACACCCCACCCCCAACCCCTCCCCGCTTGCGGGGAGGGGAGCGTTTGCGTCAGCAAATGCGGGGTGGGGTTCTTTATTTTTGATTTATGCAAGAGGTCTATTAATTACCAAAATCCGGCAAGACTTTAAAATAGAAACATAAAGGCACATAAACCGCGTCTATCTTGAAACCTGTAGTTCTTCGGTGATGAAAAGGATTTGCCCTCATCCCCCAACCTATCCCCCAGATTTGGGATTCGGGGAGCCAGAATTTCAAAGTCCCTCTCCCATATCTGGGAGAGGGATTTAGGGTGAGGGCAAAAACTACGGTTCTCAACTTAGATGAGGTTTACTATGGTAGATAGTATATATGAATATCTCCTTTACTCCAGAATTAGAGCAATTTATCCAAAGTCAAGTTGCCAGTGGTAAGTATGCCTCCACAGAGGAAGTGATTGTTGCGGGTATTAAACTCCTGGAGGAAAGCGAATCTATTTATAAGGGTAGATTTGAAGAATTGCGACGAGAAATCATGGTTGGGGTCGAAGCTTCGGAACGTGGGGAAGTGATGGATGGGGAAACGGTTTTTCATCAACTAGAACAGAAGCTACAGCAGCGTCGTCAGCAGACTGGTGAATGAGCAATATTTGTAGATTTACTGCTCCTGCAAGTGGGGATATTGAGAGCATGATTGATTATGTTGCTGACAACAGTAGTTTTGATGCTGTGAACTTTTACCTTTGTTACGTAGCTTTCCTGTAGATGATTATTTGATTTTCTATCGGCTCAATGATATACCAAAATGAATGCGTGAATTACTCAAATGAGAAAACATTCAGGCAATTGAGAAAGTAAAAGCTTCTTTTGAGAAAGTAAGAGCTACTTTTACTTGCGGAAAACACCAAAATGAGAAAGTAAAAGCTGCTTTTGTTTGTGGAAAACACTAAAATGCGAAATTAAAAGCTGCTTTTGAAGAAGTAAAAGCTGCTTTTGTTTGTGGAAAACACTAAAATGCGAAATTAAAAACTGCTTTTGAAGAAGTAAAAGCTGCTTTTGTTTGTGGAAAACACTAAAATGAGAAAGTCAAAGCTGCTTTTGTTTGTGGAAAACACTAAAATGCGAAATTAAAAGCTGCTTTTGAAGAAGTAAAAGCTGCTTTTGAGTAAGGAATCAGGCATTTTTACTTAATTTAATATGAATTTTAGTCTAGGCGAATCGCGTGGGGTGCATCCCAGTTTTTATTTTGCAATGAGAGAATAACTGTCATTGCGAGGAGGAACGACGAAGCAATCTCATGGACTCGTTTTGACCTGAAGAATTTTGCGATTGCTTCGTTCCTCGCAATGACATGTAAAAAAGTGGGATGCTCCCGGGATGATTTTATCCAAACCCCCACAACCCATCAAGATTGCAACTTAATTTGGTCACGATATTTACACCGTCGCAACCCTTTCTCAATCTCACGCACTTTCACGTCTAGGCGCAGTCTTGCTTTATCTACGGGACTAGCTGCAAGTACCAGAATTGTTTTGACTGTAGGACTATTACTTATAATTGAGTAAGAAATTTATCATCAAAACTCAGTACTCAGCTAAGGTGTAATCCTTTTTTATGAAAGCAACAAGGGAGCGATTTGCTACAAGGGCTACCTAATGGTAAACCAATAGCGGTGCAATCCAATACTGCTCGGTTAAGAGTCGATCCCCCCAACCCCCCTTTTTAAGGGGGGCTAAAAATGCCTTATTTTCCCCCTTTTTAAGGGCGCAATGACTACCTGCTAACTTGGTAAATTTGCTTGCATTGGGATGCTCCCTGGTAATCTAAGGTTGTTGAGCTAAATTAAATAAAAACTTCAGTTTTTGACAGTTTTCTTTTTTGGACAATAGTAATATAAGTTGTAAACAAAGTCTTTGACAATTAAGACTGGGTGATAATTTAAGTAAGTTATAAATAACTTAGTTCGTTTTTTAACAGGAGAAGTAGGGTGCTTAACAACCTTCATCAGTTCTTATCTCCCCGTCAATGGGGAATTTCTCTCGCAGGCTTAGGCTTACTTCTCGGTTTGGGCTTTATAGCCAAGCAGACTCAAGTAGTACCAGTTACAAATTCTTCATTATCATCGGCTCAGATTCAGAAAACCACCGACAACTCTCTTCTGTCGCAGCTAAGAAGAGTTAGAGAGCAGAGAAGTCAACTTAATGCAACTTCTGGAGATAGAGGGCTTTTTGGCCATCAGAGTGGAAAAACATTACCTACAACCACAGCGTTGGTTCCAGGTTCTCAGGGAGCTACAAAAGACGCAGGAGTATTACCAAAAGTGGATTTTCCTGTAAAAGATGGGATTTACCTCTATGGTCAATCCCCAAAATCAAACCAGCTTGGTCAAGGTTACATCATATTTCAAAAGCAGCAGGAAAAGATCACTGGTGCATTGTATATGCCCCAATCAGAGTTTAATTGTTTTCAGGGTACACTCAACCCATCAGGAGAGTTGGCGATGACGGTTAATAGTTCGTCAAATCAAGCCAGTTCTGCTCAGTCGAATCAGGTAGCTGCAAGCAATAGACTGCCTCAAGTGAGTGAAGATGAGTTAAGCAGTTATCCTTACTCAGTGGCTCTGCAAGACTTTCATCGCTTAAATTCTATCACTGCTAGCGATCGCCGCACGTTGCAAATGTGCAAGTAATCTTCAAGTTAATACTCAATTCCTGGTTGCGCTTTAACACCTTGATCGCGGAAAGGGTGCTTAACTAGGGTCATTTCGGTTACCAGATCAGCACGCTCAATTAAAGCAGCAGGTGCGCCTCTACCTGTGAGAATAACGTGCTTATCAGCTGGTTTTTGCGCCAAACCTGCCAAAACATCCTCTACTTCTAGGTAAGACATTTTGAGGGCGATATTGATTTCATCTAACAACACCATGTGAAAGTCTGGGTTGCGAATATATTCTAATGATTTTTGCCAAGCGGCGCTAGCTTTGTCGAGATCGCGATCGCGGTCTTGAGTTTCCCAGGTGAAGCCTTCGCCCATTGCGTGAAATTCTAACTGGTCTTCCCAATAACTGAAAACCCTTTTTTCTGAAGGTTCCCAACTACCTTTGATAAATTGGACGATCGCTACTTTATACCCGTGACCAAGCGATCGTAACACCATCCCCAAAGCAGCAGTAGTTTTACCTTTACCATTACCAGTATTTACAATAATTAATCCTTTTTCAGGTACAGCTTGTGCTATGCGTTGATCCTGCACTTCTTTGCGTCGCTGCATCTTTTTGCGATACTGTTCATCAGTCAGAGATGAAGACATAACTTCATCAATCAAGCGTCCAATCTCTTTGTCTGGGTTTAATTCTTCTGGTGTATCGTTTTTCATCAATTTTGTGTGCAAATAACTGTTAAAACTTTCAATAATGAACTGAAATTCAGTTTATTCTCTGATTTTACTGAAATGACATAATTGAATATGTCCAGTAAGATTTTATGGAAAAATATTGATACCGTGTTAGATTTTTTAACATCATTGGCAAACAACTAAGTAAAACTCTATGATATACAAACTAAGGTTATAATTTGAGTTCAATATTGCTATTTTAAATAATTTAATAGGTTTATTAAATCATTTTACTAAGATTTACTTCGACAGACCAGTTAGTTAGGATAAAGATTATCATTTCATCACTTGTTTAGAAAGTTACATTAGTTTTACCAGGAGTACTATTGTAGAAATTGAGTTACTAAAATAGTACAATTACTCTCAATACGGTTCGGTTAAGCCCAAAAAATGAAAATGTGTAGGTTGGGTTGAGGAACGAAACCCCACAATATGTTGGGTTTGTTAGGTTTCACTTCGTTCAACCCAACCTACAAATATTCTTAACCAAACCGTATTGCAATTACTCTGCCTCATTCTCCTCATCTTCATCCTCACTCCAATATTGTTGAGGTGCATTTCCGTGAACTTCTAAAATCTTTGGTTTTTTGATTTTATTATCGGGCTGATTAATTGCTTCTAACTGCACATCAAATTTCCAGTTGTCACCAAAATCATAAAGATAAGTAATTTTAGCACCCGGTTCTAGAGGCAAGTCACCAATCTGCACTTGGTCAGCAAATGGGGGTGTTTCCATGTAGGGATGACCTATTTTAATTGTGCGACCAAAACGGTCTTTATAACTAAACTCATATAAATGGTCGTAGTCAAAATCAAAAGCATCAAGAATTGTTTCTGCTAGCCAGCCTAATGTTTTTTTCGCTGGGATGGCAATGCGTCTCCAAGCGTGAGAAATAGACACTTTAAAAATATAAATACCATCAGTGAAGCCTTGCTGTGGAACAAATAAGTTATGTTCCAATTCTGGAAAAAAGGGTTGTAAGTGTGACTGCAATTTTCCAAAATTAACATTTATATCATCCTGTAATTCTCCTCGTATCCCTAGCGGAAATAATAATTGTAACAGAGCATCCCCAAAAGGCAAGCGTTGTAAACTGGTAATACGCCACCCCTTACCTTCTTGCGGTTTTACCTGCTTGATAGATAACAATCCAAATAACTCTAACAGGGCAACGTTATGCAAACCAGGGTAATAACTAATATTGTGTTGGTCTTCATATTTAGGAAATTTTAACCCTTTATCTGGGACGCGAGGCCAAAGTTGAATACATCTAAATAAATTACCAAATGAGTCTTGATGCTCACCCAAAATTTCGTTATTTCCCCAAATCAACCAGGCTTCTAATAAGTTGAAATAGCGTTCTGTTGGATTGAGATTTGACCATGATTCTAAGGTGGCTGTGTCTAATAATAAAATTTGCTTCTTACCTTCGGATCTAATTTGGGCTATCCCAGAACTGCGTAATAACAGATATAGTCCATTAATGTAGGGGTATGATTTCTGGACGGGGCGTTTGAGTTTAGTTTCAATTGGGTGACTTAACCGAGAATTAACTTCTGATAGTACTTTCAGTGGTAAAAGGTTATTAACACTACTAACTTCCACTCCATTTGGTTGCAAGAATTCTATTAGGGTTTGAAAGTCATGCAGAATCGTACCAGGTTGATTTTCATCAATGCTGAGTTCTTGTAGAAGTTGTTGTTGTGACTCTGTTAGGGAAGGTAGTTCAGGATTGAATGTGCGTTCTAGCCGCGCAAATAAATCTTCCATAAATAAAAATTATAAATTCACAATTTAACCTTCCGTAAAACCCTGTTCTCTATACTATGACTTCAGCAGTTACCCTAATAAACCTTTACCTGCCAAGTATCACAGTGGGTCTATCAAGACCGTAAGCTTAATGAGATGTGAATAATATTTTCACCTTCTAGTTAAGAATCCCAGGAATTTGATATGAATAGTAACACTCGTCTACAGATGATTTTAGCTGATACACCTATTGATACAGTATTAAGAGCGATCGCTCAACTAAATATACCTAACTGGTGGTTAGCCGGGGGTGCAGTCCGAAACACTGTTTGGTCTTCAATTTTTGGCAATGAGTGTGGATTGGGTATTAAAGATTTTGATATTGCATTCTTTGATATAGAGGGAAACCGTTCTCAAGAACTAGCAGCAAAGGCGACTCTCACAGAACAATTTCCTCATGACCAGTTTGATGTAAAAAATCAAGCTAGTTTTGCTCGTTGGCGGCTTGGTAATAGACCCTACACTAGTACGGAGGATGGCATCACAGATTGGCTGCACACTGCTACTGCTGTAGGAGTTCGACTAGATGCACAAGGGCAATGGCAATTTTTTACTCCCTACGGGTTAGATGACTTATTTGGTGGCATTATTCGACCTACGCCAGCACATACTGATAACGTAGATGCCCACAATAAGGCATCTACATTCTTGCAAAAATGTCCTTATCTGCGGTTGGCGTAAAAGTTATAGTCGGGTTGTAGCCATTGGTTTGGGTTACAACTAAATATCTTGCACCAGTTCCAACAACCGCCTCAGAATGAATTCTGAGGCTAATAGCTAAAGTCGTCTCAAGACGACTGATAAAGGGTTTTAGTCCACTAAGCGTGGACTTGGGCTATTAACCTTGCACTTCGAGTACTCCGCCTCCTCTCTCAACGCAACCTCAAACAGCGCGAAATCAGACCATAGTGCAATATAAAACACAGTTTGGCATTCAATAATTTAATGAAAAAATATCCTAATCTAAGTTTTGACAAAGCTGCAAAATCATTCTTTATTCTGTTTTATGTGTGAGTAAAGAAGTTTGCGATCGCTGTGAGGATTTACAATTAAGCATGGACTATTTCCGCCACTTCCATTACTTACAATAACGACAGTAATGCCGGATTTTGGACAAATCCCTAAACAACTGGTGCTAACAACCCGAAATTCTCCCCATAATCCCTCAAATTTTAAACGAGATTTTAACCAATTCTCTAAGTCTTCGGAAGCCGTTGAGCTTTTGCTAGTTGGATGAAAACTATTTGAGCGCTCGTTTGCACATTGTGAACACACAAGCACTAAACCAGATTCCCATCGGGGAGAAACACTCTTGATAGAAGTTTCTAATGGACGAGAATTTATTAAAGGCGATGTCTGCTGAGAATTGGATGCAAACCTCTTGAAGATGCGTTGCAGCAATCTTTTAATACGCTGGATCAGTTTTTTCATGGACGATCCCTACCTATTTCTCTCAACAACTTAAAAAGACCTCTCCCTGGTTTTACTACGTAAAACCGTCCCTCTCCGAGGCGGAAAGGGAGGGATAGAGTTGAACTTTAGTTCAAGGTAGGGAGAGGTTTATTGAACAGAATAGTGGAAATTTCCCGTTTAGTCTGTTCTGGTAGATCATTAAATAATCAGCGTTTCTGAGCAATTTGCTGCAAGTATGCAATTAGCTGTTCTCCTGCGGAGTCAATGTGTCGTTTTAGTAACCTGACAGCAGTTTTTGTATCTTGCTTTTGACAAGCATCTAGGAGTTGATAGTGTTCTTTTTGCGATCGCTCTTGGTAATCCATCTGCGCTAATTGTACCCGGACATAGCGATCGCAATTAACGTGTAAAGTTTTAATCATTGTCAGTAAGCGGGGACGTTCAGCAGTGGTGTACAGCGTCGCGTGAAATTCCCAGTTGAGTTTCGCTAACACACCTGCATCAGTTGCTTGATCTGTCGCTTCCAGAATCACAGCAGCTTTTTCTATATCTGTTTCCCTGAACTTGGGTATTGCCAACTGTATCGCTTTTACTTCTAAGGCGCTACGAATCTCACAAATTTCTTGCGCCTCTTGTGCTGTCAACACCGATACGATCGCACCACGATTTAAATGCAGTGTCACCAATCCTTCTGCTTCTAGCTGCTTGAGCGCTTCGCGCACGGGAATGCGACTAACTCCAAACTGAGTGGCGATTTCATCCTGTCTCAGGGATTGTCTTTCTTGAAAAATGCCGCACAGAATCGCTTCCCGCAAAGCATCGGCAATTAAATCTGGGGTACTGCGTTGTTGTTGCAGCACATTCGCTGCCAAGTCATTTAAGCTCATATTTTATATTGTATACAAAATACGAAAAATTGTATACAATATCCAAAGTAAGTTTTTTAAACATCCCTTCAATACCACGGGAGACAATTATGAGCATCGCATCTCAACCAGACCGAGTTATCATCTTCGACACCACGCTACGGGATGGCGAACAGTCACCGGGCGCAACCCTGAATGTAGAAGAAAAGCTGGCGATCGCTCATCAACTAGCTCTCCTTGGTGTCGATGTGATTGAAGCAGGTTTTGCCGTTGCTAGTCCGGGAGATTTTCAAGCTGTTAAAACCATTGCTGAACAAGTCGGAATACCCGGTGGGCCAATCATTTGCAGTTTAGCCAGAGCCATTCGCCAAGATATTCACGCCGCCGCCGAAGCTTTGAAGGGAGCGGCTCGTCCCAGAATCCACACAATGATTTCTACCTCTGATATTCACCTGAAATATCAGTTGAAAAAATCTCGCAGCGATGTATTAGCGATCGCATCAGAAATGGTTGCCTATGCCAAGTCGTTTGTAGACGATGTAGAATTTTCGCCAATGGATGCTAGCCGCACTGAACCAGAGTTTCTCTATCAAGTTTTGGAAAGAGCGATCGCAGCAGGTGCAACTACAATCAACATTCCTGATACCGTTGGTTATTGCACACCCAAAGAAATCGGAACTCTGATTCAGGGAATTCGAGAATATGTTCCTAATATCGATGGGGTGATTCTTTCCATTCACACTCAAAATGATTTGGGTTTGGCGACAGCTAACGCTTTGGCAGCAATTGAATATGGCGTGCGTCAGGTGGAATGTACCATTAATGGCATTGGGGAACGAGCAGGTAATGCAGCTTTAGAAGAAATTGTGATGGCGTTGCAGGTTCGCAAACCATTTTTCAACCCTTACTTTGGTCGTCCAGTTGATGGTGATACACCCCTGACTAATATTAAGACTCAGGAGATTTACAAAACCTCATCCTTGGTTTCCCAATTAACCGGAATGCTGATTCAGCCTAATAAGGCGATCGTAGGAGCAAACGCTTTCGCCCATGAGTCTGGTATTCACCAAGATGGGATCATCAAACATCGCCAGACTTATGAAATTATGGAAGCTGCTGCGATCGGTTTGCCAGAAAATCGCATTGTTTTAGGCAAGCACTCTGGAAGAAATGCTTTTCGTACCAGGCTTAAGGAATTGGGGTTTGAATTGAACGAGGCAGACTTGAATAAAGCCTTCAATCGATTCAAAGAAGTCGCCGATAAGAAAAAAGAAATCTCAGATTGGGATTTAGAAGCGATCGTTCGAGATGAAACGCAGATTCAAGTAGAAAGTGGCTTCCAAATCGAACATGTCCAGGTAATCTGCGGTGACTGCACTTGCCCAACTGCAACTATTACAATTGTCACTCCTGAAGGCAAAATCCTCACAGATGCGAGTGTAGGCACTGGCCCAGTGGATGCAGTGTATCAAGCAATCAATCAATTAGTGAAAATACCCAATCAACTGATTGAATTTTCTGTCCAATCTGTGACTGGAGGAATTGATGCACTGGGAACAGTTACAGTTCGCTTGAAACATCAAGAGCGGATATTCTCTGGACAAGCATCTGATACTGATATCGTGGTAGCCGCAGCTTACGCTCATATCAACGCCCTGAATCGTCTTTATCGTTATTTGCAAACTGAGAAATCCGAGTTTCATGAGATAAACTCTGCTGTTGTCTCTGGGTAGATCAGATGCGTTCCTGAATACAGGTATGAATCATGTAGAGACGTAAAATTTTACGTCTCTACAAGGTTTTTGGTTGCACAACTAATGGGACTTAAACACGCCCATTAGCCCAAGCCGAATCGGGAAAAACTTAGCGCCAGGAAACTGCTCAATGTCGAGCGTAGGCGTAGCCCGCCGTAGGCATCGCTCAAAGTCAGTTTGAATAAAGGTCTGTTATGACATGTTCTTTACCTCTTTGAGTACTGATCAGTGTTCTAGCATTATGTAAATGTAATACCAATTTTGTATGAAGATGCGCTAAAGAATATTTAAGTATAAGAAAAACGAACCGCAAAGGACGCAAAGGACACAAAGAAACAAAGAAAGAAAGAAAGAAAGAAAGAAAGAAACAAACAAAGAAAGAAAGAAACAAAGAAAGAAAGAAAGAAAGAAAGAAACAAACAAACAAAGAAAGAAAGAAACAAAGAAACAAAGAAACAAAGAAACAAAGAAACAAAGAAACAAAGAAACAAAGAAACAAAGAAAGAAGTTATTAGAGTAATACAGTTGGCATCAGTAAATTCTCTCTTGGTAGAAAACAACTTGACAGCGAAATGTTTTTATAGTATTTTTGTACTATAAAAATATTTACGTGTTGCATAAAACTTTAAACTCCCGACTACGCCAACAAGAGAGTACAAAATTAATGAAGCTATCTAAGGTAGACTTGAGCAGTTTAATAGCGATCGCTCACTCTGATGGATATTTGCAGTTGTTGCTCGATCGAGGCAACGAACTAGAGTTTTTGGAAATTCCAGCGCCAGTACAAGCTTATGAAGGATTGCAAGAACTGAACGAGGCGATAGCCCAAACGCCTGCACTATCCTTTGAAGAACCAATTGCTATGTTACCAGTTAGCTCATCAATGGCGATCGCTGTAGGCTACGATCGCGACGAACACATTTTGCAAGTTGAGTTTCAAAATGGAGGTGTTTATCAGTACTTAGGCGTAGACGAGGATACTTGGGAAGATTTACATGCCTCTGACTCAATTGGCAGCTTTTTCAATCAAGAGATTAAAGGTAGATATGACTGTATAGGATGAATCGCTACTCGCCGTCTTGTTAAATTTTTCTTGCCCACTTAACTTATGGCAAGAGAATTTTAATCCTTGATTGCTTTTATCCTAAAAAATCCTTGTTTTACCCAAAAGCATTATAGCGGTTCCCATTCAGATGCGGTACAACATTACATCGCAAGGTGTAGGGGCATGTCTTTGCCCATTGGTGTCAACTTAAGAGGATAAAGCCCAAATTTGTTGGGTGTAAGCGTCAATCTGTCGATGGCGCTTACGCCTGGTTTTGACTAATCCAAAGAGCTTTTGACGTTCCACAAGAT
>NZ_JAIVFQ010000081.1 GCF_020829495.1 Nostoc favosum CHAB5714 | reverse complement strand
CCTGGTATGGATTATTATGAGCAACGTTATCGTGAGCGAATGGTTAATAATCTCCACAAAAAAGCCCAGGCTTTTGGTTTTGAGTTGATTCCTCAGTCCTCAGAAAATATGGTTTCTTAGAAGAGGGGTAATCCGACTTCGATCCTTGTTCAAATATGCACAAAAATTCTTTGCTTGTTTTTTCGCGCTTATCAACAAACAAAGCGATCGTTGCATCTACCTCACCAATCCAGAGTAAGTTTTCTGCAAGCTTATCGTCGCTTGAGAGAACCACCAACTTTATAGAGGTTTTCCCGCAAATGATACCAATCGAGGATCTCCAGTCGGGTTGAGGAACTGCCAATTTCAGTAAATAATTTCCAAACACCATCATGCCCATCCCCCAAGCACACTAATGGGGTGACTAGCCTCTGTGAGTTAACCCAATCCAAAAGGGATTGGTGATCGTGAAAAAAAGCGCCATAATAAATTCCGCCTAAGCGTACCGCTTTATAATCGCGCCACTCACATTCTTGTCCCAAGGATCGCAACCGCACCTTACCCCCGTCCAAACTCACTTCAGAAACCGCTTGCAATGCCGATGGTTGTGGCAGATCCTGTCTGCTCACCAGTCGGTGTAGTGTGCTATGTCCGACTTTCACTCCCGTTAATGCTTCTAGTTCCAACTCGGCATTTTGGTAGGACTCATTGGCACATAGTCTGAAGCTACATTTCTCTAATACTGGACTCAGGTGACTTCTTGGCTCCAGTCTTAATTTTTGCGCTTGCTTTTCCGTGATCGGCAACTCCCCTACACAAATGCGTGATTTGTCTGGGTCGTCCTTTATTTGTGCCTGTAGTTTGTTCGATAAAAAAAGGCGATTTCGGGACTGACGTACTCCAGCATCTGCGTAGGCGTAGCCCGCCGTAGGCATCGCACTGTTTTTTCGATTCCTTCCAAAGTCTCTAACTCGGATGGTGATGTATTTTTATACAGGATTGCCGCGATTTCTTTTACTGCTGCTTGTAACCGTTCTTTTTCTTCGGGGGTCATGCCTATGGTTTAAGTAAGTATTGTGTTCTCCCTATACTACACTCATGAATCAGTATTTCTGCAAAAATGGGATGCTCCCTACCATCGTCTTAGTAAGGATTATGAGCGTCTTCCCGTGCAGGAGTGAAGCTGCCATATATGCTGTTATGACTCGTGTTATGTTACGTCGTCTTGTTGTCTAAAGATTTACTTTATAAATGGTCTCTTAGGAACGAATTAACATTGGGTCATAAATTTGAATTTCTTGAACCCCGCAATTACGCAAAATAGAGCTAACGTAATCAAGTTCATTGTCTGTGCCACTAACGATGAGTATGTAATTGCCTTGCTCAATTTGCTCGTTGTAAAAGCGTGCCCACTCATCTGCTATTCCTAGCCTCATAGCGTCAAAGCGCTCACTTAAATTAACGCCTGTTGACCCTTTAAATCGAGAAAAGTCTTTGCAAATTAAGGAAATCTGGTTTATTGGAAAACCTCCGACACACATATCATTAATTGCCGTTTCAACATTATCTATGTTATTAAAGTCACTAATAGCATATTTGGTCAAAATCCCACTTTTATTAGGAATGGCAGTAGTAGAAGTCGTGGTGGTCAGATAATTTGTAGTTTCCTGTTCACTGTTGAGATGCTCGTAAATGCCAAACTCTTCAATACCCCAACGCAGGAGAATTGCTTCTACTTTAGCAATTTCAAAAGATGTACAATCTACGATTATTAGATAGTGTCCAACCTCTACTCGCTGGTTATATGCTCTAGCTTGCTCTTCCGACATTCCCCAACCAACTAATGCACCAGCAAAAGTCCCAGTTGCAGCACCTATGCTTGCCCCTACAAGGGTTGTAACCAAAGCAGTTGCAGCTGCCCCAGCCAGCATTATTGGCCCAACTCCAGGGATTGCTAAAGTACCAAGACCTACTAATAAACCAGTCAAACCACCTACAGCGCCTCCTGAAAGCCCTCCTACTGTTGCGCCTTCGTCAGATTTATCACCTATTTCATTATCACCAATCTCATGATTGCGGTCTGCATTCTCTACAACTACAGATACTTTCTCCATCGCCAAGCCAGAATCTCTCAACTCATGTAGTGCCTGTTCTGCATCTCGACGATGAGTAAATACGCCTACGGCACGTTGATATTGACTTAAAACCATTATTACTCCTTAGTAGCGCAGGAAAATTAATTACCTACAAATTTAGTATTTCATTACTTGTCATATTAAATACGAGTTTGTTGAACTGAAAATCATCCTAAGTAATAAAATTCATTACAGACGCTGCAATCAGTAACCTTGTTCGAGTTTTGTAATTACTTGATCGGTATAGTTGAGGGCAACTCCATCTGGCCCTTGAATAATAGCTAAGACAATTCCCTGGTCTTCACTCGGAACAAACCCGGTGGGAACATGGGTAAACATAAAATAAGTCGCAGCTAAACCAACCACAAATAATCCGATTACCGCATAACGAAGGCGAATCAAAAAATTCACGCTCGCTAAATACTTGTCAATGATCCATTGTAAAATTCGATTGAAACGGCTAAAAAACCAACCAAGCGGGCCGCGTGCAGACCGAGGCGGGCGGAGCAAAATTGCAGATATACTGGGACTAAAGGAAAGGGCATTAAACGTTGATATGGCGATTGAAAAAGCTATGATCAACGCGAACTGTTGATACATTTTTCCTGTAGAACCTGGGAAAAATGCCACCTGGATAAAAACTGCCATCAATACCAGCGACGTTGAAACTACCGCTCCGGTGAGTTCATCCATTGCCTCCACTGATGCTTGAAATGGTCGCACTGCCTGTTCAATTTTGCGGGCGATCGCTTCAACAACGATAATGGCATCATCTACAACTAATCCTGTTGCCAAAATTAAGCCAAATAACGTTAAATTATTCAACGAGAATCTAAACACGTAAGCGAATGCTAACACCCCAATCAGTGAAACGAGAATGGCAACAAGGGGAATAATTGTGGCTCGCCAGTTTTGTAGAAACAGAAAAATCACCAGTACAACAAGAGCGATCGCTTCAACCAGTGTTTTCACCACTTCTTCGAGTGATGCTTGCAAAACCCAACAGTATCGTAGACAATCTGGGCTTTTAAGCCCGGTGGAAAGTCTTTCATCAACTCATTCATCTGAGCCTGAACGTTTTTCGAGACATCCAGGGCGTTACTGCCAGGTGACTGATAAATTGCGATCCCAATGGACGGTTTACCATTATTTCTGGCATTGCTGCTGTAAGTCTCCGAGCCGAGTTCTGCACGACCTACATCTTGGAGTTTAATTAAATTGCCATTACTTTCGACTTGAATGACTAGATTTTCAAAATCTGAGGCATCTTTAAATTGACCATTGACTCGCAACGGAATTTCATAACTTTGACCTGGAGGAATAGGCGATTGACCTAACGTTCCGGCTCCCGCGAGAATATTTTGCGATCGCAATGCCGTGGAGACATCTGCCACAGTTAAGCCTCGACTTGCCAGTGCATTCGGATCAAACCACAACCGCATTGCATACTGCTTTTCACCAAAAATTGTTAAATCCCCGACTCGCGGCGTTCTCAGCAGTTGATCTCGCAAATTCAGATCGATATAGTTACTAATAAACAGCGCGTCATCCTCATTATTTTCTGGATAAAGAGCATAGACTAACAAAATGCTTGTAGAAGATGTTTGTGCTGTCACACCAAATTGTTGCACTGTTGTCGGTAGGCGAGGTGTAGCACGGGCAAGACGAGGTGAATCGCTCGACATTAGCAACTGTCAGCCATTTCGCAGTGGTAAACTGTTGTTTGTGCATAATGGCGAAATCTCAAACTTTCAACAGACTCTCTATAGACCAATCCGTGACAGCCTCTCTGATTCCACATACCGCCTGATTAAAGGCATGACTGATTCTGAACACATCTTCGCTTTGCTAGTGAAAATGTGGCAGTCGTCTCCAGACAGTACTCTGTTCTCAGCTTTACATGCCACAGTTCAAAAATTGACTGAGTTGGCATCAAAATACGACACCAGCTTTAGTGCCAATATAATTGTCACCGATGGTCGAGCAATTGCAGCAATTCGCTACGCTTACCCCACACAAGCTCCTACTCTTTATTGGTCTTGTAATGCACTCAAGCACCCAGACCAAGTTATTGTTGCCTCTGAGCTTTTATCTAACCAAAATTGGACTGCCTTTCCTGAGCAAAGTATGCTATTTTTTCAAGAGCAGTCATTACAGCCAACAATTAGTCTGTTGGATAGATTTGTTTAATTGGGGTTTAGATAAGCATTACGACAGGTTACTGCATAAAATAACTCTTACCATTATTGGTAAGAGTTTAAAAATAAAATTGATATTTTTTGGATTTATCAGTAGCGATCGCCTGCATCTAAAATGAATGATTTGGCTCTCAAGGCAGGCATTCATACTAAATATTATGTCCGCTTGATTACTTTACTTATTAAACCCGAAGAACCCCACCCCCAACCCCTCCCGAAGAGCGGGGAACTCGGGGCCCCCTCTGGAGATTAGGGGCAGAGAGACAAAGCACAGCTTTGGCGGGGTGGGGTTCTTTTATTATGGGTAATTTGGCGGACATGATTAGGACTTACGCAAAAACCCTCTCAAACTCTCATTCCTCCGTGACCTCTGCGCCGCGCCAGTTGCTTCAAGTCGGGGAACCGCAAGGGCGCACTGGCTTCTCTGTGGTTCGTTTTCCGTTACCAGTGCGTAAGTCCTAATGATATAAGTTGTGTTCAGAGGTACTATTCTAAGATAAGGGAAAAAAGTTAATTATTAATCACTTATTTTCCTTGTATGGCTAAGTTGAATTAGCAGCCAAGCTCCTCCAGAGGATATCAATAACAACGGTGTCAACCAATCACCCCAACGCACATATAAAGTCTGCGTTTGTCGCCGATAAATTGTTTCAGCATGAGTTTCGTAAGTATTATATCCAGATATCCACAAGGTTCTACCATGAGGATCTATAAAGCCTGAATATCCTGTATTAGTCGCCCGTGCTGACCATCTATCAGTTTCAATTGCCCGCATGATATCCTGTGCATGGTGCTGGAATGGCATCGATGCAGTGTAATGGGCATCGTTAGAAGAACTGAGGATAAATTGCCCACCCGCAGCAGCTTGACGGCGAAATTGCTCAGGAAAAGCAGATTCATAACATATACTAGCGATCGCACGACCAAAAGGAGTATCAAATATTTGATTTGTCGAACCCGGAACTTGGTGTGCTTCCAGAGGCGACAAGCGTTGAATTATCCCACCTAAAATTCCTTCAAAGGGAATATATTCTCCCAAGGGTACTAGTTTGGACTTATCGTAGCGGCTGACAATTTCACTCTTACTGTTGAAAGTAAACAAGCTAATTGTATAACTGTCTCTCCGTTCGCCAAAAGCTCCAATCCAAGCAACTACGCCTTTTTCTTTCACGGCTGCGACTAAAGCAGTTTCCATCAAGTTACGCTGGAAAATAGGTAAGGCTCCTTCTGGGGTGAGAACTGCATCTACACCTTGATTTGCTAAAGTTATATACCCACTGGTGTAATTTTCTTGGGCGCGACGAAACCCTTCGGAACTTCGTAAAAGTCGGTTCGGGATATTACCCTGAACAATCCCCACTTTCAAGGCTGCTTCTGGTAACTGGGCGATGGGACGGCTATATAAGATAAAACCAATGAGGTGTAAAGTAATTAATAATCCTGTGGCGCTAACCCAGTATTTATTAACGAACCGCAGAGGCGCGGAGGACACGGAGGTTCTCTCTGCGCCCTCTGCGTCTCTGCGGTTCGTCCATCCTTCCGCAATTAATCCATTCACGGCAACTATTCCTGCTGTCACAGTATTAGGCCCAGAGAGTTGCCCCAGATGTACAATTACGAGATTGTGCGGACTTTGAGTGTAAGCAAGAGAACTCCACCATAAAGGCCCAGCACTCCATAGACTCTCTAAGCCGCACCAGAGGGCTGTACCAATCAGTACACGTAGCCACGGTTTTTGTCCGTTCAGGCGAACCATCACAGCCGCCCAAATAGCAACGAATACTCCTCCCAAGAGGCTGATAAATCCCCAACAAAAAAGGGTGATCGCTAAACTTGGCAACCAAGGAACGCCCAACCATGTCATCGGATGAATTCCGGTAATCCAAGATAGAGCGACACCATGATAACCGATACCCCAGAAGAGAGCAGGGGGAGCAGGGGGAGATGAGGGAGCAGGGGGGGATTGGTTTTTGCGTTTGGCTGAAGTTACAACTAGCACCCATAAGGGAACTAGGGCAATCCAAGCCAAGAACCATGCACCTACAGGGGCGACGGTTAGCCCCATTAAAATGCCGCTAGCTAAGGCAATTAAGCAAGGGAGTAAGGCGGTTAATTTCTCCCCCTGCCTCCCCTGCTTTTTATTCTGCTTCTTCTGCATCGGCAGCATCAGGTGGAACTATTGCCACTCCGGTAATAGCGTCATCTTCATCTAAACGCTGCACTCTGACTCCAGTTGCCGATCGCGATTGGATAGAAATCGCATTTACCGCTTGACGGATGATAATACCGCGATTTGTCACCATCATGATTTCATCATCATCATTGTTGACAATGCGTAGGGTTGCCAACTTGTCTTTGGTTTTGCGGTTTTTGAACTTGGTTGCCATTAAACCCTGACCAGCACGGTTTTGCAGGCGGAACTGGGCAACTGGTACGCGCTTACCATATCCTCCCATTGTAATTACCAACACCCAAGGGCCAACAATGCCACTGCTAGGCACTTCTGCGGACTCTTCATTAGTTTCGGTAATTTCGATATCTTCTGTTTCGATTGTTTCGATTGTTTCGATATCTTCTGTTTCGGCTTCTGTAACTATATCCAAAGTTTCAAGAATTGCTGCGGGGAGAATATCCATACCCACCAGTTCATCTTTATTTTTGAGTTTCATGGCTTTCACCCCACGAGTCGCCCTACTTAAAGGACGCAGTTGTTCGTGGTTGCACCGGAAGTTAATCGCCATCCCGTTACGAGAACCAATGATTACACTGTCCTCTACTCTAGCGCGTCGTACCCAGCGCAGTTGGTCGCCTTCTTCTAAGGAAATGGCAATCAAACCATTGGCGCGAATGTGACTAAACGCTGCCAACTCGGTTTTCTTTATATTGCCGCCCTTGGTGAGCATGACCAGATATTCTTCACTGCTAAACTCGTCAACAGGTACAATCGAAGTGATTTTTTCCTCTTTGGGAATGGGTAGCATCTGGACAATTGGTGTCCCTCGGCTAGTACGCGAACTCGCTGGAATTTGATAAGCTCTCAGGCAATAAACAACACCACGCTCACTAAAGAATAAAATACTGTCGTGATCGCAGCAAGTCAAAAAATGCTCAATGGTATCATCATCTTTCACCTTGGCTGCGGCTTTGCCTCTGGTAGCACGGCTTTGCGCTTCAAAGGTGTTAACTGGCATCCGTTTGATATAGCCTTGCTCTGTAACCAGAATTATTGCTTTTTCATTGGCAATTAGGTCACGGTCATCTAATTCCCCTTCCCCTGGTAGAATCACCGTGCGGCGGGGTGTGGCAAAGCTAGTTTTCAGTTGCCCGACTTCAGTTTCAATGATTTCTAGCACTCTTTCCCGGCGTGCCAAAATATCTTGCAAGTCGGTAATTTTCGCTTGTAATTCCTCGTGTTCCAAACGAATTTTGTCTGCTTCTAAAGCAGTCAAGCGCCGCAATTGCATCTGCAAAATTGCATCTGCTTGCACTTCCGAGAGTCCGTAAGTTGTAATTAATTCGCCTTTGGCTGTGGGCGCATCGGGAGCATGGCGAATCAAGACAATAATTGGATCTAACTGGGATAGGGCAATTAATAATCCTTGCAGAAGATGATCGCGTTCTTCGGCTTTTCGCAGTTCGTAACGGGTACGTCTGGCAATGGATTCGATGCGGAAATCCAAGAAGACGGTTAAGAACTGCTTGAGGGTGAGTACTTGGGGTTCGCTATTCACCAACGCCAGCATATTTGCCCCAAAGTTGGCTTGCAGTGGCGTTTGCTTGTACAGGTTGTTCAGAACGACGCGGGGATAAGCATCACGCTTGAGTTCGATGACAACTCGCATTCCGTCGCGATCGCTTTCATCCCGGATATCTGCGATGCCCTCTAGACGCTTTTCGTTCACCATTTCGGCGATTTTTTCAATCAGCGCCGCTTTGTTGGTTTGATAGGGCAATTCGGTGATGATAATTGCTTCTCTATCTGGCCGTCCCCGTTGTTCAACGGTTTCAATGTTAGCGACACCACGCATGGTAATGGAACCACGCCCGGTGGTGTAAGCTTCTCGAATGGCAGATGTCCCCAAAATCTGCGCCCCAGTCGGAAAGTCTGGGCCGTGGACATACTGCATTAATTCGATGTCGGTGATTTCTGGATTGTGGATTACAGCCACCAAAGCATCAATCAATTCGCCCAAATTGTGCGGCGGAATGTTGGTTGCCATACCCACGGCAATCCCAGAGGAACCGTTGAGCAACAACTGCGGAATCCGCGCCGGTAGGACTGTCGGTTCTTGCTGGGAACCGTCGAAGTTATCGGCGAAATCTACGGTTTCATACTCGATGTCGTGGAGTAGACCAGCGCTAGTTAAAGCTTGTAAGCGGCATTCTGTGTACCGCATGGCGGCTGGCGGATCGTTGTCTACCGAACCAAAGTTACCATGTCCGTTAACTAAGGGCGATCGCATGGAAAAATCCTGCGCCATCCGCACCAAGGCATCATATACTGCCGTGTCACCGTGGGGGTGGTATTTACCCAACACTTCCCCCACCACACGGGCGCATTTCTTAAAAGGGCGATCGTGGAGCAGACCTAGCTCGTGCATTGCGTAGAGAATGCGACGATGCACAGGTTTTAGACCATCCCTGGCATCTGGCAACGCCCGACCCACTATCACGCTCATGGCGTATTCCAGATAAGACTGCGACATTTCGGTTCGCAAGTCTATCGGGATAATCCTCTCCTGTGAGGTTGTCATAACCTAAAAATCTCCAAAAATCGTAGATTTTAGCTTGTTTACTCAACAAAGCGCAAAATTATTCTAAATTGCTCTTGAATAATTGCCATTATTTGATACAATTCTAGCATATATTGCCTATTTTTTGCCTGGAAAGCTAACCCAAATATCTAGTAAAAAAAGAGTATAATAATTTACACTTTATAAGCTCTACCTAATTAACAAGAGCAGTGAAGTAAAAGGTTTCTTAGTGCAGAATTACTTAAATTGAAAGATGACGGAGTAAATTTAAGGCAACAATTTAAATTGGCTTTATTTTTATAACCGTTATTTACTAAACTTGTCACTAAATAAGGTCTGAAAAATAAAACCATAGTTTATCATTTCTACTTAGACAAAGAGCAGAACTGGATAAAGCCTTCCAAGATGTAATTAAACGAACATTCGCAGAAATTAGTATCAGAATCAACAGGATATTTTCACATAAAGGAGAAAAAATTTTGGCAGCAGTCCGAGTCCGCCAGCATGTTAATCCACTTGGTAAAAAGTATCAAACACCAGCAAGTCCCCAAGACTTGGAAAAAATTTATGCAAAGCCAAATCAACCGCTACATTTAGATATTGGCTGCGCTAAAGGACAGTTTTTGGTGAATATGGCTCAAATAGAACTCAACTGGAATTTTCTTGGGTTGGAAATTCGGGAACCTCTGGTGGTGGAGGCGAATAAGTTACGTTCTGAGTTAGGTTTGACAAACCTGCACTACTTATTTTGCAATGTGAATAACTCATTGCACTCAGTTTTCTCTTCCCTGCCTCCAGGAAGTTTACAACGCGTTACAATTCAATTCCCCGATCCTTGGTTTAAAACCCGCCATGCTAAACGTCGTGTAGTGCAACCAGAACTAGTGGCAGAATTAGCTAATTATCTTGCAGTTGGGGGAGTTGTATTTCTGCAATCAGATATGGAATTTGTCGCCGTGGAAATGCGCGATCGCTTTGCCGCTCATCCAGCTTATCAGAAAGTTGGTACAGAAGAATGGTTAGCTGAAAACCCGCTACCAGTCCCCACAGAACGGGAAATAGGTACGCAAAAAAAGGGTGAACCTGTTTATCGAGCTTTGTTTGTCAGGCGAGAAGTTCTGAACGAGGGGTAGTGGCGGTATAAGTATCTAGCGCTATAAACGCCAAATTTTGCTTGACATATTTACATTTTATAAATCATATAATGGCAATAATTTTGGGACATAAATATTATAGTTAATGCCCATAATTAACCGAAACATTCAATTTGCATTGGTATGCAAAAGTATAGGACTCCTATTTGATTGCGTGAAAAAACTCGCCCTCAACTCGAAAAGGCTGATTCCATACTCCCTGCCTATCGCGTTTGCGCTTCGTTTAGCGCACCAAGCAAAGAAGTTCATAAATCAAATTGGATTGCTATATATGACTTGATTAATTAAGGTATTTCCAAATAAAAAAATATCCCAAAACTCACCAAAAATCCTCTCTATTTTTCCTCTCTCCGTGTTCTCTGTGTTTCTGTGGTTCGTAATTTATTGTAAATCCCTAATATATACCTCTCCCTAAAAAGAGGACATTTAAAACCTTTTTATTTAGTGACATAAAAGTTTTATTTATGTCTCATTGAGAGTCTTAACGATAGAGTGATTAGCTTTCCTTTCTATTAAAATGAGGACATAATTAGGCAATTTAGTTCAGTAGTTAAGCCTAATAATGTCAAGATTAAAAGGAGAATAAGCATGGAAAGAAAGTATAACGGTAAGCTTGAAATTAACGATCTAATTGATGATGCCGTAAAAAATGCGGTGGAACGACGGAACCAAAGTTTAGATTCAGAAGATGCCTTGTTAGGTTTGTCTGATACAGAAGCCACAAATATAGCAGGTGGTATAGCGTTTCCTATTATTACTACTACAGGAATCATCTACCAGGAACCCGAAGCCTTCTAAAAAAATTATCCTTCTTGGAGGCTCAATTGATGGAAGAATTTGCTGCTAATAAAAGTACACTTTGTCCGAGTGCTAGACCCGAATCTGTGAATAGTGTTGTCTTTGGTGTAGTCGGTGGGACAGTGACAGAACCCCGTGTAGCTTATCTCAAAAAGCCCCAACCTATTACGGATGAACTAATAGCAAAAGCTAGTCCAATTACACCTGCCGAAATTTTTCGGACGGCAGCACCTTGTGCTACTAAAAGTTGTCAGCATTTTGATGGACAAGATTGCCGTCTAGCAATGCGAATTGTAGAAAAGTTACCACCAGTAGCAGAAGAACTACCACCTTGTTCCATACGCCGAGATTGTCGGTGGTGGCAGCAAGAAGGTAAGGCAGCTTGTATGCGTTGCCCGCAAGTTATTACAGATAACTACAACGCATCTGAATTACTAGTTAAGGTGGCGATACCGACTGTTAGTTAAGCAAAGCTACGTCTGTAGTTAAATAATTTCAGGAGAAAATTATGTCCCTAGAAAATGTTCAAGCCTTTTATGCAAAGCTAGCAAATGATGAAGCTTTTCGCGCTCAAATTCAAGGAGTGACAAGTAAAGATGAATATAGCCAAGTTGTTAAAAGTGCTGGCTACGATTTCACTCAGGATGAGTTTGAAGAATATACGGCTCAATTGTTGGAGTCAACTGCTGGCGAAGATGAACTCAAGGATTTAAATGAAAAAGAACTAGAAGCCGTTTTTGGTGGGGCTTCATCAATTCCGGCGAAGGATATTATAGTAGCACAGCCGATATATGGACTTCCTGTTTGGCCACCTATTGATTGTCCACATAAGCCACCTGGTTCCCAGCTTGCTTATGGAGTTATTCAGTCAGATATTTCCGGGACTGCCTAATTAGTATTTTTAAGAATGAAGGAAGCAAGCTGTTCTTGAACTGCTGTTTTTGGTGGAATTAGTTCCGATTTCAGACCATACATCCAGCCAATTTATGGAGTAGTTGTTCGACCTAAACCTCCAAGACCAGTTTGGGTATAAGTTAGCTGTTTTGATAGATAGTAATTTCAGGAATTTCGGGAGAAAATTATGTCTGTAGAAAATGTTCAAGCCTTTTATGCAAGGCTAGCAAGTGATGAAGCTTTTCGTAATCAAATGCAAGGGGTTACAAGTAAGGATGAATGTAGCCAAGTTGTCAAAGACGCTGGCTATGATTTCACCCAAGAAGAGTTTGAAGAATATACGGCTCAATTGTTGGAGTCAACTGCTGGCGACGGTGAACTCAAGGATTTAAATCAAAAAGAACTAGAAGCCGTTTTTGGTGGCGATTCATCAATTACTGGGAAGCCTACTAGTATACCAGGGCTATATGGACTTCCTGTTTGGCCACCCTACCAACTGCTGTATGGAGTTATTCGGATAGATGACATAAGTTAGGAAACCTCTGTTGCTTAAATGACAGTTCAGATTTTTGGGGACGGATAAAGATATATCCGTCCCTTTGCAGATAACTTAATAGAGGGTATTTTAATGACTTATCGCCGAATTAGTTATGCAGTTTGGGAAATTACATTAAAGTGTAATCTAGCTTGCCAGCACTGCGGTTCTCGTGCTGGTCATACAAGGGCGAATGAACTTTCTACAGCAGAAGCCCTTGATTTAGTTAGACAAATGGCGGAAGTGGGAATCACTGAAGTAACCATAATTGGTGGTGAAGCATTTCTGCGTCCTGATTGGCTGGAGATTGCCCAAGCAATTACCCAAGCTGGGATGTTATGTGGTATGACCACTGGGGGTTATGGTATCACTCTGGAGACAGCACGCCGGATGAAGGAAGCTGGAATTAGCGTGGTATCTGTCTCAGTTGATGGCTTAGAAGCAACTCACGATCGCATCCGTGGTAGACAAGGCTCGTGGCAATGGGCATTTAAGACCATGAGCAATCTCAAGGAAGCAGGAATTCCTTTCGGCTGCAACACTCAAATCAATCGTCTCTCTGCACCAGAATTTCCTCGTATTTACGAGCATCTCCGCGATGCCGGCATCTTCGCTTGGCAAATTCAGTTGACTGTACCGATGGGAAATGCAGCAGATAATAGTGAGATTCTGCTGCAACCTTATGAATTACTAGATGTATATCCTATGATTGCTCGTGTTGCTCAACGGGCAAAGCGAGAAGGAGTGCAGGTACAACCGGGAAATAATATCGGCTATTACGGGCCTTATGAGCGACTGTTGCGCGGAGGGGATGCTTGGTCGTTTTGGCAGGGATGTAGCGCTGGATTGTCTGCTTTAGGCATTGAAGCAGATGGTGCGATTAAAGGTTGTCCCTCACTCCCTACTACCGCCTACACTGGAGGTAACATCCGCGACTATTCACTGCGGACAATTATTGAAGAAACCGAGGAACTGCGGTTTAATTTGGGGGCTGGTACTCCCAAAGGAACAGAACATTTGTGGGGTTTCTGTAAGTCTTGCGAATTTGCCGAACTTTGTCGTGGTGGTTGCAGTTGGACTGCTCACGTTTTCTTTGATAAGAGAGGTAATAATCCTTACTGTCATCATCGCGCCCTGACTCAGGAAAAAGGCGGTATTCGGGAGCGCGTATATCTCCAGCGTCGTGCAGATGGGAATCCCTTTGATAACGGCGAGTTTGCTTTGATTGAGGAACCGATTAATACCCCTTGGCCTGAAAACGATCCACTTCATTTTACTAGCGATCGCATTCAATGGCCAGAAGGTTGGGAAGAAGAACCAAATCTAGCATCATCTTTAGTTAGTTCTAGTAATTAAAAACTGCAAAATACCATTTCTATGAATAATATCTCTACTGATATCCCTTCAGAAAATACAACTGTTACTGACTCTCAACCAATCCTATTACCTCGTTCACCTTGGAATAGTCAACTAGCTTATTTGAGAGTTATTTTTCGGGTGAAGAAAGCTTTAGACCGCATCGAAAAAGAAGCAGGTATTTTGAGAATTGAAAACTAGTTAGATTATATCCATAAATTACTTAAGGTTGATTAGGGACTTCCAAATAAAAAAATATCCCAAAACTGACGCAAAAACCCCCTCTATTTCTCCTCTCTCTGTGTTCTCTGCGTCTGGAGTGGTTCGTAATTTATTTCTTGGAAATCCCTTACACAATAAAAACGCGTAGGCAAAGCCCGTCGTAGACATCGCATATTCTCGGAAACTTGGTTTACTGATTATAGTGGCATCAAACTTTTCTTGCTATCGTAATCAACTGTTACCAAAAAATAATGATTTTATGGTGGCATACAAATAATAGATAGTTCATCCATTCAGAGCTTATGACATTTTTATTAAATTCTCATAATGTTTTCGATTATTTAGTTGCAGATGGTTTATGTAATCACTCCAACCAACCACCCAGTCAGGTAGAACCAATTGCAGCTAAAAATTTTAATTTATTAGTTACTTTGTCAGGCGATCGCAAGCTTCTTGTTAAACAAGAACGACACAATCAGGAAGGGAAAGCGGCTGGTGAATTTTTAAGTGAGTGGCGAATTCAAGAATTTTTACAACGATTTCCAAACTTTGACAACTACCGCTTATTTTTGCCAGAGGTACTGCATTTTGATGCCGAGAATTCCATTATTGTCTTTAGATATCTGGATGATTATCGGGATTTAATGGATTTCTACACCAAGGAAAATAGCTTTCCTACAGAAATCGCTACGGCAATTGGTAATATTTTAGGGACTATCCATCGTGATACTTTCAACCGCCAAGAATATCAGGAATTCTTTTCTAAAAATTCAGATAATTTAATGGCTGATCAAGTATCACATTTAGTTCGGGGATTAGAACGGGTTGAACCGGAAATTTTTGGTCTAGTTCCTGGCGATGGGTTAAAGTTTTTTGCTCTATATCAACGTTATGATAGCTTGGGGCAGGCGATCGCTGAATTGGGTAATGCTGTAACACCCTCTTGTCTCACTCACAATGATTTGAAACTAAATAATATTCTTCTGTACAAAGATTGGCAGAATTCCAGTAATAATATTGTCCGGCTAATTGATTGGGAACGCTCGGCTTGGGGAGATCCAGCTTTTGATTTGGGAACACTTCTTGGCAGCTATGTACAAATCTGGCTTACTAGCTTGGTTATCAGTAATTCTTTGAGTATTGAAGAATCTCTACGCTTGGCAATAACACCTTTAGAACTACTTCAGCCTTCAATTGCTACATTAACTCAAGCTTATTTAAACACTTTTCCAGAAATTCTAAAACACCGCCCTGATTTTTTGCAGAGGGTGGTGCAATTTACGGGTTTTGCTTTGATTCAACAGATTCAGGCGATGATTCAATATCAAAAATCTTTTGGCAATATGGGGATTGCTATGCTTCAGGTTGCTAAGACGTTATTAACTCGTCCTGTACAATCGATGCCAACAATTTTTGGTGCTGCTGCTGTTGAATTAACTCACCTGAGTAGTTTTACTGTTTAAATCATTTTGTTATTACTAAAGTAGTTATGCAATTATTAAATTCTTTTCAAACTCAGGTAGAAACTGGTTTAGCTGGGCAATTACTAGATGTTCTGCAAGACATTGTTCGGAAGATTGAGATAAAATCTGATTTCTCCATCCACCATCCAGATTACAAATCTTTAGAATTACCATCTGAGGCAGTTGAACGTTTTCAGAAGATGCCAACTCAGATGCAACAGAAATATCTGAGTCTACAATTGCGAAGTTTTCTTTACGGTATCTATTACAACGGTTCTATGCAAAGTACGTTGGCACTAGATAGGAAAGAAAATGGTTTGCCCCTAGATTTGGAGAATAATACTGTTTTAGGGGTAGATATGGGATTTTATAAGCGATTGCATGAAAGTAATTTTGGAGACGGCTACTTTGACCCTGGTTGGTTTGTTTTGAGAGAAGAAAGTGATGGCAGTTTAGCCGTGACTAAAGGCGGTTTGAGACTGCATATTGAACGGAATAACCATCTTCAACCTACTGAAGTGGCAGCTGTGGTAGGTGATTCTGTCGCTATTCGGATGCCAAAGAATCGAGTACAAAATGGCTTTTACATGGCCGTTGGCAATGCAGGCTTTAGTCGTATTGAAGATGTGAAAATTCAGCCTGTAATTGTACGAATTTATATCAATGTAACTCCTGAAGGTGCTGTGGCAGTGATGAGGAATTTAACACAAGGACTGAATGAGTTAGCAATTCCCTTCAGCTTTAAGGTTTTGTACAATCCCAAAGAATACCAACGCTACGATTCAGGGGTGCTTTACTTTGACAAGAGAGACTATGAAGTTGTTAGGCAAGTCTTAAAAACTGTTTATCAAGAACACCAATTGCATTTTAAGTCAGAAATTCCTTTATTTACCAAACAACTAGCACTAGGGTTGGGGTTGGCAGAAGAACCAGACCAAAAATTTGCTGTTCAAGAAAGTTTTGGCATGAATCGCTGTCAGCTTGTGGCGAATGGGTTGCTGACAGTTTGGTATCAAGAAGATAACTCAACTGAAGGGCGAATGCAGGCTATCTGTGAACAATTTTCTTCTTTGGGAATCGAATTACATCGTTCATATCTTAATGCCAATTCAGAAGATATTTATTAGACATCTCCGGAAAAGAATAGACCCTCTTGCATAAATCCTAAATGTGTCATTTAAGCGAAATGAAACATATTGTGAGATTCTTCTCTACGAGACGCTGCGCGAACACTACACTCCGTTCCGTTCAGAATGACTCATCTATGTTTCATTACATATCTTGATAGGCTTTAATTTTTTCATACAAACTATCAACATTATCTTGAGCAAATAGCTTTTCTTTTAGTTGTAAATAATCACCTTTGCCTAATTTACAAGCTGCCCAAAATTTCATCACCTTGGATGGCTCTAAATGTGTCAGTAAAACTTGTATTACTTCTTGTAAGTTTTGCTGTTCGTTAATAACTTTAATTGTCATCTTCTATCTCCAAAATAAAATCAGTGGGGTTAATTGCTTTGAGTGTTAAACCTTGACAGCGATTGATTAATCTTTTATCGCAAGTGATAAAATAATCACTTTGAGAAGCTTCGGCACAAGCAACGTGGAGAGCATCAATGGCTTTAATCCCTTGTTGTTCTAGTTGTTTTGCTCTCCCTCTAATATTTTCATCTAGTAATACTCTCAATGTAGCTATTTGTAAGTATCGCTCCATTGACTGTTGGTTTACAGTCAATGGGTTACGGCTATTTTCATATTCTAGAACTGAAGAACTAACTAATTCTATTAATTTTGCTTCGACCATTTGTAAAATTAAGATGACAGCTTGTGTTTCTAGAAATACTTTTGGCTGTGTTTGGTCATCAAAGGGGCGGTTATAAATACTTGTGTCTAAATAAACTTTGGTCATGTCACCGCGTCTAATACTTTCTCGGCTTCTTTAACTAACATCATGATCAGCACTCCATAACAAATTAACTAAACGTTTTGCCTGGGAGTCTTCATCAATGAGTAGTTTTAGGCTCAAGGGAGACTCCTTGTTGTTCGAGGCGGTAACGCTTCTCTTCTGCTTCAAGCTTCAAGAGTTCTTGGTGACTTTGGCAATAGTGAATAGCTTCCTCGATCGCAGCAAGGGGGAGGTTCCAATTATCTGCTGCCTCTTCTATTGACATCTGGTTAGCAATCATATCCTGCCACACAGTCGAGGCAAGTAGTTTTCGCCCTTTGATGTAAAGTTGCCGCCGCCAAGGGTGAGGGCGTTCCACCAGATATTGCCAGTCGCCTGTTTGGGGAGATTCAAGTTCTGGGATAAGTAGGCGGACTTGCCCTTCTGGGGTATGGAGAAACAGTTGAGTGCCTGGACGCATCTGGCGCTTGAGAGTAACCATTAGATCGATGGAACGCAGATTGTTTCTTTGGTATTAGGAGCTGCGATCGCATCACGTAGCCAGTTGAGTTTTGCTTCTTGTTCTGGAGTAATGTTGAAGTTCTGTCGCTTGGTTTCTACCGTTTCTGCATTAGATGATATCGGCGTGGTCATGTTACCTCATAACTAGGAATCAGCTTGGTAAGTACAATATGAGTATATCAAACTCATGAAATTGACTTAATTGATGCGATGTCTACGACGGGCAACTCTTGGAGAGGCTACGCCAACGCCTACGCATTTTTGGCAATGGAACCATTTAATATCTGTTGATCAGCCTAGAGTTTGGATGCCAACGCAGAGTGTTTGCGACTGTCAGGGATTGACCAGAGAGTAGATTTAAGAGCGGCTGTGGAAAGCGATCGCGTAGTTTGTGACACATCTTACCTGAGTGACACAGATTGTAGCGAATAGCATGGGGTTTGCTGCTACGCCAGAATGAAATAGCCCTAAATTTTTATCGTTCAGTCTAAGAGGATTCTTGGACTGATTTTTTATTGTTTTTTCTAATTTGTGTTAACCAAGTAAGCAATTAAGAATAAAAAAGGTCATAAATGTTTTATATATGTCATAAAATATAGGGTGTTTTATGCAAATAAATATAAAATTTTTATTTTGACAAAAATCACGTAGTCACTTTTGCAACAAACAAAGCTATAAATGCATTATTTATGGCACAGTCTTTAGTGATACAAACCTTGAAATAATAAATTAAATAAAACATTATTATATCTATGGAATAGAAAAATTAAAAGTCTAATTCCAACTAGAAAAATTTTACTTAGGAGTAATTTCACAATGGCTAACATTGTCATCTCTAATCTACGTCCTGCTGGTGCTGAATTGTTCGATGGTTCTGAAAGCTTTATGAGTGATTTGAACGATACCGAACTGGATATCACTAAAGGTGGTATCACTCCGACGTTGTTTGTTGCTGGTTTTGTTGTTGGTTATGCAGTTTCTAAGGGATTGCTGTAGATTGACTCTTTTCAGAGTTTAACTAAAAAATACCTGCATCTCAGTTTGCTGAAGATGCAGGTATTTTTTAGTTAAACAAAACCATCTGGATAGTAAAGTCGAAATATAAATTGACTAGTACAGTGATCTACTTAGTTAAACCTAAAAAAAATTAAAAATTCTGTAGTACACTACTCTGCAAAAACCCAATCTGGGTCTATAGCATTTGATGGCTACTACCACCATCAAAATATTTGATCTGTAATTAGGTTAACTTACTTATTTTAACTGTTCAATTTGTTGGTTAAGCCACTGATAAAATAAGTTTGAAATGATATTTTTGCGGAATTTTTCATTTAGGTCTGGTTGAATCAGTTCCTCTACTAAAATCAAGTGTACTCCCTTAGAAGTCACTATCGGTTTAATAACCTGTGGCGGTTTAGCAGCAAAAACAGCAGTAGAAATCTCTGGTTTTAAATCTTGGCGACACACTATTCCCAAATATCCACCTTTTCGGCGTAATTCTGTATCCTGAATGTATTTGTGAGCAACATCATAGAAACTTATCTCACCTTCCTTAATCGCATAGAAGAGTTCTATGGCTAAATCTTCATCATCCAGAACAATTTCATACATCACCACGCCAACATAATCTAGTTGGTTTTCAAAGAAAGAGGGTTCAACTTTATCAGCGAAAAGATGATTAGCTAACTTCCCAGAAATGAGACTAATGTCAGCGATTTCTTCAAAATCATCTATAGACAAACCATGTTTCTCTAACCAGTTCCAGGTATCATCAGCACTATCGAGTTTATTGGCTAACCGTATTTGGTCTGCTGCTTTCTGAAGTTCCTCAACCTCCACTTTTATCCCAGCTTCCTCAGCAGCCTCTATAATCACCTTGCGAGTAACAATCTGTTCAACTATCTCAGGAATTTTACAAGATATCTTAACTTGGTGAAGAATCTCTTCGTTAGTAATGGTGATAGGTTGTGACATGATATTTATCCTAAATTTGGTTAGCAAAATTAAACATGAGAGCATGACTTATTAGCTGGATGTAGAGATATTACATGTAAAGTCTCTACATTCTCAATTCCCATGTCCTTTAGACGTAGGGAAGGGGGTTGGGTTTTCTACAATTTCACCCCACCCTGTTGCAACTGCTTAAACGGGTCAAGCAGAAAATCAATAATCCGACGCTGGCGCACAATTACCTCAGCTGTCGCCGTATCCCCAGGACGCAGGGCAATACATTTATTAGCCGAGGGAATACAATTTTGTTTTAAGGCAATTTCTAAGTCATAAGCTGCCACCTTTCCATTAGATGTTTCCACCTCTATGGTAGTAGGAGAAATCTCTAACAATTCTCCTTCCACTATTCCGTAATCCTGAAACGGATAAGCATCAAACTTTAGCTTTACTGGCAACGCTTTTCGCAAAAAACCACTCTCCGTTGTCGCCATTTGTGCCCGAATTATTAGAGGCGAACCTTGGGGTGCAATCTCCGCAATCATTGCTCCCGGCTGCACTACAGAGCCAGCCCGTTGTATCGGTAACTGAAACACTCTACCATTGACGGTGGCTCTTAACTCTCGTTGTCCTAACTGAAACTTTAACGAGACAATCTGACTCTTACTTTGAGCAATTTCTGCCTGAAGCGTAGTAATTTCTGTCTCCAAATTCTTCTGTTGTTCATCAATTTTTAGTACAGCTAACTTACCAGAACGAGTCAACGTCTGATAACTCCTTTCTTGTTCTTTCAATCGCAATAGTGCCTGTTGAATATCTGCATTTGCTTGCCGAATAGTCCGCTCATAACTGCTCTGTTGTTCTAGCAAACGTAGTTTAGCCTGCTGAATATCTGACTTATTTTGTTCGTATAACTGTTGCTTATCTTTAGCTATATCTTGCTTTTGCACAACATTAATTTCTGGAACAACTCCTGACTGCCAAAGACTGCGATAACGTTCAACTTCCCGCTCGGTACTCGCTAAACTACTGTTTACTAACTTATTAGCTGTTTGACTATGCTCAAGAGTTTGCCGTGCTTGATTGACTTGAGCTAATTTTTCGTCTTTTTGTAAATCATAAGAATTCCTCAGAGCATTCATATTCTGTCGCGCTTGGTCAATCTGAGCCTGCTTTTCTAACTGTTGAGATTGATTTTGTTGCTGTTGAGTTGTCAAAGATACGACTAACTGACTTTTAGATGAATTTAACTGAGAAAGTCGATTTAATTGTCCCTCCAATTTTTCCTGTGCCTGCCGCAATTCTGCCTTAACTAATTCCGATTCCAATACCAATAAAGTCTGCCCAACTTTAACCGAATCACCCTCCTTTACCCGAATTTCGGCAACAGTACCTGCCACAGCAGCATCCAACCTAACCGTCTTTCCCTTTGGCTCAAGTCGCCCTCTTGCCGTACCCGTTTCATCCACCTTAGATAGCATCGCCCAAGGTAAAATGATCGACACAAATACCACCAAAAAATACAGCAATCCCCTTGTCCAAACTTGGGGCAAGCTATCAAGTAAATCCTTGGTTGCGTAAGCCCAATCATCAGTTGATATGGCTGGTGTTTGCTCTCTAAAAATTTCCTTGCCCTGTTCTACCTCATAGATTTGGGTTTGAATCCTTCCATTTAATGTGTTTGGCATGATTTTTCCTGATGTCAATTTTGAATTTTGGGGGTGGGGAGTGGGGTGACAAGGGGACAAGAAAATTAGACCTCTTGCATAAATATTTGAAAAGAGGAACGAACCGCAAAGGCGCGAAGGACACAAAGAAAGAAAGAAAGAAAGAAAGAAAGAAAGAAAGAAAGAAAGAAAGAAAGAAAGAAAGAAAGAAAGAAAGAAAGAAAGAAAGAAAGAAAGAAAGAAAGAAAGAAAGAAAGAAAATTTGGTGCAGCCGCACAAATAAATGGTGTTATGGCTGTTCATAATTTGATTCATACAAAAGGTCTATTGTCTCGAGTCATCCTTGTCCTCTTCCCCTTGCCCCCAATTCTCCTTGCCTCCTTGTCCTCTTTTTTCACCCCGCAACATCCATCTGCTGATGATTGAGATAAAAATAATGTCCCCGCTTCGCCATCAACTCTTGGTGAGTGCCACTCTCAATTAAGACGCCCCGATCCAGGACTAAAATCAAATCTGCATTCCGCACAGTTGAAAGGCGATGGGCAATTACTAAGGTGGTTCTGCCTTTGAGAATTGTGTTTAAATTTGTCTGAATAATCCTTTCTGACTCTGCATCCAGATGGGAAGTCGCTTCATCCAAAATCAACAGCTTGGGATTGCCTAACAATGCTTTAGCGATCGCAATTCTTTGTCGCTGTCCTCCAGATAACATCCCTCCTCCTTCACCTATCTGGGTTTCATAACCCATAGGCAACTTTTTAATAAACTCATCAGCACCCGCCAATCGCGCCGCCTCAATAATCTCTGCCAAAGTTGCCCCAGGATGTGCCAAGCTAATATTTTCCCGAATCGTTCCGCCAAACAAAAAGGTATCTTGGTCAACTACGCCAACTTGTTCGCGTAGAGAACGCAATGAAAGACTGCTAATATCCTGTCCATCAATCAACACTTTGCCATCTGTGGGGGGATATAACCCCAAAACCAGCTTAGAAATCGTGGTTTTCCCTGAACCACTCCGTCCCACCAGGGCAACCATTTGCCCACTATGTATTTCAAAACTGAGATTTTCTAAAATATTGATATCGCCTTCAGGGTGATAGCGAAATGTCACGTTGTCAAAGCGAATGTTACCTTGAATGGGTGGTAAAGATTGCCGCGCCTGATGCTGCAAATCCTCTTCTGGTTCCGCATCTAACACATCATTAATGCGTTCCACGGCAATCACCACTTCTTGCAATTGATTCCACAAAACTGTTAATCGTTGGAAGGGTCTAATAATATTTCCCAGCAACATATTAAATGCTACCAATTGCCCAATGGTTAGCTGGTTGTGAATTACTTGGTATGCCCCAAACCACAGCAAGATGGTAGTTACCACTGCTTCAATTGTGTTGCTGAATATTTGCAAGCGATTGCTGATAATTTGTCCGGAAAAGTTAGTTTTTACTTCTTTACTTAATAACTCTTCCCAATGCCAACGCACTGTCTGTTCTACTGCTGTGGATTTAACTGTTCGCACACCAGAAAGGGCTTCAATCAGATAGCTGCTTTCATTAGCAACAGCATTAAATATTTCTCTAGAAATCTTTTGTAAAAAAGGTGTGGCAATCAATGCCAGCAGGAAAAAAGGCGGTACAATCACCAATACTAGCAACGCCATTTGCCAACTGTACCAAAACATCAATCCTAAATAGATAAAGACAGTGACTAAATCCAGCAGGATGGATAACGCCTCACCGGAGAGAAAGCGTTGAATTTTGCGGTTTTCCTGTACACGAGAGATAATATCCCCCACATAACGGGACTCAAAGTAACTCAAGGGTAGCCGCAGAGTATGGCGAATAAATCCTACAATTAGTGCTAAATCGAGCTTATTCGCCGTGTGATCTAACAGATATTGCCGCAACCCTGTCATCGCCACACGGAATAAACTAAAAATTAGTAACCCTAACCCCACCGCCGTTAAGGTTAGTTCAGAACGCTGCACCACTACGCGGTCTAAAATTAACTGCGTGAATAGGGGAGTAACAAGTCCAAAAATTTGGATAAATAAGGAAGCGACAAACACTTCCAGCATCACTAAGGAGTGAGGCTTCATTAATTCAAAGAATTGCCAAAAAGGAGTAGAAGTCTCTTTGGTATCCTTTAGCATAGCCGTCGGTTGCAGCAGCAATGTGTAACCAGTCCAGTTGGCTTTAAATTCGGCGTGGCTGAGGCTGCATTGCCCAATGGCGGGGTCGGCTACAATGACGTGTTTGGGCGTAATTTCGTAGACAACAATGTAATGTTTGCCCTCCCAATGGGCGATCGCAGGCAATTTTTGCTTCGCTAATTGGTCAAGACTCGCCTTAACAGGTCGCGTGGAAAAACCAATACTTTCCGCCGCCGCCGATAACCCCCGCAGTGATGAGCCATTGCGGTCAACATTGGCGATATCCCGCAGGCGATTGACACTAAAGTTTTTCCCCCAATAACGAGACACCATCACTAAACAAGCTGCACCGCAATCTGATCCACTCTGTTGGGCAAAAAACGGATAGCGCCGAATCACACGCTGTAATAAATGCCCCGCTCGCTGCGTGGAGTTGGGAAAATAGGCTTTGCTAATCTTTTTCTCGCGTGGCTTTACTGCTGGCGTTGACAAAATCTTCGTTTCATGCAGCCGTTTTGAGTCAGATGGCAGTACTGGAGTGTTATCCGAGTCCACCTGTTGGGGGTTACGCGATCGCGCCTTAGCCCACAAATGCTTCCGAATTTGAGGATATTTAGCCATTAATGGCCATAGCACTTCACCTGGAACAAAGCATAGTTGTAAGTTGACTGAAGCCCTTGCAGTGTAAGGTCTAAAGTCAACCTCCTTCAACAAGGTAAATTCCCCAAATGAGTCACCTGCCTCTACAGTGGCGATTAACTCATCGGCGTTATCTAGCAACCTGACCTTACCAGCGATCGCAATATAGATTCCTGGTTGAGCATCAGTTCCTTGCCAGAATTTGCCGACTTTCGGGTTGATAAACTTAACTTGTTGAAGACATTGTTGAAATTCCTCTGTCGAAAGAGAATAACCCAGAGTATTGTTGAACTGTTCTAGAGAAACCAACTGAGCGGATATATCTTGCGCCATAAATGTCTGAATCGTTTCCTAATTTTGCGAAGTTCAAAGACAAAAATTCGGAATCATCTGGAATAGCTGCCGATTTCAGGTCACTAATGAAGATTTTGGAACTCTTAGCCTGCTCATTACTGTTTGCTTCAGAATTGCTGGGTTTTGGTAGTGTGGATAATCCCATCTGTTTGAGCAGTCGCTTAATATGGCGATCGCTCACCTCAATCCCAAATTCTTTCGCTAGATGTTTCCCTAGCCAGTTTGTTGTCCACCGCCGAAAAGCATAGCCATGATCGCGGGGACTACTTTTAATCAGTTCTTTTAAACGTTCTAAATACTCGTCATTTATTGCCTTCGGGCGACCAATAGGGCAATCTTGCCATTGGTGCGCCATCCCTGTCCGGGCTATGTGCATCCAATGCCTTGCTGTTGCTGGACAACACCCCAAAATTTGACAAATTTCTGTTTGGGATTTTCCCTCATCTGCCAACAACATGATTTCAATACGTTGTCGGTAAGATTCAGGTAAATCTTTTTCTAAACTTACTAGCAGCAATTTACGCTGAAATGATGTTAAGTACTTAGCAGTAGTTACTTTTATATATCTTGTTTCAATTTTAGTATTGCAATCGGACATATACGTATTATTAACTAGGTTTCTGGACACACGAATATCTTATGAACGATTCATAATCTGGCAATTATCTCTAAGATTAAGTAGAAACATTGCAAAAAAATTATTTTTTGCAACTGTAGTACTTATCACCATTTAGTTTTGTTTTTATGCAAAAAATAATTTAGTTAAGTGATGTTTCTGACAATTTTTGTTGAATATTGCTTTTGTAGATATAAGTTAGGCTACAAATCCAATTTATAAATTCCGAAAATAGTTGCTAAATTTTAGTAACGTCTTTGTAAAGATAAATTTCTAGTGAGCAGAGAAAAAAGAAGTGATAACGGAATCGCCGTTACCACGGGTGAAAATTGCTTTAAGGAACTTTCAAAAAATAAATTATTCCACTTAAAGTCGTTGACTGTTGACTGTTGACTGAAAACTCGTGAACCGTCATATCATGTCCGCTTGATTACTTATTAAACCCGAAGAACCCCACCCCGACAATCGTCGCTTTGTCTCCCCTCCCCGCTTGCGGGGAGGGGTTGGGGGTGGGGTGTAATGACTGTGGTTAGCGTAACTATTTATGCGGACATGATATCAACGGTCAACAGTGAACAATAGCAATGGAATATTTTTTTACTTGGAAGTCCCTTAGATTATTTTGAGATTTCCGGTAGCAAATCAATTCATAAGTTCATTACAACAATTGTTGCAATGATTTAAGCCTTTCTTATATATGTCAGAGTAATTGTTGCAAAGTATTGAGCAATTGCTGCAACTGATTATACATTTGCAAGAAATACTTAAGCCTTTCTTATATATGGAAAAGCATTTGTTGCAAAGTATTAAGCGATTGCTGCAACTGATTATACATTTGCAAGAAATACTTAAGCCTTTCTTATATATGGAAAAGCATTTGTTGCAAACGTTTAAATTTTCACAGATAAAATAGAGTGCATTACGGCTTTAACCTAACGCATCGTGCTATCTAGTGATGCGTTAGACGCTCATTTCAACAAAATCCTTATCCTCTTCAAGCCCAAGCTTAGGCTACTTGAATTATTGCTCGACTTGGTGGTTGGTCTTGCAAGTACTCTGTATGACAGGAAGCAGCACTTCTGAGAATAGAGTTGGTTAAATTAATCGGGCGATCGCTAATTGGATTATTGACAGGAAAAAGCTTGACTGGCTGAGAATAAGAATCGGGGATGATTCTGATCGAATTAGCAGCAAATAATTTTCTCGCTGGTTTGGGAATATCTGACTCTGGGTAATGCAGCCCTAAGTATGGTTCTAGGCTTTCTAATTTTTCTTCAGCAACAACGGAACCATGCCCATCATCATCGAATTTATATAGCATTACCCTGTCAAATTCCGTTTTAGTATCTAATTTTCCATGCCCTGGTGTTGCGTTTTGCAGCCTTAGTCTCATCTGCTTGCGCTTTGAAAAGTCTAACAGCCGTTAAAGTTACATAGCGATAAGAAATGTGAAAACCATCTGATTAAATAATTCTGTATGTGTGTAGCTATGTTAACGTGAGTTCAACAAACCTCTCCCTGCCTTGAACCCTCTCCGAATCGGAGAGGGACGGTTTTGCGTAGTAAAACCTTCTTAGAGGTCTTTTTGTTATGCCTAGTTAGGCAGACTATAATCTATCAAACTCACTTATGTTAACTTTAGGAATAAGTTATACCAATTCTGTATGAAAATAGTTAAAAGGGTTTAGCGCAGCCTCACAAAGAAATGGTATTAGGAGTTATACCAATTCTGTATGAAGATGCGCTAAACCATATATAAATACAAAAAAGAAAAAAGAATAAAGAAAAACGAACCGCAAAGGACGCAAAGGACACAAAGAAAGAAAGAAAGAAAGAAAGAAAGAAAGAAAGAAGTTAGAAGGGTTTGGCGCAGCCTCACAAAGAAATGGTATTAGGAGTTAGGAGTTATTATTCTTCAAATGCTCCATGCCCCTTCAATCAAATCCAAGAGTTGAACCACATTCGCAGCTTATAATCGTGAGGTGAGAGGGGTAAACCCAAATAGATGGGCATCCAGAAAATAAAAGCAGCCAGAATGATAAAAGTAATGGTGACACCTAGCGCCCGGAGTTGTTGATAATAACTGCGAAGACACTGATCAACAAACCAAGCGATCGCTAAAAATATAAACACCACTGCACACATATAGTGGTATATAAAAACGCACCTTGTCACTTTTACCCAAGGTAATAAGTTAGCAGCATAATTTATAACTAAATACAAGGCAATCCAAGTATCAACACCCAGAGTTGCAGGTACTGAAAAACGCTTTTCTTTCACCCAAGAAATTACGGGTTGTGACACCAGCATCCCTACTAAAAACAACATAGCAGCGACACCAAACCACCACAAAAATGGATTGCCCATTGCATGGACATCATAAATAACTTGTCCAGCATTGGCAGGCAAAGGCGGCCCCATCACAGGTAACGGTTCAGTGATACTTTCAGCCGTTTGATAATAATATGCCATTGGTCGAGTCATCAACGGCCATTTGTACCAGGCAGCACAGTAAGGATGCACGTTAGGGCTATTGCCACCTAGCTGTAGGTGAAACTTCAAAATTTGCTGATGTACTGCAATAAATCCATAAGTTTTATCTAGTTGAAGGTGAGGAATCCAGATAATGCTGTAAATCAAAGCTGGGATAATTCCTAGATAAAACAGCATGTGAAAAATATTTAGCTGAGTTAGGTTTTGTAGTGGTGTCTCAGATGAGGATGATGAGGGTGATGAGGGGGATGAGGGGGATGAGGGGGATGAGGGGGATGAGGGGGATGAGGGAGATGGGGGGGATGGGGGAGAATAAGTACTAACACTTAATTCCTGACTGCTGACTGCTGACTGCTGACTGCTGACTGCTGATTCCTGACTGCTGATTCCTGATTCCTTCAATGAAGGGTATGTAAAAAAGAGTTTGGAATTAAGAAAAGAATGTATCAAATGGATTACCCAAGCTGCTATCCAAATGAGATAAGCACCTGAGAGGAACCATAAACCATTCCACTTGGTACCGACTGACGCACCAAAAGCAATGCCAGCAAAAACTAACCAAAAAGAACGTCGCCGATTTTGGTTATCTAATGCCAATAATAAAAACCAGTGCCCTAACAAACCAAAGATGACGATATAAATATTACTTAAAGCATAGCGAGACTCAACTAGAAAGATGCCATCACAAGCTGTAAACAAACCTGCAAGGATTGCAAAGCTACGACGATAACTCAAGTGATAAGCGATCGCAGCTACAACTAAAGGGATAAATGAGCCGGTAAGGGCATTAAACCACCGATAAGTCCAAGGCGATCGCAATGATCCTGTCAGCCCATTTACCGTATCGTGCCAAAAAGGAATGTGACTGCCAATCCAAATGCCAATGCCGATCATATATTGACTCAGCGGCGGATGAGCATTAAAAAATGGCGTATGCGTGAGATAATTATTACCAAATTTTGCAAAGTAAACTTCATCAAATACCAGAGTGTTAAATCGCTCCAGCCCCCAAAACCTCAAGGCGAGTGAGAAAAGAAATACACTCACCATCCCAATTCGGAACCACTTTTTAGTCATTAGTCATTAGTCATTAGTTATTCTTTCTCCCCCTGCTCCCTGCTCCCTGCTCCCCCTCTACTCTTCAGGTGCATCTAGTTGGAACAGGAGTAGTTCAATACCGTAATACTTGTTTGTCCGCCCTATTGGCTTCATACCCAATCGTTCTGTTACACGGATTGAAGCATGATTTTCTGGCTTCACTACGGCATAAATCACTGGCAAGTTCAGGACACTAAATCCGTAGTTGAGCATAACTCGTCCTGCTTCTGTTGCATACCCTTTACCCCAAGAAGCTCGCCTCAAGTGCCAGCCTACCTCATAATCTTGAGTGGGTAAACCATCTTTGTCGGGCAATTGTTTGAGAAGGATAGTTCCCACAATTGTTGTACTTTCCTTTTCAAAAATTGCCCAAGATCCAGTACCATTGTTGCGTTGGTGCATTCGCTCGATACCTTCAATCAAGCGCTGACGCTGTGACTCAATACTTGTGACGCGAGAAGATTTACCAAGAAAGTGCGTAACTTCAGGATCACTGTAAATTGCAAACGCTTGTTCGGCATCGCTTTCGGGTATCCAACTGCGAATGATCAAGCGTTCGGTTTCCAAAAGATTTGTCATCTTGCTTTTGGCTAAAATAAATCGCCATTCTGCAAAATACTAAGATACTTATGGTTGAGCAGTCAAAAGTTTTGTAGACAATTACACAAACAAAATATGGCGATCGCTATGTTATGGGCAATTATCCAGAAGTTCAACTACCGTTGGTTATGCGATGCCTGCGGCGGTAGTGCGATTCGTTCAGTCAAAAACAAGTAGTAATACTTAGGGATGGCTGGCTTTTGTTGGGTAACCCATCCTGGGTTGAGTTCGCACTTTAATCCTCAACAAATGACAACTCATTATCCATGTAGGTGAGGAAATCTAGTCGAGCCACAAGCTAAGAAAACTAGAGAGGCAACGGGGGGACAAAGGTTTACACCAAAATAATAACCTACCTCACAATAAACCAAGTCCTACTGTCCCCACCATGTACGACCGTGCAGTACAAGCCGTAGTCAAATCTGCACTAGAGCCTGAATGGGAGGCGGTTTTTGAACCAAATTCCTACGGCTTTAGACCAGGAAGGTCTTGCCACGATGCAATTAAACACATCAAACTCTGTATCCAAAACCAGGCGAAATTTGTACTAGATGCGGATATAGCTAAATGTTTTGATTGCATAAACCACGTAGCCCTACTCCAGAAACTCAATATCAGAGGAAAAGTCAGGCAACAAATAAAAGCTTGGCTAAAATCTGGAGTCATAGACTCTGGGGCGTTTACTGCTACATCTGTTAGCGAAGCGGGCGCGCGTACTCGCGCGACGGGTACACCGCAAGGTGGTGTTATTTCACCATTACTTGCA
>NZ_JAIVFQ010000080.1 GCF_020829495.1 Nostoc favosum CHAB5714 | reverse complement strand
CACCAATAACGACTCCGGTATCGCCACCACGAGCGCCACGACCGCCACGACCGCCAGCACCGCCATTGGCATCACCGCCACGACCGCCACCCACTAGGCTGGTTTCTTCAATTTGAGTCAGTTCAGTGAAAAAAGACATGATTTTTCTCCCTAAATTTGATTAGAGAAGCTATTCGATAGCTCTAGTTTCAGACTACCAGTATTCACCCAAATAAAATTGTTTTTTCAGATTAATAATTAAGTCAACTTAAGCGTTATGGTATTAAAACAAGTTATACATATTAAACTTAGTGTTATATAAAATAATTAAAAACCTACATTTTTTTACATAAAAATACTTATTCAAAAATGCAGAATCCCAGTTTTAAGTTTTATGAATATCTTTAGGTACAAATTCTGTAAAAAATGTTATTAAATTTGCTTGATTATATGTTTAATTCTGTGATTTTTCGTTACCTTCTCAGTATTAATAGTTAAGTAGCTTAACTTATACATTTTTTTTAAACAAAATTAAGCTTTTAGATATGCATATATTTTTCAACATATCAATCTATCAATAGATATAGATTGACGCCTGCGATTTTTTGATAAATAAGAACTTATTTTTAATTAAATTTGTATAAATACTAACTATGTAAGATGTTTGCTCTTAAACAACTACTTGCTTGACCTATTTAGCGATAGTCGTATAATACATGTAGCGCATCCGCTGAATAAATCGGGGCGGACAACCACTTCGGGAACGATTTTACGTCATTTGAGGCTTGTCAGTGAGCGATTTACCCCAGATTATTGAACGCTTACCATGTAGCAATACAGAAAAGTTAGTAAATATACTTTTTTACCGTTTATATCTATAGGACTTACGCATTGACAGGAAAACCCAAATATGGAGTATGGATTCCAGGGATTAAACCTTGATTTTTCGACCCCTTTTAGGCGATGCCTTCGGCGGGCTACGCCTACGCTATTTATCCCAGGATGATTTCTAAAAGCCTGAAACGACGCATTTTCGTTGATACACAAGATAATCAATTTGTACAGTGCGTAAGTCCTAATCTATTACTTTGGAGTGATATCGTTTCTTTGTGAAGCTGTACTAAATCTCTTAATTTCTTATTTCTTGGTGTACTTGGCGCACTTGGCGGTTAGTTCTTTATTTCTTGCACTATAGACGCTTCTTCATACAGAATTGGTATGACGTGACTTTAATCCCAACAATTAAGCGAGAACCAAAATCATCGAAAGCACATTCTTTACTGCATTAAGCACCAACGAAGAAGCCAATCTCTCTAATAACTTGTGGATAGCAAAACTCTTTTTACTTTACTTACTCCAAACGAATAAGCAAGTCTGTCTATTCGTTTGGAGTTAAGTAAAGTAAAGATACCAAAATTCCCGATATTTCCTCTGTTGAGATATGGAATATAACAATTTTGGTACGCCCTTGCTCTCGTTATCTTAAGTGAAAACAGCTTTGTCAAAAGTTCAAAAGTGATAATTGGCAATTTAGGTTAACTATGGAAAGCACTCAAACATCCCCAATGTTTATCTCACTAACTGAAACCGAAGAAGCAAATTTGTCTGGTGGTCAGAGTATGGTTAATACTACTGGACAAGCTGGAGCACCTGGACAAGACGGAGCACCTGGACAAGACGGAGCACCTGGACAAGCCGGAGCACCTGGACAAGCCGGAGCACCTGGACAAGCCGGAGTATCTGTACAAAACGGAGTATCTGTACAAAACGGAGTATCTGGACGAAATGTACAGATACCCAAACGAATTACAATTAGAAAAAAACTTTTAAAAAGGCTATTGTCCCGAGTAGCAAATATAAGGGAATAATAGTACAACTAGACTCTTGGTCAAAATTTTAACCACGCAGGGACAAAACCCTGCTATTTTTTTGGGTTCTGTTCCAATGTTATTGGATACTGGAGTGTGAAATGAGATACCAAGTTGTTGCACAACATAGCGAAGAAGATTGTGGATCTACGGAATCACAACTACATCTGGAATCCTTGATGTATCCCATCTGCCAACACGGGGTGAACGAACAGCGATAACCATTTGTTTAGAAGTCCAATCCAACTTTAGCCGGAGAATTTCTGCTCGGAAACAAAGATTGATAAATTCTGTTAACGCCCCATGTTGCTCACTTCCCAGACTCATGGGAATTAGTTCTCCATTGACTAATTCGTAGCGGGTATCAGTGCCATCATGATATTTCAGGTATTCCTCAAAGGTTAGTTTTGGGGTAGTTATAGTCATTGCTTCCCCTTACAAATTTTTACCTTGCTTTGACGACCAACACCGAACAATTAGCCTCTTCCACAACTTGACTGCTAACAGAACCCTGGACAATTCGCTTCATCCCCATCAATCCCCGACTGCCAATTATAATCAAGTCAGTTTTGTAAATATTTGCAAGGCGAATAATCTCTTCGGCAGGATCACCAGTTACCAGTTCTAACTCACTTGGGACTGATAATTTTTCCTGATAAGATTGCAGCTGTTTTTCAACATGAAAATAAGAAAATGTTGGTGACTCTGGCTGAGGACGATCAGCGGGTAGTTCCATCTCTGACTCTGGCGTAAGGAAAACATGACAAAGAATAACCTTGGCATCTTTTGACAACGCCAAAGTATCTAAAGTCTGAATTACTCGTTCTCCAATTTCCGAACCGTCCAGAGCTACCAAAATATTGTTTAGCACCGCTCTCGTCTCCTAAAGAGTAGACCCTTTACATAAGTATGTAGCAAAACTTGTTGGCAGCTACACTAAATTATTTTTCCATCTGCCTACTTAGTTTATATATTCGAGGCTGTGCCATAGATCAATACGGTTCAGTCAGCGCCAAAAACCTTAAACTGCGTAGGTTGGGTTGAGGAACGTAGACCCAAAGGGGCTTCCCGCAGGGTAACCCAACATTTCCGGGGCTTTGTTGGGTTGCGCTTTGCTTAACCCAACAAAGCAATTTTTTTTAACCCAAGCGTATTGTGCCATTAAAGCAACGTGAGTTCGACGAACCTCTCCCTGCTTGAACTAAAGTTCAAGTCTGTCCCTCTCCGACTCGGAGAGGGACGGTTTTGCGTAGTAAAACCTTCTTAGAGGTCTTTTAATTCAGCTAATTAAGCAGACACTATAATGAGCCGTCGAATTCACGTTAAAGCAGGGTAGCAATTAGCGTGCGTAGACGCGTAGCGGCTTACCGTCAGACATCGCCATCCAAACTTTTATCTGGAATCTATCGAGTGACTTTTGCCAACAGTATTAAAAAAAATTAAGCATTACAAATCACTCTTCTTGCTGAATTCGGCGTCGGACTGAATCAGCATGGGAAGGTAAACCTTCTGCTGTCGCTAGCACATCAATGGCACTAGCCACATTTTGCAGCGCAGTTTGGGAGTATTGAATAATACTGGAGTGTTTGAGGAAAGTTTCCACCCCTAATGCCGAAGCATAGCGAGCAGCACCAGAAGTTGGCAGGGTATGGTTAGGGCCTGCCAAATAGTCTCCTACAGCTTCTGGTGTCGAGTAACCCAAAAAGATTGCCCCAGCGTGGCGAATCTGTGGTAGGAGTGCCCAAGGATCTTTGATTTCTAATTCCAGATGTTCGGGGGCAAATTCATTTGAGAGTTCTGCTGCTGCTTCGAGCGATTCCACAAGGACAATCAAGCCGTAGTGAGCGATCGCTTTTTCTGTGTCTATTCGCCGTGGGTGATCTACTAGCTGTCTTTCCAAGGCTAATTGCACGTTTTTCGCCAAAGCCGCATCTGTCGTCAGCAAAATTGCTGCCGCCATTGGATCGTGTTCGGCTTGGGCTAGCAAGTCAGCAGCTACATGCACCGGATTTGCGGTTTCATCGGCAATCACCAGCACTTCGCTGGGGCCTGCCAAAGAATCAATGCCAACGGTGCCATAGACAAGTTTTTTCGCTAGGGTAACATAAATGTTACCAGGCCCAGTAATCACATTCACTTTCGGAATTGTTTCTGTGCCATAAGCTAAAGCGGCGATCGCTTGTGCGCCTCCAATGCGATAAATTTCTTGCACTCCTGCTTCTTGGGCAGCTACCAAGACTGCTGGGTTAATTGCACCCCCTGGGCCTGGTGGTGTCACCATGACAACGTGAGGTACAGCAGCAACATGAGCCGGAATTGCATTCATCAGCACTGTACTGGGATAAGCGGCACGGCCACCAGGCACATACAACCCCGCGCGATCTACGGGGGTGTAGCGTTTGCCCAGCACTACCTCATCGTCGCCAAAGTGTACCCAGCTTTTTGGGACTCGCTGACGATGAAACGCTTCAATTTGGCGGCAAGCTAGCCGAACCGCGCCCAACAACTCTTTTGACACCTGCTGATAGGCTGCATCTAGTTCCGAACCTGTAACTCGGAGTTCTTCTGCTTTCAGGGTTTGTTTGTCAAATTCGGCTGTGTAATGCAATACAGCTTTGTCGCCTTGGCGCTTCACTGCTTGCAAAACCTCCCGCACCGTTGCTTCTTTGTGAAGCACCTGTTCGTCATGGGTGCGATCGCAGATCCGTTGTAGTTCTGCTCTGACGTCTGCCTGCTGAGTAATGATTCGCAGCATGGAGTAAGGACAATGCCAAAATTATAATAAGATCACCTGAGATTTAGTATTGCTCTTGACCCACTGGGGTGTGCAAGCTGACTCTAATTCTCTTCTCTAGCTTAACCTGGATTTTTTTGATACTCTCAAGTCTGCCAGCATCTAGTTTGCTTGAGAAGGCCACTTAATTGCTCAGTCCAACCAGCCAAGGCTTGGCTAGCGGCAGGAAGCAGGCGTGCCATTTCCCGCTACTCTTACGCCCTTACCCTCACTCCTTGCGGGGTGCAGGTGGTGTATTGACACATCCAATCCCCCAGATTTACAGGGGTTAGGGTCTGAGTATAATTTTTCTTTTCCTAACTTTTAGTAGTTAACATCTGTACAGAGACGATAATATAGTATCGATTCTATACTTTGAAACCCCTGAAATTTAGCTCTTTACAGTTCCTTGCCTTTGACAATACACCTGTTTTCGGGACAGATTGATTATATTGGCAATCACATTGCTTAACCAGGTGATTAGTTAGGGTGACCATTTTACATGTACTTCATTTTAACGCATTTCCTTATTTGACGACACACCAAATTAAGGACTAAGGATTCGGGAGCGGAGACTAAGGACTATCTTTCCCAATCTCCAGTACCAAATTTCCAATGATAGATTTTTTTTAGGAAATTATAACATTGGCAATTTGGATGCTATATTAGTAAGTCTAGTAGTGTGTGTACATATTAATAGTATTTTTGGAATTGACTGTGGCGAATACAAAGTCTGCTCTCAAGCGTGCCCAAATCGCAGAACGTAACCGACTGCGTAACAAAGCTTACAAATCAGCAGTCAAGACGCTGATGAAGAAATACATTAATGCTGTAGCTGTCTATACAGCTAATCCTACCCCAGAATTAAAACAAGAAGCACAGGCTCGCTTATCCGAGGCTTACGCCAAAATCGATAAAGCGACTAAGCGGGGTGTCCTTCACCCAAACAATGGGGCAAGGAAAAAGTCAAGATTGGCTAATAAACTAAAACCTTTAACTCAAGCAGTTGCTCAATAGTCATTGATGAGTGAGTGGCCTCTTCTGAATGAGGGAGACACCATGTTACAAAGGTTACCAAAGTTTTTGTAAATGGTGTGAAACGCCAAGGGTAATGGCAAGCCAGTGTAGTCTTGAAAGTTTCTACACCACTTACTCTATGTCTCTCAACCCGTCCAAGGCAGGGCTGTCCTATGAGCGAATTAAAATGAGTAGCGGGCGTGTCCCTCTTGAGGAGTTTAGCGATCGCAGGAGTTAAAGATTCACCCGGAGGGTCATTTGTCCTTAGTCGTGATCGGGGCTAATAATTTATGACCAATGACAAAGGGCCAAGAATGCAACTGATAGACACGCACGTTCATCTCAACTTTGATAGTTTCCAGCCGGATCTAACAACAGTGCGATCGCGGTGGCAAGAAGCAGGAGTAGTACGTTTAGTACATTCTTGTGTTCACCCAGAAGAGTTTTCCCACATTCAATCCATAGCGCACGAGTTCCCCGAAATCAGCTTTGCCGTGGGATTACATCCTTTAGATGCTGAGAAATGGAATCACGAGACAGCCGAGAAAATCAAAACTTTAGCGAGTTCTGACTCTGGTGTGGTAGCAATTGGGGAAATGGGGCTGGATTTTTACAAAGCTGATAACTATGAGCATCAGCTGATGGTGTTTGAGTCGCAGTTAGCGATCGCATCTGAACTCAACTTACCAGTGATTATCCACTGCCGCGATGCTGCTGTGGCAACCAGAGAAGTGTTGCAAAAATGGCGGGAACTCAAAGGAGAAAGAGTGCGGGGAGTCATGCATTGCTGGGGAGGAACGCCAGAAGAAACTCAATGGTTTCTCGATTTAGGCTTCTACATCAGCTTTAGCGGGACGGTAACGTTCAAAAACGCCAAAGCGATCCAATCCTCTGCGGCGATGGTGAGTAGCGATCGCCTACTGATTGAAACAGACTGCCCATTTCTCGCCCCAGTTCCGAAACGAGGCGAGAGGCGCAACGAGCCTGCCTACGTACTTCATGTAGCCGAGCAAGTAGCTAAACTGCGTCAGGAAACGGTAGAGGCGATCGCCCATCAAACCACCCAGAATGCCTGTGAATTATTTGGTCTGTCAATATAAAGTGTGCAATAATTCTCTTTTATTCCGTTGTGCTAAAAAAAATAAAACTCTAGAGAGGGAAAATATGGTAATATTATTCCCTCAAAAACATTTTGCTTGCGCCATAATGATAAAGGAAGGAACCTAAAATTTCTGAGCCTAATTTTCCGTACTGTTATCGGCTTGGCCATCCTCCAATTCTCTACAAGCGGATGCTCTCGACACATGACTAACTGTGCCAACCCAAGTTGAGCTAGATTGCACAACATCGGCTTGGTGTGTATCGAACCTATTCAAAATCGTTAAATGAAATTGCCTTGTGAGTACAATCCAGCAAAATGAAGTGATTCTGATTCAAAGCCGACAAGGTGCGGATCATTCCCTCAGTCTTAGGATATCTAGGATATCACTGAGAGTATAAATAGGCGGGTGGATTTAAGACACACCGTCTAGAGCTGCGTCAGCAAATTAACGCGCTTTTTGGAGGGGAAATGAAGAAAGTAGATAAAACTCAGGAATATCTCAACTGTATATTCTTCTTAAATCAAGACTATAGTGGGTTTTTGGCGTCTGAGTCCCCGATGGGCGATTACCCCCTTGTCCAAATTGCTCATTCCAGCTTTAATGGCTGCGTTTGCCCACACCTGTAAATAGCAAGTGTGTAAGAAGGAGTTCCCAAACAGCTAAGGACACTAGCTAGCAGTGGGAAGCGTAAAACAGCAGTGTCCAAGGGAAAATTTTACCAGGTTGACAAAGGAAGAGGCATGACTAAAGAAACATACATGGAACCCGCCTTTCTGTTGCCCGACTTGATTGAAATCCAGCGTTCGAGCTTTCGCTGGTTTTTGGAAGAAGGGCTGATAGAAGAACTTAACTCCTTTAGTCCTATTACAGATTATACGGGCAAATTAGAACTGCACTTTTTGGGTCATAACTACAAACTCAAGGAGCCAAAGTACAGCGTCGAAGAAGCGAAACGGCGGGATAGTACTTATGCCGTCCAAATGTATGTTCCCACACGGTTGATTAATAAGGAAACCGGGGAAATCAAAGAGCAAGAGGTATTCATTGGGGATTTGCCTTTGATGACCGATCGCGGCACGTTTATTATTAACGGAGCCGAGCGGGTAATTGTCAATCAAATCGTGCGATCGCCAGGGGTTTATTACAAATCAGAAATCGACAAAAACGGGCGACGTACTTATTCTGCCAGTCTCATTCCCAACCGGGGAGCATGGCTGAAATTTGAAACAGACCGTAACGATTTGGTCTGGGTACGCATTGACAAAACCCGCAAACTCTCAGCGCAGGTACTCTTAAAAGCTTTAGGGTTATCAGATAACGAAATCTTTGATGCCTTACGCCACCCCGAATATTTCCAAAAAACCATCGAAAAAGAAGGGCAATTTTCTGAAGAAGAAGCCCTGATGGAGTTATATCGGAAACTGCGTCCTGGTGAACCACCCACAGTGTTAGGTGGACAACAACTCCTAGACTCCCGATTCTTTGACCCGAAACGTTATGACCTTGGTCGCGTTGGACGGTACAAACTCAACAAGAAATTGCGCCTTTCTGTCCCAGACACAATGCGCGTGTTGACTGCTGGCGATATCTTGGCAGCCGTAGATTACCTGATCAACCTGGAATACGATATTGGTAATATCGACGACATTGACCACTTGGGTAATAGGCGGGTGAGAAGCGTCGGTGAATTGCTGCAAAACCAAGTGCGGGTGGGCTTAAACCGCCTAGAGAGAATTATTCGAGAACGGATGACCGTATCCGATGCGGAAGTGCTAACTCCCGCTTCCTTGGTGAACCCCAAACCATTGGTAGCAGCAATTAAAGAATTCTTTGGTTCTAGCCAATTAAGTCAGTTCATGGATCAAACCAATCCCTTAGCAGAACTGACTCACAAACGCCGTCTAAGTGCCCTTGGCCCTGGTGGTTTAACCCGCGAACGCGCTGGTTTTGCCGTGCGGGATATTCACCCTAGTCACTATGGACGCATTTGCCCCATTGAGACACCAGAAGGCCCCAACGCCGGATTGATTGGCTCCTTAGCAACCCATGCGCGGGTTAACCTGTACGGCTTCTTAGAAACACCATTTAGACCTGTAGAAAATGGGCGAGTCAGATTTGATCTGCCTCCAGCCTACATGACAGCCGATGAAGAAGACGATCTGCGGGTTGCTCCGGGAGATATTCCTGTAGATGAAACTGGGCACATAATTGGACCACTAGTGCCAGTCCGGTATCGCCAAGAATTTTCCACCACAACACCAGAACAGGTGGACTACGTAGCAGTATCTCCCGTACAGATTGTGTCGGTAGCAACCAGCATGATTCCCTTCTTGGAGCATGATGACGCTAACCGAGCGCTAATGGGATCGAACATGCAACGGCAAGCAGTACCCCTGCTCAAGCCAGAACGTCCTCTGGTGGGTACTGGTTTGGAAGCCCAAGGAGCAAGAGACTCCGGGATGGTGATTGTATCGCGTACTGATGGCGATGTCACTTATGTGGATGCTACAGAAATTCGCGTCCGTCCTAAACCTAATACCCCAGAAATTAAGTACACCCTTTCCAAGTACCAACGTTCCAACCAAGACACCTGTTTAAATCAGAAACCTCTCGTCCGCATTGGGGAACGGGTTGTTGCTGGTCAGGTATTGGCTGATGGCTCCTCCACCGAAGGCGGTGAATTGGCGCTAGGACAAAATATCGTCGTTGCCTATATGCCTTGGGAAGGCTACAACTACGAAGACGCAATTTTAATTTCTGAAAGACTGGTGCAGGATGATGTCTACACCTCAATTCACATTGAAAAATATGAAATTGAAGCTAGACAGACCAAACTAGGGCCAGAAGAAATTACCAGAGAAATTCCCAACGTCGGGGAAGATGCCTTGCGTCAGTTGGATGAACAGGGAATCATTCGCATTGGGGCATGGGTAGAAGCTGGTGATATCTTGGTAGGAAAAGTCACACCCAAGGGTGAATCTGACCAACCGCCAGAAGAAAAACTATTACGTGCCATCTTTGGTGAGAAAGCACGGGATGTGCGAGACAATTCTCTGCGAGTACCAAACGGTGAAAAAGGCCGCGTAGTTGATGTGCGCTTGTTTACTCGTGAACAAGGCGATGAACTGCCACCAGGAGCCAATATGGTAGTCCGGGTGTATGTTGCTCAAAAACGCAAAATCCAAGTTGGTGACAAAATGGCAGGACGCCACGGTAATAAAGGAATTATTTCTCGGATATTACCGGCGGAAGATATGCCTTATTTGCCCGATGGAACACCTGTGGACATTGTACTTAACCCCTTGGGTGTACCCAGTCGGATGAACGTCGGACAAGTATTTGAATGCCTCTTGGGTTGGGCTGGTCAGACCTTGGGAGTACGATTTAAGATTACTCCCTTTGATGAAATGTACGGGGAAGAGTCATCTCGCCGAATCGTGCATGGCAAATTGCAAGAAGCACGAGACGAAACAGGGAAAGATTGGGTATATAACCCAGATAACCCAGGCAAAATCATGGTGTATGACGGTCGTACAGGCGAACCCTTTGACCGAGCAATTACCATCGGTGTGGCTTATATGCTGAAATTGGTGCATTTGGTGGATGATAAGATCCACGCCCGTTCCACAGGCCCATACTCACTGGTGACTCAGCAACCCTTGGGTGGTAAAGCACAACAAGGTGGTCAACGGTTTGGGGAAATGGAAGTGTGGGCATTGGAAGCCTTTGGTGCAGCTTACACCTTACAGGAATTGCTCACAGTTAAATCTGACGATATGCAAGGACGGAATGAAGCGTTAAATGCGATCGTTAAAGGTAAGGCAATTCCCCGACCTGGAACTCCAGAGTCCTTTAAGGTGCTAATGCGCGAGTTGCAATCATTGGGGTTAGACATTGCCGTACACAAGGTAGAAACCCAAACAGACGGCAGTTCCCTAGATGTGGAAGTCGATTTGATGGCAGACCAATCAGCCCGCCGCACACCTCCTCGACCAACATACGAATCTCTTTCCCGCGAATCGTTGGAAGACGACGAATAATCAATAGTCATTAGTCATTAGTCCTTTGTCATTAGCAAAGGACTAAGGACTAATGACCAATGACCAATGACTAATGACTAAATATGAGACCTGCCCAAACTAATCAGTTTGACTACGTAAAAATCGGCTTGGCTTCCCCTGAACGCATTCGCCAATGGGGCGAGAGAACATTGCCCAATGGTCAAGTAGTCGGTGAAGTTACCAAGCCAGAAACGATTAATTACCGAACTCTCAAGCCAGAGATGGATGGCTTATTTTGTGAGCGCATCTTTGGCCCGGCGAAAGATTGGGAATGCCATTGTGGTAAGTATAAAAGAGTTCGTCACAGAGGTATTGTCTGTGAACGCTGTGGGGTAGAAGTCACCGAGTCACGGGTGCGTCGCCACCGCATGGGCTATATTAAACTCGCCGCACCAGTAGCTCACGTCTGGTATCTCAAGGGTATTCCTAGCTACATTTCCATCCTGTTGGATATGCCCTTGCGGGATGTCGAGCAGATTGTCTATTTCAACTCTTATGTTGTCCTGAGTCCAGGTAATGCCGAAACTTTAGCTTACAAACAACTACTGAGTGAAGACCAGTGGTTGGAAATAGAAGACCAAATTTATAGCGAAGATTCTGTGCTGCAAGGCGTAGAGGTAGGTATTGGGGCTGAAGCGCTGTTGCGTTTGCTTGCCGATATCAATTTGGAACAAGAGGCGGAAAGCCTACGCGAAGAAATTGGTAACGCTAAGGGACAAAAGCGGGCCAAGCTAATTAAGCGCCTGCGGGTAATTGACAACTTCATCGCTACTGGTTCCAAACCAGAGTGGATGGTAATGGCAGTTATTCCCGTGATTCCCCCCGACTTGCGCCCAATGGTGCAACTAGATGGCGGACGGTTTGCCACCAGCGATTTGAATGATTTGTATCGGCGGGTAATTAACCGCAACAATCGTTTGGCACGCTTGCAAGAAATTTTGGCACCAGAGATTATTGTGCGGAACGAAAAGCGGATGCTGCAAGAAGCAGTGGATGCTTTGATTGACAATGGTCGTCGCGGACGCACTGTGGTAGGGGCAAATAACCGACCCTTAAAATCTTTGTCCGACATTATTGAGGGTAAGCAAGGACGTTTTAGACAAAACTTGTTAGGTAAACGGGTTGACTACTCTGGACGTTCTGTAATTGTGGTCGGGCCAAAGCTGAAAATTCACCAGTGCGGTTTGCCTAGAGAAATGGCGATTGAGCTATTTCAACCATTTGTGATTAACCGCCTAATTCGTAGCGGCATGGTAAATAACATCAAAGCTGCGAAAAAGCTGATATCCCGCAATGATCCCAGTGTTTGGGATGTACTGGAAGAGGTGATTGAAGGACACCCTGTAATGCTAAACCGGGCACCAACATTGCACCGCTTAGGTATTCAGTCTTTTGAACCGATTTTGGTAGAAGGTAGAGCGATTCAACTGCATCCTCTGGTGTGTCCAGCATTTAACGCCGACTTTGACGGCGACCAAATGGCGGTACACGTCCCGTTGTCGTTAGAAAGTCAGGCTGAAGCGCGGTTGTTGATGTTGGCTTCTAACAATATTTTGTCACCAGCCACGGGTAAACCGATCATTACGCCTAGCCAAGATATGGTGTTGGGAGCCTATTATTTAACAGCAGAAAATCCCGGTGCCACAAAAGGGGCAGGAAATTACTTTTCTTCGCTAGAGGATGTAATTATGGCTTTCCAGCAGGATCAAATTGACTTGCACGCCTATATCTATGTGCGGTTTGACGGTGAAATAGAATCAGACCAGCCGGATACAGAACCCGTGAAAGTGACGGAAAACGAGGATGGTACCCGCACATTACTCTATAAGTTCCGTCGAGTAAGACTTGACGCTAAAGGCAATGTACTTTCGCAGTATATATACACAACTCCTGGCCGCGTTATTTATAACAATGCCATTCAGGAAGCACTTGCTAGTTAATTCGTAATTTCTAATTCGTAATTCGTAATTGAAGAATTAATTACGAATTACGAATTACGAATTACGAATTATTAATTATTGATGACTTAGGACTAATGACTAATGACTAACGAAAAAATGATTTTTCGCAATCGGGTGGTTGATAAGGGTCAACTGAGAAATTTAATTTCTTGGGCCTTTACACATTATGGTACGGCGCGAACCGCAGTGATGGCGGACAAACTGAAAGATTTGGGATTTCGCTACGCTACCAAAGCAGGGGTTTCCATCAGTGTAGATGACTTGATGATACCACCAACTAAGCGATTGCTCTTAGAGGCAGCCGAGGAAGAAATTCGCGCTACTGAAACCCGTTATCAACGGGGAGAAATCACTGAGGTAGAACGCTTCCAAAAGGTAATCGATACTTGGAATGGTACTAGTGAAGCCTTGAAAGATGAAGTAGTCGTTCACTTCAAGAAGACTAATCCCCTGAACTCCGTATACATGATGGCATTCTCCGGGGCACGGGGTAACATATCTCAAGTTCGGCAGTTGGTGGGGATGCGGGGATTGATGGCAGATCCTCAAGGGGAAATTATCGATTTACCCATCAAAACTAACTTCCGTGAAGGACTCACTGTAACGGAATACATTATTTCGTCTTACGGTGCCAGAAAAGGATTGGTGGATACTGCCTTGCGGACGGCTGACTCTGGTTATCTCACCCGTCGTTTGGTAGACGTATCCCAGGATGTGATTATTCGGGAATTTGACTGCGGCACCACCAGAGGAATTCCCATTCGACCAATGACAGAAGGTGCCAAAACCTTAATCCCTCTAGGAACCCGCTTGATGGGACGGGTAATTGCCGAAGATGTGCTGCATCCGGTGACAAAAGAAGTAATTGCACCACGCAATACCCCAGTTTCTGAGGACTTGGCGAAGAAAATCGAAAAATCTGGGGTGGCAGAAGTTGTGCTGCGGAGTCCCCTAACTTGTGAAGCCGCACGTTCTGTTTGTCAACATTGCTACGGCTGGAGTTTAGCCCATGCCAAGATGGTGGACTTGGGCGAAGCTGTGGGGATTATTGCCGCCCAAAGTATCGGCGAACCTGGTACCCAGCTAACCATGCGGACATTCCACACAGGTGGTGTGTTTACCGGAGAAGTGGCACAACAAGTTCGTTCCAAAATCGATGGAACTGTCAAGCTTCCCCGCAAACTGAAGACCAGGACATATCGTACCCGCCACGGGGAAGATGCCCTCTATGTTGAAGCTAATGGCGTCATGCTTTTGGAGCCAACAAAAGTAGGTGATGTTACCCCAGAGAACCAAGAGGTTCATCTTACCCAAGGTTCAACACTATATGTATTTGATGGAAATAAGGTAAAACAAGGTCAGTTGTTGGCAGAGGTTGCCCTTGGTGGACGCACAACTCGGACTAATACAGAAAAAGCAGTTAAAGATGTAGCCTCTGACTTAGCAGGGGAAGTGCAATTTGCCGAAGTTGTTCCAGAACAAAAAACTGACCGTCAAGGTAATACCACAACCACAGCCGCACGCGGTGGCTTGATTTGGATTTTGTCTGGGGAAGTTTATAACTTGCCGCCTGGTGCAGAATTGGTGGTGAAAAATGGTGATGCGATCGCTTCTAATGGAGTTTTAGCAGAAACCAAGTTAACCAGTTTGCACGGCGGTGTGGTGCGCTTGCCGGAAGCTACCCCAGGTAAGAGTACCAGGGAAATTGAAATTATCACTGCTTCTGTGGTACTAGACCAAGCAACGGTGACAGTCCAAAGTTCTCAAGGGCGTAATAATTACTTAGTCTCCACTGGTAACAACCAAGTATTTAACCTCCGAGCTACACCAGGCACAAAAGTGCAAAATGGTCAAGTAGTAGCTGAGTTAATTGATGACCGCTATCGGACAACCACTGGTGGTTTCCTAAAATTCGCGGGTGTAGAAGTCCAGAAAAAAGGCAAAGCCAAGCTGGGTTATGAAGTCGTGCAGGGCGGTACCCTTTTGTGGATTCCCGAAGAAAGCCACGAAGTTAATAAAGATATCTCCTTGCTGTTAGTAGAAGACGGTCAGTTTGTAGAAGCTGGGACTGAGGTAGTAAAAGATATCTTCTGCCAAAACAGTGGTGTGATAGAAGTTACCCAGAAAAACGACATCCTGCGGGAAGTTGTGGTTAAACCTGGGGAACTGCTGATGGTGGACGATCCAGAATCAGTCATCGGGCGAGATAACACCTTCATCCAACCAGGTGAGGAATTCCAAGGCAATGTCGCCACGGAATTGCGTTATATCCAGTATGTGGAGACACCAGAAGGGCCCGCCCTATTGAGTCGTCCAGTAGTTGAGTTTGCCGTACCGGATAATCCAGATGTGCCATCAACTACATCAGTAAGTCAACAAACCGGGCGATCAATCCAGTTGCGGGCTGTGCAGCGACTACCTTACAAAGATTCAGAACGCGTCAAATCTGTTGAAGGCGTGGAACTTCTGCGAACCCAGCTAGTGCTGGAAATTGAGCAAGAAGGGGAACAAGACCATAATGCTTCACCCCTTGCAGCAGATATTGAATTAGTAGAGGATACTGAAGACCCAGAAGTTCAACGTTTACAACTGGTAATTTTGGAATCCTTAGTAATTCGTCGAGACATTACCGCCGATGCCACCCAAGGTAGCACCCAAACCACACTTGAGGTACAAGATGGGCTTACCATCGCCCCTGGATCTGTGGTCGCACGTACCCAAATTTTGTGTAAAGAAGGGGGGGAAGTGCGAGGCGTCCGCAAAGGAACCGAAAACGTGCGTCGCTGCTTAGTGTTGCGTGACGCTGACAGGCTTACCATTAATACTAGTACTCAGCCAAAGGTAAAAGTGGGTGACTTGCTAGTAGAAGGTACAGAAGTTGCTCCTGGAGTTTTTGCCCCAGAATCAGGACAAGTAGTGGACGTTAAAAAGTTAGGAGTTAAGAGTGAGGAGTTAGGAGTTAATTCCGAAACTCCTAACTCCTCACTTCAAACTCAGAACTACGTTGTTACTACCCGTATCGGTCGCCCTTATCGAGTCAGCCCTGGTGCTGTGTTGCAGATAGAAGACGGCGATTTGGTACAACGGGGTGATAACTTGGTGTTGTTGGTGTTTGAACGTGCCAAAACCGGAGATATTATTCAAGGTTTGCCCCGGATTGAGGAACTACTTGAAGCTCGTAAACCGAAAGAAGCGTGCATTTTATGTCGTCGGGGGGGTGAAGTTAAGGTAGTTTACGCTGAAAGTGGTGATGAAGCGATCGCTATCAAGGTCGTAGAATCAAATGGCGTGGTAACAGATTATCCTCTAGGTCCAGGACAAAATTTGATTGTGCCAGATGGATCGATTGTGTTAGCGGGACAACCATTAACCGATGGCCCATCCAATCCCCACGAAATTTTGGAAATCTTCTTTAGCCTGGGTTCTGAAGACGGAATCTATGCTTGTGCTAGCCATGCTTTGCAGAAGGTACAGTCATTCTTGGTGAATGAAGTGCAAATGGTGTATCAGTCTCAAGGGATTGATATTTCCGATAAGCACATTGAAGTCATTGTTCGCCAGATGACTAACAAAGTCAGGATTGATGATGGTGGTGACACCACTATGCTTCCTGGTGAATTGGTAGAACTGCGCCAAGTTGAGCAGGTGAACGAAGCTATGGCAATTACAGGCGGTGCTAGGGCACAGTATACCCCAGTATTGTTGGGGATCACCAAAGCATCGTTGAACACCGACAGCTTTATTTCCGCCGCATCCTTCCAAGAGACAACACGGGTACTTACCGAAGCAGCGATCGAAGGCAAATCCGACTGGCTGCGCGGCTTAAAGGAAAACGTGATTATCGGGCGATTGATTCCGGCTGGTACTGGCTACAATACCTATGATGAACCCGGTGCGATCGATGATTATGCTGCTGAGATTACCAGTAGTGTCTTGGATGAAGTTGATGATCCCCTAGATATGGTCTTAGATGACCGCACAGCTCGCACCTATAATTTAGATTCTCCTACTCTTGGGGAATCTGGTTTTGGTAGCAGACGTGCAGAAAGGTCAGTTCTAGATGACGAAGATGAATTAATCGCCGATGAAGTAGCAGACGACGACGATTACGAGGAAGACGAGGAAGACGACGAAGATGATTTCGACGATGAATAGAAACTTGAAATTTACCGTCTCTATTAAAAGGTAAAAACTAAAAAGGCAAAAGAAAATCTTCTTTTGCCTTTTTATTTTGCTCTCTAAAAACACATTTTTAAATCCTCAATATTCCGGTTTCTACCTTTCAATCTAATAGTCAGTCAATTACGGGGATTCAAAAGTAAGTCCTCATATAAATCTGCAACAGCACACCGAAAATCTATCTATACTTGCCAAATGAATAGACCTCTTGCAAAAGTCGAACATCCGCCCGAAAATAAATTTTCGGGCTAATAGCTCAAGTCGGTTTAAACCGACTAATAACAATAATTTTAGTCCGTTTAAACGGACTTTTGCTATTAGCCTGGGACTTGAGTCCCTGGCGGATCAAGGATTTTCGCAAGAGGTTTAATGATATCTTCTTGCCCATAGGGATAAAGTACCCATTGTTTCTCTGGGTTACGGCGAAAACATTCAACATTTAACCGAGTTTGACTCACAAGTACATATTCCTGAAGTGACTCCATCTGTCGGTAGTAAGCAAATTTATCACCTCGGTCAAAGGCTTCTGTTGTCGGAGATAGCACTTCTACAATTAAGCAGGGGTAACGCAGAAAGTTGTTAAAAGCTCTATCTCGTTGGTCACAACTTACATCACATCGGGGTAGTAATAGATATTAATCGACTCAATATGTGCTTTGGTGTCTGAGATATAAGTCTGACATCCACTCCCGCGCAAATGATTTCTCAGCATTGAAGCAATATTAAGAGAAATAATGACATGAGCATTACTTGCCCCTGCCATTGCATAAATCTGTCCCTGTCTATATTCATGCTTGATAGGACTGGTTTCTTCTCCTTTGAGATAGTCTTCTGGGGAAATATAGCTAGAATTATGTAGTTGCAACCATCTGTAATGACCTTGTGTGATGCCTTGTATCTAGTTTAAAAGAAGCTTTACGGCTAAATCCGCTAAGTACACGTCACCATAAATCTAGCAATAGCTAGATGCTGCAATTCTCTCAAACGCTATAATCTACATCTGTTGCACCGAGAGATTAACTTGTGGATGTCATATTAGAACGATCGCACCAATTAAAACAAGCCTTAGTTGATTTTGTCCTTGATGCTGAAGGCGAACTGGCACAAGCATTGGAAACTTATGCAGCCGCACAGTTGCGCCGTGGAAGTGGGGATAGTACACAGCAGGACTTAATTATCGATAGTTTTCTGACAGCCGGGAAAGTCGGTGATAAGTCTCCATTAGAGTTGTTTATCGAAAGCAATCCAGATTTAGAAGAAAGCGATCGCAACCTGATCAACAGCTGGCATCATAGTTTTATTGGCTTATTTGCCATTACCAACATCTTACCTGATAGCTTTGAATTGACGAACTGGTTAACAGATAAACACTACATCGTCAAGCCAAACAATGCTCAAACATTACAGGCAATATCTCGCTTGAAAGTAGGAGAAATTTTACTAACTCGCATTTCTCCTGTTACCGATAGCTACTGGATGTTTTCTGGCCCCTATACAATAATGGGTAAATTAGGTAAACCAAAACTTGCTGTAGCAATTGGTAATTTCAAAGAAAACTATAAAAGTAATCTTTACAGTGATGCTCCAGACTTGCTAGAAGAAGCTTGGCAGTCAGTAGGACAATATCATCAGCAGTTTGTGGACTTTTTTGGCACTGATGAAATCACACTACCTGGATACCAGCTTAATAAAAAAATAGCTGAATTCCAAGAATTAATTACTGAAAAACGCTTTGCAGAAGCAGGAATTGATACTTCTAAATCCTTGGCTGAAGTAGCAGAAGCTGCTGGCATTGGAGACGATGAAATAAAAGCAGCAGCAGAAGAATTTGGTGCTGATTCCAACGTAGTCTCTCAAATGTTTAACAGCAAAAGCAGTAATAGCAAAATGGTTATGCCAAAGGTTGATTTACCTCCTGAACTCAAGAAAGCAGAACAGGTAACAGCTCTTTCTCATCCCCGTTGGGGACAAATGTTTTTACCAACATATAGTAAGATACAAGCAATTTTATCGGCAGATGACTGGCAAAGTGTTCAAGGGGCGGAAAAACTTGTTCGTTACTACCTCGAAGATAAAAGTATTAATGCTTTTATTTGGCATCGATTAGCGCAACAGTATCCAAGTAAATTAGAAAATGTGTTGCAAACAGTTCTGCAACGTCCAGAGTTTCGTCTTGAAAGCGACTTGGACGCACTTTTGCAAGAATTCAATAAACCTATTGAGCCAGAGTTACCAGAAATTGCTAGTGTCCCTATACATCTACACAACTTGTTTCAAGAAGCTTTAGGAGAAGTTAACAAATCCAAGCCCAAGGTTAAAGGGCAAAAAAAGCCAGCAAAGGGTTTTCAACTTTAAGTGCATTCTCTGTCTTTTTCATGCAATCAAGTTCATTTTTAGAACACCAACCCTTGATACAGAATCAAAAAGGCAGAGATAACACCCAAATACTGTAACGTTACCTTGGTCGTGAACACTGGGAGTGCTTGTTCAAAGGTAGAAAATTAAAATAAGAATGTCCTAAAATTTGGCTAGATATTTTCCGAATGAAAATTATTGGTGTGCAGTGAAGGTACAGGGCTATTTCATTCTCATCGGGAGCATCCCAAATTTTGAAATTTACTATTATGATGCGTTCAAACAGGAATAAGAGAATGAAGAAACGAACCGCAAAGAACGCATTCGCGCAGCGTCTCGTAGAGAAGGACGCAAAGTAAAAGAGTTGTAAAGGGTTTTTGCTTGAGTCAGGCTGATAGTGAATTATTTATAAGTGATTAAAGTTATATGCTGCACCAGCCCATGATACCGCCAAAAAATAAATTTCACAGGCTTTTAGCACAAGTCCACTAAGTGTGGACTATAAACCTTACCCAGTCTTCAATAGATAGACTTTAGCTATCAGCCTCAGAATGAATTCTGAGGCGGTTGTTGGGACTGGTGCAAGTTCTGAGTATACAGAATTACAGCTATTTTCAGGTAAATAGACTACGCGGTAGGGGCACAGCATTGCTCATTGGTGTCAACAAAAGCCTAGAAATGGCTTAACTGTTGGCTTCCTCACCCGCCCTGAACTGAAGTTCAAGGCTACAAGCTTTAGTCTACTTCAGTAGACTAAAGATTTTGGGTATATTTAGTCATCAAGAGATGACTTTTGCTATTAGCAAGGAACTGAAGTTCCTTGCGGGACATGATTTTTACGTTAAGTTGACACGTATGAGCATTGCTGTGCCCCTACGACAGATGTGGTTCAAATACATAAAAACTGCTGTAATGTTAATTTTTGCTTACGAGTATCAAAGACTCGCCGACGAATATCAAAGACTCTCCCGCGAGTATTAAAGACTCTCCCGCGAGTATTAAAGACTCTCCCGCGAGTATTAAAGACTCTCCCGCGAGTATTAAAGACTCTCCCGCGAGTATTAAAGACTCTCCCGCGAGTATTAAAGACTCTCCCGCGAGTATCAAAGACTCTCCCGCGAGTATTAAAGACTCTCCCGCGAGTATTAAAGACTCTCCCGCGAGTATTAAAGACTCGCCGACGAGTATTAAAGACTCTCCCGCAAGTATTAAAGACTCATTTACCAGTTGAGAAAACAAAAAGGGGAAAAGAAAAGGATGTGCATCTCCCTTTAACTTTTCCCCTTTCACTCTTCCCCTATCTCTGGCAATGTTTACAGCCTATGAAACAGAAGTAGTTTTAGCAGGTTTACTTTTAATAGCTTTAAAACGATCGCCTAACTGTTCAGCAAGAGTTTTTAACCCTGGAGTTTTCTTAGCAGCTGTCTTGACGTAATCATAAACTGTCAAGCTGCTACCCATTGCTTCGCTACCGACTGCCATTAGGGTATCATCTACCTGTTCTGTCAGTTGTTGCAGTCCAATCAACAGTTCGGTAAGCGTTGCGGCTAATTGATAATCCCGCACAAATTCGTCTACATCAAAACTGGCTGGTAAAATGTCTCGGTTAGACTGAGCAGCAGTCAGGCTAGTGTTGACAAAGGCTAGGCTTTTATCGCCCATCTTAAATAACTTGCGTCGTTCTTCCACACTCAGGGTAACGAGAAAAGGCATCTTTGCTTGGATAGTCGCAAAGGCTGCTTTAATTTCTTGGATATCTGCTGGGGAAAGGGAGCCTGTAATATTTTGGTAAGCCATTGGATATTTATCGTAATGAATCTGTTTGTTATGATTCCCACTGGTAAATGCGATCGCACAAATTTGGGATTGGGAAGTAGGGAGTAACAAAATAGCCCTAAGCGAAGGTATATGATTAATACATTTATTAGTGAGAGGTATTGCTTACCATGCCGAATAATCTCAGTACAATTCTGAAGAAGATTGTATTATTATCTATGATAGTTTCTGCCTCTGTTACTTTGCCCCCACTAAAAGAGGCAACTGCTCAGTCAACTGATTATCGTTTACGAACACAGTTTACAGGGTCAAATAAGTGCCTAGATATCATCAACGATGGAATAAACAACAAACCCGTTATGGCTGAGTGTGGTAACTTCTCAGGACAGCTTTGGAGCATACAACCTGCTGGTTCTCCTGGGTATTACCGTTTACGAACACAGTTTACAGGGTCAAATAAGTGTTTAGATATCATCAACGATGGAATAAACAACAAACCCGTTATGGCTGAGTGTGGTAACTTCTCAGGACAGCTTTGGAGCATACAACCTGCTGGTTCTCCTGGGTATTATCGTTTACGAACACAGTTTACAGGGTCAAATAAGTGTTTAGATATTATCAACGATGGAATAAACAACAAACCCGTTATGGCTGAGTGTGGTAACTTCTCAGGACAATTGTGGAATTTATCGATAGGTCTTTGAGAGTCTGCTAGTTTAAACTGAGTAGTTTGTAAGAGTGTACAGCAAGCTGTGTACTTTCAGCACCTATTAGTACAATCAGTGTCAAAAACGACATTAAAACAGAGTATTTATATTTAAAGATCGGTAGATAGCAAGTGAACAATCTCACCTACGATTTCTTCTGGACTCTCAAGCTTGACTAAAAATCGATTAAAGCCAGCATTCAAAGCCTTATGACTTGAGACTTCTCGTGTATAAGAAGTGATAGCGATCGCAGGCAACTGTCTTATAGATGAGCAAGAATGCACTCGAATTTGCTTAATTAACCAATTTCCATCATGATCGGGCAACTTCACATTGCACAGCAGAATATCGGGATGAAGCGATTCGACCAAGGCAAGGGCTTCTTCTGCATCGCTTAAAGCCATCACCTCTGCACCTGCTGCTTCCAAAACGAAGGTGAGCAAATCTGCAATATCTGGCTCATCCTCTACCAGTAAAATCAGGGTTCCACCAAGCGGCTGGAGCGAATTTAACTCAGTTTCTTGATTGATTTTTTGATCTGTTGCCATGCCGTCCCTTTATTGCCTGCTATAGTCTGCTATGTCTATTGCAACGCATAGAGCGGAATAAGTATTCACCCTAAATACACAAACTTGGGGTGAAAAGCCTTATCAATATGAAGAAGTTAATTCACCGATCAACATTAACCGCCCTGTTACGTAAGCGATCGCCCCGAACAATTTATCTGCCCGAAAGTCCGGGGATGACGTGCCAATTGCTCTTGACTAATGTCAATGTGAAGGTATGTTTGATCTGGGCTAGAGCTTCAGTGTCTTTAGACCTGAGTTGCTTACTACCGAGGTTCAGCTTGAGTTGAAACTGTTAAAACTTGTGGAGGTGTAGCATCCGGCGGATAGAGAAAGTCAACTTCTACTAAGGAGCGATCGCCTGCTTTCATATTTAATAAAACTAACGGTTCCCCTGGTTGACCTCTCTTTTGCACTAAATGCACAAACTGAGTTTGTGGCTGATTTTGCTCATCTTTGTAACGTACCCGAACTGTCCCTCTGAACAATACTTGACGGGCTGGTGTACTAAGAAAGCGTAACCCCGGTTTTCCTAATTGATCCTCCTTGAGTGGTGTTTGTATCGACACACTAACAGTTTGAGGACTTTGAGTATTGTTGTATAGCGGCAACTTGAGATTATATTGAATCCCATAGTTCCCATGAGCGCGATATGCGGTGTCAGGATAGCGCACCAGCATAGTAGCACTTTGAATTTGACCAGTTCCTAATGTACCGCCATGCAGGCTACTCAGAGCGTAGGAAAACATTTGACCAGGCTGAGGAATAGTCAGATACCTCGCTTTAGGATTATCTACTAATAAAGCTCTCCATCGTGAACCACCAGCCACTCCAGCAACACGCCCGTAAATTCTTGGTTTGCCAGTTTCCTCTAAGGGAGTGGGCGCTTTATCCCGTGGCCCAGCCAAATCACCATTATCTAATAAATTCTGCCACTCTTCTAAAGTAGGCGTTCGCTCACTGCCATCGGGATTCACCCGTGCAAACATGGCTAGGCTAGCTGCATAGACAGTGCCATTACTTTGCAGTCGGATCAATGTAGACCGACCATTGAGAGGTGGTGTCAATCCCTGCACAGGAATTGGTAAATTTAGTAACATCCGACTTTGCCCTGGTGGAATCTCAATTTGGGCAGGAAAAATCTCTTGTCGCCGTCCCCTTAGTACATCAGACATAACGCGATCGCCTGGCCCGGCAAAAATTGTACCCAAAAGATTTTGGCTAAAGGATGGTAGCTCAATAAATGGTGCATCTGGTTGGCTCAAATAACTCGCCGCCTGCCAAATATTCACCTTCACTGCTTCAGAACTAGGATTGTGCAAAATTATCCCTAGATACAGCGATGTCTCCGACGGGCTACGCCTACGCAAATTCTCTGCTGGTTCAGCTTTAGCAATATGGTGGGCAAAAATATCAAATCGTCCTCGAAAGGGAAAATTCAGATGCGCCGTTGGCACTTTTTTGCCATCTGGGGGAAAGGTAGAGAGTAAAATTCCTTCTTTCAAAACCAATTCTGGACTATTGCTGTTAAACGTTGGCACTGTATCCAATTGGCCTGGTAAAGGACGCACTTCTTGTGGTTGTACAACTTCTTCAGGCGGTGGCATGGGAGGAGTTAATTGGGCAATCGGGAAAATTAGTAACAATGGCAACATATACTTAGATATTCATTTCACCATACAGACATTAACAACTTGATGAAAGTGCCAGTTTGTTAATAATTAATACGGAATCTGCAAGAATCCCCATCAAATTTTCTGGATTGAGAACCGGAACGTGGGCAAAGATACAACGCACCGTGAGTTGGTTTTGGCTTAACGTGAATTCGACGGCTTATATAGTGTCCGCTTAATTAGCTCAATCAAAAAGACCACTAAGAGATTTTACTACGCAAAATCGTCCCTCTCCGACGGGCGAGAGGGACAGCCTTGAACTTTAGTTCAAGGCAGGGAGAGGTTTGTCGAACTCATGTTGGCTTAAGTACTCTCTGCGAGACACCACGCGAACACAGACAAATTTACCGCAGTCGTGGCTAATCTCAATCGCTGCTGTTCCCGCCACTAATTTTTCTAAATCAACTGCTCTCTGCAAAACAATTTCTCCACAGCTAAGTAGAGCGGCGTAAATAATTAAAGGTTTGTAGTGTTCGCGCAGCGTCTCGTAGAGAGGAGTTTAGTCCTCAAATGAGGGCTGAAACTCTGACTACAAAATAATCTCAAGATTTTTTACATTACTTAATCTAATTTGATTTCTTCTCGCCTACTTACTTAGCAACTGCTTCCACACTTAATTATGTACGCCTTGCAGCCATGCCACAACAGACGATGTAATCAGGTTGAATTGCATTGATTTTTTTCATTACCTGAGTACTGGCAAGTTGCACATCTACGGGTAGCTGGCGTAAAAAACTTAAGTCATCTGATATCAGATCAAGTTTGGTAACTTCAAGTAAGAAATCATCAGAACAATTCGACTGTTGATCTTTTAGCCAAATGTCAAAAGAAGTTAATAGAATTCTTTTCTTCATAACAAATATTATTTAGAATAGAAAAACCCTCCATAATAAATTTACAAGGAGCAGGTGAATGCCAGTAATTGCGGTCGTAGATTACGAGATGGGAAATTTGCACTCAGTCTGCAAAGGCTTGGAAAAAGCTGGAGCAACTCCTAATGTTACTTATTCTCCAAAGGAATTACAGCAGGCAGATGCAATAGTTCTGCCAGGAGTGGGAGCATTTGATCCAGCAGTCCAACACCTGCGATCGCGTGGTTTGGAACAACCTATTAAAGAAGCGATCGCATCTGGTAAACCTTTCTTAGGAATTTGTTTAGGATTGCAAATTCTCTTTGAATCAAGTGCAGAAGGTACCCAACCAGGACTAGGAATTATCAAAGGAAAAGTGCGGCGGTTTCGCTCAGAACCTGACATCACTATTCCTCACATGGGTTGGAATCAACTGGAAGTGACTCAACCAAAAAGTATTTTGTGGGAACATTTACCGTCCGATCCTTGGGTGTATTTTGTCCATTCCTACTATGTTGACCCAATAGACCCGCTAATCCGTGCAGCAACCGTCACCCACGGTACTCAAACCGTCACAGCTGCGATCGCCCACGAAAACCTAATGGCAGTCCAATTTCACCCCGAAAAATCCTCTAATATCGGATTGCAAATTTTATCTAATTTTGTTGCTCAAGTCCGCGAAAAAATTCCTGCCTAATACTATTTTTGTTATTTGTTGTTTGTCTTTTGTCTAAAACTAATGACCAATACTTCGGCTTCTCTACGAGACGCTACGCGAACGCTCAGTACAAGTGACCAATGACTAATGACCAATGACTAATAACCAATGAGCCTGAGAATTTACGGCAATCGCCAGCTAAAAACTTTACCAGGGAAAGAAACTAGACCCACCAGTGCGAGGGTAAGGGAGGCAGTGTTTAATATTTGGCAGGGAGAAATTGCAGGTTGTCGCTGGCTAGATTTGTGCGCCGGTACTGGTTCAATGGGCGCAGAGGCTTTGTGTAGAGGAGCCAGCCTAGTAGTGGGAATTGAACAATCGAGCCGAGCCTGTGCCACCATCCAACAAAATTGGCAGCAGGTAGCTAATGCCGAGCAAGAACTTCGGGTATTGCGGGGAGATATTGTCCAACAGTTAAAGACTTTATCAGGCAAGCAATTTGATAGAATTTACTTTGATCCACCTTATGCGAGTGGATTGTACCAGCCAGTTTTAGAAGCGATCGCTCACTATCAACTTTTAGATCCTAGCGGTGAAATCGCACTTGAACACGCCTCACAAGGTTGGACACCGCCAGAGATTCCCGATTGGGAAATTTGCCGCGAGAAAGTTTACAGTAACACATCAATTACTTTCTACAGAATTGTCCAATAAGAAAAGAGGGGGCAGACAAAGAAGCAGAGGAGAAAATTTTACTTTGTTCCCCTCATCCCCCTCATTTTCCCACTCAAAACTCAGCACTGCCTAAACCATAGCTATCCGCTAACAAAACTCAGCACTGCTTACCCCCCCAACTGATTGGGGCGCTTATATTGCTTATAGGCAGCGTAAAACAGTCCGGCGAGGGTAACGAAAACTAGACCAAGGACAATACCTGATAATAGGGGTTCAACCACTGTAAATCTCCTCTTTGTAATTATTAAATATTTGTTGCCTGTTTTTGATTTTACCAAATTTCGTATGAATGCTGCGCCATACAACCTTTTTGGAGGGCAACTGCCCACAAGAAAATAGTCTTCTGTGCTTGCAGACACAATCAAGAACTTTTAAGCTATGTGTAGGAAATGAAAACTTTTTAGCACACCTAGACTTTCACAGCAAACCTTTTGGATAACCAGATTACCAAACCTGAAATTTTGATTCAGCGGATCGTTTTATTGACGCTGGCTATACTGCTAGCAGTCCCTTTGGGCTTTTTTGGTGTTCAGTTGGTTCAAGCCTCCGATCCATACGTTAAGAGTGTTCTATCCTTAACAGGAGACCCAGTTCAAGGACACGCGATCTTTCAAATTAACTGTGCTGGTTGTCATGGCTTGGAAGCAGACGGGCGAGTAGGGCCGAGTTTGCAAGCTGTCTCAAAGCACAAGTCTCGATATGGACTGATTCGCCAAGTGATCAGTGGCGAAACCCCACCAATGCCAAAATTCCAACCTAGTGCTCAAGAAATGGCGGATCTTTTAAATTACTTAGAGTCGTTATAAACGTTAGAATTTTTGGTTGCGGGATACATAGTAGGATTGGGATAGAGGTATAGTGAGCGTAGGCGCAGCCCGTCGTAGACATCGCTCTACCAAAAAGATAATGGGAAAAGTCAGATTCAAATGAGACTCGCTATAGAGTGAGTATTTCTGGTTAACTAAAACACCTTTGTTAGGAGAAGGTTATCTCAAAGCACCCTAGCTCAGTCTGATAACTTCGTCTTCTAACTTGCAGTGGCGAGAAGTGTCATTAGTTATTTGACCGGGAGCATCCCAAATCTGTAAAAACATAATTTGTCATTGCGTTCGCCCTTGGCGTTCCCGCAGGGTACGTAACGCAGTGAAGCAAAGCAATCGCAATTAACTGGTAACTATTTTGGTAAAATTGCAAAATTGGGATGCTCCCATTTGATCTTTGTCCTTTTTTTTCACATCTGGTCGTATTTACGTAGAATCTTTGATAAAAACTCATAGAAACTGTATATTTTAAAGTATGTTAAAGCCACTATTTAATTATTACGAAAGTGAAGTTAGCGTACCTAACTCGGTAAGATTAAGACAAAAGCTCCCAGTGAGTGGGCTACGGTTTAGCTTCTTTGACAGACCAGATATTCTTAAGATGCACGAAAGCTAATGACTGAAGCGATCCAAATCGGTAATCGTACAATCACAGCTAGTGAACTGATTTCCTTACTGGCAAGTTACCAAATGCTGCCACATTTGCAGCGCGAATTAATCATTGATGAGGCGATAGAACAAAACTCACGCTCCGCCAACGTAGCAATATGTACACCTGAGGAAGTAGCCCAAGCTAAACAGCAGTTTTACGCTGAAAAACAGTTCAAAAATGAAGAAGACATCCAGACTTGGATGGCAAATCAAGGGCTGACTCCCGAACAACTAGAAGTTATTATCACTCGTAAGCTTAAAATTGAAAAATTCAAGCAAGCTACTTGGGGTAATAAACTGGAATCCTACTTTTTTCAGTCCAAGACAAAACTAGACAAAGTAATTTATTCTCTACTGCGAACCCAGGATGTGGGAATTGCCCAAGAACTTTACTTCCGGATTCAGGCAAAAGAAAACTCTTTTGCTGACTTGGCGCGTGAATATTCACTGGGGCCAGAAGCCCAAACTGGAGGCTTAGTAGGCCCGATTGAACTGAATGCACTACATCCGGTAATGGTGCAAATGCTATCTAGCAGTCAACCAGGTCAGATATTGCCCCCTACCCGCATCGCCGACTGGTTCGTGATTTTGCGACTGGAAAAATTTATCCCCGCACAACTGGATGAATTTATGAAAGTGCGACTGCTGAATGAACTCTTTGAAACCTGGCTACAAGAACAGCAAAAGCAAATCATGTCTGCACCACGACCAGAGGCGGGGACGGGACAACAGGGAGAGGGTGTCAACCTTTAACCTAAATATGGGAACTGACTGCCATACTTGGCTTCAAAACCGAAGGTAGCGATCGCTCTGTTAGTTTTCCAGGCTGAAAGACCGATCATTTTTGATGTTCGGTAAACTGTTTGGAGACCGAGGATATATTTCGCAAAAATTATTTGAGGAGTTATACGAGCGAGGTTTAGAGTATGGCTTGGTGACTTAACCACAACTCTAAATAATCCAAGTTGCTAGTTATTGATTGAAGCGATCACTTGGTGCAATAAAATCTCCTCAAGGTGTAAAAAACGGAGGGGAATATGCTAAATGAAATAATTATCGTCTATGCTATCATCGATGACCTGTTAAAGGCGATTAGGCATAGTGAAGACTGTCGCCGCGAGATGAGTTACAACGGTAATAACTGCGGCAATGTTCTTTACGTGAGTTCGACGAAGCTAAAAAGCCACCGCAGGCAAAGCAGGTAAATTTTTAGGGTTAATATCCAAAGAAGGTTTCTTCTCTTGGTAGGTGTAAGCGACCAGCCCAGCTAAAAGGTTAACCTATAAAGTTAAGTACACTCCGATGCCTTGAGTGTTCAACTTGGCAAATGTTCTTAAGTTGATCATTGACAGACTCAATTATAGCCCGCTTGCGGAGTAAAATTTTATCCATCAAGGCAACCAACTTATTTCTCATATTCTTTTTGAGCTTTGTGATTAGCTGTAAACCTCCTTCGTAAAGCTCCTCAAAAAGTTTGTGTGAAATATAACCTCTATCACCGAACAGTTTACCTACAATATCTTGTGTCATATCTGGAACTGGGGTTCGATCATCGACATTAGCTGCGGTCAGTTTAAAAGCGAGCAATTCTCCTTGGTCGTTGATGATCAGGTGTAATTTGAAACCAAAATACCAATCAACGGAATTTTTGCCCCAATGAGCATATTCCTTAAATACCTTGTGTGAGGTTGCACGACACTTGTGGCAAACAGTAATCGGAGTTGAATCTATGAAACTGATACCTGTAAAATCTCCCCGACGACTATGGAGATAGCAACAAAGCGCCATTAAACTCCAGGGCATCACCTCAACAAATCGGTTGTAGCTGACTCTTCTTTGGAAAGGCATTGTTCCAATAAGGTAAGACATGCAGGGTATAAAACTCTTTAAATGTCCCATACCCAGACCCGTGAAACGCAATCGTAATCGTCATAATTTCGCTCAGACACATCCGACAACGACTCAGCTTTTCTCCACCCATCTGTGGCAGATGTGCTTGCTTCCAAATAGACTCAAACACTTTGCAGAAGTCGTCAAGGTCACAAAATATTTTTGTGATATCCAAACGAGACTGTAGATGCACCATAACCATAATCTGTACGCGATCGCCTACTTCCTGAATTAAACCCAAAACCTCCTACCAGAGTCAATTCACCCCGTCGAACTCACGTTGATTTAAGAGAATTGGTATAAGTCATAGCAATTTTTCCAATATCTAAATTCATGATAAAGAAAACCCCCAAGCTGTGATATGAGCTTAGGGGTTTTCTTTTGAAAAATGAATCCTGGCATCGAGCTATTTTTGCGTAGGGCTACCCCTAAACTATCGTGGCCGCAGCAGCGTTTCACCTCTGAGTTCGGGAAGGGTTCAGTGTGGTTCCACCGCGCAATAGACACCAGGAAAAGTTTTAATTGCGTTCTTCGTAATTCGTAATTCGTAATTAAAGAATTAGAAACTAAGAATTTAACAGCAACCCTGAAGACTGCACAGTAACGCCAAACCAAATGTTTTCATAACTTGTATTTCATAATTACGAATTACCTTCCGGGTTCGGCAGTTCCTCTTTGGGGGAACCACCAAGACCGGACTGCCTCACGAATTACGAACTACGAATTATGTTGAGGTCAAGCCCTCGGTCTGTTAGCACGGCTCGGCTACATACATTGCTGCACTTCCACCTACCGCCTAGAAACGGGTGTTCTGCCCGTGACCTTACCCACT
>NZ_JAIVFQ010000007.1 GCF_020829495.1 Nostoc favosum CHAB5714 | reverse complement strand
CGGAGGGCATCTGGAAAGTAACGCTAGCGGAGATGTTCTCTCTACTTCTATTGGTCGTAAGACCTGTAAAAGCAAAGAACGTCATTGATGCTAGAATCCCCGCCATTTATGGCTGGGGAGTGTCAAAGAATGTTGATTGCACAGGCTCAGATAGAAGAAATGACGCTTGTGAGTGCCGATTCGATGTTTAATAAGTACGACATTTCCCTACTTTGGGCAGCCAAATCTTAATGCCTATGGCTGGCTACGCCTACGTATTTGCTATTTCGGCGACTACATTTGCTATTTCGGCGATCGCATTTGTTACTTTGGCGATCGCATTTGTTACTTTGGCGACTACATTTGTTACTTTGGCGATCGCATTTGTTACTTTGGCGATCGCATTTGCTACTTTGGCGATCGCATTTGCTACTTTGGCGACTACATTTGCTACTTTGGCGATCGCATTTGCTACTTTGGCGATCGCATTTGCTACTTTGGCGATCGCATTTGCTATTTCGGCGATCGCATTTGCTACTTTGGCGACTACATTTGCTACTTTGGCGACTACATTTGCTACTTTGGCGACTACATTTGCTACTTTGGCGATCGCATTTGCTACTTTGGCGATCGCATTTGCTATTTCGGCGACTACAATTGCTACTTCAGCGATCGCTGCTGCTTATTGCCTTCATCCCCAAACAACGGACTGATCTAGACAATCTAGATTGCAATCAGCTACAACGCTGTGTTATGCCGCACGCACTAGTGACTTATCAATAGTTACAATATTTTTACCTACAACCTCTCAATCCTGAAAAATACTAAAGGGTTGCCATTGACGATTTTTTCGTCCACCTTTGTCATGCCTATTCTTTCTGTTACTTTTTGTGATTCAAGGTTTGGGCGATCGCAGCTTGCTAAAAGATACTGATAGTTAAGTTTATTAAAACAATACTCCAACATCTTGGTTGCAGCTTCGCTAGCATAACCTTTTTTGGTTGCTTCAGGCAGCAAAGCATAAACTAATTGGGGCTGTTCTTCATCAAAGAAATCCCACAAACCAACAAAGCCAATGGTTTCTTGCTCATTTTTAGTCTCAATAAACCATAAACCAAATTTTTTTTCTTCAAAACTATTCTGGCTTTGTATCACCATTTCTTCAATTTGTTGCAATGGAAAAATTTTGTCATCGCACAGATACTTTCTCACGTATGAGTCAATGAGAATAGCGTGTAGTGTGTTCAGCCCACTCTCCAAAATTGGTTTTAACAACAGCCTCTGAGTTTCAAGTATTAAAGTCATTAGTTAAGACCTCACTGCAACTCCAGCATTTATAAGAATAGAAACATTACCCATAGTCTAAGTCTAGTAAACCACAATCTGTTGTGTACTTACAAACTCCGTCTCGAACACCAGATCCTCATCATATAGAGCTTGATTAAAACACAATAGTATTAAGCTGTTAGAATATTTGCTGCTATTCGCTGTGCTACATCTTTATTTTGCCAGTAACTTCCGTGAGCGCTGCCGCCGTTTGCCAGAGCCAAAAACGTTTGTCTAATGGGGGGAGTTTGAGCAAATAAATTCAAGAAACCAGAGTCACCAGTGAGAACGTCTTCTACCTGAACGTAAGAACCAGAATCGGGAATTAACTTGGTGATGACATTTTCTAGCGGCCAAGCAATTGGATCACCAGGATGCATAAAATTGAGCCAAGACAACTCTCGATCTCCTTGGGTAAGGTTCTTCAACAAATTACTTAAACCAGGACTGATGTCATGAGTACTTTCGTCATTAGCATTTCTACCATTGATACTAATTAAACTGAACAAAGCGATGGGAGAACCCATAGTCTGAATGCTAGCCAGCCGGATACCTTCTTTAGGCTTATCCCCAATGCCATAAAGCTTATCTCGAATAGCCTTTACACTTTGATAGCCAGGAATTTCTTGATTATCCCAACGGCTGGCAAACAGAATGTCAAACAGTACGACCGTCCCCCAACTGTGAGTCACCAAATGTAGGCGATCGTCCTGTTTATACTTTTCTAAGCCTTTAAATGTTTGCTTTTTGAGTTGGTCAGCCGCCATTGATCCAATTAGGCGACTGATGTAAAGTCCTCCATCCCCAACAAATTGCAATATTTGCTTCTGGCGAAAATCTTGAAACCAGAGTTGGTTCCACTTAGACGAGCCTTGCAGGTTTGTTAGTAGTTCATCCAAGGCGTTTTGGTTGACATCACCCCAGTAAAGAGGCACTTTGATGCATTCACGATTACGATCTTTCTGCCGGACTAGCTGAACAATCAAGTTAAACAACTTGTCGGCATAGGTGTAATTCTGGTTCCTTTCGTTTTCTTTCGATTCCCGTACATTTACACCATGTAGAAATAAAACATAATCTTTTCCCATAGCTAACTCTGCCTTCCTTAAACTAATTAATCAAAGCGGGTAATAATATTCTAGGACTTACGCAAAAGTACACGCTGTAGGGACAATTCATAAATTGCCCCTATGTGAAAATAAGGCTTTCGGCTATTGTTTGCGTAATTCCTGTATTCTTAAGATTCCCATAAGAAATACAACTTGAATACATCTGTAAATATTATTTAAAATATATTCTTGTAATTGTAGTTGTCTCCCTAATTGGCAAGTATTCGACTATGACGGGCATCATCGCTCTACTCTAGGATGATTTTTGCTTGAGATATCTCATAATCTAACTATTTATTCAAAAGTCGTAGCGTAACACACCATAACTTATAGAAACGATGCGTTAGGCTTGCCTTAATGCATTTGCATAAAACAGCAATTTACACGGTAAGCTTGTGTCTGATTTAGCGCTACATCAATATCTCCCTCGCGTGCCCGATGCAGCATTGCAAGAATTCATCGAATGGTGTGTTTTAGAGCAGGCAAAAGCCGCAGAATGTAACTTTACTCCCGACAGAAGTAAGTTAGATAATTTGCCACCAGCAGACTACATCCCGAAACTTGTTGATCAGTTCATGAAAGTTAAACCAGACCCAATTAAAGCAGGTTTGGTAGCTGCGATCGCTGGCAAGGAAGCTGACAAACATGCTTTATCCGGTTTAGCGATCGTAGCCGATTTTGTATCTCTTTATATCAAGTATTTAATTCCTAAAGAAGGAAGTACTAAAGAACAGGCTGAAGAGATATTAACTCAAGCATCACAACATCAGTATGAGAAACTAACTGAAATTGCCAAGAAACATGGCGTAGATTTATAGTTTCCGGCTGATAAATTATTTTTCAGAGGCTTTGTCTGTATTATTTAGTCAAAGCCTCTGTTTCAGTCACTACTGATTGTCTGATCTACAGCCTACTCGATACCAGTACTCATACATTTCGGTTCATAGCCGAGTTTTTCATACAGGTTGCGAGCTGGAATATTTGCCTTGACTACTTGTATATAACAAAAGATTGTATTGCTGGTGGCGTAACCATACTAGGTAGGCTTTTACTACTACATACAGGCAGCGAATAATTGGAGAGCGAAACTGATCGTAATCAGCACAAAGCCAATACTTCCACACGATTTCCAGAACCACGTGTTTAAAGTTGGTTCGTACCCAAGTTTGACACCTCTCTCGCTAAACCGTGAGCCAGTGCGCCAACTATCGAGAAATGCGAGAGAGGCACCTATGAAGCCGAGAACTAAACCTACGATATTAAGAATATTGCCCATCGAATTTTAAGTGTAGGTAGCACGCCTAACTATTTATTTAACTACTCTTATACGGTCTAACACGCTGCCTATAGTGTTATCGGGCGCTAAGCAGCAGATGAACACTCCTATCTAGGATGTTAAAGCGCACTCAGCAGTCTAACATATCAAAATCTGGAATACTGCTATTAGCGGTCTAATACCACCTGAAATTGCGCTTTACCTCATCTCATCTATTTATCGATGACAGTGCTTTTGCAACTCACTAAAGTTATTAAATCTCATCCCATGCTAACTATTATTGGTTGCGGCAACCTCAATCGCAGTGACGACGCAGTAGGCGTAATCATTGCCCAACGCTTACAAAAATATCTAGCTGAAAACCCTCATCCTCATGTGCGAGTATATGACTGTGGCACCGCAGGGATGGAAGTAATGTTTCAAGCTAGAGGTAGTAAAGAATTAGTAATTATTGATGCAAGTTCAACTGGTTCTGAAGCAGGTGCTGTGTTTAAAGTTCCAGGAAAAGAACTGGAAGCTTTGCCAGAACCTAGTTATAACTTGCACGATTTTCGTTGGGATAATGCTTTAGCCGCCGGACGGAAAATCTTTCAAAATGACTTTCCCCAAGAGGTGACAGTTTATTTAATTGAGGCGGCAAATCTTGCTTTTGGACTAGAATTAAGTCCTGCTATCAAACATTCTGCTGATTTGGTATTTGAAGAGGTAGCTGCACTTATCAGCCAAAATAATGAGTAGAAATTTTAAACTCCTAACTCCTGTACAGACGCGATTAATCGCGTCTCTCTTCTCTTATGCCCAATCCCGATAAACAGAAAGTTCATCTACCCTCATTTCAAAAGGTACGCCTTGACTCTCTGGCGGACAAACACGGATTTTAGCACTGCTGACAATTCCATATAGTAATGTCCCCATTGGCACGATTTTTTGTAAAATACGCCAATTAGTAACTTGATCAGGACATTCAATAACCAATGTTAGAGCATTGGCATGGGTTGTGACATACCACCGACAATTAGATAGAAGATTTTGAATAGTGCGATCGCAAGCGTCATAAAAGTATCTACTAATAGAATACTCTAGTTGCTGACGCAGTATAATATCTGCCGATGTCGGTTGTATCGGATGTGAGTCATCACCATTTAAGTAATACATCTTTCTAGCCATCTCTCTTTAGCTTCCTGCTTATATTCCAATCACCATTCCATAAAGTACATCTTTATTTGTTTCTAATAATTCTTGGGTTTCATCATCATAATAAGCACCAATACCACTACACTGAATCCCCAAATAATTACTAGTTAAATAAAGCCTCTGTCCAAGAAAACCAGCTATTTGCATAGCAGTTTGATAGTTTAAATAATCTGACACGAAAAATAAAGTTACAGCGCTATCTTTAGCGATAGCCTGATTAATGCATAAGTAACCCGTCTTTTCAGTAAAATTACCCGTTTTAACCAGATACGTACCTTTATATAACCCAGGTGTCATTCCCTCTACCCGATGCACCACTGAGTAAATTTCTATCTCCTCATAGTTTTCTGTCGGTATTGACTGCTCAAGTTGCTGCACTATATATAAATAATCTTCTTGAGAAATAGACTCTTTCCGGAAACGTCTAATAGAACGTCTATTCCAAACAACTTGATAAAATTTATCCTTGTCGAAGCCAAATTGAGGATACTCTAATTTCTGCTGGCGACTCTTTTGTAGAGTTGTTGCTTGATAGGCATCTTCAATAAATTGATTAGATTCAAAATAATCAGTACCAGACACAAAAGGAATTTTCAGCCTTAAGCTTCTGATTTTCTTCTCTTGTAGTTCTCCTGACACCGCACAAGCAGTAATAAACTCCTTATTCTCAAAACCCAAATCTGAATTGAGAGCAAGTTTATCAAAGTCAAAAATTAGTTGTATATCTTGGTTGTGGAGAAAAGCTGAAGCTGCGATTGCACCTAAATGGTGTCCGCTATCTAAGAAGCAATATCTTATGCTCCTGTTTTGATATTTCCAGCTAGACCTATAATAAACACAACTAATTAAAAAGATGAATCCGTTGATACTTTTACTCGGTATAATATAATTCTCCAACCCATCATCAATTAATTCATAGATAAGAGTTAGACAATTATTCTCAACTTCTAGATGGTATATACCATTTACCATTCCCTCAATCCCGCGAACCTGTACGTAAACTTCCGTAGGATACAGAGCGCCTGCTGATGGATTCACCCGCAGTTTATAAGGGCCATCTTTATATACTTTTTCCAGTGTTATCGCACTGGTTAACGAGATAAAAGAATGAACAGGATTATTGAGATTTAATTTCACTCTCCGATAAAACTTGGGATAAACTTTAAATGGAGATGGCTGTGTTGAAGCATCTACATAATTTGGATCAAGTTGTACCGATAAGTAAGAATGCTTGGTAGCGTCATGATAAGCTTTGCCCGATATCTGGCTTTGTGGCATTTTTAAGTATCCTTAAGACTTCTACGTTGCTGGCAAAATCGATAGCTTTATAGTCGTCTAAGTTTTTCATATCTAAGTTAGGATGATGTTGTAAAAGTAACCTGACGACTTCTGTCTTTCCGGCTGAAGCTGCGTACATTAAAACAGTTGCACCATTGTCATTTTGATTGTTAATGTTAATGTTGGCAGCCAACAGTAAATTAATTAAATCGTAGTGAGTACCAAAACAAGCAAACCACAAAGCATTGTTGCGTAGGCGTAGCCCGCCGGAGGCATCGCTATTTCGAGCATTGATATCCGCACCTGCATCAATGAGTTCTTTAACGACTGGATGTATTCCTTCTCTTGTAGCTTTCATCAAAGCTGTATCGCCATTTTCGCCTGTCTGATTTAAATCGCTAGGATTATAGCCTTTTGCTATTAGCCATTGGATTGTAGTTTCACTCAGATTCTGACTGTTGGTTTGATTCATAAGTATCGCTTAGTAGTTAACTCTATATATTCCACTCCAAACGCAGCAAGCGCCTCAGCGATTTCGACTTTATCATCTGAAGAAAAATTGGCTTTGACGAATTGTTCGCCTTCACGGAGAGTGCTTTCTACAATTGCAAATTCAGATAGGGACATTAACTGACCCTTTGTGCTAATTCTTACCAGCAATGCTTACTTGTTAGTTTTTATCAGATTTGCATAATCGAGAAATAATTGCTTTGGCTGATTCTTGGAGACTGGCTATAGTATCAATTATAAGAGAGCGATCGCTTGTATCCAGCGCTTCTAAAATCTTAGAACTTACGCAAAAACCTCTCAAACTCTTATTCCTCCGTGTCGCGCCAGTTGCTTCAAGTCGGGGAACCGCAAGGGCGCACTGGCTTCTCTGCGTCCTCTGTGGTTCGATTTTCTGTTCCTTGTGCGTAAGTCCTGATCTGTTTTGTGGGAACCTTATTGAAAGTTTACTCTAATGCTTGATTCGACTTTTCTTAGCAAGTTTAAATGTAAAAATGTTATCTATAGCAGTCCTAAATCATTTGTGAAAATTATATATCTCTTTATTCCTTCTTCCCTTTGCGCCCAAAGCCAATACTTTGCGGTTCGTTTTCAAATTTTATATTTTCCCCGAATCAAATAGGACTGCTATAGCACTCGATATATATACATAAAATAATAAGATATTTACTTGATAAGTCTATTTTTGATAATACCTATTAATATTATTTTTGTAAATTGTTTGAGCCTGAATTTGGTAGCACATTACCACGCTCTTTTGTAAAGATCATCAACTAGAGGTATAGCCGTTAGGCAAATAAGAATTATTTTAGAATTATTAAGATATTTAAAAAAAGAACATTTTTAATATTAAAGTTTGCTAATTTACTAAAGTATAAATAGCTAAAATTAGCAAATAAAAACATGGAAATTAGCGCTCGTAATTCTATCAAAGGGACTGTAAAAAAAGTTGTACCTGGAACAGTTAATACTGAGATAACTTTAGAAGTGGCACCAGGAGTAGAGTTAGTGTCAATAATCACAAAATCATCGGCGGAAAAGCTAGGACTTGTAGAAGGTAAGCAGGCTTATGCCGTGATTAAATCATCAGATGTGATAGTTGCTGTTGATTAAAAAATAGGCAAGTTTCTTTTTCTTACAAGTGGCTTTGTCTGTAATACCAAATTGCATTCATATCTATAAATTTAGTGACCTCACTCCTGGAATTAATTAGGAAAGGAGTGAGGTCAATGTAATTCGTAGTTCGTAACTCGTAATTCATAATTGTAATCAGTGCTTGCTTTGTACCCTATTAATTACGAATTAATAATTATTTTTTTAAGAAGATATTATATAGATGCTAATTAATTTAACTATCAATAATGCGGACATAAATAGCACAGATACTTTCTATATTTAGTGCTAGAGATGTGTTTCTTATTTTAATAATTAATGAGGAAAACTTTTGTTGTAAAGTGATAGTAGCTCCTGGTGTTACTCCGATTGATATCAGTTTTTTCAAGATTGTTTCATATTGACTTTTACAGAAGGTGACGATTCCTCGCTCTCCCGTTCTTAATAATTCTAATGAACAGCCAGTAACACTAAAAGGGGAAAACATTTAAAGTATAAATTAGGGATTGTGAAGGGAAGAAGGAAGTATATTTTCATCCTTCATCCTTCATCTTTTATTTGATTGCTAAAGGCAGCAAGCAAAATAATAGTTTAGACAAGATAGGGTTCTTGATGTGTCTTAATTGTGCAATTAGAACGGGGATAAGTGACACAAAGTAGAGCGAATCCCTTAGAAATCTGTTCGTCATCTAGGAAGTTTTGATCTTCTTGATCAATTTCACCTTCAACAACCTTGCCAACACAACTAGAGCAAGAACCTGCTTGACAAGAAGCTGGCAAGTCAATATCGTTTTCGTGCGCTGCGTCTAAGATTGTTGTCTCTTCGTCAACTTCAATTGTGGTGTCGAGGTCTTCTTTTTTGTTGATTAATCTAACTTGGTAGGTAGCCATTTTCCGATTCTCCTCAAACGTTATACAGTTGGTCTAATTTACGAATTTTTTGAGCAACCTATCCTACTTCTTTTGCCTTCTTCTTACGGAGATGCTACGCTTAGTCGGCTTCTCTATAGGAGTAAGAGATGCAATGCGAACTAGAAGCTACCTCAAGAGCATTGAAACTCTGCGGAGTGCGTCTATGGCAAGCCTCTAAAATTGACTTAGCGCTAACGGAATGATGTTAACTGCAAGGTACACCAGTAGGCGTACCGTCGTCTGTTTTAAAGGACTTTCCACAACCGCAGGTATCAGTCGCATTGGGGTTGATGAATTTAAAACCGCTTTCCATCACTCCTTCAACGAAGTCAACAATAACTCCGTCTAATAACGGCGCACTTTTGGCATCAACGTAAACCAGCACTTTGCCTTGCTGACTTACCAAATCATCTGGCTGGGGCTTGCTAGTGATATCGATCGCATATTCATAGCCACTGCAACCACCATCTTTTACAGAGATGCGGACACCTTTAGTTGCGCCATCAGCATCGGGTGCGGAACCTTTGAGGAATGCCCGCAGATGAAATTCTGCTTTTTCTGATAAAATAACGGCCATTAAGTCTCCTGATTTGTAGCGATTAGTTGTTCTGATTTCAGGTGGGGTTGTGCTTTGTCCTTTGTCAGTTGTCAGTTGTCAGTTGTCCTTTGTTATTCACTAATGACAAATGACTAATGACTAATGACGAAAATTAACTATTTTGTGCAATACCTGTGGCTGTGGGTTCCATCGAATTGGATTGCGCGTGTCTCCAAGGCGCACTATTACCGCATACTGGACAAGAGCGATCGCGGTGAGAACGGCGTTTAGCAAATTCCATCCGATTTAGGTCGATTGTCAGCAATTGCGACAATAGAGGCTGACTAAACCCAGTGATTAGCTTGATAGCTTCCAGTGCTGTTAAACAAGCTAGTGTTCCAGAAACAGCGCCTAGAACTGAAAAGCCGCGCTGATCCCAATCAGGCTTTTCTGGAAACAGACAAGACAAGCAAGGAGTCACACCAGGAATAATCGTTGTCAGGTAAGCCTCCATCCCATTCATTGCAGCTTCCACCATTGGCTTACGCCAGCGCACACAGGCTTCATTTAACAAATTGCGCTCTGTAAAGTTGTGGGCGCAATCAAGAGCCATATCGGCGGATTGCACTAACGAGTCTACATTTTCCGGGGTAATGTAATCATGAACAGCTTCCACTTGGACATCAGGATTAATCGCATCCAGAGTTTCTTTAGCTTTGAATACCCTTGGCTTACCTACCCAATCATCAGTCATGAGAACCTGACGATTCATATCATCTAGCCGCAAGTCACCGCCCCGGACTAGAATTAGCCGCCCAACGCCCGCTACTGCTAAGTAAAGCGCCGCCGTACCGCCTAATCCCCCCACACCTGTCACCAGAACCGTCGCTGACTTCAAGCGTTTCTGTGCTGTTTCGCCAAAATTCGGAAGCATCATTTGGCGACGATAGCGTTCTAATTCGGTAGGCGTTAGGTTAACCAATTTATACCTCCTAATCAGAAGTGATTTCTGTCAGTGTGACTACATTTTTCGGCTTGTCGTTAAACACTTTGAACAGCTTTTGTTCGTGAGGTGTTGATTCGACAAATACCTGATAAGCTTTTTGCAAAGCCAAAGAATATTGATTTAGTCTCTCTTCTTGATTCAAGTCAGGAGAATTATCATCAATTTCCTGCATGTATTGAGAGAACTTTTTCAGAATATGTAGACGATTTACATTTACAACTTCTAAATCGTAGGACATGTTAAAGAATTGAAAAAATTCTTCTGCATCTACGAGCTTCTTGAATTCATCAATAGTTCCAGTCATTTAGCATTCTCCAATTGTTTCAGATGTTGCTTAAGTTCATCTAACTTGCGATAGATTTCATAAGTTGCAGCTGCAACATCCATAAGTTGGTTGTAATCTGTTGGCAGACCTTCAGCTAAATCATGCAGATCCATTTTCATTTGACCTGCTTTGCTGTTAAGCCGTCTGATTTGTCCTTGTAGTTCCTCAATTGTCATTTGTGCTTCGTCCTTTGTCCTACCCTGCGGGAAGCCGCTGGCGCGTCTATGTCATTAGTCATTTGTCTTTTACTAATGACCAATAACCAATGACTAATGACTAATTAAATTTTGCCAACTTCAGGAAAGCGCTTCGCCAAATCAAGACCTTTTTTGACGTAGTTTTCTCCCTCTTCTGCTAATTTATCTAGCGAGTCAAAGCCAAAGCGATGAGCATCTCGTAGGGTTTTCACAGTTAGCAAAAGACGACCAGAAAAAACTAGCGCCCAGCCAAATCCTTCATGGCTCAAATCAACTACAACTTGGGATATCAAACCTGTTTCTTGTTCAATCCCAGCAGCTACAGCCCGAAAAAATGCCATAATCCGGGCTTGAGTTACCGGATCAACTTCGCCCTCAACGGAGATTTCCCGTTTTTTTTGTTTGGTGACAATAAAGGGTTTGAGAATCAACTCATCCGACCAAGTACGATAAACTCCATAACTGTCTTGACCACGGATTTGTTTAATTAATACCTTAAGAAAAGGCGAGTTCAAGACTTCAGTTGTAGCGGTTCCGTTAACACTATTATTTGCGGTCATACTGTTGCCTCATCTTCAACTTCATCAGCAAAGTTTGTGGGTTTTGGCTGTAAAGCTTTACGCAACCAAGGTGGAGGATTACCTTTGAGGGTTTTCACTAGCTTATTTAGCACTTCACTAATTTCTTCTTCTTCCGATCGCGCCTTCACTGGGGTGACACCTTTCTTGATTAAACGAGCGGCGGCGCTACCACCAATTGCTGTTACGTAAATAATCGTACAGTCGCCTATTGCCTCAAGTTTTGGGGTAATTTTGTCTTCATTCCCATCTTCTTTGAGGTCGCCTTCAAAATTGAGGGTTTCTACGAAGTGATATCCCTCATCGGAAATTTCGTAAACATCAATCATTTTTGCCCATCCAAAATGAGCATTAATATGAACTCGGTCACTCGTCGTGAAGGCTATTTTCATTGTAATTCTCCTCTCTAAAGTTTTGAATTTTGAATTGGTAAGAAGGAATCCATGAGTCAGGAGTCAGAATTCAGGAGTAATTAGAGTTTGAGTGGCAGAACTAGATCTGCATATTTATACCAATTCTGTTTGGTGATGCGCCAAAATATATGAGAAACGAACCGCAAAGGGCGCAAAGGACACAAAGAAAGAAATAAAGAAAGTTTGACATGCCTTCGCAAAGAATTGGTATTAGTAGTTTTTCCTACGCAAACGCCAAGGATAAACAAACAATCAGTGGCAGGTTTTACTCTTTCCGAATTCTGAATTTTGACTCCTGAATTCTTGAAGAAGAATTCAAAACTCAGCGCCGACAATTCCGAACTCTTGGAACTGCTTAACTCTCGCTTCTTCTGCCTCTAAAAACAGGTTGCCTATGCCAAACAAAAGTTCCATCGTGCCTCGATAGCCAACTTTGGTAAATTGACCATTACCTAAGCGGTCATAAATGGGCAATCCTAGACGATAAAGAGGAATTGAGAGCCGTTTAGCGATCGCACCCACATTCGAGTTACCAATCAGCAAATCAGAACCGCCCGCTAGACTCTCAAAGTCTTCCAAGTCGCCGATGGTGATGCTTTTAACTGGGAGTTTTTCTAAGAGGTGCGATCGCGTCGTTGTCACCGCCGCATGAATCTGCGCTCCCATCGATTGCAGGAAATGCACTGTTGACCACAACAAATCTGGTTCCAGCGCTAAAGAAACTCGTTTTGCACCGAAGTAAAAGTGAGTGTCCAACATTGCATCTTGCAACTGACGGCGTTGGCGGCGGTATTTTTCGGGTACGCTGTTACCGCTCAGAATTGCCAATGCTTGGATAAACTCATCTACCGGTTCTAATCCCGTCAGTTCGCTAAACACCTCATAAGGTGTGCCAAAGCGTTCTTCCAGAATCTTTGCAGCCCCCCGCATACTTTCACCCAATGCCAGGGTAAAAGCAGAACTACCTACTTCTCGTAGCTGTTTTAAGGTAGTCCCACTAACCGTAACTGCACTATAAGCATCCTCTAAATGACCATCTAGAGAAGCGCCAAGGTCAGGTACAAAGATCGGCACTAGTCCAAAGTCCGTGATTATCTCTTTGATTTCCTGTACATCCCCAGGTGTGAATGCAGAACCCGCCAAAATTGTGACTTGTTCAGTTCTGAGTCCACCCGCGCGAGGAATTTCCTTAACTATGCTTTCGACAGCGACAGCAAAGCCATCTTGCAACGCACCTTTAAAATCTGGGGTGGGTGCAAAAACGATCGCTAAATCATTTAATTCGGGATGGCGATCGCGGATTTCCTTAAGAAAACCTTCAATGTCATCGCCTCTGGTTTCAGTCAACCCAGTACTACATAAACCAATAATTTCTGGGTTAGCTTTTTCTACCAGAGTCAGAATTGCTTGCTCCACATTCTCTTCACCACCCAAGATAGTAGTGACTTCTGTCATCGCTGTGGTAGCTAAAGGAATCGCTTCCCGGAAATGCCGCACTAAGACAACTTTGGCGAAAGCAGTACAACCTTGAGAACCGTGGAATAAGGGCATTGTCCCTTTCAATCCCAAAAAGGCTAAGGTTGCGCCCAAAGCTTGACTTTGCTTGAGGGGATTAACTGTCAGTGCTTTGTTAGAAGCGGTAACGATCGCCATTAAACTACCTCCTCGTCCCAAGGAGCGGGTTTGCGTATTTGTTCCCAAATCGGGCTATAGAGAGCTTCGTACAGTTCCCGCGCCATCTCAATCATTCCCACATAACCTGCATAAGGATGATGGCGTTCTTGGTTGATATCAAGGAAAGGAATTCGAGCTTTCAAAGCGGTGTATTGGTTACGTCCACCAGCAATCAGCATATCTGCGCGAGTGTCTTTAACCAGTTGTAGCAATTCTTGAGCGTTGCCTTTCTCCAGCATGATGCCATCGTTGCCAATCAACTTCTTGATTTTGGCTTTATCTTCCTCAGTACTTTTGCGAGTACTGGTAGCAACAACTTCAATGCCCAAGTCTCTAGCAGCCGAAATAATCGACCAACTCTTGACACCACCTGTATACAACACAACCCGCTTACCTTTGAGTCGAGCGCGATAAGGAGCCAGTGCCAAATCTAAAGCAGCCGTTTCTTCTGCAATTAGCTTTTCTGTCCGCTCCTGTAAATCAGGATCGCCTAATTTAGCAGCGATATTTCGCAGACAGCGATTCATATCATCGATGCCGTAGAAAGACTCTTCAATGTAGGGGATGTTGTAACGCTCCTCCATCTTTCTCGCCATATTGAGCAGCGCTCGTGAGCAGATCATGACGTTGAGCTTGGCGCGGTGGGCGTAGCGAATTTCATCGTAGCGAGCATCGCCCGTAATTTTAGACAAAATACGGATGCCTAATTTTTCTAACAGTGGTGTTACTCCCCACATTTCCCCGGCGATGTTATATTCACCGATTAAGTTAATATCATAAGGCGTTGTATGTTCTGGTTCTGCTGTGCCGACAACATATTCTAATAAAGCTTCACCGCCAAAACGGTTGCCCAGATTTTTACTGCCAATGAATCCTGGTGCAATGACGGGAACAACAGGAATACCAATTTTCTCAGCAGCAGCTTTGCAGACAGCATCGATATCATCGCCAATTAAGGCTGTAACGCAAGTGGCGTAGACGAATACTGCTGCTGGTTGGTAGCGCTCTTTGAGTTCCAGAATCGCTTTGTAAAGCTTCTTTTCGCCACCGAAGATGACATCATTTTCACCCAAGTCAGTGGTAAAGCCCATTTTGTAGAGTTGCGGGCCAGACGACAGACTACCACGACTGCCCCAGGAATTACCAGCACAAGCAATCGGCCCGTGGACTAAATGAGCAGCATCTGCGATCGGCACTAAAGCAATCATTGCACCATCAAAGGCACAGCCCCCTTGAGCCGCGCCAGGTTGTGCCTGTTGAGCGCATGACTTGTTTTTCTTTTCCGTTTGTTTGTGCTGATTATGTTCGCATCCTGTCTCAGTCAGCAGTTCGTTAATTTTGCCTTGGGTGATTTTCATCTCTCTTCTCGTGCTGAATTGTTAATTGTCATTTGTCATTTGTTATTTACTAATGACCAATGACCAATGACTAATGACCAATGACTAATGACCAATAACTAACAAATGTATTTTGTGACATCCTCTCCACATACATCCGTGAGGTAAGATAGAGCGCGGAAACGCAATCCTACGAATTCGTCATATAAAGGATTGAGTTTACATAGTGGTGGGATATCAATAGACTTCCCAAATAATTTAATTTGTCGCTCAAAGGGACAACAACAAGGAATTGTTTGGCAAATTAGATGAGCGATGCGATTATTTTTAACCTGAATTCCATCCACTACACGGCGCAACGGATTAAGAAGATTGTTGAACCACCCTAGTTTTTTCTGGTTAGGTGGATGGTAATTAGGATGAGTGTGAGTATGTTCGTGAGTGTGATTGATGGTTTTCATCTATATATACCTTGGGTAAATGCTAGAAAGAAAAAGGAGGAAATAATTCATAATTACGAATTACGAATTACGAATTACGAATTATTTCCTGCCTTTAATTAACACGTTGTGTTTCTACGCAATTTCTAACGAATCAAGTCGTAGGAAATATCTGTCTTAGAAGGAATGTTGGTGTTGCGATCGATTTCTTCAAACAGGGTATTTACAGTCCAGTTGAGAAGGTTGATCACACCTTGATAACCAATGGTGGCGTAGCGGTGTAAGTGGTGGCGATCCATGATGGGGTAGCCGATTCTCACGAGGGGAATCTTGGTGTCGCGCCACAGGTACTTACCGTAGGTGTTACCAACAAGGAAATCTACTGGTTCGGTGAACAACAAAGAACGCATGTGCCACAAGTCTTTACCAGGCCAAACAGTTGCATGTTGACCGAAGGGGCTAGAAGCAAGCAATTCTTTGATTTCTGCTTCAAATACTTCGTTGCTGTTGTGAACCAAGATATGCACAGGTTCAGCACCCATTTCTAGCATAAAGCCAACAACGCTGTATACTAAATCTGGTTCGCCGTAGATAGCGAAGCGCTTGCCGTGAATCCATGAGTGGGAATCAGTCATGGCATCAACTGCACGACCGCGTTCGATTTCCAATTCTTGAGGAATGGGGATACCACTCAATTCGCTGAGTTTCATCAAGAACTCATCAGTACCCTTAATGCCCCAAGGACGGGAAACTGAGGTTGGTTGCTGCCATTCTTTTTCGATGTACTCGCGGGTTTTGGGTGTAGAGTGTGCTTGCAGAGCAATTGTCGCTTTAGCATTGATTGAATCTGCTGCATCTTCTAGCTTTGTTCCACCTGGGTACATATCGAATTCACCTGTGTTGGGTGAATCCAAGTAGTCGCTGTTGTCGGCTAGAATTGTGTAGTCAAAGCCGAACAAAGAAGCAATCCGCTTGATTTCGCGGTTGTTGCCTACGTAGGTGTCAAAACCTGGGATGAAGTTGATTTTACCATTGCTGGTTTCTTTCTTATGACCTGCGGTCAGGTTAGAAAGAATTCCCTTCATCATGTTGTCGTAACCAGTGATGTGGGAACCGACAAAGCTAGGGGTGTGAGCGTAGGGTACTGGGAAATCTTGAGGAACTGAACCAGCTTGCTTAGAGTTGTTGATGAAGGCTTGTAAGTCATCACCAATTACTTCTGCCATACAGGTGGTGCAGACAGCGATCATCTTAGGCTTGTAGAGTTGGTAAGAGTTCGCCAAGCCGTCAATCATGTTTTGCAGACCACCAAACACGGCTGCATCTTCAGTCATTGAAGAAGATACACCAGAGAATGGTTCTTTGTAGTGACGGGTTAAGTGGGTGCGGAAGTAAGCAACGCAACCTTGAGAACCTTGAACAAAAGGTAGAGTACCTTCAAAACCAACAGCAGCAAAGATTGCTCCTAGTGGTTGACAACCTTTAGCAGGGTTAACGGTTAAAGCTTCACGAGCGAAGTTCTTTTCACGATAATCCCAACCCTTCGTCCACTCTGCAACCCGTTGTACTTCTTCGGCTTCGTGACCGTTTTCAAACTGCTTTTTGTTTTCAAATAGCTGTTGGTACTCTGGTTGGTGGAATAACTCGACGTGATCTTGAATTTTTTCTGGATTCTGAGGCATTTCTGGATCTCCAAGGTTACTGAATTCTTTACTGATTGAGGTGGGAGTGGGGAGTAGAGACCCGATTAATCCGGTACAGACGCGATTAATCGCGTCTCTAGAAGGGAGTGGGAATATGATTCAAAATTCAAAATGCAAAAATCAAAATTAATTTTTAATCTTTTAATTTTGAATTTTGGATTCCCAACTCCCTCCTGGGGTTTTAGCCCCAGGTTATCCTTACTTATCTCACTCTCCCATTTCCCTAGACGGCAGCCGTAGCCTTAGCTTCAGCCTTCTTAGCCTGAGCTTTTTCATTCCAAGGAGCGCCAATTAATCCCCAGGTTGGGCTGTTGAGTGCCAAGTCCATGTCGCGTGCGAAGATGGCAAAGCCGTCATAACCGTGATAAGGGCCGGAGTAATCCTTTTTGTGGTTTAATTCTTTTCAACAGCCTAATGTTTGCAGTAAACAGTGTCTGTGCTAAACATTGTTCGCTGAGAACACATTTATTTTTAGGCTAAATATAGGCTAAAAGATAATTCGTAATTGATAATTCGTAATTCGTAATTATGGCTCTTAATTACGAATTACGTAGCTTGCTTCTCGCCTTTGGCGAGTATTACGAATTAGTAATTATTTCGGCTCAAGTCTGCAATCATAGCAGCAAAAAGAATACATGAGAACGAAAGTACTACTAGAATTAGAGAAAGTTAATCTGCGTTTGAAGTCTGCAAAGGCAAAGGTGACAATTAGAGAATCAAATGGAAGTCTGCAATTACGGGCGACGTTACCAATTAAACCGGGAGACAAGGACAGTAATGGAACTGGGAGAAAGCAATACAATATCAGTTTGAATATTCCCTCTAACTTAGATGGACTCAAGACGGCTGAGGAAGAAGCTTATGAGTTAGGCAAGTTAATCGCTCGTAAAACTTTTGAATGGAATGATAAATATTTAGGAAATGAGGCAATTAGAAAAGATTTTAAAACTATAGGAGAATTACTCGAAGAATTTGAAACTGAGTATTTTAAAACTCATAAACGCACAACCAAAAGCGAACATACTTTTTTTTATTATTTTTCCCGAACCAAGAGATTTACGAATATCCAAGATTTAGCTACTGCTGAGAACTTGATAAATTCAATAGAACAAATCGATAAAGAATGGGCTAAGTATAATGCAGCTAGAGCGATCGCTGCATTTTGTGTGACATTCAAAATCGAAATCGATTTATCTAAATATTCAAAAATGCCTGAGAATAATTTCCGAAATATACCGACCGATACGGAAATATTGGAGGGAATTATTAAGTTTGAATATTATCAAAATACCAGAGGTAATCAAGTTAATCAAAATGTTCAAGATAGCTGGCAACTTTGGCGCTGGACGTATGGAATGTTAGCAGTTTTTGGTTTACGTCCACGAGAACTTTTTATTAATCCTGATATTGATTGGTGGTTGAGTCAAGAAAATACAGATTTGACATGGAAAGTTCATAAGGATTGTAAAACTGGTGAGAGACAAGCATTACCATTATATATGCAATGGATTGAGGATTTTGATTTGAGAAATCCTAAATATTTAGAAATGTTAAGGAGTGCGATCGCTAAAAAAGATAACACTAATCATGCTGAGATAACAGCGTTAACACAGCGCATTAGTTGGTGGTTTCGCAAGATAGGATTGGATTTTAAACCTTATGATTTACGTCACGGTTGGGCAATTCGGGCGCATATTTTAGGAGTACCAATTAAAGCTGCGGCTGATAATTTGGGGCATAGTGTGCAGGTTCACACGCAAACTTATCAGCGTTGGTTCTCGTTAGATATGCGGAAGTTGGCGATTAATCAGGCGTTAAGTAAGAGGAATGAAGTTGAGTTGATTAGAGAGGAGAATGCAAAGTTGAGGGTGGAGAATGATAAGTTGAGATTGGAGATTGAGAAATTGAAAATGGAAATGGTTTATAAACAAAGTTAAATTAACTGATAAATCATACCAAAATCAACCTCCTATCAGAACTATTTTAGCAAATTATCATTCCTCAAGCAGTTTATACTGAGTTCTCTGATAGACTTGCTCCACCACCTGTCCAAACCTGGATTGTAGCATCACCCAACTGGCTAAAAATTCAACCCGTTAGTCAAACTGCGGATGCGATGTCTACGACGGGCTACGCCTACGCAAATTTGCTCGATACCGATGAATCTGAAGCTATACTGCTAGCCCAGGAACTCAATGCAGACTTACTTATATTAGACGACATGAAAGCAAGACGCATTGCCAAAGATAGAAATTTGGTTATCACAGGTATCCTGGGAATTTTGGATGAGGCAACAACCATGAAGCTCATCAATTTACCTGTTACTATCCAAAATCTTAAAAACACATCTTTTTGGGCATCTGATAGTTTGTTTCAAAAGTTGTTAGAAAAGCATTCTTAAATGTTAATCGACCACTGGGCGATTGCCCAGTGGAAGTATTAACATTACAGATGCGACAGGAACAGGCAATCAGTTCAAAACTGATTTCCAAAAAGACTATCAAACTGCACATCAACTTAGCCAGTTATGGACAAGGAGTAGTTATTAAAGAAATGATGGGGCAAAAGTTTAGATTTGTTTGCTCTAACGGTCATTTACTTAGGTTAGATGATTACAAATTCCAAGATTTCAAACTCAGCTAATTGCTTATTGAGTGCGATCGCATCCCTAATGTAGGGTGCATTGTCGTAAAGCGCAATGCACCGCTATCTCAAAGCCACTTAATTCCTATGCAGTCGCACATAAACTTGGTCAACAACTGGTAATTTGTGGAAAGATAGAAATGTTGATTCATCTCCAGTATGACAATTATGAACCTCCTAGAGCTATTTCCTACCTTGCGAAATTTAACTCGTGCAGACAAACTGAAAGTGATGCAGTTTCTAGTTTCAGAATTATCTAGGGATGAAGAGCCATCATTAGAGCAAGGAGCAACTTATCCTATTTGGTCGCCACTTAATTCCCACGCAGCTGCACATCAACTTTCTCAACTGCTAGAGTCGGACGAGTAAATGCACAATGGTTAATCCTCAAAGATTTTCCTTTACAGAGGGATACGATACATTTGGTGTTCCCGATGCGCTGCCAAAGCTACCATTAATATTAACCTATCGTAACTCATCAGTAGACGTTTCAGGCTTGTTAGATACTGGAGCAAGCGTCAGCGTTCTGCCATACAGTATTGGTGTCCAACTAGGCGCAATTTGGGAAGAACAGACGATTTCTGTAATGTTGGCTGGTAATTTGGCTCCCGTTGAAGCAAGAGGTTTGCTTGTATCTGCTCAGATTGGATCATTTGAGCCTGTTCGCTTAGTTTTTGCGTGGAGTTTGTCTAATGATGTACCTTTGTTGCTAGGACGTATGAACTTCTTTTTGGAGTTTGATGTGTGTTTCTATCGTTCACAACTGGTATTTGATGTGTGTCCACAGCCGTAAGGGACTTCCAAATAAAAAAAACCAAAAAACTGGCAAAAAAACTCTCTCCTCCTTATTCCTCTGTGTCTGGAGTGGTAGCCTTCGGCAAGCCCTCCGGCTTGGTGCAGTCCAAGATGGGGGAAACCCCCAAGACCGCGCTGCTTCACCGCTTTGCGTCTACGTTTATTTGGGTAATTTATTTCTTTTAACGGGAAAATTTGGGTGCAGACGGCACGGAGGATGCTTCGGCGTAGCCCGTCCTAGACATCGCAGATCAACTCGTGAGCGAGGGAGTGCCTAAGCAAGATATTGTGATAAGTATCTATGCACCTCATGTACGGCAGTATACAGAGTTTGCTGTAGGGTAAACTATTTAAAAAGCCTGTTTGTGATCATTACTCACAAACAGGCTTGACTTTTTTTAGCCTTCTAATTAAGCTTGCTCCCAAAGCTGACGTACATAGTCAGGTAGCCAGCTAGCAATTTCCTGAATCCGTTCTTCGGAAAGTTCGTCTTTGGTGGCAGAAAACACTGCTTTAACCGCTTGCTCTCGCTCGACCGATCGCGGCATTCCGCTTTCATTAGCAACTCTGAACAAGAAGCGATCGGAATCGATCTTGAAGATGCCTGGGCCTTGCCAGGGTGGACGAACACGGCTCAAAAATCCCACAATTGGATTGGTGTCTTTCCAGAGATCGGACACTTCAAACTGGAGTGCTTTTTCATCCGTAGGTATAGCCTCTGTATGCAGTTCCGCCTCGACGCGATCGCTGGCTTCTGTGGTCATTAAGTCGCGCATAACGCGAAACACAACTTCGGTAAAGTCTCTTGCATCATAGGGGTCTGCAAATCCGGCTCTGACCTGGACTTTTTCTAAGAACGAGCGATGTTCGTCGGCGATCGCAGTTCGAGTATCTTCAATTTCCGTTGGGTCAATTTCTGGAATATTTGTTCTAAAACTTTCATCGGGCATTGTTTTTTCTTCTGGTTATTAATTTTGAGTCTTTATGCTTACTTTATGTAAGGTCGCACAAATCAAAAACCCCTAGCATCATCCAGAAGTTTGAAATACCACCTATTCAAAAGTTAGAAATTTATCTGATCTGCTCACAGATGTAAAGTCATGGTTGAAGGTAAGCGATTTCCCTTTATTGAGGAGAGCAATACTGCTGATGTTTCCGTCCGTCTGTGTCGAAAACCTGACTTTTCAGGTTATGTGGAAAAGTCCACTAAAAACCTAACCCCCTAACCCCCAACCCGATGCGGGAAGGGGGAAATTCAAAGTCTCTCTCCTTAAAGGAAGAGAGAAATAGAAGTGAGGTTTTCCAGATGCCATGAAAAGTCAGGTCGAAAACCAGTCAAAATAAATGAGTTGGTATAAAATCAGCCGAAACAAAGATGCTAGAAACAACAAACATCGAAATTAACACCTCCAATGTCAAAGTACCCAACGATGACTTAGAAATCGATGCTTACTTAGCTCAACCAGCACAAAACGGAACCTTTGGCGCAGTTATAGTTTTTCCAGAAATTTTTGGAATCAATCGTAATATTCGAGATATTACGGAATTAATCGCTAAACAAGGATACGTAGCAATAGCCCCGGCGATGTATCAACGTGTTGCTCCCGGTTTTGAGGCTGACTTTAGCTCAGAAGATGTTGGCTATAGCCCAGAAAGCTATCGGCTGGGCTTGGAATACTATCAACAAGTAAAGTATCAAGAGATATTCAGCGATATTCAAGCTGCGATCGCTTACCTAAAAACTTTACCCAATGTCAAAAATAATGCAATTGGTGTCATTGGTTTCTGTTTTGGCGGTCATGTTGCTTATATGGCTGCAACTTTACCCGATATCAAAGCGACAGCTTCATTCTATGGTGGTGGAATTACCACTTCTAGTTATGGTGAAGAGACTCCAACCATTAATCGTACTTCAGAAATTAAAGGTACTATCTATGCATTTTTTGGTACAAGAGATACATTAGTTTCCCAGGAAGAAAACGAGCAAATTGAGGCAGAATTAAAGAAACATCAAATAAATCATCGTATATTTCGATACGATGCAGGACATGGATTCTTTGCCGGATTTTTCAAAGATAAGTACCCATTCTTAGCCCAGCACCCAAGTTATAACCCAGAAGCGGCTCCTGATGCTTGGCAACATGTTCTAGAACTGTTTAAAAATAACTTGTGATATCATGTCCGCTTGATTCCTTATTAAACCCGAAGAACCCCACCCCGCCAAAGCTACGCTTCGTCTCCCCTCCCCGCTTGCGGGGAGGGGATTAAGGGGTGGGGTGCAATGACTGTGGAAATCATAACTAATTATGCGAACATGATATGATATGATATAGTTACAAGCTATTAAAAATTTTCGTAGTCGGGACTTCAGTTGTGATTTTGTAAAGCAATGAAGGGCATAGCTGCGCTTACCGCGTAGCGTCTCGTAGAGAGGACTAAAGTCCTCACTACAAAACAAAATTACAAGACTGCGATACTGTTGGCTTTAAGCTTTTGAGTTTTTAAGCAGTAATTGACAACTACATAAAAACGGGTTTGGATTTTCTGTGCGATCGTCCACAAGCACTTGAATGGGAAGCTTGCTGTTATAAATCAATTCGTCATAATCCATCAATGCATCCCACTTGATTTTGCCAGTCGGGAAGCCTAGCTGTGAAGTAGCATCAAATATTAATTCTTGCCATTTCTGAAACTCTGGATCTTGCGATTTGCAATAATCAAGAATGGCAATAAATGCACCAGGCTTGGTAACTCGTAGAATTTCCTTAAGAGCAAGAACTGGATCATTAACAACACAGAGGGTAAATCCCGACGCTGCTGCATCAAAGCTATTATCAGGAAAATCAAGATTGCACATATCCATTACCTTGAAGGTGATGTCTGCGGATACGAGCTTTTTACGTGCTTCATCCATCATCTTCTCAGAAAGATCAACACCGACGACATGCACGCCTTCAGGGTAGGCTGAAAGATTAAGACCTGTTCCTACCGCAGCATCTAGTACGGTTTGTCCTGGCTTCAGCTGCAAAGAAGCAATTAGAGGTTTGCGCTCGATGTGCCAGTAACGCTTCATAATTGCGTCATAATCCACTGCGCCTTGATCGTAGGTTTCAATCACCTGATTTATCTGCATAGGTTCTTTAACAAATAGAACTACTGTTTTACATCTCTCCTTAGTTGTATAGTATAGTGGTGTTTTTGTTTTGTATTCTGTAACAATACTTAGAAAATTTTTTATTTTTAAACCAATAACCTGGTATAAAGATATATTTTTTAATAAACTTATAACTGGAGAGGAACTTGAATGATAAACTCGGTTCCTTCTCCAGCAGTTGAGAAGCACTCCAGTTTGCCGCCATGTTTTTCTGTGACGATTTGGTAGCTGATGGACATACCCATTCCGGTTCCTTTGCCAATGGGTTTGGTGGTGAAAAAGGGATCGAATATTCGTTGCTGAAATTCTTTGGAAATTCCGACTCCGTTATCAGCGATCGCCACTTCTACCCAGGTTGAATTAACTACTGATGTCCGAATCTTGATTCTACTAGGATTGTCTTCGATCTCCTGATAAGTACGCAAGGCATTGCTTTCTTCTAACGCATCAATCGCATTCACTAAAATATTCATAAACACCTGATTGAGTTGTCCGGCGTAGCATTCTATTAGAGGCACATTGCCATAGTCTTTGATCACCTGAATTTCAGGTTGTTCGGGTTTAGCTTTGAGGCGGTGTTGCAAAATCATCAGGGTACTGTCGATGCCCTCATGAATATCAACACTTTTAAATTCTGCTTCGTCGGTGCGGGAGAAGTTTCGCAGCGATAATACAATCTGGCGAATGCGATCGGTGCCCACTTTCATAGAAGACAGCATTTTTGGCAAGTCTCCCTGCAAAAACTCCAGATCCATGTCTTCAATGGCGGTTTGAATTTCAGGAGCAGGGTTAGAATTATACTGCTGATACAACTGCACAAGTGCTAATAAATCCTGAGTATATTCCTGCACATAGTCGAGGTTACCATGAATAAAGTTGACTGGGTTATTAATTTCGTGTGCGACTCCAGCAACTAATTGTCCGAGACTAGACATTTTTTCACTTTGAATAACTTGAGATTGAGTGCGCTGCAATTCCTCTAATGCATTTTTAAGTTCACTGGTGCGTTCTTCTACCCGATCTTCTAGTTCTTCCTTGCTTTTCTCTAGGGCAGTAAACGATTCGTGCAGTTGCCCTGCCATGTGGTTGAAAGAGTTGGACAGGGTATTAAGTTCTTGAATGCCGCTAGTTTCTACTGTCTGATCTAAATTGCCGGATGCCATTGCCTCGCTTGCCCAATTCAGGCGCAGAATCGGGCGTACAATCCAATGAGAGGTAAACACGCCCATCACCGAGGCAACCACCAATGCGCCAAAACAAAGTGCGATCGTGGTACGTGTATTGGCGTTGATTTGCTCCATGAATGTGTTTTCTGGTACACTCACTACCATCAGCCAATTTAAACCATACTCGTCACGCCAAGGCACAACATTAATAAAATGCCGTTCTCCTTGCACCTCAAGCTGAAAATCTGTGTCTTGGGTGATGGAGGCAAAGCCGTTGGAGCTTTGGAGGTATTTAGCAATGTTTTGTATCATTGGGTCAGAGCTGTTAATCGCCCGCAATCGCCGGATCTCCTGATTGACGAGAGTAAAAGGCTTCTCTTTCCCAGAACTGGCGATTAATGTGCCATCGCGCTCCAGAAGGAACACCCGCCCAGACTTACTGATATCTAAACTGCGTAAAAAATCGCTGAGTTTCAGCAGGTGAATATCCGTAGCAATCATTCCCAGCAAGCGATTTTGTGCATTATAGATCGGACGACTGGCAGAGGCGACGATGTACGGGCCAGTGGGGAAATTTGCAGTCACAATCTTTCCCCAAATAGGTTTCCCAGCGGCAATGGGTTTGGTGTACCAAGATTCACTGAAATTGTTCCAAGTCCACGGAGCATTTACCTGAGTTCGATTCCCTTGATCATCGGTAGCGTAGGTGTAGGTATTGTTTGGAGGGTTGGCAGTCCAATCATCAATGGTGATCGTCTTGCCATCATAACGAGCGGCTCCCAGCCCCTCACCCGTCGTTAGTCCGATACCAATATAAGTTAGATCATACGCGTGCATCTGATCCCAGAAATACTTGCCAAGAGTTTTGCGATCGCGCACATCTAATATTCCCCTGCGGATAGCATCTGCGTTAATCTGATTAAGGGTTTGCGGAATGGAAAGATAAGACTTCAAATGTTCATCCACTACGTCGCTGGTGCGATCCATCAACTGCTGTGCTAGGTCATTAACTGCTCTTTGCCCATTTTTAAAGGACAAATAACCCACTAAACTGACTGCTCCAAAAATTTGGATCAGGAAGGGAACAACAAGAACAATCTGTAATGGGAACGCTTTACTTTTGCTAAAATAGAGAGTTTTCATTGGAAACTAGAAGCTGATGCTAATCTGATTTACTTATATAGTTCCCAAGATGGCCACATACTCACCTTTGTTTAAATTTTTTTGTCAAGCTGTAGGGTGCGTTATGCTGCGCGACTACTAAGGGACTTCCAAGAAATAAATTACCCAAATAAACGTAGACGCAAAGCGGTGAGGGGGTCGCAGTCTTCTCCCAAGGGGAGACGCTAAAAGCGATAGCGTAGCGTTAGCGAGTCCGCGAGCGTCTGGCGGTTCCCGTCGTTAGCGCAGCGTTAGCGAGTCTTCTCCCAAGGGGAGACGCAATCATGCGAACGAGCGTCTTGCGATAGCGTAGCGTTAGCGACGTTAGGAGCGTCACCCCCGAACCCGGAGGGCAAGCCCTCCGGCTACCACTCCAGACACAGAGAACACAGAGGAATGAGGAGAGAGAGCTTTTTCGTAAATTTATTGGGTATTTTTTTATTTGGAAGTCCCTAGCGTATAAATATTTTTAGGACTTATATCATGTCCGCTTGATTACTTATTAAACCCGAATCACCCCAAAGAGCCAAAGCTATGCTTTGTCTCCCCTCCCGAAGAGCTCTTAGGGGTTGGGGGTGGGGTGCAATGACTGTGGGAATCATAACTATTTATCCGGACATGATATTACGCATTGACAAGAAATACCAAATATGAAGCAAGTTAAAAACCATATCTTTCGTAAGGGCACAGCAAAAGCTTAGCCCCTACAGCATGGTCTATTTCCGATCGCAGGATAATTAAGAAAAGCCTGAAAACTTCCTCAAGATAGGTAATGCACATCACGACGCATTTGTACAGTGCGTAAGTCCTAATTTTGATAAAACAGCGATGTCTACGACGGGCTGCGCCTACGCAATTATTTGGGTTTGACAAAATTTTGAGTACTACGGCACATCTTAACTTGTGGCTACCGTTTTCTTTCCATTCTTGCCTTCTACACTGGCAACAAATGACGGTTGCTCATCACTAGAAATTGGCGGTTCGCCTCGTAGTCCCTTACGAGGCTGGTTCTTAGGAACTCCTCCCGCCATGCCATACTCTACACTGCTTTTGCCATATCGAGTCCCAACTGCCATCAGCATGTGTTCTGTCATATCTCCCAACTCGTCTTCTGTTTCCAGCATCTCACGGTACAACTTATCCAAGCTGGAAAGGGCGCTATTGTAGGCATTTTCTTTAGTTCGCATCGTCTCGATCAGGTTTGAGAAGGCAGGTAAGGTGAGTCCATTGCCTAAATCTAAACTCGGATCAATTGAGTTTATACTAGCCGCACGACGCACTGCTTTTTCTAATACTACAGAAGTTCTTTTTCTCCGAGCCATGATCTACACCTTGGAATCCAGTACGGTTAATATTCTTTACCTTAAAGGACTTCCGTATAGATCAGCCTGAGAGAATTCCGGCAAATCTGCAATGGCTTTTGCTACATAGGGATAATTACAGCAGATTGCGCGAACTACTTAAATGAGAAAGCAAACTGGGGTTTGAGAAAGTAAAAGCTGATTTTGCTTGCGGAAAACACCAAAATGAGAAAGCAAACTGGGGTTTGAGAAAGTAAAAGCTGATTTTGCTTGCGGAAAACACCAAAATGAGAAAGCAAACTGGGGTTTGAGAAAGTAAAAGCTGATTTTACTTGCGGAAAACACCAAAATGAGTAAGTCAAATGGCATTTTGAGTAAGCCAAATGCTATTTGACTTACTAAATTCGACTTTATCCATATTTCTGGGCTGTAATGACTAGTTATGATTATCGTGATGGCAGTGCGATCGCAAAGCATGACGCTTACAGCAAAATTCAGGAGTCATCATTCATAATTCAGAAGTAAAACAGGCTTTATGTCTGGCTTTGAACCTTAGTTTGTGTACTCCACCAAGTTGAAATCTCCTGTAAATGCAGCCTGACTTTTCACGGCATCTGGAAAACCTCATACCATTTCTTTGTGAGGCTGCGCCAAACCCTTCTAACTTCTTTCTTTCTTTCTTTCTTTCTTTGTGTCCTTTGCGTCCTACCCTGCGGGAAGCCGCTCCGCGTCTATGCGGTTCGTTTTTCTTTATTCTTTTTTCTTTTTTGTATTTATATATGGTTTAGCGCATCTTCATACAGAATTGGTATCACTTCTATTTCTCTCTTCCTTTTAGGAGAGAGACTTTGAATTTCCCCCTTCCCGCCACGGGTTGGGGGTTAGGGGGTTAGGTTTTTAGTGGACTTTTCCACATAACGTGAAAAGTCAGAAATGCAGCTGGGTATCAGGTTAGCTACTAGAAAAAAGGAATTAGCTCAAAACTTCGGAGACTCATAGCCAATAACTAAAGCTCGGTTCACCTAGAACCGAGCATTGATTGAGATTTTATTTGATGATTATCATGACACTTAGAGGATGTTTTAAAAGTCCCGAAAGTTATAGCAGTTCTGCCTGGGTTAAGTACAACGCCAAATTAATGTTTTAGCTATGTACTAATATGCAATAATTTGCTAGCTATGAGAGCAAAAAACTTTTTAAAACATCATCTTAAACAAGCGCAATTGCTTTTGTATTAAAACAAAGAAATTTTACTTGCGAGTTAGGTTAAGCAGTTCTTTGGGAGAAGCCAGTAAGTCAATAGCCACGAAGTAAATTTGACCTTGAGGATCGAGTAAAAATCGCCAAGCAATGTTCATCCCAACATTACCTCCAAACCAAGGAGTTTCGACTGTACCAGTAACTTTATGCTGTGTATAACCATCTTCTATAGTTTCCGAAACACCTTTGGTTGGCTTCATCACTAACCCTTGTCCCTCATCTCGTAGATAAGAAGTGATTGCTTCTTGACCAACAATTGGTTTTTGGAAGGGTGGTTGCAGCGCACCATTGTTAGCAAATAAAGCAACAGCAGCTTCAAAATTATCTGCATTCATCGCTTCAATGTATTTCAGCACTGTTGGTTCTGTAACTCCCTCAATAGTAAATTGGGGACTTAGGGATGAACGTGGGAACTTAAAGTTTATGACTTCTGCCTGTTTTTTATCAGCCAGAGACGGATCAAATCCCATATTTACTACAGTATTGCGTAGTACAGTAATTTGCTGACTCTGATCGATTCTCTGAACAGCTTCTAGCACTGCTTTAACTTGGGTTGACATTTGATAGCCTGCTGGCATAGGAGCGACGATACCTTGTTTCATCCACTCTCCTAACTGCCACCAGAATCCCAATTTAGCGTTGACACCAAAGTATGCATAAGAACGGCTGATGGGAGTATCAGCATTACTGGCTAAATCTCTCATCAATTGCGTTTGTTCTTCATGAGACATCTGCTTAATGTCGTTGAATATACCTTCCATTAATTGGAGATTTGCTTTTCCGGGAGCAGCTGGAGTAATTGTACGACCTAGTTCAGCGTAGGCATACCAGAGAAATGCCAACTGATCGTCAATGTTGAGTTCAGCAAACTTTGCTGTAGTGGCTGGAACAGCATCTGCCACTTGAGTGCTAGAAAAAATATTCCGTGCGGATTCGATAGTATAACTCATGGTTATTACCTTAAAGATTGACCTATTCAGTAGTTGCTTTCGGCTACATTTTGCAGCTTGGGTGATAAATCTAGGGGATTTTTCCTGGATGACACAATTATCCCTAGATACTTAAATCCGAATTATTATTTACTACTCTGACATCATAGCTGGTAAACATTAACAAAAGACTAAGATTTATAATATTTATCTGATGAATATCATTGAATTAAATGTATATCTACCATTTATTTTTAACTTATGGTCTAATAAAAGTAATTTAAAAAAAGATATCCTTCTAAAGGAAGATATCTAACTATCTAGCATCTATCTCTGGAGATAAATATATCTAATTTCTGAACTTTTTCGCCAATAAAAATAGAATTTGGTAATTGCTTAAATTAGTTTTTTTAATTACTGTATGGGTTGTAGCAGATTTATGTTTAGCCGTAGGTTGGGCTAAATAAAGTGAAGTCTGTCTAATGCAAGCCCTGGGTTCGTTTATTAGTAAAATGCAACTTATACCATTTCTTTGTGAGGCTGCGCCAAACCCTTTTAACTTCTTTCTTTCTTTCTTTGTGTCCTTTGCGTCCTTTGCGGTTCGTTTCTCTTTCTTCTTTCTTGTACTTAAATATGGTTTAGCGCATCTTCATACAGAATTGGTATTACAAATTTTTTGCGATCGCCGGATTAAATAATTCGTAATTCGTAATTCGTAATTCGTAATTTGTAATTAAGTTTTGTAATGGGGATTTAACCCCAACACAAAACAAAATTTTTATTGAACCGGGGGACTTAAACCCACGGAACTAGTTAAATAATTGATTACACCTAAAATTATTAAATGAGCCGGGTAGAACACATAAAACCATCTAGACCGTGAACCTTGCCTACCATTGAATCGAAGCACAATGAATCCTGCAAAAATTGCCCAAATTTGAAATATATAATTTATAGATAGAATTACTAAAATCAAGTGCAAGATGCACCAGTAGAGCAACCATACTCTGGGATTGAGTTTATCTATTAAAGACATCAATAAAATTACTCCAATCCCATATCCGCCATACTCAAAGCCCAAGACCTCAGAAACTGCTGCACACAATCCAATAATTATTAATTGCTGCCATAATTGCGGACAAAGCCTTACTAAGCGCAACATTACAAGTCCAAGAAGAAGCGTGAAGAGAATATTAAATGAGAACTTTTGGAAAACAACAGTATAGATTGGCTGAGATATAATTGCTGTAATTAATAGCCTGCTTCCATAGCGGTACACATTTTGGGTGTGTTTTTCGCCTTTAGCCAGAAGCCATGCAAAGAGGGGAAAGCTCAATCGCCCAATAAAGTGCAATATTAAAAAGTCTGGCATTAGCAAATAGCACACATGATCCATAACCATGAACACTGCTGCTAAGATTTTAATGGTGAAAGCTGAAAATTTAATCATAAGGTTGAGTTTTACCGTTAAAATTGCCAAATAGGTTCTTAGCGATCGCTTGCTGGGTCAAAAAAATATCCTGAGTAAAATCCTCCGCTTCTTGGGGGTTGCCCAAACCTTCAACGCCAGTCCCTTGCTGAAGGAGAACCTTAACTTGCTGGGTTGACTGTGGCTTCCCAACCTACCCATAGATTCATAAAGCCGATGAATGAAAATCAAGATTTCTAATTTTTATTTGGTAAGAGTAATAAAAGAGTGCTACTAAATACTAGCAATTTGATAACATTAACAAAGTTGATGATTGTTTACGACCCAAATTAGGCGATGTCTACGACGGGCTAACGCCTACGCCCTCTTCAGCAGATTGGCAAAAACACTATGGCAAAGCGTAAGAAAAGCAATCTCCAGTGGATTAAAGAAACACTTGAACTAAAGCCTGACCATCGTTGGGAATCTCCATCAGGCTATAAAATATTTGTTGCGAATCGTGGGGCTGTTCGCTTCAATGTTCCCCAGGATTGGGTTTTTGAGCCACAAGAAAAATCCTTCAAGTTCCTCGATAAAAAACCCCCCAACGATGATTGCTGTCTGGAAGTATCTTTCAATCCTCTGCCACCCAATGATTGGAGCCAGTTTCCGCTAAAATCTACCTTGAAGAAAGTCCTGGAAAACGACAGCCGCAACATCATTGCTAAGGGAGAAATTATTACCGTCAAGCGCCAAACCGCCAAAATTGTCTGGACAGAGATGAAGTTCATTGACACTCAGGAAGAACCACGGGAAGCTTTTTCGCGGACTTGCATTGCTTTGGGGTCGAATATTCAGTGCTTGATTACATTCGATTATTGGGCAAATCAAGCAGAACAACTAATACCCGTTTGGGATGAAGCGATGCGTAGTCTCACGCTAGGGTTATATATTCGTGACCCGATGACTGGTTTGGCTTTCCCAGACTGAAGCCCAAGAATGATTGCTTAAACTTCCTTGGCAAATATCAATGAAAACGCTATGCTTTTTTGGAGCAGACTTTCGAGATAGCTTGGTGTGTATGCACGGGTTGCTTGGGCGTTGCATATTTGGGGGATAAATTGAGATTTTTGAACAAAGCTAAAGGTAAATTCTTTGCTTATTTGCGCTTTGCGTGTTAGCGTACCCCTCCGGGGAAGCAAGCTACGCAAAGCGTCTCCAAGAGTTGCGGGGCGTAGCCCAGCAAAAATCATCCCATCAATCAGCAAGACTGTTACTTGCAACCGCTCAATTGCACCGTTATGCGGCTCAGTGCGATCGCAACAACAGTCTACTTCTTTTACTGCGATGTCTACGACGAGCTGTTCGGCGTCGCACTATCTCGTAAATTAGTTTTGTTAATACGCAATCATCGGGATTTCAGCAAAATACCAGATTGTTAATAGAGGATTGGACGGTTTAATGCGATCGCCTAGTTTATTGTCGAGTGAGGAGGTAGCTTGTAATGGAAATTTTTAAGCAGAGCAATGAATATGGTTATCCAGTAACTATAGGTTCTTTCAAATGTAAGCGATGTGGTCAAGTAGGCAATATGATTAAATTGATAACAAATTTTACTCCTGCTACTAACCAGATTGTTTCTGAACGTCTTAATCCTGCACCAGATGCCGTTCAATTCAATGAGGAATTTTTGACATCTGATGATTACTACAATGAGGAAAATGCAGATCAACCAGTTTTATTAGGTGTTCAATACAATATTGAGAGAACTTACTATCGCTGGCATTTTGTTCAGTGTCCTCAATGTAAGAGCAAGCACATACTTGAATACAAATACGATTCTGAGATAGACGAAGAATATACTAGCTTTTTTCCATTGTTTTAGTTGTCAAAAACACTTTGTAATAATATGATCTAAGCAAGATTAAAGCTATAATTTAGTCTAATAAAATGTCAGCTTAAAAAGTTTTTTAAATAACAGCTTTTCTTTGAACAAAGTGCAAGTAAAATCTAAAAGCTAGACTGCATAAGAGTTATACTGTCTGAAGCATAAAAACAGATTGTTCCTAAATAACCCTGCAACTTGCATTTAGGCTAGAAATAGGCTCTTTTTTCTCCCGCCGCTAAAAAACCTTGCATTAATATGATGTTGAAGTGCGTTGGCGCGTAGCCCGCCGAAGGCATCGCTAGGTTCGGAGTAATCCCAAGAGTGCATTTGACGGAAAGGTAGACCCATCTTTTGGAAGACGTACTTCTCTTTCACACCAGAAGCTACGAGGTCAGGCTTCAGCGCTTTGATAAATTCCTCAAATTCGTAAGCGGTAACGTCGTCATAAACGATGGTGCCGTTTTCGATGTAGTGAGTGGTACGTTTGTAGTCGTCATTATGAGCAAACTCATAACCTGTACCAATCATCTTCATACCCAAGTCTTGGAAAGCTGGGACAACGTGGCGAGGACGCAGACCACCAACCATGATGGCTACAGTCTTACCTTCCAAGCGGGGGCGGTACTTAGCAACTACCGCATCCATTGTTGGCTGATACTTGGCGATAACCTTCTCAGCATTCGCTTGGATTGTCTCGTCAAACTTGGAAGCAATTTCCCGTAAAGATTCAGCAATCTTGGTGGGGCCGAAGAAATTATACTCAAGCCAGGGTATACGGTAGACTAAAGCCTGTAAGCCTTGTATATTAAAGGTTTTACAAGTCTGCGTTCTGTGTGTCTTGTTTTTGTCTTAAAGCTTGCGATTTAAACATCCAAAACTCTAGTGAAATGGTAATTTGATTTGCAAATTGTGGCTTAAGAGATGTGAAGTTTTAGCTGTATACCCAACAGAATTAAGAATCGAACCTTAACTCTCAACTGGAGATGCAACATTGGTGCATAAGTCAAAATTCGCAGCCGGATAACATATGTTGTCCAGCAAATTTTTGCAACAGCTTGCAGGTTATCTGTCAAACTTTATACACTTGTTTAAAACGTGAGTGTATTGGCATGGAAGTACTGGGAAGGCCGATGAGCCAAAACAAGAGGTTGCACCTAATGGATAGTGAAGATTCGCGATCGCAAACTTGGTTGACCTTGTGCGGTCGTAAGATTCGCGCTACTCACGCTCTACCGTTGCAAAAATTTGATGCCGGCGAGAACTGCTGTACAGTCTGCGTTCGTATGCAACGCAGTAACTTGTTACTGCACTCTCGGCTAAATGCAGCATGAGTGCGTGGCAAGTAGGGTCTAGTTACACTGCCTTTAAAATCCTTAGAATTCTCTGGCGAAACCTATTAGGTTTTTATCTTTATTGTTTGACAGCGTGTTTTCGGCAGGTAAATTATCCGTCGATAAGTATACTGTCCGACACGAACTGGATGATGATCAGTGGACTTGGTTTCTTTGGGGTTAATGTCGAAGAAACTAACTCCATTGCTGGCACTGCAATTTTAGGAAGAATTAAACCAGTGACAAGTTAACTTGCCGAAAAAGGATTAGCTTGTTTTAGCGTGGTTTGAAATTGTCGCTGTTTTTAGTGACTGACCGCTTACACTCCCTATCGGCCCTTAACCCTTGACAGAGTTTTACTCAATGACAATTGCACGACTGCTGCGCGATCGCTAACTCTCCCGATTGGGCCTTAACCCTTAAATGGTTTGTTGTTTAATGCAATTCGCTTTACTTCTGTTAGGGAACCTTTAAGGGTTCCGGTTTAAGTTACACGATTGCAATGTGTGAGTATTAAGCTTTAATCTTCCAGGACATAGGGAAATGTTATACATTTCCAAAGTACGCAACACTGTTGAGGATTGGTGACACTTCCAGAACATAGGGAAACCTATAAGTTTCCAAAGTACGCAACACTGTTTTGTTCACGGATGTTCTACGAGCGGAGCGGTTAAAACTCCGTAGCGACGACTATCCTACGGGCGATCGCCGCTCAACAATGGCTAAACCTTAAGGTTTACATGAAGTTCTTTACCGCGATTGCCCGACGTTTTTGTACGCAATCGGCGGCGGCTGGTCTTGCTGCTGCACGTTGCGGCAACTTCCAACTTCAACTTCCAACTTCATTAGCTAGCTGGTGGAAGTTGGAAGTCGGGAAGCGTTGCAACGATCTGTGAGCGGTCGCGCACAAAAACGACCCCCAGCCGTTGACCAGGGGTCATTTTTGTAGTCCACAGGCACTACCTCAAAAAGCTACAATCAGTGCCGCCTTTCTCTTTTACCCAATCATTAATTTCTCGGAAGAAATAGCTAAATAAAGCACCTTCGTTTTCTATTGATATACATGAGACCAGTCCTGAACGTAACTCAACAAACGTATACGCGCTCTGATAAATGTTGGGGTATTTCTCTTTCAAAAAGTCTTCAAGTAAATCTTCTCTTAACGAATGAATTACAACAAGCCCTTTGCAAGGCAATCCAAATTTATTGTTTAAAACAGACAATAAATTCGACTCTGATAATTCGTCTCTCATCCAAGGGTTTTCATCTAAGAAATCAAACTTAATTTTACTTATTTCACAAATCCAATCACGCGCAAAAATCAGGCTGTATTGCTTCTGAACTGCCTCGTTGATGATATCCAGCCCTTCTACTGTGTTTTGGCGTGAGGCAATATCAGCAGCGAGAGTTGGGTCAGCCTTGGCATACCTGATAAAAGTCTTGACTACATAGTTGGCGAAAGCTGGATCGAGGTAGCTGGCTAGGTGAACTGCCATGATTGGGTGAACCCAAGTTACCCAAGTTTTACCTACGCGCTCAACAATCCAGGGTTCAGCATTTGACTCTGTAATTTTCAAATCCTCTGATCTAGCCTTTGTTTCTGGCAACTGCTTCCACTTATCAAGTCGAGACCCAAAATGCTTACACCACTTGGTAGCATTGATGTATTCGTCATCTCGTTGTGCATCTTGCACCAAATTGCTAAACTGCTCTATTTGTGACATATAAATTTCTCATTGTTTTGAAAATGTTAAACAACTCCGGCTCAAACAGGGGTTGTTTTTTTTAGTCCACAGACACTGGTACTGCACGAATGATTACGGTGTCAACTTCAGGGCTAGGGTTTGACACACCCCAGGGGGTGTGTCAACTCCCCTCAGTGGATCACCTCTGAAAATACCTCAAAGGCTTGCCCAGAGCTATCAAGCACTCAAAAAGAAAGTGTGTATCAAAACGATGGATCACCTGTGGATCACCTTATGATAACCTTGCCGGATCACCTTCGTTACAATCCTGAAAGCCTTGCACAGTAGGAATTTTTGACTAATTCTAACGAAGTGATCCGTCTAAGTACGCCTGAAATTGCAAAAAAAACAGAATTGGAATCAGAAAAAAATGCGAAAAAACGATGATCACCTGATCACCTTGCTTTACAATCGAACTAAAATCCTTGCTGTGTAAGGTTTTCATAATTTTTAAGAAGGTGATCCGTCAAGGTGATCCTAAGGTGATCAGGGGTGAGACCCCCGATCACCTCCCGATCACCCCCCCCGATCACCCCATCAATCTAGACACAGCAAGCAATACAGCCAAAGGTGATCGTCTAAGTACAGAAAAATCACCAAAAAATCTGAATGAATCAGAGAAAAAATAATGGGCATTTTCCCATGTTGGCGATTACCAATCGCCAGAAGCATAGGTAATATTCATATTCATCCCAGCCATGATTCTCAGGATGAAACTGTGGATGGTCTTCTGGCAATATGACGGCGTACATCCAGTCAAACCCTGACCACCTTACCCCGATCACCGTCACTGGATGCAAAATTTCACCCTGCCTCACTTTCATCTTGTGCAGCACGGTTTGACCAATGTAATATTCGGGCTTGTCGAATTCTTTACTCACTCGCAAACGCCAAAACTTTGACGCTTGACGAAAAATGCCCAAAGTGGGCGCGTCTGACGCTAACATAATCTATTGCCTCCTTGGCTGTTAAGGATGGAAGTCGTGCTGGCATCGGTCTGACCACCGCTGCCAGGGCGCTAACTATTGGTTATGAACAGTTCATAGAAGCTATGAACTGAGTTGAGTATAGCAACTATATGAGAAACAATGAAAGGTTATGATTGATTATGAATAGTTAATACCTAAACTTAAATTTATGCCCACAGCGTCTGATAAGGTCACTGTTAGCGTCATTGTCAGCAAAGAAGTGCATGATAAATTAAAGCAGCTAGCTAATTCTAAACGCTGGTCAGTTAGTCAAACTGGGGCAGTTCTGATTGAAGAGGGACTAGACCGCGCAGATCAGGAAAACTCCACAGACAACAACCAAGACCAGGGGGCAGCATGAGTGAAGTAACCCCAGATCGCCTAGACCGCATCGAGCGCATCCTTGAGCAAACAGCATCACGGCTAGATCAAGTTGCCGAATTATCCCAACAAACTGCCCAGTTAGCCCAACAAACCGCCCAGCAGCAACAACAGCTAGCCTCACGCTTTGACAGCCTGGTATCTGAAACCCAACGTCTATTTAACCGACTGGGAGAAGAACAATCTCGCACCTCAGCAGCAGTTGAATCTCTAGCAGATGCCGTTACTCGCTTGACTCGAAACGCTGAAGCTGACCAAGTGAGATGGACACAAACCCAAGCTGAAATTCGCCAAATCTGGGAATACCTGCTAGGGCAGCAGCGCGGCAACGGCAGAGGTGAGGGATAAATCAGGATTTGAAAGCATCAGGTATCTGGAATCATTGAAGCAGATTTCGCAACAAATAGCGATCGCGCTATTTCTGGGACAGATGATCATTTATCCATCTAGTGTGGGTAGGAGAACTAGGCGGCGATACGACGCTACGATTTACTCGCTGAAACCAAAGTCTACCATCGTCTACTTTCTGTCTACGAACAGTCTAAGCTACTACTTCGTTGCTTGTCAACATTGTCTACAAACTTGTAGACAATTAATGATGGTTGACCTACTATGTAGACATAGGTGTTTACAAATAGTCTACAAATGCGTAGCAATATAATTTCATTTCGGTTCAGTGATGAGGAATTAGAGGCACTGCAAGCCTTCCAAACTCCAAAGGATAAATCCCCTAGTCAAACAGCTGCAAGATTGCTGAGGGGGATGTTGGCAGGGATTATAGAACCGTCTACAGTATCGTCTACAGGTGTAGACATACAGGAGTTAGTTAGGCAAGAGGTAGAAAACGCGATCGCCAACTCTGAACAATTGAAAGAGATGATCGCAGCTAATACCGCTTACCTGGCAACAGGCATCAACGAAATTAAGCACGAAGTCGATGAGCGCCTGGGGGAGTTGAGCGCTTGAGAGAGAACGCGGCATCTCTTGGGCAATCACCAGCTACGCTGTTTACACCTGTAGACGCTTCTGTAGACATCGACTCAATCCGCGATCGCACTCTGAATCAGTTAAAAATGGGCAGACAATCACCAGCAGGTAAGGCAATTCAGGCTTTTATCAAGGAACTAAAGCACGCTTTGTAGTCAACTTATGTACGGTTTCAACTCGGTTTCAACCCGTCTACAGTTGGATTACACCCTAACAACAGACGGTGACAAGTGCGCTTTGTGTGCCACGTTCGACGGCGACAAGAGCGGTTACAATGCCACGATCAACGGTGACAAGTGCGGTTGCAGTGCGGCTTGAGTGTGTCTATACTGTCTACATGTGTAGACGAAATTGTAGACGAATAAAACCCGCTCTGGATGCCGTTTTTGGCAACTGTAGACAATTTTTTTGACTGGCTATTTTTTAACATAAATTTCCAAAAAATAGCCTTTTTATCTAATATATTGCCCAAAAAATATAGCAGCACTATTTTAACAGTTTCAAAGCTAAACAGATAGAGATGCACCTCTGTTAATAAACCGCACTCTACGGTGAGTTAAGTAGACAGAACTTCAATGATTTGATGCCGTGCCAGAGCTTGCCTGAGATATTCCACCTCAGCCCTTAGCCGTGCATTCTCCTGCTTCAACGCATCCATGTCATCTTTTTTATCTACTGCCTGCTTAATTACCTTCCTCCGGTTCTCCAAGCTGAACCACTTCTGATAAATCTCAGTGTGAATCTCTACAGAATGCCCCAAATTGTCAGCAGCAGCTTTAATTGGAATGCCCATCATGTGCGCTCGAATCGCCCAAGCATGGCGTAAGTCATAGGGTGTAAACGGAATATTTACGCGCCTAAACCACGATGAACAATTAACCCGAATATTGTTGATATCTGTAAAACTAGTTCTGTCATCAGTTTGAGCTTTTAACAGTTCCAAAGGCTCTAGATTTTTTAAATTAAACAAGTAAACCCATTCAGGATGTAGCGGTAAAGCTTCCCTGTAACCAGTCTTAGTATCTGGGTGAACCTTCCATGTATTATCTTTATTTTCAGGACTCAACCACCAATCAATTTCAGGATTTACAAACAGTTCTCTTGGGCGTAGTCCATAAGTAGCGAGCATTCCATATACCCATTCCCACATCTTCCAACTGTCTAAACAACTCTTTTTAATTGTTAGGCTTCTAGTCAAAGAGTACTGATGAAAAGATTCATAATATTTGATGATATCCTCATCGCTGGGAATGTCCCTAGCCTGACTTTTGGGTTGTGTAGCTTTAAATTGTTCGAGAGTGAAACTAGTTAAATTAAGAGTTGATTTTAAAACCTTCAATGATTTAACAGCACTGTATTTGGCGGAATCACCCGTCAATTCTGCAAGCTTTTTATCAATCTCCGATTGAGCCAATAAAGTATCTAGCCCAATCAGTCGCCGTAAATACTCTTTGTAATAGAAAAAGGTGTGTTTACTTTTTTCTGTTAACTTGCGTGTTTTGAAATACTCAGTTTCAAACTCTTCTAAAACATCACCAAGGGTTTGGGATCTGTTGCCGACCTTAGCGACTTTACCCAGATATTTCTCAGTCCATTCAAACTGTTTACGGGCGAGTAGCTTGCCTAGCTCGTTTGCCTCTTCCTCAGCTGTTCTCAACCCGTCCAAGCTTGCAGGGATATTTAGCGAAATCTTGTACTGCTTAAAACCAGTTCCTTTAGTGTCGCGATCGCCCGGTTTGATAGGTAGGGATGCTTGCAGTTGAATAGTGTCCCGTGCCACGACCAAACCAACTTTGACCTTAGCGGCTTTTAGACGGGCCCTAGTGTCTGCCAAACCTTTCTCAAACTTGCGTTCCAGATGCTGCCGAGTAGCCTTCATGTGTTTCTGCGTTCCTAGATAGCTGCCATCGGTAGATGCTGGCGGAATGAAATCCTCAAAAATGTCCTGCGCCTTGCTTTTCATTGTGTCTTAAATGTGTCTTAAAATTTAGTCCATTTAGAACAATGTTTAAATTGAGCAAAGTTAGACGTGGACTAAATCTTGGTATCACGATACATTAAATCATACTTCGTACAGGGTATACCGTAAGCTTCTTCCATGTGACGGCTGATGTAGTTCATCGACCGATAACAGTGGATGAGGTTCATCTTCACATTGGGGGTCATCAACATTTCGTTGATGGTGCCATCACCTGACCACTGAGCGACTACGCGCAAGCCGATTTCTTCTAACAGGATGCGGCTAGCCCAAGCATCTCCACCGATGTTATAGTCACCAATGATGGCTACATCATAAGGAGTACCTTCAAACTGAAGTGTACCGTCTTTCTTAGCTTGGTCTGCTCTGGTGAACACCCAGTCACGAACCATGTCGTTAGCAATGTGGTGTCCCAAAGATTGGGAAACACCCCGGAAGCCTTCGCAACGCACAGGTACAACTGGCTTGCCAATTTCTTTCGATGTCTTCCGAGCAACTGCTTCGATGTCATCCCCAATTAGACCGATGGGACATTCAGATTGAATGGAAACACCACGGTTGAGGGGGAAAAGTACATCTAGTTCTTGGATTAGCTTGACAAGTTTCTTGTCACCACCGAAAACGATATCTCTTTCTTGGAAGTCAGAGGTGAAGTGCATGGTACCAAAGGTATCAATACCTGTGGTGCCAATGTAGTAGTTACGACGACCAGACCAAGACCAGTAACCGCAACCTACAGGTCCGTGGCTGATGTGGATCATGTCCTTAATAGGACCCCAAACCACACCCTTAGAACCGGCGTAAGCACAACCACGAGCGGTCATTACACCTGGAAGGGATTTGATGTTAGACTTAACGCCGCAATCGGACTTACCTTCTTCGTATACGCCTAAGTGCTTTTCGCGCTTTTTAGCAGCTTTTTCTGGATAAGCACTGAGAACTTCTTTAATTAGTTCTTTTCTTTCTTCGATGATGTTTTGATTTTCTGGAGGTGTCATACTTAGCCTCTGTGACTCGTAAGGATCGGGGCATAGGGGGACTAGGAGTCCCCTCTAAGGTTAGGGGGGAGATGCAAGAGAGAGAGGAAAAGGTAAGATATGGAACTCTTCCTTTTTCCTTGTGCTAAAACGTTATTTCTTAGCGGCGACTTATACTACAGGAGCTTCAGCAGCAGTCTTACCAACCAACTTGGCAGCATTTTCGTCGCTTTCGAGAATACCGAATTCAATCAACAATTCTTCTAGTTCTTCCATTTCGATGGGTGTAGGAATAGCCAGATTTTTGTTGTCGATAATTTTTTGAGCCAAAATCCGATATTCGTTAGCTTGGTTGCTTTCTGGTGCGTACTCGTTAACAGTCATCCGGCGCAATTCTGCGTGTTGAACAATGTTGTCACGGGGTACGTAGTGAATCATTTGGGTGTTCAACCGTTTTGCCAAGGTTTCGATCAATTCGATTTCCCGGTCAGTGTTACGGCTGTTACAAATCAAACCACCCAAACGCACGCCACCAGTGTGAGCATACTTGAGTACACCACGAGCAATGTTGTTAGCAGCATACATCGCCATCATTTCACCAGATGTAACGATGTAGATTTCTTGTGCCTTACCTTCGCGGATAGGCATTGCGAAACCACCACACACAACGTCACCTAATACGTCGTAAGATACGAAGTCTAGGTCTTGGTAAGCACCATTTTCTTCTAAGAAGTTGATGGCGGTGATAATACCACGACCGGCGCAACCTACACCGGGTTCTGGACCACCAGATTCTACGCAACGAACGTTACGGAAACCGGTCAGCATTACTTCTTCGATTTCGATATCTTCTACTGCACCACGTTCTGCGGCGAGGTGAAGAACGGTTGTTTGAGCTTTGCTGTGCAGCATCAAACGGGTAGAGTCAGCTTTAGGGTCGCAACCGACGATGAGGATGCGTTGACCCATTTCTGCCATAGCTGCCAAGGTGTTTTGGGAAGTGGTAGATTTACCGATACCGCCCTTACCGTAGAAAGCTATCTGTCTAATGTTTTCGTCTGTCATTGTTCGTGTTTCCCTGCAATTGGTTGGTTGGTGGGTATGCGCGTTTGTCAGTTGCGTTCACGCCAGTTGAGCGACAGTAGTGAGCGCGTGTAGAGCATCGTTGATAGCGTTGGCATAAATGCCTGCTGGGGGCGATCGCTCCACAGCTAAAATGATCGAAAGCAAGTACATATATTTCCTGGTTAAATTTCTTTTCTTTTTGTCTTTTGTCCTTTGTTCTTTGTCAAAACAAATGACAAAGAACAAAGAAAACTACGCAATTTACAAATACGTCATAATGTGTCTCAGCTTGCAAGACTAAATAGGACTTGATGTTGCTATTTGTCAACAATCAATGCATAAGTCCTACTACTTGTTCAAAATAGCGCCCTTGAAATTTGTGACGCGCTCTAGTGCAGCTTTGGTGTCTTCTGGCGACTCTCCACGCACAGCCATTGATTCACTCAAAAGCTTGGCGATCTCATCGAAGTGTTGTTGCTGTAAATTCATTCCAGCGTGTGTTTTGTCCATTGGACGACCGCCGTATTGCTTTGGCCCCTCAAAAATCTCAGATAAGAAAGCAACTAGATGATTACGCTGCTTGGCCATATCTGTACCAGCAAAAAAGTGATTGAGGATGCTGTCTGTCGCAATGCGTTTGTGGAGTTCATCTACTATTTGTTCAATAGCTGGTTGTCCACCAAGTTTGTCGTACAATGTGCTCATATTCTGTTCCTTTGAAGCGAGTTAGATGATGAAATTCGCAAGTAGGCGCTTAATCTATGAAGCCTATATGCTGTTAGCAGTAATAGTGGTAGGACTGATACCAATTCGTAATTCGTAATTCGTAATTCGTAATTAAGAAAGAATTGGTATGAAGCATTGAGTGGAGACAATGATTCGATTCAAATCCTACTTTCTGTTCCTGGCTGATGCATATTAGGGCGTATTTGTAGAGTACGTTAAGTCCTACAGCAATTCCTAAACTGCTTCGACTACAAGGCTCTTGCTGACACGATCTTGTAATCTGGCTTCGATCGCAATTTTCAGAGTTGCTGTACTACTAGAACAGGAACCGCAAGCACCTTGCAACACAACTTTAACGCGATCGCCTTCTACATCATAGAGTTCTACATCTCCCCCGTCTGCAATGAGTACGGGTCTGACTTCTTCATCGAGAACTTTTTGAATTAGAGCAATCTTTTGCACGTTGGTTAGCGATCGTTGCTTTGAAGTAACAATTTCTGTGGCAACTTGTACGCCGTAATTGTTGAGAGCAGGTGAGGCGTATTCCTGTTGAACTGATCTAATAATATCATCGATATTCGCCAGACAGGAACCGCATCCGCCACCAGCTTTTACATAATTTGTTACTTGTTCGGCATCCGTGAGATGATTTTCTAGAATCACACGGCGAATTTTGGACTCGCTGATGCCAAAGCAACTGCAAACTAACGCGCCTTCGTCGTCATCATCATGGGTAGCTAGAGGAATGCCACGATAATTATAGATAGCGGCTTCTAGCGCTTCTTGTCCCATGACAGAGCAATGCATCTTTGCTTCTGGTAAACCACCAAGGTAATCTGCAATGTCTTTGTTGGACACTTTCAAGGCTTCATCTAAGGTTAAACCTTTGATCATTTCGGTTAATGCACTAGAAGATGCGATCGCACTAGTACAGCCAAAGGTTTGAAAACGAGCATCTAGAATCTTATCAGATTCTACCTCAACTTTGAGGTGTAGTCTCAAAGCATCACCGCAAGCAATGCTACCGATTTCTCCCGTTGCAACCTTAACTCCAGGTTCGCTCGTTTCTTCGATTGCTCCCTGATTTTTGGGATCGTAAAACAGTTCTAATACTTTATCAGTGTAGTCCCACATAACTTTTATTAGTTAAGAGTGATGAGTTAGGAGTGATGAGTTATGAGCAAGAGTTATGAGCAAGAGTGATGAGTGAGGAGTGAGGAGTGAGGAGTGAGGAGTGATGAGTGAGGGGTGAGGAGTGATGAGTTATGAAATCATTAATAGTCAGCCAAAGCTACTTCTTAACTCCTAACTCCTAACTCCTAACTCCTAATTCCTAACTCCTAACTCCTAACTCCTAACTCCTAATTCCTAATTCCTAACTCCTAACTCCTAACTCCTAACAGTGCTTGTTCTTGTTCTTGCAGCCAACCCGCGTCATCATTTTTGAAGGGTGAGAGGGCGCGTAAACGTTCCACAATACTGGGCATTACCTCTATCACTTGATCAATTTCTGCAACTGTTGTGTAGCGACAAAGACTGAAGCGAATGGAACCGTGCAAAGTTGTGTAGGGTAAGCCCATAGCCCGAAGGACGTGGGAAGGTTCCAGTGAACCGGAGGTGCAAGCAGAACCAGATGATGCACAGATACCGTATTTATTCAAGGATAGTAAGATAGCTTCACCTTCAATATACTTGAAGCCGATATTTGTGGTGTTGGGCAATCTCTGCGTAACGTCACCGTTAACGACACAATCGGGAATTGTCGCAAGTAAAGTTTGTTCGAGGCGATCGCGCAGCTTTCTTTCTCTTGCGGTCGCTTCTTCTAAGTGTAACAGTTCTAGTTCCGCAGCTTTGCCCAAGGCAATAATTCCTGGAACATTCTCAGTTCCCGCCCTACGTCCACGTTCTTGGTGTCCGCCAATCATGAAGGGACGGAACCGAACTCCGCGTCGAATATATAAAGCACCAATTCCTTTCGGCCCGTGCAGCTTGTGACCAGACAGAGTTAACATATCCACGGTGCTAGTCTTCATATTTAAGGGGATTTTTCCCACTGCTTGCACCGCATCTACATGGAAGATAGCACCATATTCTTTCACGCGCAACCCAATTTGCTCAATCGGGAAAACCGTGCCGGTTTCATTATTAGCATACATAATTGTCACCAGGGCGGTGTTACCCGTCAAGGAAGCTTCTAGTTCATCTAGATCCAGCTGCCCTTGATGATTTACTGATAGATAGGTAACACTGTAACCTTGGGTTTCTAATTGTTTGCAGACATTGAGTACTGCTGGGTGTTCAACTTGGGTGGTGATGATGTGTCGCTTTTCTGGTTGTGCCAACAGTGCGGCTCGAATCGCCGCGTTATCTCCCTCAGTTCCACAACTTGTGTAGACAATTTCTGACTCATCGGCTCCCAGGATGGCTGCAAGTTGTTCTCTTGCTGTTCTCACTGCTTTACCGACTTGCCCACCAAAGGTATGCATACTGGAGGGATTGCCGTAATAATCCGTCAGGTAAGGTAGCATTACCTCTATAACTTCTGGGTCTACCTTAGTCGTGGCATTATTATCAAGATAGATGCAGTTATTTTGCATTGTTGTCTTCAATTACGAATTACGTTAGCGTTCACGAAGTGTCTCGTAGAGAAGCGGGGCGTAGCCCATTACGAATTACGAATTATTTGGGGTTGACGCTTTTGCAACTGCTCAGAGTATTTCTGGGAATAGCAGTTAAACCAACGTTCCCAGTAATCTTGTTTATTTGTTAATTTAGCAACTACGTGGTTGTAATTGGCAAACCAGCCTTCCCAGTAATCGCTAGGCTGCTTAACGCAACCGTCGCATGTAGGACAACCAGCTTTACACTGAGGCACGGTATGAATGCTACCAATACAGTTTGTACAAAGTTCAGGGTCAATCCAGTGCTGTCCGTCAACCACTTTAACTGCATTTGTGGGACATACAGAGAGACAGAGATTGCAGGAAATACACTGGCTAGTAATTTTGTAAGCCATGATTATTCTCCTTTTGGGGAATGGGGCATTGGGCATTGGGCATTGGGCATTGAGATTTGGGTTTAGGGCCAATACGCTTGGGTTAAGGGTGATTGGTGTAGATGATTGGTCTTTCAAGACGCGATAAATCGCGTCTCTACATCAATGTTTTGGGCTTATCTGAACTGTATTGGGTTTAGGGCAGGGCATTGAGGATAATTCTTGTCCTATGCCCCATGCCCCATGCCCCATGCCCCATGCCCTATTCCCTATTCTCTAATTCCTTAATGTATTGCTCGTAGAACTCCAAAGCAACCTTTTCAATCACGTCGTAAGCTTCAATAGTCTGTATTCCAGCTTCTTGCAATTTTTCTTGAGGACAGTTACCAATCTTAGAGACTAAAACTGCTTTGCAATCTGCGATCGCTTTCATAATATGCTCAAAAGAAGCTTCTTCGCCGTATCCACCTTGGCAGTATTGGTCAATCTTGCGATGACTGACAAAGCGAACTTCGTCTCCACCCACTTCGTAAATTTGGAATTCTTTCGCATGACCGAAGTGTTGGTTAACCAATCCGCCGCCTTTGGTTGCTACTGCAACTAGGACTTTAGGACTGTTGGCAAATTTCTTGCCGGCAAGCGCCTTGTCTTTGGCTACTTTAAGTTCTTCTTTAAACTTCTCAATACCGTCATGAACTTCTTGACGTTTCTCCATGTCATATTCTGGAGTCATTTCCAAGAATTTCTCTTTGGAAAATTCCTGGCTGCGATCTTCTCCCAATAATCCTACTGCATCGGCGCGGCACTGGCGACAGTGGCGCATCATTTTCATGTTACCGGAGCAATTGTCTTGAACTTCTTTGAGTTCTTTGGGTGTGGGGCCGCGTTGACCGGTTAAACCGAAGTGTGTGCCATGCTCTGGTGCAGAAATCAATGGCATGATGTTGTGCAAGAATGCACCTTTTTCACGAATGACTCGATTCACTTCGACTAAGTGATGGTCATTAATTCCGGGAATCATCACTGAGTTAACTTTGCACAAGATATCAGCATCTTTCAGGGCTTGCAATCCTTCCATCTGTCTTTCGTGGAGAATTCTTGCGCCTTCAATGCCCTTGTAACGCTTGCGTCTGTAGTGAACCCAAGGATAAATCTTAGCACCGATCTCTGGATCTACCATGTTAATGGTGATCGTAACGTGATCTATATTTAATTGTTTAATGCGATCGATGTAGTCTGGCAGCATTAAACCATTGGTTGATAAGCACAGCTTGATGTCTGGTGCTTGTTCTGCAATCAACTCAAATGTGCGGAAAGTTTTTTCTGGGTTCGCCAAAGGGTCGCCAGGGCCGGCAATTCCCACAACTGTCATTTGGGGAATCTTTCCACCAATGACCAAAGCTTTGTGTGCTGCTTGTTCTGGTGTTAGCAATTCGCTAACTACTCCAGGACGGCTTTCGTTAGCGCAATCATATTTGCGGTTGCAATAGTTGCATTGAATGTTGCAAGCGGGAGCAACTGCAACGTGCATCCGGGCGTAGTGGTGATGAGCGTCTTCGCTGTAGCAGGGATGTTTAGCAATTCGTTCTTGGAGCTTTTCGTCCCTTTCCACGGTGGCGCTGCTGGTGCTGTCGCAGCCGCAACCACCGGATTTTGCTTGGGTTGTCGATTCCGTAGCAGGGGAGTTGAGGAGTCGTGTAGACGGTGATGTCATTGAGTTTCGCAAAAGGTCGGTGGACTTGGCTGCCACTGTGGGAGATGCTGTTGCCACTCTCTATGCCCAGGAATTGAAGTCGCGTCTTTCACACTGCCTGCAAACCCTTGGGTTCGGGCGACTTGTTTTCAAGTAAGGCAGGCAATAGATATCTGATGTTCGGCTGGTGTGTGTCAACGTTCGGTTCTTGGGTAGAATTGGTGCTTACAGCCGCGACTTCTCTTCACTTCAGGCATGGTGCTATGTCATCCCTCCACTCACTTTTCGCTTCGTTTGTTTCAGAGCGTTAGGTGATTGGCGATATAAGATTTATAGCAGCCGTCTCCTAGCCAAACAGTGCGTCTCTCTAGGATAGAATTTATTGGATTTATTACGTTTGTACTCAAATAATAAGAACCCTAATTCTTCAAGCATTACAAGAATTAAAAAAGTTTTTTTCGGGTAGGGGTTCTAGTATTTTTTGGTTGGGGTTCTAGTGTTTATAGATAGGGGTTCAGGATTTCTTTGTACTCAGCCACAACACAATCCCAGCAAAGACTTTAATCTACTTGCAACTGGGTTTTGGTTATTTAAATGTGTACTCACATTGCCCTCAATTTGCGTCAAAAGCAAGAAATGCCAAGGGTTTGAGGGTGAAAAACTGAAGTAATCTATATTGTTCTACTCCATAAACGCGCGAAATTGAATTCTGTATCTAACATATCATTTTTTTGAGGGTAAAAATGCACTTCATATTCTTTTAATTTTTCTTTGACAATGATGTTCAATTATGCCTTTAAGCCTTGTCTGGTAAGCTATATGAGCTAGTGGGAATAGATGTATTGCTGCACATAATTTTCAAAAAACTTAACTTTTCAGTTCTTTTTTTTCATTCCCACAATGAGGAGATGGGTAGGAAAGTCTCGAATTTTGTGTTTAAGAGAAACAACAAACTATAATCTAACATGATTGAGCGATCGCAATGAATTTTCGGAATTGCTCACTACAAACCTTAGCGAAAAACCTAACCCCCTAACCCCCTTCCCGACGCTCTAAGGGGGAAAATTCAAAGTCTCTCTCTTTCTAGGAGAGAGGTTTTACCGATAATCTGAATTGTCAGAATGTCATTTAGCTACAATCAAAGCAAGCGTGAAAAATCTTAGTTATGATAGCCATCTCCCAACAGCCGCCAAAAATGACCGTTGAGGAATATCTCGAATGGGAACCTCAGCAAGACCTTCGCTACGAATATGCCAATGGCGAAGTATTTGCCATGACAGGCGGTACAATTCCCCATAACGACATTGCACTAAATCTCTACAGAGCTTTGTACCCCCATCTACGTCCTAAAGGTTGTCGAGTGAATGTGTTAGACGTGAAAATGCAACTCACTCCCCAGAGTCGCTACTATTATCCTGATGTTATTGTCAGTTGCGACCCTGAAGACCTCAATGCCCGCAAATTTATTCAACATCCCAAGCTGATTGTCGAAGTTCTTTCCCCAGGTACAAGCGCTAAAGATCGGGATGAAAAATTCACTTATTATCTGACAATCCCTAGTTTGCAAGAGTATATCTTAATTGACTCGGAAAAAATCTCAGTCGAGCGTTACTGTCGGGGTGAGGGTAGGATGTGGCTTTACTATCCCTACACGGCTGGAGATATCATCACTCTATCGAGCATTGAATTTGAGTGTTCGATTGAACTGCTGTATCAAGATGTTGTATTTACGACTGAAGAATAAAGAAAATGGGTTTTCTTGAAAAGCGAAAAAGTTAATGTCTTTAAGCAACTGCATAGCCAGTGTAGGGTCTTAACTCCGGTGGACGAAAGCCAAGGACGATGTGTTCTTTAGGAATTCCAGCCCGTTCTAAATCGGCGGCAATGCCTTCTTCCGTGCCATCCCGTTGAATCCAGATTTTGCCATTAATTAGGTCAATATGAACCAGACAGCCATGAATACGGCGTTCGCGTAGCGTGCCGTAGGCATTCGCCATCCCAACCTATATCCATCCACAAATAGCGAGTCTCTTTCAGAGAGGCTGCGCCAACGCGGCTTCGATCAAACACCACTTCTGATTGAATATCGGCATAGGAATAACTCAAGGAAGCATATTCACCAAGAATAGTTTCAATCACTTGGCGATAGTGGTCTAATTGGGTATAATCCATTGTTTGATGACCTCCTGTTTTGGATCAAAGGTAATCAGCTTTAAACGATGATTTCTCAGTAAAAGTTTGCCAATGGGTTCTTTAAACAAATCATCAAAAACTCTGTTAGGCACTGCAAGATATAACATTCGCTCTGGCTCCAACTCAATTAATATATCCTGATATAAAATATACTGACCTAACGCTTTTTCTAAATCATCAACATCCGAACTTTCGGTAAAACTTTTAATCACAACTGCAATTTTTGATTCTGCTTTTTCCGCCGCTAACAGTTGTCTAGCACCTAAATCAATATACAAATCTTTTTTACCAAATTTAAGAGTCAGTGGGTCATGAGTAATTGTCCATTTGTCTTTAATCAAAGCATTTTTGACATTATTGTGATAGATGTCTCTAGCTGGCATACAGGTGTAATCTTAGACCGATATTTCTATTTTAGGAAATCTCTGACTGCGGCTAGCGTCTTCGTTAAATCCCATGCGTAGGCGTAGCCCTAGACATCGCTACACTATAGTCATAAGCTGTCTAAGTTCATTCACAAAAACAGGGTAGCAGGAGGAATGCGATGAAAGCAGTGGTTATCCGTCGGTATGGCGCGGCTGAAGTGTTGCAGTACCAAGACGTAGAGCAGCCAAAAATTGAGCCAACGCAGTTACTTGTGAAAGTTCGTGCTAGTAGCGTTAATCCCATTGATTGGAAAATTCGCCAAGGGATGTTGAGTTTGATTAGCGGCAGCAAATTCCCAAAGATTCTGGGGTTTGATGTGGCGGGAGAAGTTGTAGAGGTTGGCTCTGGTGTCACGCGCTTTAAACCTGGAGATGCTATTTATGGCAGTACTAGCTTCCCTGGAGGAGGTTATGCCGAATTTGCAGCCGTTCCAGAAAATTTGGTGGCTCTCAAACCAACAAATCTAAACTATGAAGAAGCTGCTGTTGTGCCATTAGCAGCACTTACGGCTTTGCAATCGCTGCGAAATGAAGGAAATATTAAAACAGGACAAACAGTTTTAATTAATGGTGCTGCGGGCGGTGTAGGGATTTTTGCAGTGCAAATTGCTAAAGCTTTAGGGGCAGTAGTGACGGGAGTTAGCAGTACTAAAAATTTGGATTTAGTGAAATCTTTGGGAGCAGACCGCGTGATTGATTATACGCAGCAAGATTTCAGCCAAGATACAGTGCAGTATGACATTATCTTTGATGCAGTGGGTAAGCGATCGCTCTCTCAAACCAAAAGAGTCCTCAAACCAAACGGAATTTATATCACCACGTTACCCAGCCCCAAAGTTTTGTTAGAGAGCGTCTTAACAGCGTTTCTTCCCGGACAAAAAGCGAAATTTATCCTAGAAAAACCCAACACTCAAGATTTGGTTTATCTCAAAGAATTGATTGAAGCGGGTAAAATTCGTGTGGTGATTGATCGCACATATCCCTTACCAGAACTAGCGGCGGCTCATGCTTATAGCGAAACTGGGCGTGCAATGGGGAAAATTGCGATCGCTGTTTCTAGTTGATTGGAGGACAAGGGACTTTCCAAGAAATAAATTATCCAAATAAACGTAGACGCAAAGCGGTGAAGCAGCGCGGTCTTCTCCCAAGGGGAGACGCTTTAGCGCATGGGGGTTTCCCCCATGAGCGACTGCACCAAGCCGGAGGGCTTGCCGCAGGCTACCACTCCAGACACAGAGAACACAGAGCAATACGGTTCAGTTAAGCAAATTTATCTGTTAAGGCAGGCAGGGGGAGCAGGGGAGGCAGAGGAAGCAGGGGGAGAAAAAAAGCTTAACTGAACTGTATTGGAACACAGAGGAATAAGGAGGAGAGAGTTTTTTCGCCAGTTTTTTGAGTATTTTTTTATTTGGAAGTCCCCAATAAGCCAAAAGCAGCACAGGTAACTCAATTTTAGATGTTGGATAATAAATAGGAGAGCTTGTAGATAGTGCCGCTGTAGTCATCCGAAATTAACAAATTACCTTGGTTATCAACTACCATATCCACCGGTCGTCCCCAGACTTCTTGCGTTGTTGGAACTAGCCAACCGTTGACTAAATCTATCTCCTGTCCTAGAGTCTTTGTTGTACTGTTCCAGGGAAAGTAAGCTATTTTGTAGCCCGTTTTCCTCCGCCGATTCCATGAACCATGCAGCCCCACCACTGCCCCACTTAAGTACAGGCTGGGAAATTTGGTATTTTGTAAGAATGTTAGTCCCAAGGGAGCCGAATGGGCTTGAATACCCTTGTTAATTCTGTCCATTGCATTGCAATTAACACTTCCATCAGCATTGAACTCATAGTCGCGGTTAAACGGCATATTGTTGAGGCCAGTTGACGTGTCAGGATTGGGGTTGCAGAATGGCCAACCGTAGTTGCCGCCATCTCGGACTTTCGTAAACTCCTCTGGCGGGTGATTGTCTACGTAAGAGGGAATAATCTTACCGTAATTGCCACTGCTATCCTTGAAAGGATAGGCGATGTTATCTCGATTATTAACGACTACCCAAAGGTCATTTGTGCCAGGTAAGAATGCTAATCCTTCGGCATTACGTAAACCTTGGGCAAAAAGCCGTTGATTGGTTCCATTGGCGTTGTACTGGTAAATTGCACCACGCTTTGGGGTACTGACAGTATCTTCCTTGCAGGCATTGCACGTAGAGGCGATTGACACGTACAGTTTGTGGTTGGAATCAAGTGCGATATTTTTTAGTTCATGCCCATAGGAGCCTTTGAGTTCCGATGTGCTGTTGTCTGGTAAACCAATTACAACGATTTGACGATTTTTGGCGATTCGATCTCCAGATTTGTAGATGAAGCGGTTAATTTGATGAGTCTCAGAGATATAAACGTATGTGGTGTTGCCAATCTTATGAAACACAATGTCGTGTGGTTTGCGTAGACCCGTCACGAAGTCAGAAATAATTGGGTCTTTGCTGCCATTGGGTCGGACAATTAACACTTTACCTGTACTGGGCTGTGACACGAGAAGATCCCCATTGGGAGCAACTGCCATAAAGCGAGCTTTGTTAATGCGAGCATAAACAGAGACAGAGAAATTGGGCGGCACTTTCAAGTAACGGTTAGTATTAAAGGGCGCAAAGGTCATTGTACTAGGCACTTTCAGCTTAGTTTGAACAGACGCAGCTGGCGGGATGCCGAAGGCTGCGGTGGTAAGAACCTCTAAGGACATCAGACTCAGTAGCCATGTGGATAATATGCCTCCAATTATCTGTGTTGGTTTTAAAGCAAATGCAACCATTTTAAAGTTCCCTCTAGCTTTGTAGTGATTTATATTACACGTAACTCTCGGCTAGCCGATTGTAGCCGGAGTTTGAACAAAGTTAACTCAGAGGTACTAGTTTTTTAAAATACTTCAAATATCTTTATGTACTATTATTTTTCTTAACTCCTCAAAAAATGGGTGAAGCGAAAGTTACAAACAAAGGCACAGCGATCGCTCTTTCAAACCAAAAAATTCCTCAAACTTAACGGAATTATCACCACCCTATCTAGCCGCAAAAGCATTGTGCAGAAAGCCTTAACAGCGTTATTTCCCCGTCAAAAAGCCAAATTGGTGTTTAAAAAACCCAACACTGAGAACTTGGTTTTTCTTAAAGAATAAATTGAATCTAGCAAAATTGCTATGGTGATTGATCGCACATATCCCTTACAAGAACTAGCAGCGGCTCATGGTTGTAGCAAAAGTGAATGTGCTATGGGGGAAATTGCGATCGCGCAGCCCGCACTTCGACATGGTTCGACTCCCTTCTCCTGTCGGAGACGCTAACGCGAACGGCTACGCTCAGGGCAAGCCGCTCACCAGCCGCTCAGTGACCATTGTAGACATCGCGGTTAGCAATTTCGCCAATCCCAACAACCGCCTGGGAATGAATTCCCAGTCTCATAGCTAAAGTCTATCTATTGAAGACTGAACCAAAGTTTTAGTCCGCTTCAGTGGACTTGAGCTATTAGCTAGAGAATTTATTCTCTGGCGGGATGTGGGGTTAAGTGCGATCGCACAGAGAATGACCCAGATGAGCAAGTGCGGGAATTTGCTCAGAAGAAGTTAAAGCAGTGGTAAGGGTAAATGTAAGCTGATTTACTATTAACAGTAGAAACCGCAAAAGAAAGGCTTACTATTATCTATGTCACAATTGAGGAACAGACGATCAACCCAACTAACGAACAAGCCTTAGCCTGTGTCCGTGTTTGCCAGATGTTGTCTAACACCTATCGGAGTATTGAGCTATATCGCTTTGACGACCAAACCGGAGTTGTATTTATTTTTGTCAATGAAGAACTCCAAATCATTGTACCCGCTAATGGAAACTGGAGGTTTTTAAATGCGACCGAATTTTGAAGCAATGACTAACAAAGAACTAATAGCTTACGCACTTGCACACCGGGAAGATGTAGAGCCTTTGCGTGTTTTGTATGGTCGCCGCACTCCTGATTCAGAAGCAACATGGTACGGGCCAATGGTAGCTGAAGATGGTACACCAATAGAAGAAAATATTCGCATTGCAGAAGAAGCAATTAGGCAACGCATTGAGCAAGCAAATCAAAGCAAGCAAGATTCTCAAAGTTAAGAATAAAAGATGGGCTAAAAATTATGAACAACACAGAAGTTCGTCAGCAAATAAACCAATATCTAGATGTATTATCTTCATAACGCCTACAACTGGTTGCTGACTTTTTAGCATATCTAGCAGATAAAGATAGCGAAGACGCTACCCAAGAGTTGCTTGATATCCCTGGATTTATTGAATCTTTTGAAAGAGGTAAAAAAGATATTGCTGAAGGTCGGGTAAAAAACTGGAGAACAATTCGGCATATCAGATTCTATTAGTCCAGTAATTTGGTTGACGCTGAAGGTGCATGACTGCAACTATCAAAATTTGCTGCTCTCTGATGCCATAAATTATTCCATAAGGAAAACTAGCTACGCGGCAGCGTCTTGTATTCTTTGATAATTGAGTCCATGCTTCTGAAAACTGTTCAATACGACTGATAGCGCGTTCAACTTCGGCAAGAAATGCGTCCCCCATCTCGCGGCTGATATTGTCATAGTAAGCAACAGCATCATCTAATTCTTGTTTGGCATCAGGATGAAAATCATAAGCCATTACTTACTCCTGGAACGCAGTTCTCGCAACACCTGTTCACCAGAAATTAGAGTAACTTCGCCTTGTTCAACAGCTTGAAATCTTTTCTCTGCTTCCTCCGCCCACAGAGGATCAATTTCTAGTTGATTTTCAGCATCCAGACTTTTAAACAAATGTTCAGCAAGCATTGCTCTTAATCCTGGAGGTAATGACAATGCAGCATCGAAGATTTCATCATAGGTGTTAACCATACTTTTTCAGATTTAGTAGCAGGTTATTTTCATTTTAGTTTAGGTTACTTTTTCTGTTTCTAGCTAAATATTCACGATAATTATTCAATGGTCTGATGAAAATGAGTGTTTTGTTGTCAGTCTTACTGAATGGGGAGAATTTTGCCACACTCACCGGGAGACTTACAAAGGCGCTCTAAAAAATGCTCAACAAGTGCTAGAGATGCTGATTGAATCGTCTTTGGCTGACGATGAAACTCTACCAGAGCCAAAAACATTAGGAAAGTCATTAAAAGTGGCGTTGTAAATCAGTAAAATTAAATAAAAAGAGGTAATCTCATGACTACATCTGTAAATACTACCAAAGTCTACGACGAAATTATAGACTTTATTGCTGCTGGCACCACTCCCCAAAGCGTTATCGATTTTAAACTCTCGGATGCAGCCAAAGACCGTTTAGAGGATCTCGTTTATCGGGCAAAAACTGAGGGTCTTACAGGAAGTGACCAGCGAGAATTAGATCATTTCCTCACGCTAGAGCATATTATGCTACTAGCAAAAGCAAAAGCTCGTCAGTATATCAGCGCGGAGTAAGTATTCAAAATGTCTCGTCCATATATTAATGCAGAATTGCGGCGTTTAGTTGCCGATCGCGCCGAGTATATTTGTCAGAAACCCCACGGCTAAAGCCGGAGGCTTGAAAAAGCTTATCTGACCAGACTAAGTTCTTAACCGAACTACGTTAGAGGCAAGTGTTGAAAGACTTACCAGAGAATGCGTAGCTAGTTCTCTGCTCTAAAACCGAACAGTTAAACATCTCTAATGGGTTAAAGAAGTGCTGTTTGGAAAGTACCGACCTCTAACATTGTCGTTCGCGCAGCGTCTCCCCTTGGGAGAAGCTAACATTACCCGAAAGGAGGCACTTATGTGCAAAGTATTCGTTTTGGATACAGACAAAAGACCATTAAACCCAATCCACTCAGCACAAGCTAGACAATTACTAAGAAACAAAAAAGCCGCAATATATTGCCAATTTCCGTTCACTATTATTCTCAAAAAATCTAGACCGGATGCAACAATAGAACCATTTAGATTAAAGCTTGACCCAGGTGCAAAATATACAGGAGTTGCATTAGTTAACGATAATACTGGGGAAGTAGTTTTTGCAGCAGAATTAAAGCATAGAGGGTCTGCTATTAGAGATGCTTTAACCTCTAGAAGACAATTAAGACGTAGCAGAAGGAACCGTAAAACTCGTTACAGACAACCCAGATTTTTAAATCGAATACGTCCAAAAGGATGGTTAGTACCGAGTCTACAAAGTCGGATTGAAAATATCAAGACATGGGTTGAAAGGTTATGTAGACTTTCACCAATTGGAGCTATCAGCCAAGAATTAGTACGCTTTGATATGCAATTAATGTGTAATCCAGATATCCAAGGTAAAGAGTATCAACAAGGCACACTTGCTGGTTATGAAACTAGAGAATACTTGCTAGAAAAGTGGGATAGACAATGTGCATATTGTGGGATAAAGGATATTCCACTACAGGTAGAACACATTCATGCTAGAGCCAAAGGGGGTAGCAATTCCATTACAAATTTGACCTTAAGTTGCGAGAAATGTAATACGAAAAAAGGGACTAAAGATATCAAAGATTTCCTTAAAAAAGACCTTACAAGGTTAGAAAAAATCTTCAAACAAGCAAAAAGACCATTAGCTGATGCAGCCGCAGTAAACACAACCAGACTTGCATTGCTGGAAGTTTTAAAAGCAACTGGGCTACCAGTAGAAATAGGCTCCGGCGGATTAACTAAATTCAATCGAAGTCAGCAGAAGTTAGAAAAGAAGCATTGGATAGATGCAGCGTGTGTTGGTAAATCAACACCTAAATTGATTATTAAAGGGATTAAGTCATTGTTAATTACAGCAAATGGTCATGGTAATAGACAGATGTGTGGCACGGATAAATTCGGGATTCCTTGTCGTCATCGCACAAATAAACAAATCCATTTTGGCTTTAGCACTGGCGATATTGTTAAAGCTGTTGTCACTTCTGGAAAAAAGGTTGGGCAATATGTTGGGCGTGTCTTATGTCGGGCAACAGGTAGTTTTGATATTGCTACTAAGGGGGGGAGAGTTGCTGGCATCAGTCACAGATTTTGTACATCAATTCACAAAAAAGATGGATATTCATACAGTGTTTCAGATTAATTTGACGGCGAATAAATTCGCCTACGCCTTTCCCCCACGGATAAATCCGGGGGCTTCCACGGCGAGAGGTATCTGGTGAAATGAAGCAATTCGCTTGCGGTTTGGGATTGCCACGCTCCGCTCGCAATGACATAAGTATTAAGTCGGACATGATATAAGTCCCCCGGTTCAATAACAATTTTGTTTTGTGTTGATATCTCCATTGAAACTGCAACTCGAAGTCATGAAATGCCAAATTGCCAAAATTGCTTAGGGCGGTATCTCATCCCCATATTCTTTTCCTGGAACAGCTAATCTTCGCCCAAGATTTGCCACCACACGGCACTCATCACTCCAATAGCCCCTTGTACCATCGTTGAGTAATGCTGTGATACCTGAAGTTACAGAGGTGTCACAGAAGGCTGTTGCACCCTATTGTTAACAGTTTTTGGTTCTACAATAGCTTCTCGACCTGTAATCAATCTAGAGCGACGATTACGAGTGATGTAATTCCACGCCCACTGAAATACAACTAGTAATTTGGTGTCAAACTCGATTAAGAAGTAGATGTGAACTAATAGCCAAAATGCCCAAGCAAGGAAACCTGTGAGTTTGAGGAAGCCTAAATCTACAACAGCTAAATTTTGCCCAATCATCGCCAAACTACCCACATCGTTGTAATGAAATTGTGGCAAAGTCTGACCTTTAAGCCGTCGTTGAATTAGTTTACCTACATACTCTCCTTGTTGTTTAGCTACGGGTGCAACACCAGGTAAGAGTTTACTATCTTGGTGGGAGAAGTTAGCTAAATCTCCAATTACGAAAATGTTGTCATAACCCTCGATAGACAAGTCAGGTTCTACAATTACACGCCCAGAGTAATCGCACTCTACACCTGTACTTTCTGCTAAGACTTTCCCCATTGGGGAACCTTGGACACCTGCTGCCCACAATATAGTTTTTGAGGTAATTTCTGTAAATTCATTGCCTTGCTTGAAAGTAACGATATCACCTTCAATATTTGTCACCCTGGTGTGAGTGTGGAGTTCCACACCCAACTTTTGCAAAGATACTGCTGCTGATTTCGATAACTCTGGCGCAATGTGTGGGAGGATGCGAGGGCCCCCTTGTAATAGTAAAATTTTCGTTTCTGAAGTGTTGATGCTGCGGAAATCTTCTTTGAGAGTTTTGTATGCCAACTCGGCGATCGCACCTGCTAATTCTACACCAGTCGGGCCACCCCCTACAATCACAAAACTCAACCAAGCACGGCGAATTTCTGGATCAGTTTCTTTTTCTGCTGCTTCAAATGCGCCAAATATCCGGCGACGCATTTCTATGGCATCTTCCACAGTTTTCAAGCCAGGAGCTACTTTTTCCCAGTTATCCTTACCAAAATAGGAATGGTTCGCACCTGTGGCGACAATTAATGTATCATAAGGTACTACTTCATCACCCAAAATAACTTGTTGCGCTTTTGGATCAATATTATTTACTTCTCCCAACAATACCTTTGTATTCTTGCTTTTGCTAAATACAGATCGCAATGGTGCGGAAATATCAGAAGGTGATAGTGTACCTGTGGCAACTTGATATAAAAGCGGCTGAAATAGGTGAAAGTTACGTTTATCAATGAGAGTAACATTTACATTCGCTGCATTCAGAGCCTTTGCTGCATACAGTCCACCAAAACCACCACCAACGATAACAACCTGATGTGATGCATTATTCTCAAGTGAGACTGCCATAAGAAAAATTTCCTTGTGTTAAGAAGTTGTAACTATTCTTAACAAAGATGTAACAGCATTATGATAGAGGTTGCTGTTTATTTAGAACAATTAAAAAAATAATGAAAGTAGCCAAAGTTAGTAATGAGTCATTATTAACAGGAAACAGTTTAGTAATTATCAATTCGGCAAGCAGGTATATTTGCACTTATTGAAATGCTTTTTTTCAACACATCTATATAATAAGATATTCACTATGAGCGATAACTATATTTTGAAAGGTATATATACATACAGACAGGAAATCCTAAAAGAAAATAAAGAAACCTGTCATTCGCCTATCCAAATAATAAGATACTAATAGTAATAGGAGATACAGAATATTGATTTGTAGCCTCATCCAAATTATATTTGAGTGCATCTGAGTACAGCTTAATATATTGCAAAATATTTTGATGAAATATTTGCGAAAGCTTACAGGTAAAGTTTCTTGTAGCGAACACAGAAATTCTTAAACCCTACCCCAAAAATACTAGTACCCCTATCATTAAATACTAGCGCCCCTAACCCAAGACAAATTTTAAGTTTATCTTGAGTCGGGGTTGTGGCGTTTGAGTACAACCTTAATCAATCCAATAAATCCAATCAGCATTGGGTTTTCTATCGAGTTGGAAGTCGCCTGATATAAGCATAAAAATAGCAGATGGCTCTTTTACCAGATAGACATTACCGATGCAACAGTCTTTAGATAGTATTAGCGATGTCTACGACGGGCTGCGCCTACGCCAGACTACCAAAACGCAGGATTCTGCCCATACATCCATGCTGAAAAATTTCCTCTCTGGCGTTTTTTTAGAGCCATTATTGAGTGATTTTCGCATTATTTTTGAGCGCGACCCAGCAGCACGTAATTGGCTAGAAGTGGTGTTTTGCTACCCTGGATTGCACGCGCTATGTTTGCATCGTCTTGCTCACTGGTTACATTGTCGAGGTGTAAGTTTTATCCCCCGCTTAATTTCTCATTTGGGGCGATTTTTGACGGGAATTGAAATTCACCCAGGTGCAGAGATTGGTCAGGGCGTGTTTATCGACCACGGAATGGGCGTTGTCATTGGCGAAACTGCGATCATCGGCGACTATACACTGATTTACCAAGGCGTCACCCTTGGCGGAACTGGTAAAGAAACTGGTAAGCGTCATCCCACAGTGGGAAAAAATGCAGTGATTGGGGCGGGTGCGAAAGTTTTGGGTAATCTGCAAATTGGCGATCGCGTCCGTATTGGTGCAGGTTCCATTGTCTTGCAGAATGTCCCCAGCGATCGCACAGTTGTGGGAGTTCCCGGTCGAATTATTTCCCGGAATGAAAACGCCAGCCTTTCTCCTTTAGAACATGGAAAGCTACCTGATATGGAAGCAACCGTGATTCGTTCTTTGCTCTCGCGCATTGAAGAACTCGAAAAACAACTGCAAGCTTTAAGACCAAGAGTTAGGAGTAGAGACGCGATTAATCGCGTCTGTACAAGAGTTAGGAGTAGAGACGCGATTAATCGCGTCTGTACAAGAGTTAGGAGTAGAGACGCGATTAATCGCGTCTGTACAAGAGTTAGGAGTAGAGACGCGATTAATCGCGTCTGTACAAGAGTTAGAAGTTAGTAATTATTCTCCCTCATCTCCCTCATCTTCCTCATCCCCCTCATCTACCCACTGCCAAAATGAGAAAATTAAACGGCTCACAACTTAATTCCGACCCTTTAGGTGATCAAGTTTTGCAGATTCCTTTGAGCGATCGCTGGCGAATCTACCACCGTTTGCAAGAGTTAAAAATTAAGAGTTCCTGTCCCCCCGATGGTTCTTTACGAGTGCAAGTCAACAATTTGCTCGAAGTAATTCTAATTCGCAGTACAGTTATGCAATTTCTTGCTTCTCGTCACGAATTATTAGAGTGGCTAGAGCGTTGCTGGCTTTACAGTGATGAGTCCTGAGTACAAATGAAAAGTTTTTCATACCCCACTCCCCTCTTTGTTCATAGATGCACAAAGCTCGAATAGCTTTAGAAGTTGAAGCTACTGTACGCTAACAGAATTTGTTGCAGACTGAGGGAGATTAACCGAGTTTTAGATTTTATCCAGTCTGCTAAATCTAAAATTTTCCTGACATCTAGCGACAATTACAAAGGTTAAATTAGCAAACAAGACTGGGAATTTCTGATTTTTAATTCCTTTCCAAATTAAGAAATTGAAAGTTCAATCAATTATGGCGACTCGTAACAGAGATATAAAACTTCTGAATTTTTTGCACAATGAACTTGAACTTTCAAATGCTGATATTGCTGTAGCTCTGCGACACCGTGAATTAGAAAATGGGCCACTACCGATGCTCCTCTGGCAGTATGGTTTAGTTGACTTGGAGCAGCTAGGAAAGATTTTTGACTGGCTAGCAGAACAAAGTTAGCTTATTTGAACCCTTTAGCTTTGAGTACCATTACCTGCCGAAATTACACACCAATGCTCTAAAAAATCTGAGGTTACTAAGATGATTACATCCTTAATTGCTGGATTCTGTGTTTTACTTTGTTCAGGATTTGCTAATAGCTATATCAGTTCATTGCTAATCGAAGAAATTTCAAATGACATCGGTAAAAACGATTAGTAAATTATACATGTTTTTAGTTCCCTGCCATACAGATGTGATGCTACTAATCGGTCAATAATTAAGGATCATGTATCCTAGATTATGAATTGTGATATTTTTAGCATTTACCATCGCTGGGAATTGTAGAGAGAAAGGTTATTAAGAATACTTCCAAGAGAGGGATATTTGCAATGAATCAAATCATAATTAATGACACTACCTTACGTGATGGCGAACAAGCAGCAGGTGTTGCATTCACCCTAGAAGAAAAAGTTGCGATCGCTAAATTTCTCGATGCCATTGGTATACCCGAATTAGAAGTCGGTATACCGGCAATGGGTGATGAAGAAACACGAGCGATCGCCGCAATTTCTGCCTTGGGTTTACAAGCAAAACTCCTGGGCTGGAACCGCGCTGTCATCTCAGATATTAAGGCTTCTATCGCTTGCGGACTGAACCGGGTGCATATTGCCATTCCCGTCTCTGGTATCCAAATCGCCGCTAAATTCCACGGTCAATGGCGAGTCAGTTTGCAAAAACTCAAAGACTGTATCAGCTTCGCCGTCGATCAAGGTCTTTGGGTAGCAGTCGGCGGAGAAGATTCTTCCAGGGCTGATGAAAATTTCCTTTTAGATGTAGCGCTTTATGCCCAAGAATGGGGTGCATCCCGGTTCCGCTTCTGCGACACCGTAGGAGTTCTCGACCCTTTCAGCACCTACACCAAGGTCAAACGGCTGGTTTCAGCTTTGATGATTCCCCTAGAAATCCACACCCACAATGATTTTGGTATGGCAACTGCTAATGCCCTTGCGGGTATCAAAGCCGGAGCCTTATCAGTGAATACCACAGTCAACGGATTGGGTGAAAGAGCGGGAAATGCAGCTTTAGAAGAAGTTGTCATGGCTATCAAACGCATCTATGGCGTTGATTTGGGCATCGACACTCCCAGTTTGCTGGAACTGTCTCAACTAGTTGCTGATGCATCAGGTGCTAGTGTACCACCCTGGAAAGCGATCGTTGGCGAAAATACCTTTGCTCACGAATCTGGCATCCATGCTCACGGAGTAATGCAAAACCCCATCACCTATGAACCATTTGCTCCTGAAGAAGTGGGTTGGGAACGACGTTTAGTAGTAGGTAAACATTCTGGACGGCATTTGGTTGCAAACTTGCTAGAACAGCATGGCATTTTCTTGAACTCCCAAGAAACCCAATCTGTTTTAGACGCAGTGCGCCATCAATCGGTACAGAAAAAACGCAGTTTGACGACAGAAGAACTATTGAATTTGGTCAGAGAACAGAGGTACTCTCATGCAACGTGATGAATTAGAGCTAAACTTACCACCTGCTTTTGAAATTGGTGAAAAAGTCAGAGTTCGGAAACTGCTCAAGAACGATGGTACTTTTCCTGGTAAAGAAGTTGGGCAAGTTTTAGTGAACAAAGGAGATATCGGCTACATAGCGAGTATAGGCACATATTTGCAGACTTCCTATATATATGCTGTGCATTTCTTAGAAACAGGGTTCGTCGTCGGCTGTAAGAAAAAAGAACTAGAATCTGTTGAGGAATCTCATGAAAGTAATGCTACGCATGAATGACGCCGGTACTTTAGTAGTTTACGTTGCGAAAAAAGACCTTGAAGAAGAAGTCGTCAAACAAACCGATGGAAATGATGGCAAGGTTCTCACCCTAGCAAATGGTTGGGAATTAGAATTTCGTGATTTGCCAGACACAGCAAATTTACCCCAAACTGTAGAAGCTAAACGACTCGCATAAAAATAGTTAGGAGTTAAGAGTTAAGAGTTATGAGTTGTAAGTTATGAGTTATGAGTTATGAATTTTAACTCCTAACTCCTCATTCTTAACTTCTCACTCCTAACTCCTAACTCCTAACTCCTAACTCCTAATTCCTAACTTTTTATCAATCATGGGTGACAAGTATTTGACGTTATCAGAATTGAATCTTGAGGGACAGTTACTAGGTTTTATTGGTGGTGAACCAGGAAAATATAAGTACTTACAATTGGCGGTTCCATCTGGAAATGTGGAAATTAAACTGCCTAAAGAGTTACGCCGTTTACTAAGTTCATCCTTAGTTCCTGGCCAGCAAATTCGCGTTTGTGGCCATAGTAAGGTAGATTCGCGCACAAGTAAAATAAAAATTAAAGCCTATCGGGTGACACCAATTGATGCGTGTCCAAAGCAAGATTTACCGCCTCAAACCAAAGCGAGGATTATGGTATGTCAAAAGGGCGGTTGCCTCAAGCGTGGTGGTAAAGGGTTATTATCAGAATTAGAAAAAACTTTGTGCGATCGCGGTTTGTTAGACAAAGTTACCATTGAACATACTAGTTGCCAAAAATGCTGTAGCAGCGCCCCCAACTGTGTTTTACACCTTGGTAAAAAGAAATACAAGAATATTCACCCTGAAGCGATCGCATCTTTGCTAGAAAGTCACTTAACAGAGTAATAATCTTCTCTAGCTATTCTTAAAATAATACGCAAGTTTGTAGGGGTAAAATTTTTACCCCTATTTGTTGTAAGTATCATCTATATAGCACCCTTGTCAAACTGCGATCGGCTAAGTTATAACTGCTGCACTGCTAGTAATACCAAATATAAGCAGCACTTATAAAAATTTCCGTAGCTGTAAGGCACTGCGCGTCTACGCTCCACCCCAATTATCGAGTATAGCTTCTATCTCCTTGGAAATTCCCAAGGATTAATAATAGAAATACCACACCCTTCAAAGTCAGAGAAATTGCGTGTTGCTATGGTTGCTCTATGGGTGTAACAAATAGCTGCAATCTGAGCATCAGCTTGGGAAATAGGAGTACCATTGTGTCTTCTTTGAGACGCAATATTAGCAAAAGCTACAGCCAGCAGCTTGATCAAAAGGAAGAACACGCCCAGCAAAATCTTCTGAGAACATCAATTGTGCTGCTTGACTAAGTTCTTCTCGCCGTTTTCCGGGAGGGAGTAAGGCGATACCATACAGAATTTCTGCTTGAGTGATTGTTGTGGTAAACAGACTCATTAACGATTGTTGAGCAGCCCAACTACGAACTAGTTCAGGCTTTTTAGGCTTCATTAATTCTGACAAAACATTTGTATCAAGAATAATCATTCTTCAAATGTTGATACGGTGCGAATAGGTTCTCTAGGAATTTCTGGTAATTCAAAGTCTCCCAAATTTGCAAAACGCTGCTCAATCATATTAGCTAAGTTTAAGGGCTGTTCGTGATTTTCTATTAGAGCCATACGAAGAATTTCTTTGGCTTCTTCTTCGAGGGAACGACCATGTTTTTCGGCTCGTTTTTTTAAACGAGATTTAATATCATCATCAAGATTAGATATACTAATATTATTCATAATCAATCAATAGCATTTTTATGTCAAGCCTATTATAGCGAGTATACGTGCTATAATGATTTTTTATATTAAATAGAATTGAGTATTTTTGCTAGTTTACCTCTGATACTGATACTGGTATTCTCTTAATGTGAAGTCAGAGGAAGTTTATTCATATTTGATGAGCAAGGTAATAGATTTCCCACTCCAGAAAAACTTGCACAACAGGAAAGTATTCGTGCTGAACAGGAACGATAACAACACGAATTAGCAGAACATCTGTTACAGCATTACCGCGAACGCTTTGACGAATTGCCTGAGTAATATCCGTGTAAGACAGACAAATATAATGAGGTAGATGATGCAATCTTACAAACTTAAGAAAATCATTTTTCAAGAAGATAATTTAATTATTTCTGAAGCAAGCTGATCCAGGAACTTGAAATATTACCCTCTTAATCAAATCAATGCTTCCAATGCGTGCTGTAAATCATTCGTTACATCAGCAACAGCTTGTCTAGCACCCAAACGATTTTGCTTATACGCCGGGTAATGCTCAGAAATAGATATGGGTTCACCCACAGTAATTTTGACTTTTTGCTTACCCAATTGTGGACGCTGTACAGTTTTATTGCCTTTAATTTTAGCAATCATTTGCCATAAAATTAAAGTCGTCTCAGCAAACCTTTCTGCTGTGGGATTTTCCCGAATATAATTACCAGAAACTGCCACAAAACTTTCTACTAACCGCATGTGCCACATTCGCGCATTCGCTTCTTCTGCAACGCGATCGCCTAAAGCTTTCTCTACAGCAGATACTCCTTTTACATCCTTAAAATCTTCTCTAAATATATAATTCCACCCAGCTTGTTCTACCCGCCGACATCGGTCACTCAAAGTACCTTTTGAGTGCAAATCAAAATATTGTTCTGATATTAATAGCGCCGCATTCAATAAAGCTTGCAAACGAACTGCCAACGCTTCATTTCTATCTTCAATTTTACCTACTACTGTTTTCATATCTGGCAGCTTTAGATGATAAAAGCGCGTGTAAAATTTTTCCATCAACGAAAGTAAATGTTCTGCCAAAGTCAACAACCTCGGATAAAGCGACTCTATAGAAGCATTTTCTGGTGCATTCACAGGTAAACCACTAGCCGCTTCCAATTCGCTTAAAAGATTTGCGATTGCATCCCAAGGAGCATCAACGTAACTATATTTAATCCCAACTGGTACAATTAGTACCTGTTGGTCGCGTCCAGCTTTGTGCAAATCTTCAGCACACCAAAAGCCTAATTGGGCGATACCAGGTTCTAGGGGGCTAATATTCTCTGATAAACCATTGGTTGCACCCTCTGGCGCAGCAGCCATCGGAAATTTCCCATTGGCAAACAAGTCACGCGCCGAACGTAACCCCGTCCAGTCAGCCTTACCTCGCTGAATCGGAGTCCCACCTAAACGAGAAGCAATCCAGCCGACGTAGGAACCTGCCCATAGAGGAATGCCGCGATCGTAGATAAAATGAGCGTGAATCGGAAGTTGTAGTGCTGTACCTTGCGATCGTGCTACCTTTGGCACGAGTTGAGACAGCAAGTAGGTCAAACAAAACGGATCGTCTGTTTTAGGATGGCGAAATGCCAGCATAAAACGGATCTTACCCTCTTGAAATTGGCGATAGAGATCCACCAGAACCTCTACGTTGTCTGCTTCAATTTGGGTAATAGCTGTTTGCCAGTTTATCCAACTGGGTAGCAACAGATGCACAACTCGTAAAAATAAGGGGTTAAACGCCGGAGGAATAAATTCTAAGGGTGGCTGTGCTTGATAAATTACATCTGCCAAGGTAGTTTCTCCTAAAGAGGCTGCAATTTTAATCGCCTGGTGGTTATTTCTTTTAAGATATCTTAGCGGCTGTAATACCAATTCTGTATGAAGATGCGCTAAACCATATTAGGACTGAAGTATAAGGAAGAAAAACGAACCGCAAAGGGCGCAAAGGACACAAAGAAAGAAAGAAAATTTGGCGCAGCCTCACAAAGAAATGGTATAAGATACCCTGACGATTGAAGTCGCAGCTACACAAACAAAACCTGCCTAAGCAGGTTTTTTTAACGAAGCGCACCTACGCATACTTATAGAGTATTTTCTGCTGCTATGGAAAGTATGGGCAGATAGTGGAGGTTTAGCGGCACTTGCAAATCTTAATAACAGGATAGACTCAAGCTAAATCCTGGTAATACATTTTCACCCGATAATTGTGTGGGCAGATTTCGCACTTCCACATCTTGTTTTTGGCGATAAATTTCCACTTGCTGTTGTTGGGGATTTATTAACCATGCCAATTGCACGCCTGCATCCATATATTCTTGCATTTTGGAACGCAACATTTCCAAATCATCTGTTGCTGACCTTAATTCAATGACAAAATCGGGTGCAATGGGGGGAAATTTGCGTCTTTGTTCAGGTGTGAGTGTTTGCCAACGTTCTCGTTGAATCCAAGCGGCATCTGGGGAACGGTCAGCACCATTGGGTAATTTGAATATAGTAGAAGAACTGAAAGTGTAACCGAGGCCAGTTTGCCGATTCCAGATTCCCAGATCAATAATTAAATCTGCTTCTCGATTGCCGCTTTCACCTCCAACGGGGGACATGATGATTAATTCTCCCTTGGCAGTGCGTTCAAATTTCAATTCGCGGTTATTTTGACATAAGTGATAAAATTGTTCGTCACTCAGGTGAACGGTGTCTAGTTTTAATGTCAAAGCACTCATAACCTAGACCTAGATTAAATAGTTGCAAAGATTATATCATGCCACATCTTAACGGCTGTAAGATGCCGATCGCACACCACGCAAGTTCAAAAACTAAGATGCCTTCTTAGTCCGCACAGGCAGACGAGAGTTTGTGTGGCCGCGATTTCTAATCGCCAAGTGGTTTATAAACAAATTAGTGATTATGGAAAGGGATTAAACGATGCGACTTTCACAAATGTTATTTGTTACACTGCGGGATGATCCGGCTGATGCTGAGATTCCTAGCCATAAGTTATTACTCCGTGCAGGTTACATTCGTCGCATCGGTAGTGGTATTTATGCTTATTTGCCTTTGATGTGGCGGGTATTACAAAAAGTTTCCCAGATTGTGCGGGAAGAAATGAACGCTACAGGCGCACAAGAATGTCTCCTACCACAATTACAACCGGCTGATTTATGGAAAGAATCGGGACGCTGGGACACTTACACGAAAGCTGAGGGGATCATGTTTTCCCTAATTGACCGCCGTGAGCAACAATTAGGATTAGGCCCAACTCATGAAGAAGTAATCACAGCGATCGCTCGTGATATGATTCGCTCTTATCGCCAGCTACCACTGCACCTCTACCAAATTCAAACCAAATTCCGTGATGAAATTCGTCCCCGCTTTGGTTTAATGCGCGGACGGGAGTTTATCATGAAGGACGGCTACTCCTTCCATGCCGATGAAGCCAGCCTCAAAGAAACTTACCAGGATATGTATAAAGCGTACAGTAATATTCTGCGGCGTTCTGGTTTAGCTTTTCGGGCAGTGGAAGCTGATTCTGGTGCAATTGGCGGTTCTGGTTCCACAGAATTTATGGTTTTGGCAGAAGCTGGTGAAGATGAAGTTCTCTACACTGAAGATGGTAAATATGCCGCTAACGTAGAAAAAGCTGTTTCTTTACCAATTGACGCCGAAACCTCACGGTTTACAACCTACGAGAAACGCGATACACCTGGAACAGAGACGATTGAAAAGGTTTGTCAACTCCTCAACTGTTCTCCCACTCAATTAGTGAAAAATGTCCTTTATCAGACAGTTTATGATAATGGTATAACGGTATTAGTTCTGGTGAGCATTCGAGGCGATCAGGAAGTTAATGAAGTCAAATTGCAAAATGAATTGACCAAATTAGCTCCTGAGTATGGCGCTAAAACTATTATTAGTTTGAATGTACCAAATGTAGAAGCCCAGCAAGCATGGACAGCTAAATCTCTACCTTTAGGCTACATTGCGCCAGACATCGCAGATGAGTATATTAACGCCAATAAACAGATCCATCCCAAGTTTTTGCGCTTAGTGGATCAAACAGCCGTTGATTTAAAAAACTTTGTTACAGGTGCGAATGAAGCTGGCTATCACGTAGTTGGTGCTAATTGGGGTGAGCATTTTAAGCTGCCAAGGTTAGTAGTAGATATACGTAAAGCAAGACCAGGCGATCGCGCCATCCATAACCCAGAACAAACTCTCTTCAGCGCCCGTGGAATTGAAGCAGGTCACATCTTCCAATTAGGTACTAAATATTCCCAAGCGATGGGAGCAACTTATACCAATGAACAGGGTGAAGAAAAGCCGCTATTGATGGGTTGTTTTGGTGTAGGTGTATCACGACTAGCACAAGCTGCCGTAGAGCAATCTTACGATAAAGATGGGATTATTTGGCCAGTTGCGATCACACCTTACCACGCGATCGTCACAATTCCTAACATTAAGGATGCTCAACAAATCGAAATCGCCCAAAAACTTTACACAGAACTCAATCAAGCGGGAATTGAAACCCTACTAGATGACCGCGACGAACGGGCTGGAGTTAAATTTAAAGATGCTGACTTGATAGGCATACCTTATCGAATTGTAACCGGACGAGCGATCGCCAATGGCAAAGTAGAAGTTGTAGAAAGAGCAACCCGCAACTCTCAAGAAATAGTCATTGAGGAAGTTACAACTACACTCAAACAGTGGATTACCGCCGCCATTCAGGTAAAAAATTAAACACCCAATTTTCGCAGAGGAATCAATACTTTACTTTGCGTTCCTCTGCGTTTTACTCAGCGTTCCTCTGCGTTGTAAATTTAATCATCTCCAAAAAGAAAGAGATTTACATAATTTGGTAGGTGACGAATTACAAATAGAAATTCTAAAATTAAATCAGGGACTTGCAGAATTAAAAATAATCGCCTCCTCCAGGTAGCGGGAAACTCTTCAGTTATAAGTATCGTCCTTAACCAGGCTGCTCCTCACATAACTACCATATCAGCCCTCAGTCAGGAAGGTTTTGAACATGAAAGGCCAACAAGGATCTAATCGTATTTCTTCAGGCGCAATTGCAGCCGTCTCAGCAGTGGTTGTAGCCGTAGGTGGCGGTGTGGCTTGGTTTACTACACATTCCAGCAATACTCCCACACCATCAAACCCTTCTGGGCGCATCGAACAGCCAGCACAGCCATCAACTAGGCAGCCAGCTAATGAGCAAACCCCTAACGTTTATTGGCTAAAACCAACGGACAAAAATGTTACTTTAGTCCCCCAGCCTGTTAGAGTCGCTTCAATACGACCTAATCAGCCATTAGAAGCAGCTTTCCAAAGTTTGTTGGCAGGCCCAACAGAAGGGACAGATTCCACAACTATCCCCAAAGGAACCAAACTTTTGGGGCTGAAGTCAGAAAATGACGAAGTTCACGTTAATTTATCTGAAGATTTTACCAGTGGTGGTGGAAGCACATCAATGATGGGCCGCGTAGGACAAGTTGTTTATACTGCGACAACTTTAAATCCCAAAGCCAAAGTGTACATTGACGTGAACGGCAAACCGTTGGATGTTTTAGGTGGTGAAGGTGTAGAGTTACAACAGCCACTAACTCGTGAAAGCTTTCAGAAAAATTATTCGCTTTAAAGAAGTTAGGAGTAGAGACGCGATTAATCGCGTCTGTGCAAGAGAGACGCGATTAATCGCGTCTGTGCAGGAGTGAGAAGTTTTAACTCATAACTCATAACTCATAACTCATAACTTTTTTAGAATTACCGTTTGCTATTTAACACACGAAAATTACGGGCTTGTTCTTCTAACCTTGTGGCAAGGCGATCGCAAACCCGATTACACAAATCAAAAATCATTTCATCTTCCACCCGGTAATAGGCGCAAGTTCCTTCACTGCGGCGGCTAAGGATACCTGCTTGCCACATTACCTTCAGGTGTTTTGACACATTTGCCTGAGAAGTCTGTGTTGCCTCTACCAACTCTTGCACGCATTTTTCTTCATCCCGTAATAAGTGGAGCAGCCGCAGGCGCATCGGCTCACTTAACAGACTGAAGTATTCAGCTACTTGTTGCACCACTTCTGGCGGTAAAGGCAACGTTTGTTTCATCAGGATTAACCCGCAAGGACTGAAGTTTTAACGATGACTCATTTGGGATGACTCATTTCATATATAGATTAATACTTAATCAGGGTTAATTCGCATCAAAGGTTGACCATATTCTACAGCGTCACCATTTTGGAGAAGAATTTCCATTACTTGTCCAGAGACTTCGGCTTCGATTTCATTCATCAGCTTCATGGCTTCAATGATACAGACAGTTTGACCCTTGCGGATGCGATCGCCCACTTCCACAAATGCCGCTTCCCCCGGCGCAGGAGCGCGATAAAACGTTCCCACCATTGGGGAAGGCACTTCTACTAATCTCTGGTCAATGATTGAGGGAGGACTTACTGACAACTGCAATTGTGTGCTAGTACCAGTATTCTCAAATACACGAGATGTGGACACCTCCGTTACCTGACTCGTGTTCACCTGGTTTCCCCCAGATGAACCCGATGTCGAGCCAGAACCCACCACACCGCCGAAGGTCGCTTGACCTACCGACAACATCTGATTGCTGACGCTCACAGCCTTACGGACTGTTAGTTCAAAATCATCGCTTTTGAGCGTCACTTCTGCAATATCTGTTTGGGCGATAGTTGCCAGTAGTTGGCGGATTTCATTAAAGTCCAATGGCACAGTTTTTATTACCTCGACCTATCCGTAAATTAGCATCTTAAGTGTGGCAGGGATTAAATCCAGATGTAGGGATTTCAATCGGGACTTGCATCTCCATAGAGATGAAAGTTATTCCCTGCTGATATACTTATCTTCCTGAGTATCAACTTTGATGCGTTCTCCTTGGGAAATAAACAAAGGAACCATCACAACTGCACCAGTTTCCAGAGTTGCTGGTTTTGAGCCACCGGTAGCAGTGTCACCTTTTAAACCTGGATCTGTTTGTACAATTTCCAGAACCACAGACTTAGGCAATTCTACTCCTAGCACCTGGTCGCCCCACCGAATAACTTCGGCTTCCATACCTTCCTTGAGGTATTTGACGCGATCGCCAATTTGTGCACGGGTCAATCTGCCTTCTTCGTAGGTTTCCATATCCATAAAGACGAACTCATCGCCCTCTTTATAGGTATGCTGCATCGTACTTTTTTCTAGAGTGGCTTGCGGAACTGTTTCCCCGGCTCGGAACGTTTTTTCCATCACGCTGCCACTCTGGACATTTTTTAACTTAGTTCGTACAAAAGCGGAACCTTTGCCTGGCTTGACGTGCAAGAATTCTAGCACTCGCCATACAGACCCATCTAATACAATTGAAACACCGGGTCGAAAGTCGTTACTGGAGATCATGAAACTTTCAAATTTTGGAAGACAATCGGCATTTATTGTACCCTTCTAGGGTCGTCATTGGGCATTTCTCATTAGTCATTAGTCATTTGTCACTTGTACTGAGCGACTTGTGCCGACTTGTGCCGAGCGAAGTCGAGGTAGCGAAGCCGAGGTAAGCCGAAGTATTAGTCATTAGTCATTTATCCTCCGCCCTTAACGTGGGAAGATTATTGATGGGTTACGTCCAGTCAACAATCTAATGCTGCATTTGAGTTATCCCATGCTTAACTTATTAAAATCCTGGCTGAAGAACAGCCTAATGGCAATACTGCTGGTAACAATATTTTTAGGCATAACTACAGCTGGGTGGACTCCCTCCAGTAGCGCCGCGCTGCCAGCCGGCAACGCAATTACCGACGGCAAGGCTTTGTTGCGGTATGCACTCCCGATAGATAACAAACCTGTACGGCAACTACAAGCCAGTTTAGAGGACATCTCTGCCCAACTACGGGCGAATCGGCGGTGGAGTGCTATTTCCAAGGACATCAGCAAAGCATCCCGCGTTCTCGATAAACCCTCCCAAATCTTAACAAGCGTTCCCGCAGAACGCCAACCCCAAGCCGAAGCTTGGATTACCGAGTTGAAATCTGGGGTGGGTAAATTGGAAGAATTGGCGAAGAACAAAGATAAAGAACAAATTCTGGAAGAGAGAGGCAAACTTCTGAATCTCGTTACTCAGTTAGAAGAGTCAATGGTGAAACAATTCCCCTTTGAAGTCCCTACTGAGTACAGTAACCTGCCACAACTTAAAGGTCGTGCCACTGTAGAAATCAAAACTAACAAAGGCGATTTGACCCTTGTAGTAGATGGTTATAGCGCCCCTGTCACTGCTGGTAATTTTGTAGATTTGGTGCAGAGGGGTTTTTATAATGGCTTAGAATTTACCCGTTCTGAAGAATCTTACTTTCTGCAAACTGGAGATCCTGCTGGCAAAGACGTAGGTTTTATTGACCCAAAAACGGGCAAATATCGTGCTATTCCCTTAGAAGTATTAGTTGAAGGTGATAAAGCACCTACCTATGGCATTACACTAGAAGAAGCTGGTCGTTACATCGATATGCCAGTTCTACCTTTCTCTGCTTTTGGGGCAGTGGTGATGGCTCGTCCCGAAAGTGAAGTAAATGGTGGATCTTCGCAATTCTTCTTCTTCCTCTTTGAACCAGAACTCACCCCCGCCGGACGCAACCTATTAGATGGTCGCTATGCCGTGTTTGGCTATCTCACCGAAGGCAAAGAAGTTTTGGATAAACTGAAGGCAGGTGACAAAATTGAATCGGCAACTGTGATTCAAGGAATAGAAAATCTGGTTGAGCCACAAACTGCATAAGAAGAGAGTAGAGGGAGCAGGGGGAGAACAATTACTAACTCTTAACTCCTGTACAGACGCGATTAATCGCGTCTCCCCTGATTCAGATTTCCGGCGGTGAATATCTGATCAACTGTGATTGCTAATTCTGGAAAAGTCCGTGATACAATTTCTTGAGTGGCTGTAAAAAGTGTTTCTTCGTAAAATCCATCTTCCAGTAATAACACTGAAATCTTCCCTTCTAGCGGATCTACAATCCAATATTCAGGAACCTCTAAGGCCGCATATTCAGATCGCTTATGGCGATAGTCCCGTTTCACCGACTCTGGACTGACCACCTCTACAATTAGTAACGGCGGTGACTGAAATACTGCTGAGGCATTCAACAATTCTCTGGCTTGTTCCACTGTCACTACACACAAATCAGTCAACCTAGATTTATTTCTACCCGTTCTCACCCCACTTTCCCGAAAACACAGCCAAGGTGAGCTGCAACGTTTGATTTCTCCATCTAGTAATTGCTCAAGAAATTTGGCAATCAGAAAATGTTCAATAGTTGGTGGGTTCATTAGCTCTAGCTTGCCATCCACCAATTCATAATGAAAACCGTTACCATCATCATAGGTTAAGTACTCCTCAAACGTGATGCTGGTTACTGGTGCTGTTACCATCCCAACTGACTCCTAGACGATACCCTTATCTTAAACAGTAAAGCAAATCATCAGTTTTCTTCGTAATTTTGCAACACGGAAAACCGATTGTGAACAGTGAGTTATCTTCTCAACAAGTAAAAGACATTGGTGAACAAGGTCTTTTAGAAAAATTGCAGCGCTTTTGCCCTCCAGAAATTATCGGCGATGATGCAGCAGTACTTGTGACTGCACCAGGACAATCTTTAGTAGTGACTACAGATGTACTGGTTGATGGCGTACATTTTAGCAATGTCACCACTTCCCCAGAAGATGCTGGTTGGCGGGCTGCTGCTGCCAATTTATCAGATTTAGCAGCAATGGGTGCTTCCCCATTGGGAATTACTGTTGGGTTGGGACTCCCCGGTGAAGTTAAGGTAAGTTGGGTTGAGCGACTATACCAGGGAATCACAGAATGCCTGCAAAAATACAATACCTCAATTGTTGGGGGTGATATTGTGCGATCGCCTGTGACTACTCTGGCAATTACTGCTTTTGGTCAAGTTTCCCCTCATCAAATTATCCGCCGTTCTACTGCTGTTGTGGGAGATGCGATCGTCGTTACAGGCGTTCATGGAGCCTCAAGAGCTGGCTTAGAACTGCTCTTGCACCCCGAATTAGGACAAGACCTCAATCACGTGGAAAAGATGGCTCTAATCCGCGCACACCAACGCCCACAGCCACGATTAGATGTCTTACCAATCCTTTGGAAAATTTTAACTCCTGATTCCCAACTCCCCCCTGCTGGTATGGATAGCAGCGATGGTTTGGCAGATGCGATTATTCAAATTTCCCGCGCCAGTGGTGTTGGCGCTGTGCTAGAACGCAGACAAATTTCCATTCCAGCAGCTTTTGACCATTGGCTGACACAAGAGCAAGCCTTGCAATATGCTCTATACGGTGGCGAAGACTTTGAATTAGTGCTGTGCTTACCACAAGAGTTAGCATCAGCCTTCGTACAACATCTTGGTCAAGGTGCTGCGATCATAGGCAGCATTACATCTGGATCAACAGTACTATTGCACGATGAACAAAAAAAATTCCCTGACCAAGTTCTGAGTCTTAGCCAGGGATTTCAACATTTTGGTCAATAGTCCTTTATCATTTGTCCTTTGTTATTTTTCTAATGACCAACGACCAATGACTAATGACAAATTATTGCCACTTCTCGGCTACTAATTCTGCCAAATCCAAAACTCGTTGGCTGTAACCCCACTCGTTGTCATACCACGCCATAACTTTTACTAGGTCATTGCCCATAACCAAAGTCAAGCTAGCATCAACAATCGAAGAAGCATCACTACCTTGATAATCGGAAGATACCAGTTCTAGTTGGCTATAGTCCAAAATGCCTTTGAGTGGCCCTTCGGAAGCATCTTTGAGAGCTTGGTTAACTTCTTCAGTAATAGTACGCTTCTCAACCTGAACTACGAAATCTACCATTGAGACGTTCGGAGTAGGTACACGCAAGGCAACGCCATTTAGTTTGCCTTTGAGGTCTGGGATAACCAGCGCCACTGCTTTTGCTGCACCAGTAGAGGTGGGTACAATGTTGATTGCTGCTGCCCTCGCCCGTCGCAAATCTCGGTGAGAAGCGTCTAGCAAGCGTTGGTCACCTGTATAGCTATGGGTAGTGGTCATCGTGCCTTTGATGATGCCAAACTTATCGTTCAACACCTTGGCAATCGGTGCCAAGCAGTTGGTAGTACAGCTAGCGTTACTGATAATGTGGTGTATGTTGTGGTCATAATCGTGATGATTCACACCAACCACAAAAGTGCCATCCTCGTTTTTACCAGGAGCGGTAATCAGAACTTTCTTGGCTCCAGCATTTACATGCTTGAGCGCTCCTTCTTTGCTAGTAAATACCCCGGTTGCTTCGATAATTAGGTCAATTCCCCAATCTTTCCAGGGCAAGTTTTCTGGGTTGCGATCGGATACGCACTTAATGGTCTTACCGTTAACGATGATAGAGTTATCATCGGCACTAATCTCAGCACCTTTGATCTTCCCCAGCATCGAGTCATACTTCAGCAGATGAGCATTGGTTCTAGGGTCTGATGTGTCATTAATAGCGACAAGATCGATTTTACTATTCTCTCTACCCACCCAGCAACGCGCAAAGTTACGTCCAATCCGCCCGAAACCGTTGATTGCAACTCTAATCACAGTGTCTTGCCCTCTGTATTTATGCTTATATGTTGATATCGTTGACCCCAATCATATCGCAAAGGGGGGGGGCACTCATAACGATAAAGTGTTAGATCAATAAAAAAACACATAATTTATTCAGATTTGTTCGAGTAGAGATTGTTGTTAGTGATATATGATCTGACCGATTCCGGGACTAAATAACGAATTGACTGGCGATCGCGGCAGAATTTGCGGATTAGACTTGACGAAACTCCTACTAAAGGTATATCTAAGAGTTGCCAGTGAATGGTAATTAACTGCTCCCTCAGTTGTTGCTCCACCTGCTTGCAGATTAATTTGCTTTGAGTTATAGTCTCACCACCTAGCAGTCGGGGTGCTATTAACCAATCACACATTTGTGCTAGTTCGTGTCCACGGTACCAACGGGGTAAAGTTTGGAAAGTATCCAAGCCTACGATCCAGTACCAGTGAGTATTTGGGTAAGAAGCAGATAAGTCTATCAGGGTGTTAATGGCATAGGAAGTCCCAGAGCGATTTGCCTCCACTAGTGAGACAGTAAACGCTGGGTTATCTTCTATGGCTAATTGCAGCATACCCACACGATGCTCAAACAAAGCTGCTTGTTTGTGTGGAGGATTTAGGGATGGCACCCAAATTACCTTTTCAAGGGATACTTGATGCAAAGCTGTCTCGGCTACGAGCAGGTGTCCCCAATGAATTGGATCAAATGTGCCACCAAAAATTGCTAGTTGCTGCATCCAGTTATGCGTGGATTTTATGCAATTAGAAAAATAGTTTCATTACCAATGTACTATTGTAGTCAATTCATGCCTAAACTGGATGCAATTTAAAATCAGCTTCACTAACAATGTATGATGTAGCCAATTCCAGTAAGATAGCCAAAAAGATGTATTTGACATTACAAGAATTTCTTTCCCGATGCGACCAAAATTTTCAGAATAATCTTAAAAACAGTTCAGAAATAGGAAAAACCTCTAACCAAGGTAAAATCATTCTGAACAAGCAAAACCAGAGCAGAAATATCATCTGACCATCAAACATAAACATGATTAAGGGGCAGTTACGGTAAAAATCAAATTCCTGTTATGATACGCGTGTCATTTGTGATTATGGTGTGGTGTAAGAGGAGCAAGAAATGACTAATTCTGTAGATTTTAGTGGTAGACCATTTCATTTCATTGGCATCGGTGGCATAGGTATGTCTGCTCTGGCATACGTTCTCGCCAAGCGTCAATTTCCAGTATCAGGTTCGGATCTTCGTCCTAACCACATTACGCACAAGTTGGAATCTATCGGCGCTCATATTTTTGGTAGACAAGAGGCAAGCAATCTCGAATTCTTTCACCCTCAGGTATTAGCCAATGCAGTAGTATTAAATTCACAAGAAGAATTACCTACTGCTACTAACTCAAAACTGCCTCAAGTCATTTGTTCAACAGCAATTAACACGAATAATTTAGAATACAAAGCAGCGCTGGAATTAGGTTGCCCAATTTTACACCGTTCAGATGTACTAGCAGCTTTAATTGCCGATTACCACAGTATTGCAGTCGCAGGAACACACGGCAAAACTACAACCAGTAGCATGATTGGCTATATGCTTCTAGAAGCAGGTCTAGACCCAACGATTTTAGTAGGTGGCGAAGTCAATGCTTGGGAAGGTAATGCTCGATTGGGACAAAGCCAATATTTGGTAGCCGAAGCAGATGAATCTGATGGTTCCTTGGTAAAACACGCTCCAGAGATCGGCATCATCACCAATATTGAACTCGATCATCCAGACCATTACGATACATTAGAAGAAGTAATTGACATCTTCCAGACATTTGCTAAGGGTTGTAAAACATTAATAGGTAGCATTGACTGTGCCACAGTGCGCGATCGCTTGCAACCCACAATTAGCTACAGCTTATACTCAGATACCGACGCTGATTACAGCGTTACTAATATTGATTATCGTGCTGATGGCACCACGGCTCTAGTTTGGGAAAGAGGCAAAGCTTTGGGCGTGTTGAAGTTACGCCTGCTAAGTCGGCACAATCTCAGTAATGCCTTAGCAGCAGTAGCTGTTGGTCGTCTCTTGGGCTTAGAATTTGGAGAAATTGCCAAAGGTATCGCCACCTTTGAAGGAGCAAGACGCCGCTTTGAGTTCCGGGGTGAAGTCGATGGTATTACCTTCATCGATGACTATGCTCATCATCCTAGCGAGATTCGCGCTACTCTTGCTGCAGCACGCTTACAGGCAAGACCAGGGCAAAGAGTGGTTGCCATCTTCCAACCCCATCGCTATAGCCGTACACTCACTTTTTTAGAAGAATTTGCCGATTCCTTTACCCATGCTGATTTGGTTGTACTGACTGATATTTACAGTGCAGGTGAACCCAATTTAGGGCAAATTACTGGTGAACATCTAGCGGCGGAAATTGCTAAACAGCATTCTCCTGTAGTTTATCAACCAACTTTACCCTCAGTGTGTGAGTTCTTGCTGCAAACACTACGCCCAGGAGACTTGGCGCTGTTTTTGGGGGCTGGGAACTTGAATCAGGTGATTCCTGAAATAATTACGACACTTTGCGAACCTGCTAAAGCCACATCTTAAGTGGAGGCTTTGCGAAGTTTTATTTCTCAGCAAAGCACCCGTCTAGCAACGGTTCCATAAGTTAACTCTATTACCGTATCTTTGCGGTAAATAAATGTAAAAATTTTACCAAAAAAAGTAAAAATGACCATTTACCAGGCAGCTGGAAACGTCTGCACAGTTTCTGCTTTGAATACAAAGAAACATCAAACAACTAATTCGGTGGACAGTGAAGTAATTTACTTACCCAATACTGATTGTGCGATTAAGTCCCAGGCTTCCTTGTCAGCGTTTACTTCCTATCGAGTTGGGGGAGCAGCTGATTTATACGTTGCTCCCCGAAACATAGAAGCACTGCAAGCAAGTCTTAAATACGCAAAAGAACGTAATTTAAAGGTGACAACACTGGGAGCAGGTTCTAACTTGCTAGTGAGCGATCGCGGTATATCAGGCTTAGTCATTGCTACTCGTCATCTCCGCTTCAGCAACTTTGACCCAGAGACAGGTCAATTAACCGTTGCTGCTGGAGAATCAATTCCTAGCTTGGCATTGGCGGCAGCAGAATTAGGATGGCAAGGATTGGAGTGGGCTGTTGGCATCCCTGGAACAGCCGGAGGTGCCGTGGTGATGAATGCAGGGGCACATAATAGCTGTATCGCAGATATGTTAGTTAGTGCCCAGGTACTTTCACCCGATGGCACATTGGAAACTCTTACCCCCGATCAGTTAGGTTATAGCTACCGAACTTCATTATTGCAAGGTGGCGATCGCATAGTCACCCAAGCCACATTACAACTCGCGCCAGGTGCAGACCCAGCAAAAGTTGTGGCAATCACCAAAGAACACAAAAAGCATCGGTTAAGCACCCAACCATACAACTTCCCCAGTTGTGGTAGTGTGTTCCGCAATCCCAAACCTTACAGTGCTGGCTGGTTAATTGAACAAACTGGTCTCAAAGGCTACCAAATTGGTGGAGCGCAAGTAGCACTACTCCATGCTAATTTTATCGTTAACCGTGGTGGAGCAAAAGCTAGTGATATCTTCTGTCTCATTCGCCACATCCAACATCAAGTACAAGAACGTTGGTCTATTAATTTAGAGCCAGAAGTCAAAATGCTCGGAGAGTTTCAAGGTGCTTGTGGATAAAAAATGGGGAGTGGGGAGTGGGGAGTGGGAAAGATGAGGGAGATGAGGAAGATGAGGAAGAAGAATTAATAACCAATGTGCAATACTTCGACTTCGCTCAGTACAAGTGCCCAATGCCCAATGCCCTATTCCCTACTCCCTACTCCCCATTCTGTGACACATTAATTATTGGTAAAATTAGTGGTTAAATATAATTAAAGCTGAAAACCAAGGCTTTAAATATCTGGTTTGTAAACCACGGTCGAGTCAAAACTAGCGAGCCTGTAAAAAGGTCAAACGGGAGTCCACGGTTTGTTAAATTTGCTAAAAATAATGGGTGTCCAATGGCTAAAAGTTTCAACAAGTTGCTTAGTAAAACAAAGATAGGGTGGGCTACACCCAAATTTACGCTTGTGGACAAGAAGGAGCCGACTCCCTTGGTTGAAGCAAGAAGCAGACCCTCTAAAGGAAACTTTAGTTGAATAACTAGCTTTTAAAAAGTTTAGTCAAGTTTTGTGTAGCAGGCAAATTACTTACCGCATCTATAATTGAATTTGATTTGTTATTCAGCGCACAGGCGTACAAATAATTATGACAGGAAAAGGACAGGGATTTGGCTTTGGCTTAGGAAAAATGAAAGAATTGGCTGACGCTTTTAAGAAAGCGCAGCAAGTTCAAGAAGGCGCAAAGCGACTCCAAGAAGAATTGGAGCAAATGGAGATTCTAGGAGAATCTGGCGGTGGTCTGGTGAAGGTGATTGTCAGTGGAAACCAAGAACCCAAGCGAGTAGAAATTTCTCCAGATGCTCTAGGGGAAGGTGCAGAAGTACTTTCTGATCTGGTGACAGTGGCAATGAAAGAAGCCTACAACAAATCCACAGCAACAATGCGGGAACGTATGGAAGAATTGACCAGTGGACTAGAACTTCCTGGATTTTAGTCATTAGTCATTAGTCATTGGTCATTGGACAAAGGACAAATGACTATTGACAAAGGACAAAACATATCTATGGCTTACAAGTTGCTATTTGTCTGCTTAGGTAACATCTGCCGATCGCCATCGGCAGAAAACATTATGAATCATCTAATTGAGCAGGCTGGCTTGAGCGAACGTATCCTCTGTGACTCAGCTGGTACATCTAGTTATCACGTTGGTAGCCCACCTGACAGACGCATGAGTGCTGCGGCTGCTACAAAGTTGGGAATTAAACTGCGTGGTCGAGCACGCCAGTTTCAAAAGTCAGACTTTCAAGACTTTGATTTAATTTTAGCGATGGATCAAGAAAATTATGAGAACATCCTCACTCTTGATCAAACTAAGCAGTATCAGCATAAAGTGCGTTTGATGTGCGAGTTTTGCTCTCGACACACCCTGAAGGAAGTTCCAGATCCCTATTACGGTGGTCAAGAGGGATTTAATCGGGTTATTGATTTACTGATCGATGCTTGTGAAGGTCTGCTGACAAAAGTTAGGAGTTAGGAGTTATGAGTTAAGAGTTAAAAATTAGGAGTTTTAATTCCTCACTCCTGTACAGACGCGATTAATCGCGTCTCTCCTCCTAACTTTTTTTATTCCACCAAACCATGCTTTATGGCAAAACGCACCAATTCCGCTCGGTTGCTGGTTGAGGTTTTTCTCAATAAACTGCTAACGTACTTTTCTACTGTGCGAGGACTCAGGTGTAGCTGATGACCCATTTCGGCATTAGAAAGACCATGAGTCAATAACTCTAAGACTTCCTGTTCTCTATGAGTTAGGGATGAGTGCAGGTGGGATTTCTGAATTTGAGTGGACAAAGAATTATAAGCATCCACCACTTTTGTCGAGGCGGAAATGCCCAAACTCTCTTTATGAGAAAATCGATACTCTGATTGAATAATTTGCGATCGCTCCAAAAGATTGCGGATTGCTGCTGCTAACTCTTCCAGTTCAAAAGGCTTGGGTAAGAATAAATCGCACCCTGACTGGTAGCCCAAAATTCTTTCCTGGGTCTTAGTTCGAGCTGTTAATAAAATAACAGGTAATAACCGAAACACTGGTTGTTGACGCACCCGGCGCACTAGTTCGTAGCCATTCATCTGCGGCATCACGATATCCGTGACAATCAAATCTGGATGATGCTCATCCACCATAACCAAAGCCTCTTGACCGTCATTAGCCGTGATCACTGAGTAGCCAGACAGTTCAAGATAGTCGCTAACAGACAGACGAGTTCCCAAATCATCATCCACTACAAGGATCGTCAAGGGCATGGACAATACACCCCTAGCATTTTTTTACTCAGAAATTTGCTTTTACGCGCTTGATCAGTGAACACAGGCAATAATAGTGTTCTTATGTTTCATACTATGACAGGATTACCAGCTAATGATGTCTCTAAGGATGATTTATAAAGAAAATCTTAAATCCTTAAAAAGGGTTAAAGAAGTGTAACTCACATTTGACTTTTGACTTTTGACTTCCCCGAACGCGAACAGCGTCCCGTAGGGAAGGGGCTGACTCCCTCTGCTTGGGAGGCATAGAGAGCTTTGTAGTTTGTAACAACTCATCAATAAAGCACAGTAAATACTCACCTGTGTAAATTAATATTAACTTAATTAATAATTTACCGAAAGCTAAGTAGGAATAAATATTTTTTATTTTTTGCCTTTTGTAATTAATTCTTAGCTAATCACTAATGATTATTGGCATCATACCAATTCTTTATGAAACTACACAAAATCAAACTAGGTAAGACTTAGGGCTTAAGCCTCAAGTCTTACCTAGCTCACAGGTAATCGGTATCATATAACTTAAAGTTGCCAGAAAACTCTTAATTGTGAACTGATAAAAGCTAAATTAGTGATATACAGTTCATAATTTATAGCGATTCTAAGATACAGCCTATAATTAACAAGCCAATCCAAATAATTTTTTAGGTACATTTCAAGCACACCAAATTATCAATGAGCGACAAGAGCGACAAGAGCGACAAGAGCGACAGTTACAAAGTTATTAGCGACAACCGCCAAGCCCGTTATTTGTATGAAATTCTAGAAACTTACGAAGCTGGAATTGAGTTGACAGGAACCGAGGTGAAGTCGATTCGTGCGGGTAAAGTCAATCTCCAAGATGGCTATGCTTTGCTTCGCAATGGTGAAGCATGGTTGATCAATGTGCATATCTCGCCTTATAACGCTAGTGGGCAATATTTTAATCATGAACCACGGCGTACACGCAAGCTGCTGTTGCATCGCAAAGAACTCCGCAAGCTAATTGGCACAGTAGAACAGCAGGGTTTAACTTTAATCCCTTTGAAAATGTATCTCAAACGCGGCTGGGTAAAAGTGAGTATAGCCCTTGGCAAAGGTAAAAAGCTCCACGATAAGCGAGAAGACCTGAAACGACGCCAAGACCAGCGTGACATTCAACGGGCAATGAAAAACTATTGAGCGTCAGTGTCGCCAAACTACCACACCAGAGTGAGAAATGGATGTCTGTAAAAAGTATGTTGTATGTCCACAGCGTGAGTTGTGAAAATTCCTAGTTTATAGCCGCAGATTGATTTTCTTAAAGTTGGGAATCGATAAAGTGGTGAGTAACTTCGGATGGCATAAGGAATTGTCACAACTTATGAAAAGTAATTTCATTACAGCTGTTAGTGCTGGCGTTCTCACCTTGAGTATAGGAGTTTTACCCTTAACTCTATCCGCACAAGCTCAGACAACAACTGACCCCGGGGCAAATACTACTTCAGGAACGACCACAACGACCACTTCCGACGATCGCAACGGTTTTGATTGGGGTTGGCTAGGATTAATTGGTCTAGCTGGTTTGGCTGGTTTGGGTGGTAAAAAGAGTGAGAACCAACCCACCGCTTACCGCGACCCTAATGCTCCAGGAACCACTACCTATAGGGACTAGTACTGCAAGCCTGAAGTCAAAAGCAGCCAGTGCGTTGGGAGCTAGCGCGGTCTTCTCCCAAAGGGAGAGGCTAGCGCCAAGGGGTTTTCCCCATGAGCGACTGGCTCTAAAAAGTCAAAAGTTAAAAGGCTTTAATTTTGGGCTTTCTGACTGTAATGAAATGGTAGGTTTATTTCCGCCGACCTGTTACTAGACGATTCAAAATTTAAAAATTGTCAGTTGTTGAGTAGAAAAACAACTGACAACTTAATTATCTTAATTTACTGTTGGTTCTAAGTTAGATGAATTTGTCTGATTTTGAGCTAAAGGTGTCCAGTAGCTAGCAATTAAGCCAACAATGAGCCACCAGAGGGTATTAACTTCAGGACGATACCAGACAGTATCTACGGTTCCATGAGCTAGCATCCCCAACAAAATAGCGATCGCTCCAATTAACCAAAATCCCTCTACACTTCTGAATTGTCGTAGTCGTCGCATTTGTAGAAATGCCGTATTAAATGTGACAATTATTAGCCAGAGAAAGCAGGCTAAACCAACAAAGCCAGTTTCTACAGTCACTTCAAACAAAATCGAATAGGCACTCAAAGCAGTGTAACGAGGGCGTTGGTAGAGAGGATAAACTTTATTAAAAGAGTTGTGACCAGGGCCAATGCCGAAAATCGGGCGATCCCGAATCATCTCAAAAACAGCATCCCACACATTTCGGCGAAAATTATTACTGCTATCTTGACGGTCAGCAAAAATACTGAACACTCGTAGGCGTACTGGCTCTACAAATATCACTGCTAGCACCAATACCGCAATCAAACCTCCCAAGACAATCGGTAGCGACCAAGTTCGCCAAAAACGAGGCATTTCTACGCTTTTCCAATAAACTAGCAATGCCATCACAGCCAAAATTGCCACCACTAATCCAATCCAACCCCCACGACTAAAAGTGAGGATCAGGCAGGCAGTATTGACAATTAACATTGTTAATGCTAATAGTTTTTTGATCCAGCCTTGCCATGCAAAAATTGCCACTAAGCTAAAAATTACTGCTGGTAAGAGGTATCCAGCCAATAAGTTGGGATTGCCTAAATAACTGTAGACTCTGGTAGTTTTAGACAGGGGAGATTCTGGATCAACCCAAGTTGCTAGTGCTGTGGCTCCAAAAAACCATTGCCGCAACCCATATACGCTGACAATTAACGATACGTGTAGGTAAAGGATGATAATCCAAGACCGGAGGCGAGGCGACCTCAGTATCCTGGCACAAAGGGCAAATAGCAGCAAATACAAGGTCAACGTTGCCAAGTCGTTAAGTGCCGCCTTTTTCACTGGTGACAATGCCGTTGCGACTGCGGCAATTCCCCAGTAGAGCAATACCAGCAGGTGAATGGGAGTGACTGAGGAGACATTTGCTGGTGTTACTTCATCAGATAAAGTCAACAACAGCCAAAATGCTACACAAGCCACCAGCAACAAGCCCACCAATGTACTCGAAGCAAAAGGTGCAAGCGCATATACTAAACTGAGTAAAGCAGCTGCTGTCGCATCTCCCCACTGAATCAAGACGCTGGTTTGCCGCCAAGAACTTAACAGTCCCACCAGAGAACGATGTACGTAACTGGTAGCAAGGTATTCTTTGAGCGGTAAAGATGATAAAGTAAATCGTTGCCAGACTAAATTCATAAAAAACATTGCAATCAATTAGCCTGCCGACGCAGAACTTGGAATTGATCATAATGCCTATGGCTATAAAAAGGTAATAACGTAAATTGCAATTTAGTGATAATGCTCTGACTCATAACGCTCAGGCACCACCTGTAATCTAAAGCACTTCAGCTAATACTAAGTGAAGATAGCCGTAGATTAACCCTTCACCTAGTTAGTACATAAGAAAGCATTAATTTGTATTTCCCTATTATCTGTAACCTGTATGTTCCCTACTAGCTGTAATCAAACATCGCTAATTGCTTGCGAAGGAGTTGCTAATTGCAGTGGCAAAGAAAGCACATAACGATATCCTGATTCTGGTGAACCTTGAATCAAAATTTGTCCACTATGCAATTCTGCCAGTTGACAACTTAGCAACAGACCCAAACTTTCACGAGAGATATTTCCATGTGATTTAGCTAAATTTATACCTGAACTAGCAGCAAAGAAATTTGAGTGATTCGCACTCAAGTTATTTGAATTATCCACTGCTACTGATGAAATATCTTCTTGCTCCTGGCTTTGTGCATGAGTATTGTAACTTGCTACTTCACCTGTTAGCTCCAGCAGCGACAAAGAATTGAGACGGAAGTAGGGATCAACTTCAGTAATACCATCCCCTAGCCAAGGATGGGAAACCCAAATAGTAATGTTGAGCGTATCTTCTTTGTAAGAAACATGAATGCGAACAATGCTACCTGTAGCTGAAAGTTGAATCACACTGAAAACCAGGTGATAGAGAATTTGCCGCACCTTGTCTTTATCTAAAGGCCAAATGCGATTGCGTCCCGGTTCTATAGAGAGGCGAATATCTTGTTCACGGCGATTAGCTGCTTCTTCAAGGGTATTGATAGCTTGTTGACACAGCATTTCGATATCCACAGGAGCTATATTTAGCACAGTTGAATTTTCATCCATAGCTCCTAGTTCGGTAATTTCGTTTACTAAGGAAAGTAAGTACCGACCACTGTGTTGGATAATTTCCAAATATTCTCTCTGCTTAGTCGTCAAAGGCCCATAAATTTCACGTCCTAAAACACTAGCCATACCGAGTACAGATGTTAAGGGCGTGCGTAACTCCTGAGTTAGCTGATCCAAAAGTTCCAGTTTCAGTTGCTTGGTAGAAACAGAGCCGCTATCTTTAATGGCTGGGGTGATTTTAATCTCAGTATTACGTTCGTCATTGAGTGAAAATATTGGAGCGATCGCGGGAGTGCTTGATTCGAGTCTCCGTTGCAGGAGTCGGTTACGTTCAAATTCACTCATGCTCCAACGAGCTATTATTTGTAAAAACTCAATGTCTCGGTTTGTAAAATTGCGCGGTACTAAATCCATCACCGCCAATGCACCCAAACAATGTCCCTCAGCATCAATCAGTGGCGCTCCTAAGTAAGCACGAATACCATAATCCTGCACCAACTTGCTGCTAGCAAGTACTGGGTTTTTAAGGTTTTCTGTATCATTAATTACAAATATTTGGAGACTCTCTACTACTTGAGTGCAAAAGGATTCCCGACGTGACAGTTGGCGGCTTTGTGCCAAATGATTCATTAGTCCCAACCTAGATAAGCCCACCGCCGACTTGAACCAGTGGCGTTCTTGATCCACAAATCCCAATATGGAAATTGGTGCTTCCAAAAAGTGGGCAGCAGTTTGTGTAGCCTCTTCAAAAACTGGAATCGTCTCTGGTTGCCGCAAACCTAAATCTGACAAAGCTTTCAGGCGTTGTTGTTCTCTTGATTCATGAGAGTCCCAACCATCCTTTAGGGCAAATAATTTATTTTCAGGCTCCATCATTGCCACTGCTACCTTAATAATTTCTCGATACTGTAATTGATATAATCCCTATTTCTGGGTTATCAATTGCTATTTTAAGCATTCCCTAATTTTGTCTCTGACAAACAAATTTGGGGCAAAAATTTTTTATCCCTTACATTAAGTCGGCCACGCGGTATCCACAAGTTACTATTTACTGCTGCTGAATCTTCTTTAGTTAGCGCTGGTGTAGCCTTTATTGCTTGGAATTTTACAGCCAGACTGCGTTAGATTTGGATTCAGCCAGGGTAAGCTAATGCTAAGGATACAATACAAAAGGGCTGTAATTATTTATGTACAGAAGCAAAAATTCTTACTTCCATCTTCAAAGTAAATTTACTTACAATAATTATTGTAATGTAATTATTGTAGTGTAATTCTTACCTAGAACAGCTAGCATTAATGGCTGACAATCCTAGATAGTTTATATAAGTCTCGATCCAATAGATTAAACTTATTACAATTTCATGCTGAAAATTGTACAGGCTTTTTTATTTTTCCCATCCGAGGAAATATTTTTTTGAGGACAATTGGTAATGAATAAAATGACCATTAGAGTTCCTTTTGTAGACCTGAAGTTACAACATGAACCAATTCAAATGCAATTGCAACATGCAATCCAATCTGTATTGGAACAGGGAGATTTTATTTTAGGGCAAGCAGTCTCAGATTTTGAAGCAGCATTTGCGGCAGCGTCTGGGGCAGCTTATGGAGTTGGTGTTGCATCAGGAACAGATGCGATCGCTCTGGGATTGCAAGCGTGTAATATTGGTGCTGGCGATGAAGTGATTTTACCAGCAAACACTTTTATAGCAACCTTGATTGGGGTACAACGGGCTGGCGCGAAGCCAATTCTGGTAGATTGCGATCGCCAAACAGCTTTAATTGACTTGAGAAAAGCAGCAAAGGCAATTACGCCTAAGACTAAAGCTATTATCCCTGTGCATCTCTATGGTCAAATGGTATCACCACGTGAACTATTGAACTTTGCCGATACCTACAAACTACTAATTTTTGAAGATGCTGCACAAGCACACCTTGCCCAAAGAGATGGATATCACGCTGGTTCAGTAGGAATAGCAGCAGCTTTTAGTTTCTATCCCAGCAAGAATCTGGGAGCATTTGGGGATGGAGGAATGCTGCTGACACAAGATTCAGATGTAGCCCAGAAGATGGGACGCTTGCGAAATTATGGTGCATCGCAAAAGTATTTTCATACTGAACCAGGTACAAATAGCCGTTTGGATACTTTACAAGCAGCAGTCTTGCACCAGAAACTACCATATTTGTCACAGTGGAATAGCGATCGCTTGACTATTGCCCAACAGTATGATAGTGAACTAGCACCCTTGGCAACTGCTGGTATTATCCCTATGGAAAACCAAAGTGATACAGGGCATGTGTATCATCTTTATGTGATTAGAGTTGATGATTCTTGCCCCATAGAACGCCAGCAACTCCAGGAAAAACTCACAGCAGTAGGAATTCAAACTGGCATTCACTACCCAATTCCTTGTCATCTTCAACCAGCATTCACCAACTTAGGCTATCAGCCTGGAGATTTTCCCCAAGCAGAAAAACTCTCAAAAGAAATATTATCATTACCGATGTATCCCGGTTTGAGCAGTAGCCAAGTTAAAGAAGTTGTAGCTGCGATCGCTCATGCAGTCTCAACAACTCCTAAAGCAGATGAACCCTCTCCTGCTGACCTTGGCAGCGTGGTAGCCTAAAGTTAATTCATACCTAATGTGCATCTAACAATTAGACATTTGTCATTTGTGCTTTATCTAAAACCAATGACCAATGACTAATGACCAATGACTAATGACCAAAGTTTTTGAATTACTGAAAATCATGGCACTCCAGCAACAGGTTAAAAACAGAAACGCATCAGGCTTATTAAATCTAGCTATTTTAGGCGTTTTGCTGCTGCTTTATGCACCTATATTGCTTCACTGGTTAGATGGTTGGCTGAACAAAAATATCAGTACAGAACACGAATATTTCAGCCACGGGATTATTGGCTTACCATTTGCGGCTTATCTGGGCTGGATGAACCGGAAAAAGTGGAAACGTTTACCAGATACCATCCATCCTTTGGGCCCTGTTTTCTTGTTATTCGGGGCAGTGTTTTATCTTAGCGGTGTTACAGAGTGGGTTAACCTTTCCTTGCCCGTTATACTAGCAGGATTATGCTTGTGGTTTAAGGGAATACCAGGTTTGCGATCGCAAGGATTCCCCCTGCTACTAGTATTTTTGGCAACCCCAACGGCAGTACCCTATCTCATTGCTCCCTATACACTGCCTCTTCAAAGCTTCATCGCTGGCACAGCAGGCTTTATACTGAATCAATTTGGTATGGACGTAACCGTAGATGAAATCAATCTCTACGTGGGAGGACGGATTGTAGAAGTTGCCCCCTATTGTGCAGGGCTGAAAATGTTGTTTACTACTCTCTACGTCGGCTTGATGCTGCTTTATTGGACAGATGCTTTGTCTTCACGCCGCACAGTTATATCGTTTTTATCTTTTGCTGTAATAATTAGTATTTGTGCCAATATCATTCGTAATACATTACTGACTTTCTTTCACGGCACAGGTCAAGAAGCGGCTTTTAAATGGCTGCATGAGGGTTGGGGTGGTGATCTCTATTCAGCTTGTATGCTGGTGTCATTAGTGCCCTTACTGAATTGGATTAATAGCTATTTTTCAGCATCAGAAACTCACCAAGAAGGCGAAAGTCATTAGTCATTAGTCATTTGTCATTTGTCATTAGTCATTTGTCATTAGTCATTCTTGCTTCCCCTGCTTCCCCTGCTTTTTCTGTACTGATAAATATTACTGAACTCATGGTGTGATTTTATGAAGTAAAATTTTGCCTAAGTATTATAAATTTTACTGATGATTTCTTTCTCCAAGTTTTTTAAGGAAAACCAATTGAGTCAGGTGGCAGCACTTTTGTTATTGCTACTCTTGTTGGCAATAGGCGGGGTTCCCGGATACCTGACAGGACACTGGCAATGGAAACAGCCGCCACCTGTTACCACCCTCAAGGAGTTAAGACAGATCCGCAAGACTGGGTTAGCCCTTCCTGGTTGGCAAACTATTGAACAAGCAGAACAGCAAATTGGCGAACATAAATGGTCTTTGCAGGTAATTAAAAAAGAAGGTTCCGAATCCCAGGCAATCCTGCTTTTGCTGCCGCAAAATGGGCCTATGGATCAACCAGAAGTAGAGTGGACAGACGTTAACGGCTGGGGAAGGTCACGCTGGGGAAAGTGGGATATAGCTCAATATCGTTCTGCTGAATTTACTGTGAAACCGCCTGCAAAGTTGACATCTAAGGTTGAAACTAAAATAGAAGCTAGGTTCTTTCGCGCCGCCACACCACAGCAAACCTTCGCTGTCTTGCAATGGTACGCTATGCCAGACGGCGGAAATCCATCACCTTTCCACTGGTTCTTGGCGGATCAATTGGCCCAGTGGCGTAAGCAACGCACTTCTTGGGTAGGGGTGAGTATTCTGATTCCAATGGAACCTTTGGGGCAGGTAGAAACATCTTGGCCTTTAGCACAGTCTATTGGAGAAACAGTACAAGCTAAATTGATGGCAGACTCTTTATAGAGTCTGTTACAGATGAATTTGTGCAGAGATTCTTCAGTTGTATCTCTATAATCGCGTTCAGGTTAAAAATATGATGTTATAAATTAAAATTGGCAAAATTTTTCTACTTTTTATTGCTAAAATACTTGCAGATAAAAGATACATTTAGGACATTTTTAGAGTAAAATCACCACTCGGCGCGACTAATTTTTATCTCAGTTTTCCTGCACCGATGTTCATAGATACAAGTTCTTATATGCGTGCATTCAGCGCCCTGTGTTTTGTCAGTCTTCAAATAGGAGTTTTCTTAACAACACCTATCCAGCTTGTTGTTGCCCTGCCTTTTCCACCTCAAGGACAATCACCAAGGCAACCCCCTGCGCCTGTGCCAGGTACTGAGGTTGTACCTCTAGGTGCAAATGAGGAAATTTCTCCCCAACTCAGCCGCTATCTCTTGGGGCCAGGAGATGCAATTGGTGTTGTGCTTCAGCGTCCTCCTGGCCCGTACCGCTTAGGAATAGGAGATGGAATTAGCGTTTCGGTGCAGCGTTTTCCAGATTTGAGCTTTCAAGCTTTAATCAACCCAGAAGGTAACATTGTGGTGCCGCTACTGGGAAAAGTTTCCTTACAAGGTTTGACTTTGGAAGAAGCTCAAGAAAAAATTCGCTTGGGTTTAAATCGTTATGTAGTTGATCCAGTAATAGTTTTAGCCTTAGCAACGCAGCGTCAAGACTTAAGTTTTCAAGCTGTAATTAGTCCAGAAGGCAACATCGTAGTGCCACAAGTGGGAACGGTGTCATTACAAGGCTTAACTTTGGAAGAAGCTCAAGAAAAAATTCGCTTGGGTTTAAGCAACATTTTCCCCGATCCAATCGTAGTAGTATCCTTAGCAGGGACGCGACCAGTTCAAGTTACCGTTAGCGGGGAAATTTTTCGACCAGGAATTTATCCGATTAATTCACCAACACCCCGCGTTGCTGATGCCTTGCTAATATCTGGTGGTTCAACTTTAAATGCAGACCTGCGACAAGTGCAAGTACGCCGGAAGTTAATCGATGGTTCTGTGATTTCACAAACTATTGATTTATATGCAACACTGCAAAATGGTGGTTCAATTCCTAATTTACGCTTACAAGACGGAGATGCGATACTCGTCCCCCGTCGTGAAGTTGGTAATAATGACGGTTATGACCGCAATTTGGTAGCACGTTCATCCTTGTCCACACCACAGATTAGAGTCCGGGTTTTAAACTACGCTGCTGGAGGTCTTGCCATTCAAGCACTACCTAACGGGAGTACATTTGTAGATGCTTTGGGAGGAGTAAATCTCGATACTGCTAATCTCCGAGATATCGCTCTGGTTCGCTTTGATCCTGAACGAGGTCAAGCTGTTACCCAGAAACTTGATGCTAAAAAAGCTCTAGGTGGCGATGCATCTCAAAATGTGGCCCTTCAAGATAATGATGTTCTTGTTGTTGGTCGAAACCTCATCGGTAAAATTACTAATTTCTTGACTACCATTACCCAACCCTTCTTCAATGTCCAGTCCTTTCTCCGATTTTTTGACGACTTCGGTCGTAGGTGAAATTAGTGACTCTCACCTCTTCACCGATTATTACCAGATATGAAAGAGGGGGAGATGAAGGTGACAAATATAAAACTGATAACTGATAACTGATTCTATCTGCCCCTGCCATGACTCCACCAATTGTTAAACGCTATCTTATTGCTTTTGAAAAATATAAGTGGATTGGACTAGCTAGTTTTGGTTTAGTTGTAGTGGGGTCAACGGTAGTGGCTATGCAGCCAGAGCCACCTACTAACTACATAGCATCTGCGGCACTTACTTATGCTGGCCCACCAGTTTCTTTCTCAGCCACTGGTAGTCAAATCCAACAGCAAGGAAAAGAACTAAATGAGGATGTTTTATTATCAAACCAGATAATTGCGACTGTGGCAGAAAAAGTAAATATCAAACCGAAACAACTCGGTTCAAGTATTGTCCTTTCTTTACCTAAAAAAAATCCCAGGACTGGAGATTTAGAAACGAGTACTTTTGAACTTAAATATGTAGATACAGACCCCAAACGAGCCATAGAGGTCTTGACGGCATTGATGCAATCAATGATTAAGTTGAGCAGTGACATTAATACTGGGCGATTACAAGCAATTATTCAAAAGATTAACGAGCGCTTACCACAAGCTAAACGGGAATTGCAAATTGCCGAAAAGAAGCTGGAACAGTACGATCGCATAGAGCGAACGGCAATATTAGCAGCGGAGAATGGCAGCTTGTTAAGCGCTATTACTGCCAGCCAAAATCTACAACGGCAAATGCAATTGACTATTTCTGGGGTTGATGGTCAAGTTCGCAGTTTACAAAATAAGTTAGGCTTAACAGTCGGGCAGGCTTATATTTCTTCTGCTTTAAGTGCCGATCCAATTATTGGTAACTTGCGATCGCAAATTTATCAAAGTGAGTCCCAAATCGCCTTACTCAGAAAAGATTTGCGACCGGAACACCCAACAATGGTTCAGTTGCAGCGTCAGAAAGAATCTGCTGAGGAATTGCTGCAACAACGGGCTGCGGAGGTATTAGGTGGTGATGGAACGGCGGCTCCGCTTCAGGGTAGCGTTGCAGGTATTCGCGCCCAAAGTAGCTTAGATCCAGCCCGCCAGCAGTTGGCAAACCAAATGGTGTCTTTGCAAACTCAACGGGAGACGCTGGAACAACAACTAACTCAAGAGATCCAACAAGAAGCGCGACTACGGCGAGAGTATTCTCTGATACCCAATAAGCAATTAGAGCGATCGCGTTTAGAACAAGAGGTTGGACTTAAAAAAGCCATCTATGACCAAATGCAGGTGAAGCTAACCGATGCTAGAACCGCAGAGGCAGAAACTACCAGCAGCCTCAGCGTTGCCAGACGCCCCACAGCGGCTGCGGACGTCAAACCCCCTAAGAGTGTACCTATTACCCTCGCTGTGGGTGGTTTCTTAGGTGTCTTGATTGGTGGCGGAGTGGTATTTTTGTTGGGAGCGCTGGAAGGTACTTTCAAAACCAGGGAGGATATCCGCGAGAGCCTCAAGCAACGGGAAGTGGCACTGTTGGGAGAATTGCCTTTAATGCCAGTTGATGATTTGCCTCAAGAAGCAGTGCCGGTGGTACTTTCTGCGGATTCTCCTTATTTAGAATTTTATGAGAAATTCCGTAGTAATCTGCGCCGGGTTGGTGGTAAAGCCTTAAAGGTGGTGTTGATTACTAGCACCAGTAGCCTAGAGGGTAAAACGGCAAGTGCTTATAACTTGGGTATAGCTTCAGCCCGTGCTGGTAAAAGAACTTTGATTATCGAAACAGATTTGCGATCGCCTTCTCGTTGTACATCCCTGAATGTAATTCCTGACCCCGACGCCACTATTGAACCCCTGCGTTATTACGCTAACTTAAGTGAATGTATTCGTTTAGTTCCTGATGTAGAAAATTTATACATCCTACCCAGCCCTGGCCCTGTGCGGCAATCAGCTGCTATTCTTGAATCTAGCGAAATGCGGCGGCTGATGGAGGATGTCCGCGAACGTTTTGATTTAGTTATTTTAGATACTAGCCCACTCAGCATATCCAATGACCCTTTGTTAATTCAACCCTACAGCGATGGCATGGTACTTGTGGCGCGACCACACTATACACAAGAAAACATGTTAGGTGAAGCTATTGATCAATTAGTTGAATCGGAACTGGGATTATTGGGAGCAATTATCAATGGCGCTGACATCATTGTTTCTTTACCTGAACAAGTTGTAGAATCATCAACGTTTACATCTAGGGCAGAAGAATCAGAAGAACTTTCAGCCGGTGCCAGCAAAAACTAATAGTTTCCCAAATAGGGGATTGCTAAGATAGCATCTCCTAATTTTGAATTGCTTAGTACAGCTTTGGGTAAAACTGTGGTGAATCAAGGGTGGAAATTTCAACGCAGAGTATCGCATTCGCATTAGCGTTCGCGCAGCGTCTCGTAGAGAAGCGGTAGCGACGTTAGGAGCGTCAGCGTCTCGCAGAGAAGGTTAGCGCAGAGGATACGCTGAGGATTGATAGGTTGCAATTGTTTCGCTAATAATTTCGGAAATTTTGTACTTAGTCCTGCCTAAACAATCCAAATAGGGGAGCGAGAATTACCCCAAAAGCAAAACCACCGATGTGCGCCCAGTAGGCAACTCCACCAGTTTGCACGCTCATGTTAGCGGCTGTTTGCAGGGTAGCAACACCGGAAATTACATTTTGCACAAAGAAAAGTCCAATTATTACTAGTGCTGGCACTCTGATTGTGGTGATGAAAAACCCCAAAAATATTAAGGTCATGACTCTAGTCTGGGGAAAGCGGATAATGTACGCACCTAAAACACCAGAAATTGCACCACTTGCTCCCAAGGAAGGAATCTCAGAATTCATGCCAATAAACCATTGACACAAGGCAGCTAAAGCACCACACGCTAAATAAAAAATCAGATATTTAGCATGACCCAATCGGTCTTCAATATTGTTGCCAAAAACCCAGAGAAACACCATATTCGAGATTAAGTGCCACCAACCGCCGTGTAAGAATTGCGACGTAAATAATGTTATCCACTCTCCACTCAAATTGGTGGTTAACTCTTGAGGTATTACTGCATACTGACTTAAAAACTGATTCAATTGTGCATTTGGCAGGCTTACCTCGTGAAGAAAAACTAAAATATTCATGCCAATTAACCCGTAGGTGAAATACGGGGTGATTCGCGTCGGATTTTCGTCGTAGAGGGGAAACACAAATGTTTTTCCTAATTTATTGACTAACTGCAATATAGCTTGTAAGGCTAGCAGTTGCGAAGCTTAGGCAATTTCACCTATTTAATTAATTAGCCTGATTGAAAGCCCTGATGATACGCTGAAGAATTACTGATACCAAGCTTCTTCCTGTGATTTATCGTTAAACAAACCCAACAGTGGGCCGAGAATTGCCCCAAAGATAAACCCGCCTGCGTGGGCCCAGTAGGCAATACCGCCGCTTTCCATACCGATGTTGGTACGTGTTTGCAGACTAGCAAGCCCGTAGAAAGCTTGTTCGAGAAACCAAAATCCCAAAAAGAAATATGCTGGGACGCGGAAAGTCGGGAAGAAAAACCCTAAAGGCACTATGCCGAGAACTTCGGCGTTGGGAAAGCGGAGAATATACGCTCCCAAAACGCCTGCGATCGCACCACTTGCACCCAAAGAAGGAATGCTAGAATCTTGAGCGAAGAACCACTGTGTCAAGGATGCCAAAACACCACAAGATAAATAAAACAGTAAATATTTGGCATGACCTAACTTATCTTCAACGTTGTTACCAAAAATCCACAGAAACAACATATTACCTGCTAAGTGCAAGAAACCACCGTGTAAAAATTGTGAGGTAATTAAAGTTGCCCACTCTGGCACTGGTTGATGTAAAGAGACACCACCAAAGCTTAAAGTCAGTTCTCGTGGAACTACAGCCGCAAGGTGTAGAAACCCATTTAATGCTTGGGGAGGAAGATTTGCCTCATAAAGAAAAGCGAGGACATTAGCAGCAATCAGTCCATAAGTTACATAAGGCGTGATTGTTGTCGGATTATTATCTCTAATGGGTACCACGGGCGTTTTTTCCTGATTTTAAGACACCAGTTACACAATACTGAATAATGCAAGTAGTTTCTTCTACCTCGTGGATGGATCTCGGTTTAACTAAGTAAATAATTAGTAATCATATCTTAGCAACGCTTAATATCTGGAAGATTTGAAAAAGGATTGACGTACTCTCCCCAAAGCTGAAAATATTCTAGTTAATCTATCTATATAGGCTTGGCAACTCATGTTTTTTTCAAATTCTCTGGAAAACCAACTCCAGCGTTGGAACGAAACCATTCGCAATCAGCCGAAAAATCCTAATGCTTACATTCGCCGAGGCATGGTTAACTTTCAACTAGCCAAGATTGATGAATCTATTGAAGATTTTGACATGGCAGAGCAATTAGATGCCAGTATTAAACCTTACCTCTGGCAACGGGGATTATCGTATTATTATGCAGAAAGATTTGCAGAGGGCGCTCAACAGTTTGAAATAGATTTGACAGTGAATGCTCAAGATGTAGAAGAAACAGTATGGCGATATCTCTGCATAACTCGTTTGTTAGGTGTTGAAGAGGCGCGTAATTCTTTATTAACAGTGAAAAATGACCCTCGACGTGTTATGCAGGGCGTATATGATTTGTATGCGGGAGATTGTACAGAAGATGATGTTTTAACTGTTGGTCAATCAGAAGGGATAAAGGGAAATTTTTACAGTCATCTTTACTTGGGATTATATTACGAAGTCGAGAATAATCTTGATTTGGCTCAAGAATATATAGTTAAAGCTGCTGATAATTACAAAATTGATGATTATATGTGGTATCTGGCACAGGTACATAAAACTCTGCGAGGATGGTTTTGATTTGCTTAATAGTAAATAAATTAAGCGTTATCGAAAGGGAAAATTACAAGTGATGTCTCGGTCAATTCCGCTTATGGATTGGGCGATCGCACACTATGTCAAAATCGCTATTGTAGGCGATGATGCTGGTTATAAGTCAATACAGTTCAGTTAAGCATTTTTTCCTTCTCTCTGTGTCGCGCCAGTTGCTTCAAGTCTCTTAACCGCAAGGGCGCACTGGCTTCTCTGCGCCTAATAAGGTTCGTTAAAAAATTTGATTTCACAAAGGGTTTTAGCCTTAACCCAAGCGTATTGGGTTATAAGTGGTATGTGCTTTTCAGATGCTAGCAAATTAGGCGATCGCCTCGAAAAAAAAACTTTCCGGTCGTGCCTCAACAGATAACCTAAGCTAGCTAACGTTCCGGTTAAGCGGCTGTAAATAACCTTTGCGACTCAACCCACAAGATTGAAGCGTTCTGGTGCATCGACTTGTTATGCTGCTGGCAACACCAACAAACCTAACTACCTGGTTGTAACCAGCCTTTTACAGCTGCTTTTGCAACTTTCAGATACTTGTTTTCCAGGATAAACTCATTAATCGCTGCTTCACTACCTGCCTGTAAAGTACCAACTACACGACGCTTGAAGCTAGGAGTGGTTTCATCATTGATGTAAGCAATTTGTTCAGACTCAGTGGCGGTTGGTTTAGTTTGCTCCAACTGCTTAATGCCAGGGGTAATCCTTAAGCTTCGGTTTCAAACTGCATTTGGTGGTACAAATGGGCATCTTCAATAATTATGCTGCATAGTTGTACACAGGAACTTCAGTGAAGTGATCCGGCTGTTGCCCACTGAGGATAATTTGCTGTAAATGCTCTACAGTTGATGGAGAAAAAAATTGTTCTCCTGTTTCTTCATTCACGCGAGCAGGTACGTTCTCAATCATGAAGACCTGTCCATTTAGCTCTAACGTGTAAGTTACCTTTTTTTCAACTAACGTTTCTTGCTCATGAGTCATCGCCACGGTTTCTCCTTTGTGTAAAGTCTTCATCCCATTTCTGTGGGTTAGGTTGATACAGAGTAATAATTCTGACTAATGGACGAGAGGGATAGCTACATTGAACGTGAATGGGTCTTCGAGTTTGGGTCAAACCACTAATGAGACAGCTTGGGCCGTACTTATCATTTGGATAGTCTTCAATAACTTGTCCATTGGCAATTACCTCTCTGATTTCTTGAACCTGAACTTGCCGCAAGATAGATTGATCAACGGCGTGCTTGGAAAACTCAAATTGTTCATCAGCAACTTTCTGACGGATTTCTTCAATAAGTGAGGTCATATAACTATTTTTTCACATCCGTCTGGCTCAGGATATATGTTATTTATCCTCCATGTAGACTCTTATTTGCTACGCATCTGTTACTTCGGTTTCAAACTGCACTTGTCTGTACAAATCAGCGTAGGCATAGCCCGTCGTAGACATCGCTATTTCCACATCCACCGATTCCAGTCGCAATATTTCATGCAAATTATACTCCGACAGCACCCATTTTCCCTGTTCGTTGCGCCGAAACACTTCCACACCTGGTTGAGCTACTTGTACTAACACATATTCTTGCAAGGTTGGAGATTGGCGATATTTGGCAAACTTTTTCCCCCTATCGGCTGCTTCTGTTGAAGGTGATAGCACTTCGATAATTAAGCAGGGAAATTGTACCAATTGTGGATCATCATCGCGCTCATCGCAAGTCACCACCACATCTGGATAAAAATACTTTTGCCCAGGTTCTACCTGCACCTTCACATCTACAATGTATACTTCACAGGAGCGATCGGCTAGGGCATCATCTAGAAGCTTAAAGAAATTTGCAGAAATCCGATTATGGTTGCGTGTAGCACCACTCATCATCACAACTTCGCCATCCCAATACTCGTAGCGTTCCTCTTGGGTGGGTTCCCAAACCAGATATTCCTCTGCACTCATCAAAATGCGATCGGGTAAAGCAACCATCGGCGCGATCTCTTAATGATTCACTTTATTTAGGATAGCGAAAAAAGGGCATTCTCTTTATTGCTACCCTGACCAAGCACTAACGTCCCAGCATTTTATCTGGCAGATGCTTTCTGGCGATCGCTTACCATAGAGCTAATGATTAGATTATATGTAGCTTGTAATATGCAATTCAGCAAGGTTTTTGGGGGTTGATGGTGTTATAGATTGTTGGACAGGGGCAGACGGATCTATTCCAGAGCTATTTTGAGAATTTTTACCTAGAAAATTCCAGTTTATTTTGTCTAAAAAAGCCATAAATATAGATAGTTAGTTCTGTGTTAAATATTGCCAAAAAAACATAGAAAATATATACATAGGCGGAAATAATTAAAAATTTGTATAGCAATCCTATTTGAGTTGTGAAAAATATGATTAGGAAACGAACCGCCAAGGACGCAAAGGACACAAAGGAAAGAAGAAAGAGAGATATAATTTTCACGAATGATTTAGGACTGCTATAGTAAGAACTTTAGTCCTGATAAAACTTGCTATGAGCGATGAATAGCTCACTACGAACTAAGATTTTCTTGTATGTTTAATTATGCCTACCTACTTAAGTTCTAAATCACGATGTCATCTGAAGATTAAATGACTCTTAAATCGTGTAAAAGGGTACTCTTGTATGTTGCTTAAGGCTGATATATTCCTGAGAACAGCTTTGTTGTTTTCAGGTAGATTGATGAGTCGAATTAATGGATTTGTAGGGCGACGTGATTTATTAAAATTTGCCAGTGTACTAGGTCTTGCAGCTACTGCTTTTGGTGATAGTTTTTGGAATACAGAGCAAACTGCTGTTGCTGATATTCATCCAGACAACCCTAATCCAGTTAGCCCTAATGAAGCTATCAGACGCTTACTGGATGGTAATCAAAGATTTATCCATCAAAAACGTAAATATCCCGATCAATCACTAGAACGTCTGCGATTAGTTGCTAAAGCTCAGTATCCTTTTGCCGCCATATTGGGCTGTGCAGATTCCAGAGTCCCTGCGGAAATCGTCTTCGATCAAGGAGTTGGAGATTTATTTGTCGTTCGAGTTGCTGGTAATGTCGTCAGTGACACGGTTATAGGTAGTTTGGAATATTCTACAGCAGTATTAGGTTCGCAGTTGATTGTGATTTTGGGTCATAAAAGATGCGGTGCAGTAGCAGAAGCAATCAAAAACGAACCACTTCCTGGCAGAATTGGTTTGATTATTGAGGGTATCAAACCATCTGTAGAAAGGGTAAAGTTAAGAACGGGTGATAATATGCAGAATGCAGTTATAGCCAATATCCAGTACCAGGCTGAAAAATTGCAGGAAAGCTCAACAATTTTAGACAAATTGATCCGTGAAGGCAAACTAAAAATTGTCGGCGCTTGTTACGATATTGACACTGGTAAAGTCAACATTATTACTTGAAAATTCTATGCCTAAAAGGTGTAAGATTTTTAGTTTAATGATGTTGCAAAAAATTCTTAGTTATAAAAGATTTTTTATTGATAATCTTGAAAATTAATCAAATTCATTGCTCAACTTCAAAAATATTCCTTATACCATTTAACAAAGTATTTGTTACATATAGGACTTACGCAAAAAGTGCTAAAAAGCTTAATTTATCGAACCGCCATCTCTACGAGAGGCTTCCGCCAACGCGCAACGTCTAGTTAAAGAAGAACGCCAACGCGTAGCGTCTCGTAGAGAAGAATCTAGGACTTACGCATTGACAAGAAATACCAAATATGGATTAAGTTAAAAACCATATCTTTCGTAAGGGCTAAGCATTGCTCATTGGTGTCAACTTAAGCTAGAAATGGCTTAACTGTTGGCTGACTCACCCGCCCTGAACTGAAGTTCTTTGGCTTTCAGCTAAAGTCTACTGAAGTAGACTAAAGATTTTGGGTATATTTAGTCATCAACAGAAGACTTTTGCTATTAGCAAGGAACTGAAGTTCCTTGCGGGACATGACTTTTACGTTAAGTTGACACCTATGAGCAAAGCTTAGCCCCTACAGCATGGTCTATTTCCGATCGCAGGATAATTAAGAAAAGCCTGAAAACTTCCTCAAGATAGGTAATGCACATCACGATGCATTTGTACAGTGCGTAAGTCCTAGAATCGTAGAGTTTGCGTAAATTGGTAGGGGCGGCGATACCTGGGTTGGTCTACGCTAACGCAAACTCACAAAAATTCAGAAAAACTCAAAAGCAAGGCACAGTCGAAGCTTGTAACAAATAAACCCGGCAGGGGCCATATAACAAGGCCGCCCGCCAGGAAGGTATAGTATATTCTGGCCATGTTTGATCAGGTTAGCGCTTATTTATAAAAAATAATTGCGTATCCCTAGATACAATAACTAAATCCTTTGGAAAACACAGTTAAGAAAAGTTACTAAATAGGTTAATTTCTAATTAAAATCAATAATTCCCCACATGGGGAGATGGTAATACAGGGACACAGAAAAATATTTCCCAATCTCCAGTGCCTAATACCCCATGCCCCATAATATAAGAAAGCGCTTCACACTTCTTAAATAATCAGCTTTATTAGAACAATGGCAAGAGACTTGCGGGGATTCATTAAAATTTTGGAAGATAAGGGACAATTACGGCGAATTTCAGCTTTAGTTGACCCAGATTTAGAAATTGCTGAGATTTCCAACCGGATGCTGCAAAAAGGTGGGCCAGGGTTGTTGTTTGAAAACGTCAAAGGCGCTTCCTTCCCTGTGGCGGTGAATTTGATGGGAACTGTGGAAAGGATTTGCTGGGCGATGAATATGCAGCATCCAGAGGAGTTGGAAACTCTGGGGAAAAAACTAAGTATGCTGCAACAGCCAAAACCGCCGAAGAAGATTTCCCAAGCGATAGATTTTGGGAAAGTACTGTTTGATGTGGTGAAGGCGAAACCAGGACGGGATTTTTTCCCTGCTTGTCAGCAAGTTGTGGTTCAAGGTAATGATTTAGATTTAAATAAGTTGCCTTTGATACGTCCTTATATTGGTGATGCTGGCAAGATTATCACGCTGGGACTAGTAATTACCAAGGATTGTGAGACTGGTACTCCAAATGTGGGCGTGTATCGCTTGCAACTGCAATCCAAGAATACGATGACGGTTCACTGGTTATCAGTGCGGGGTGGGGCGAGACATTTGCGAAAAGCGGCCGAACGTGGGAAGAAATTAGAAGTTGCGATCGCACTTGGTGTAGATCCTCTAATTATTATGGCAGCAGCTACACCCATCCCTGTAGATTTATCAGAATGGCTGTTTGCTGGACTTTACGGCGGTTCTGGTGTGCAGTTAGCAAAGTGTAAAACTGTCGATTTGGAAGTTCCCGCAGATTCCGAATTTGTCTTAGAAGGAACGATTACACCAGGGGAAGTCTTACCAGATGGGCCTTTTGGCGACCACATGGGTTATTACGGCGGCGTGGAAGATTCGCCGTTAATCCGTTTTGAGTGTATGACGCACCGGAAAAATCCGATTTACTTAACAACATTTAGCGGTCGTCCACCTAAAGAAGAAGCGATGATGGCGATCGCACTAAATCGCATTTATACTCCCATTCTGCGGCAACAAGTATCAGAAATTGTCGATTTCTTCCTACCAATGGAAGCTTTGAGTTACAAAGCGGCGATTATTTCCATTGATAAGGCATATCCGGGACAAGCGCGACGAGCAGCTTTAGCGTTCTGGAGTGCTTTACCACAATTTACATACACAAAGTTTGTAATTGTTGTCGATAAAGACATAAATATTCGTGATCCGCGTCAAGTTGTGTGGGCGATTAGTTCCAAAGTTGACCCAGTGCGAGATGTCTTTATTCTGCCGAATACACCTTTTGATACCTTGGATTTTGCCAGTGAAAAGATTGGCTTAGGTGGACGCATGGGAATTGATGCGACTACTAAAATTCCGCCGGAAACAGACCATGAATGGGGTTCGCCTTTAGAATCAGATCCAGATGTGGCGGCGATGGTAGAGAGACGATGGGCGGAATATGGTTTGGCAGAATTACAGTTAGGAGACGTTGACCCGAATTTATTTGGCTACGATATGAAGTAGTATTTTGTATCGCCGTGCGTTACGCTGTGACTTACGCACTCAAGCCTGAAACCTAAATCTCCCCTAGCCGCCCGATAAATTGGGGGGAACTTTTAAAGCCCCTTTTTTAACTGGTAAATTTCCCGCTTCGTTGCTATCGTACTTGATAGGCAATCAGCAGAGTCGCAAAAGCTGGTTTCAATGTTGCAAAAGTTAGTTTCAATGTTGCAAAAGTTAGTTTCAATGTTGCAAAAGTTAGTTTCAATGTTGCAAAAGTTAGTTTCAATGTTGCAAAAGTTAGTTTCAATGTCGCAAAAGTTAGTTTCAATGTCGCAAAAGCTGGTTTTAATGTCGCAAAAGCTGGTTTTAATGTCGCAAAAGTTAGTTTCAATGTCGCAAAAGTTAGTTTTAATGTCGCAAAAGCTGGTTTACGAGTGAGAAAAGCAAGAGTAATGATGGCAGCACATTGAAGAAATTATGACCAAAAAAGTCAAAAATTCGGCGAACAAGTTAGCAATCGGATTGGTATTCAGTTGTATTAGTGTAATGCTCAATAGTGGTATAGCTAATCAAATAGCTTTAGCGGAATCAAGAAAAATACAAAAGTGTGATATTTTTGCCTATGTTACTGATACAGATCCGCAAGCTTTAAATGTGCGGAGTGGTAGAAGTACGAAAAAGAGAATTTTAGGGCAAATACCCATTAATGAAACAGTTCAAGTTGTTGCTGCTGCTAAAGATTGGGTGCAGATTACTAATGCTAGTGATGGTTTTAAAGGAACTGGATGGGTGTTTGTGACAAAGTTAGGTTTATCAACTCAGGGCTATGGTACTAATGGCGTGGATGTTTATGCTAGTAGCAATGAACAAAGCCGAAAAGTGGGAAGAATTCCTGCTAATATGCCTGTCAAATTGTTAGGCTGTCAGAGAGATTGGGCGCAGATAGAATATGAAGGTGTTAAGGGTTGGTTGAAAAAAGAAGATCAATGTGGTGCAGCCCTTACTAGTTGTTCTTAGAACCCCACCCCCAACCCCTCCCCGCTCTTCGAGAGGGGCTATGAGAATTATTTCTAGAATTTTGGTTTTGGGATATTTGTTATGGCTTATCCATTTCCAGGGATGAATCCGTATTTAGAAGATCCTGAATTATGGCCAGGAGTACATGGGAGACTAATAGTTGCGATCGCAGATTATCTATCTCCTCAACTACGTCCTAAATATTTTGTCGCCATTGAAGAACGAATTTATCAAACTACTGGTGATGATAAACTCTTGGTTGGTATTCCTGATGTAATAGTACAAAATTCACAGACAGCAATAAATCCTAAAATACCGAATATAGCTGTAGCTACACCTGCCGTTCAACCTAAAACGGTGACTGTTCCCGTACCTGAGATAGTAAAGGAAAGATATTTAGAGGTGCGAAAGGTAGGAACAAAAGAAGTAGTAACAGTAATTGAAATTTTATCACCTAAAAATAAACGTACAGGAGAAGGACGGAACGCATACGAAATTAAGCGACAGCGAGTATTGGGAAGTTCAACACATTTGCTGGAAATTGATTTATTACGTATTGGGGAACCAATGTTAGTTTTTGGGGATGGTACGCAAAATGATTATCGGATTTTGGTAAGTCGGGCAGAAAATCGTCCCCAATCTGATTTATATGCCTTTAATTTGCAAGATGTAATTCCTTCATTTCCATTACCTTTGCGAACTGATGATAGTGAACCTTTGGTAGATTTGCAGAGTTTATTAGCTGGGATTTATGACCGCGCAAGTTATGACTTAGTAATAGATTACAGTCAAGATCCCGTACCAGCGTTGTCAGAAGCAGATGCAGCTTGGGCGGATGCACTGTTGCAGCACAAGGGTTTACGGTAACTCAAAATACTGTGAATTATAAGTATATATTTATGCGATCGCAATATTACCTCGGTTTTTCCTTAACGCTTGATACATATTTCTAAAAAATTAAAGAGTAATTTTTGACATGGTTATTCTCAGAGTTCTGAGAATAACTATGTCACGAAATCACGAAGAATGCCTTGCCCTACTTGAGCAAATTCGCTGGGGTGGAAAGCCAAAATGCCCATATTGCGAATCAACCAACGCTACTGCATACAAGAATGAGCGTAGATATCACTGTAATGAATGCTTTACTTCATACAGTGTTACAGTCGGTACACTTTTTCACAAGACTCATGTAGAATTACAAAAGTGGTTTGTAGCGATTCACCTTGTGCTTAATTCACCAGGGGGTATTAGTGTGCGTCAGCTTGCTAAGGAAATTGGGGTTAATAAGAATACAGCCAGTTACATGATTGCGCGTATTCGTAACGCGATGGCTGAGGAACGGGGACTCCTACAGAGGATTGTAGGAACTGATAAGTCTTAGGAATTACTGAGGCTTTTTTAACTCTTTCTTGTTCTGTCAGCTTGTTGTAAAGCTAAGGGCTGAGAGTAACGTGATATTTCTTTTAAAAAAGGTTAGTAAGTATTTTTTTGAGGCAGTTGAATGAAGCTTTTGGCAAATATGTTTAAGGGTATGCTTAAGCGTCCTAATATCTTAATTGTTTTTTTGATTTTTATTAGCTTAGTTGCTTATATTGGTTATGAAATAGGTAGAACAAATAGAGTTACTAGTTCGACAATATTAACGTACATAAGTATTTTCTTAGGTCTTACTACTGGTGGTGTAAATTTGCTTAATTATTTTATAGATTGGCAAATTAAAACCGAAACAGAGGAAGAAAAAGAGAGACTAAAGCAACAATATGATAGTAATCAACTTGCGGAAAAACACAGAATGGATTTTATATCTTTAGTGTCTGAAGAAATAACTTTTGAGAAAATTGATGAATCATTATTACGTAAAAAGGAAAATCCAAAACAATTTAAATCTAGAATTAGAGATAATTTAGAAAGAATTAAAAATTCACAACAAGCTTTAAATGGATTACTTTCTAGTAGAAAAAAAAATGGCATAAATGTAAACCTACTCGATACAATAACTTTTACAGCTCTTAAGCGTATCGGAATACCTATAGAAACTTCAGCAGACGAAAAATTTATACATCTATACGCATACTTGAAAGCTTGGCTTATATGCGGCATTAGGCACGATACAACAAATCTTCCGATAGAATGGATCGATGAAAATGCACTGAATCAACAAGAACAAATACGTGCGCTGGAATATATAAAAGATAAACTTATCAATCATGAAAAAGTAATTGAAGAAATTCCTAAAGAAGAGTCTAGAAAAATTATTCGTGAATACCTCGAAGAACTAATAAACAAAATTAAAGCACACCAACAAAATCAAGCAATTAACTCTCCAAACAAGTAGAAAATATATTATTAATGTGGCTAAGATTTATCTAGTTTGCCGTAATCATCTATATCTTCTAAAATTCGTAGTTCCCTTTGTTTAAACAGATTATCAAGGCTATCTTTGTACTCAATTAAAGCCTTCAAATTCTTTTCCTCAATAGTATTTAAGGCATTGTCAACTTTTACTAAAGCAGTCTTGACATCTTGATTTTTACTTGCCAATGTCTTGTTAACATCTTTCAGTAAGCTTTGAGTAAATAGCAAAATTTCCTTTATAGTATACTGATGCATTGGTGGCATTTTTCTTCAGAGTAGTATCATGAGCAATGATATTCATTTGTGCCTAATAAGGTCTACACCGCTAACTAGGACACTTTAAAAGCTATTAATACTGCCATTCCAACAGTATTAATCAAGTATTGTGCTTAATCTATTTGAATGATTGTCCATCTCAAAGCTGCGATCAGACTTCCTCATCAAAAGCGATCGCACGCCCGTTATCAAATTCAACTTACAGCCAAGATTCGCAAAATAACTCCCTCACTTGTCTCATCCGCTCAAAATCGCTGTCTTGTGAGACGATGGTCAAATGATGACGCAAAGCGATCGCACACACCACCAAAAACCATATAATTAGCCCCCTCCTCGCTTGCGGGGAGGGGGTTGGGGGTGGGGTTCTATCTCTGCAACCAAGTAGCAATATCCTGCAACACCCCCTCCATCCTCTCCAGAACATCCTCATTTCTAAATCGCACAACCTGCAACCCCAAACTCTCCAAAAATTCTTGACGTATCGCATCTTCCTCTTGGGTGTAGTCGTGAATTTCGCCATCCACTTCCACCACTAACCGCGCTTCATTACAGTAAAAATCGACGATAAAACGGTCAATTGTTTGCTGACGGCGGAACTTGAAACCCAAAAGTTGCTTGTGTCTCAACTTCTGCCAAAGTAGCTTTTCTGCTGGAGTTGGTTCACACCGCATCTGTCGCGCTAATGGCTTAAGTTTTTTCCAAAGTTCGTATGGGGTTTGCCAAGGGTATCCCGGAACCCCACCCCCTAACCCCCTCCCCGCAAGCGAGGAGGGGGGACTGGAGTTGGTGAGAGGCTTTGGGTTGGGGTTGTGATTTTCGGCCATTTGCGATGTTGGTGGTTAGCTAATATTTCATGTATTATTCCCAGCGATCGCACTCTCCAAACTCCTCAAAACTCTGGCATAATCAGACATGGCTGCACCTTCAAAACTGATGTAAATCACGCCAATGTCCAACGATGAATATGACAGTCCGTGGAAAGAAGCTATAGAAACCTACTTTCAAGAGTGCATTGAATTTTTCTTTCCTGTAGCTGCTGAGGGAATAGACTGGAAGCTCGGCTATACTTTTTTGGACAAAGAGTTACAGCAAGTCGTTCGAGATGCGGAACTAGGGCAAAGATTCGTTGATAAACTCGTTCAAGTCTGGCGACGCAATGGCGAAGAAAGGTGGGTATTAGTCCATCTGGAAGTCCAAAGTAATGAAGAAACCAACTTTGCCCAACGGATGTACGTCTACCACTACCGACTGTTTGACCGTTACAATCGGTCTATAGCTAGTCTAGCCGTCTTAGGTGACGATCGCCCCACATGGAAACCAAATCAATTTAGCGATGAACTATGGGGTTGCGAAGTCAAATTCAAGTTTCCCATTGTTAAATTACTTGAATATAGCCAACAATGGACAGAATTAGAAGCAAGTTCTAACCCATTTGCTACAGTAGTTATGGCTCATTTAAAGGCAAAGGAAACACGCCAAAATGACCAAGAGCGTAAACGTTGGAAGCTTGATTTAACGAAACGACTCTACGAAAAAGGTTATCAGCGCGAAGATATCATCAACCTGTTTCGATTTATCGATTGGGTGATGAGATTACCTGAAGAATTAGAGAACAGTTTTTGGCAAGAAGTGACTCAATATGAGGAGGAAAAGAAAATGCCGTATATTACTAGCGTAGAAAAAAGGGGTATAAGGGAAGGGTTACTTCAAGGTCTTGAAATTGCTTTGGAACTAAAATTTGGCAACGAAGGGTTAACAATATTACCAGAGATTGTCCAGATACAGAACGTAGAGATATTAAGGGCTATTCTCACCAGTATCAAAACTGTGAATACTCTAGAAGAACTCCGGCAAATCTATCAATAATATCACCACTCATACTCGACTGTAAAAAACAGCAATGTCTGAGACAGAGTGCTATGTCTTCATACACTCCCTTTAATCCAATCTCATTCTCTGGCAATTTTAACATATTAAGTTAAATTAAGAATTATCGCAAAATAGTAAACAATTTAGGACTTACGTACTGTACAAATGCATCGTGATGTGCATTACCTATCTTGAGGAAGTTTTCAGGCTTTTCTTAATTATGCTGCGATCGTAAATAGACCATACTGTAGGGGCTAAGCTTTTGCTGTGCCCTTACGAAAGATATGGTTTTTAACCTTGCTCCATATTTGGTATTTCTTGTCAATGCGTAAGTCCTACAATTTTTGGAAATCTCACCCAAGCTAATTAAAAGGTTTACGCCAACTGGATATTTTAATAGAATAATCTCATCAAAAGATTCGCAGAAATATAAATGGACTGGATTACACTACTGCGATCGCTACAGTCTGATTTTATTAAAAGGTTAACATCTGGTTCTCTGCTTCATTGTGAAACAGAAGGTCAATATAGTGAATTAACTATAATCTCTGGAGAAAGGTTAAGGGCATTACGGGAATTTTGCTGGTTGATGGCTGAGAAGTACAAGCGTGTTTTACCAGTCCGTGACGTTTTCATTAGCTATCTTAAAGGAAAGTTGGGTGAGGAAGTTGTCAAAGAACGTTTAGCTGATTTTATTACCGAAGTCGATTATGAAAAGCGATTCGGCGGCGATGGCAATATAGATTTTACCTTGACTTCTGACCCATCTATTGGTATTGAGGTTAAATCTCGTCACGGTAGTATTGATAGAGTTAGATGGTCAATTAGTTCTGAAGAGGTTGAAAAAAATGCAGTTGTAGTTTGCATTTTGATTCAAGAAGATGTGAGTGAAGCCCAATCTGAGTATCACCTTTTTTTGGCTGGCTTTCTCCCAACCCGGATGATTAAGTTGAAGACTGGTAAAATTTCATTTGGGATTGAACAATTACTGTATGGTGGTGGTTTATGGTGTTATCTAGAACAGTTACAATCTTCTATAAATAATTCTAGGCAACAAACATTAATTTACAAATATCTTCCAAAAGAGGAAACGCCACCTAAGCAAACTAATAATCAGTTGACTAAATCTTCTGAGCAACCTGAATTAGAGAATTATTTACAATATCGTAATGAAGACTTAAATATACTTTATGTAAGATTAGGTGATGAATGTTTTGAGAAAGGAGAATATTCAAATGCGATCGCCAACTATAATCAAGCCTTACAAGTTAAATCTAGTGATGTTGATTTATATTATAAACGAGGTTTAGCCCATTATCAAATAGGAGATTATGAGGCTGCGATCGCAGATTATTCTCAGGCAATTCAGATAAATCTTCATGATGCTAAATCTTACAATAAACGAGGTTTAGCTCTGTCTCAACTAGGAAGATTAGAAGAAGCAATTAATGATTATACCCAAGCTATCAGAATTAATCCTAATGTTGCCGTAGCTTATAAAAACCGGGCTGAAGCTCGTTCTCATGTAGGAGATAACCAAGGAGCAATTGAAGATTATACACAGGCTATTAAAATTAACCCCCATTATGCTGATGCTTATAAAAACCGTGGGATTGCTCGTTATTTATTAGGCTCTCAACCGGGATTTCCCCAAGTAATTAAAATTAATCCTAAAGATGCCATAGCTTATAAAAAACGTGGTAATGCTCGTTCAGATTTAGGAGATTTTGAAGGAGCGATTGAAGATTATACTCAGGCAATACAGATTAATCCAAATTATGCAGATGCTTATTACAACCGTGGTAATGCTCGTTCAGATTTAGGAGATTTTGAAGGAGCAATTGAAGATTATACTCAAGCAATCCAGATTAATTCAAATTATGCAGATGCTTATTATAATCGTGGCAATATCCGTTTAGAAATAGCAGAGAAACAAGCAGCAATTGAAGATTTTCAAAAAGCGGCAGATATCTATCGTCAAGAAGGTAAGCTAGAAGCACTCAAAGATACACGAGAAAGAATATTAGATTTAGAAATAGAAGAATCATTAGATATTTTAAACTTCTAGAAAATCGATGATTTCGGATAAATAGTAACTTTCAGCTACCCTCAACTCATATAGTATCCTATCTCATTTATGAAAATTCTCTCTGTCCACATCCCCCACTTCGTAAAAGTTATCCGGGATATATACCGTTTCCTAATCAGATCAGGTACATCATAGCCCCCTCCTCGCTTGCGGGGAGGGGGTTGGGGGTGGGGTTCTGTACCTACTCAACCAATAACCGCTATAACCTTTCACGAATGATTTAAAACTGCTATACCCCGATTTCCCGTTTGATTAAGAAAAATTGGGTTGAGTGCCTATTTACTTAACTCACAAAATTGCTCCAGTCTCTTTCAAATAAACCCGCGTAAATGGTTCATCTTCACCCAAAGTATAATCTTCAATCAACCCTTTGCGACGGATAGAAATGTCGTTGCCTTTTCTAATCACCACAGTCGAACCATCGAATACATCCCGCACTAACATCATCTCAGTTTCGGTAGGATTATCCAAAACGACCATATTACTACTGCGGTAAAACATCCCCTCTTCATCTAGGATGTCTTCGGCATACTCGGCAATCAGCAAATCAAGTTTTGGATGACGCAGCAAAGTTTGGACGTTGCTGTTGTAATTTTTGCTTAATACTTTTTTGGAGCGATTCACAAAAACTGCATCACGACAAACAGCGCCTATTGTCCAGTGGGGATGTTGCAAAAGGATATGGTCAATTGTTGCTTGCAGTTCTTCAACTGAGATTTTATTAAAGGTAATAATTGGTATCCTAGAATCTGTACCCGACTCAAAAAAGGTTTCTAAGATATGAGAAGGCACATCAACGCTTTCACCAACAGAAGGTTTAAGATGCATTAAAACACCTGGTGCAGCGTTGATTTCCAAGATAGCAAAGTTACTGGATTTCCAAGATTCTGAGAGACTTTTCGTAATGACATCAATACCAAGGCAAGTCAACTGGAAGTGTTGGGCAATATCTTGCGCCAAGATAATATTGTCATCATGAACTGTCTGGGTTGCATCAATGCTCATACCTCCGGCTGAAAGATTGGCGACTTTACGCAGGTAAACAGTGCGTCCCTTCTCAATAACACTGTCCAATGATAAGCGCTGTTCCTCTAGGTAGAGTTCCATCGCGTCATCTATCTGGATTTTACTCATCGGCGAGGTAGGCGTGTCTAAACGTGCAGGTTTCCGGTTCTCTAGGCGGATTAATTCTGCAAGCGTTAAATAGCCATCACCAACAACCGATGCTGGACGGCGTTCTGTGGCGGCGACAAATCTGCCATTGACACACAACAAGCGAAAATCTGAGCCGGAAATACTTTTCTCAACAATTATCCGAGTTAGTTGATCTTCGGGAATCGCTGCCAGTGCCCTATTATAAGCAGCTGCAAGTTCTTTTGAGTCTTGTATGTCAGCCGTAACGCCAATTCCTTTGTGGCCTACCACTGGCTTAACTGCCACTGGGTAACCAATTTGTCTTGCTGCCGCCAAGGCTTCCTTTTCAGTAAAGACGATATCGCCTTCAGGGACTGGAAAACCCAACGTTTTTAAGAATGCCTTGCAGTCATCTTTACGGGTGGTAAACTCCGAATCTAGATGGCTATCACAGTTAAATGTTGTTGCTACCCCCCGGACATGTTTTTTTCCCAAACCGTATTGCATTAATCCTTCTTCCCACAAATAAAAGGCGGGAATACCTTTTTCGTAGGCTGTTCGCAATAGGGCGTAAACCGTGGGGCCACCATAGACAGAGGCGCGGAATTTATTTTGCAGCCTCACCAATTGTTCGTCAAAGGTAAAGTCTTCATCTTGGGTAATAGCTTCAAACCAATCCCAAACAAAATAAGCTACCTCTCTAGTAGTGCGTTCATGTAGTGATTGGACGCTAATCCGCACGAAACCTGGATATGGCTTGACACTCCAACGGTTAAGGTGCAAATCCATGTCCAGTTTTCCGACTTCGGACACAACTTGAGCAAATAGATGAGCATAAGATTCGTAGCTTTGGCTACCCAGGTGGGGATAGCGATCGCCAATCTTTGCAATATAATCTTCAATGGGCAAAGGCTCTCTAGAGTCAACTAGAGCAAAGTCAAATACTAGCGCTCCTATATCTAAATAGGGGTTGGGCCCAATATAATGCTTGAAGTTGAAAATATCGAATACATCCGTTCTTCTAGCATTAATGCGGACTAAATCACTGCTTTTTTGTAGAACCATTGATTACGAACCTTTGGCTAAACACCCTGAAATTTAGATGCTGAGTTCTGGTTACTCAGACTTATTGATTGTAAATTGATTCACATTAATTGTGGAGAGTGATGGCAAAGCCATTGATCTAATCAGAACCCAGATTAAACCTATTAGTAAGCATTTTCAACTATCTCAAGGCATAATTAAACCCCCCAACCTCAGTAAAGAAAAAAGTACAGTCAATTCATCCTCATGAATAGTCAAATATATAACCTTTGAAAGGTGCAACACCCAGGCAATAACTTGTATAAATAAATATGCGGTATTCAAAAGACAGCAAAGTATGAATAGCACACAAGCTGCTCTAAGAGACGAAATTCGAGAACTTGCTGAAGAAGCTTTTCACCAAAAGCTGATCTCTGGGCATGGTGATGGCCCAGACATGAATGAGTATCAAATTGTCTACCAAGGCAAACCCAGGCATCTCCCACTAGAACAAGCACGTTTTTTCTTAACTAACTTGCTTTACAGAAGTCGCATTCATTAGGACTTACCATCAGATATCTAATTGCACCCAGCGAGAGTTAATACCAATTATTTAATAATTGCCCGAGAAATTTTCAATCGGCAATTAGCAATGCCTCTAGAAAATCACTCTAGAGGCAGTTGGTGCTGTGGGTTTTATTAAGTCAACAAACGTTAATAAGGATAGTTATTTTTTATGTAATTTTTTGGAAAAATCTTTTGGTTTCGCTGCGATGTCTAACGACAAGTCGCAACTCTTGGAAACGCTTTGCGAATGCGTCTACGCAAATTGTAATACTACCTTCTATCAAGTGATCTACCAAAGGGATGATTTGATAGTTGGAATTGTCATGGTTTAGTAAAATTTATTAACTCAAATCAGGGGGCATCATGGTAGAAAGTAATCCCAAACGGCAGTTGGTAATTATAGGGGGAGCCGAAGACAAGGAAGGAGATTGCCAAATTCTGCGGGACTTTGTGCGACGCGCTGGGGGTACGAAGGCGTATATTGTAATTATGACGGCGGCGACAGAATTACCAAGAGAAGTGGGAGAAAATTATATTAGAGTATTTGAGCGACTGGGAGCCGAAAATGCTCGCATTATTGATACAGAAACCCGCGAAGATGCATCTTCATCTACTGCATTGGAAGCAATTCATAAAGCAACTGGAGTATTTTTTACTGGGGGAGATCAAGCTCGCATAACTAGCATTCTCAAGGGCACCGAAATAGATACGGCGATTCATCAACGGTTCTCTGAAGGTGTAGTTATCGCAGGCACAAGTGCCGGAGCTGCCGTGATGCCAGACGTAATGATTGTAGAAGGCGACTCAGAAACACATCCTCGGATTGAAACTGTTGAAATGGGCCCCGGTCTTGGTTTTCTACCAGGAGTGGTAATTGACCAGCATTTTTCCCAACGCGGACGCTTGGGACGCTTAATTTCAGCTTTGATACTACAGCCTGCTGTTTTGGGATTCGGTATTGACGAGAATACCGCTATGGTTGTGACAGATAACCAAATTGAAATTATTGGTGAAGGTGCGGTTACGATTGTTGATGAATCAGAGGCTACATACAACAATATGGACGAAATTTTGAAGGATGAGTCTTTGGCGATTTGCGGAGCAAAGCTTCATATTTTGCCACATGGCTTCAAATTTGACTTAAAAACCCGCCAGCCTATCCTAAATAATGGCTCTGTGGCAAATATATCTGTAGCTGTTGGTTGAATCAACACCTAACTTTTAGTAGGTGCGTTTAAATTGAGCCAATAATTAATAATTGTAGATTACTGACATTTATTTCTTGAATATCCTCCCAAGTACTCTCAGAAATAGCGGACATAGCCCCGCATTTTCAGGAGGAAGGGGGGGATTTATTATTAATAAAACAGAATACATGCGTCAGTCGCCAGAATTCAGAATTTAATTCTGTGTGACATCTATGACAATCTACTTTTATAGCACTCGTGAAGAATATGGCTGTTTCTCTAACTTTTCGCCCCACGGCTTTGAATTAGATGGATTCTATTGGTCAACTAGCGAACACTACTTTCAAGCGCAAAAGTTTGTGGGTACACCTCATGTAGAACAAATTCGTTTAGTTAAAACACCTAAAGATGCGGCAAAAATGGGGTGTGAGAGAACCCGTCCCCTACGGCAAGATTGGGAACAAGTTAAAGACGACTAGATTTCTCGTAGGGGCATGGCAATGCCATGCCCCTACCAGCGTATTTGTATCATTTCATTATTAAAGTGAAATGGTATCACGCCTAACCTACGCTGTGCTAAACCAACCTGATGAAAGATACCTCGTGGTTTTGGGAACACTAGATTCAGCACCAGACTGAACAGGAAAGGGCTGATGTCTAAAAGCGAATGGAATAACAGATCGAAAAATACAGTTTCCGTGCAATTACCCATAACATACTTAAAATCAGTGAAGCGTAATACAATTACCCATGAATTTGACTCTGGTTCACAAGCAGAAATACTACCTATACAGGAAAGTGACGACATATCGGAAGCATCCAAGCTACTAAGGCAAGGAATTCAACAGCAGCAAGCTGGTGAATTAATAGCAGCGTTGAAGTCCTTACAACAATGCTTGGGGCTGTTTCAGGCAGTTGGGGATTTGCAAAAACAGGCACAGGCACTTTCTTTTTTAGGATTGGTAACTTACAGCGCTGGAGACTACAAAGGTGCTATCTCCTACTCCCAACAGTGTCTGTCTTTGCTGAATAATAACTCAGATTTAGCATTGCAGATGCAAGCACTTTCCCACGTAGGAAATGCATACCGTCATCTAAATGACCATAACAAGGCTATTGAATTTTTGGAAAAGTGTTTAAAAATAACGCAACAGCTGCAAGACAAACGTAGTCAAGTAGCAGCACTGAATAATTTGGGATTAGTGTATAAAGCTTCGGGAAACTTTACGCAGGCAATTGAGTATCAGCAGCAAAGCCTAGAAATTGTCCGGGAACTTAAAGATAACTGGGGCGAGGAACAGGTACTCAAAAATTTGGGTAATGCTTGGTATGCTTTGGACAATTACCCAAAAGCGATCGCCTATTATGAGCAGTGTGTAGTACTAGCACGCTCGTTAAAACATGTTCGCAGTGCCTCTCAGGTGCTAAAGAATCTAGGGAATGCAAGTTATGCCTTAGGTGATTATGCTAAAGCCATTAAGTATTATGAAGAACGCCTGCAATTAGCTAGAGAAATTAAAGACAAGCGTAGCGAGGAACAGTCTTTAGGTAATTTAGGAGTTGCTTGTGAAGCTTTGGGTGACTATAACAAAGCAATTAAGTATTATGAAGAACGTTTGCTGTTAGCTAGAAGTATCAAAGATCGGCGCAGTGAAGAAGAAGCTCTTGATCGTCTGAAAGCTGCTTGCTACGCCTTGGGTGATTATGCCAAAGCTATGCAATACCAGCAAGGAACATCTTCAAATAATTCGTAATTCGTAATTCGTAATTCGTAATTCAGTTTTGTAATGGGGATAAAGACAAGAGTCACAAAACTTGCTGATGCCATTAGCTCTCTTGAGAAAAACGCCCAAAAATCGTTAAAAAGCAAGAGAGGGAAAGGAATAATTAAGAGTTAATAATTAGTTAATAATTTAAAATTACTCGCATAGGTCAATTTCTCCCATTGTCTTTTGTTGCTGGAGATATGCGAGAACTTCTAATGTATCTACTTGGGGAAATTGGGCATAAAAATTACTCACACTCCGAAAGGGTTCCGGTGTTTCCAAGACAATGGTGCGATCGCCCCACTGTTCTAACCAAGGTAGCAATGTTTGTGGCGCTACTGGAGTACATAGCCAAACTGCTGCTGGAGAAAGTGTTTTGAGAGCAGTTGCTGCTACCGCTATTGTCATACCTGTAGCAATGCCATCATCAACTAAGATGAGCGTAGCATTCTCTGCATTCACCTGCCCACAAGCAGGAATTAATAGAGCCTCAAGAGACTTAGCAAGGTTTATCGCTTTATTTAAAGCTACTTCCCGCCACCGTGCATCATGTTTAAGGCGAAATAGCTTTTGATCAGTCCAAAGAACATTTCCAAAAGTAGTCACTGCACCAATTGCTAACTCTGGGTTTTCTGGATGGCTAATCTTTTTCGCCACAACAATTGTCAACGGACAATCCAAAAGACGTGCTATTGGTGCTGCTACTGGTACACCTCCTCTTGGCAAAGCATAAACAATTGGTACAGGCTTAACCCCAGAATCAATAGTTTGCTGAGTCAAAACATCATGAATCACTCGCGCTAATTCCTCACCCGCATGGGTGCGATCGGCGAAAAGCGGGGTATGTGACATGGTTTCCCCCAGCATTTTAGGACGGTACTGCTTTTATGATGACTGAATTTTGTCTCAAATTAACTGATACAATAAGATTTGTATAAATAATTAAGTATTCAGCAAAAGTCTATTTATTCTGATAAATCTCCAACCAAAGCAGTATTTAACTCAGATAAGACAGATGGTGCTGATGCCAAAATCCTAATTTTCATGAGCAGCGAAACCCAACTCAGCCTCTTCGACGACTCAACCCTTAACCAACGAGAACTGATTCCCACAGACGCTAAAATTGCGATCGCTCCGGGAACTTATTCTGCCATGACGGAGTTGGCACAACATTGCAATCGCTGCCATCGCTGTGCATTGGGAGACATTCGGACTCATGCTGTTGTCGGACGCGGTAATCTCAAAGCCCCAATTATGGTTATTGGGGAAGCGCCTGGTCAAAATGAGGACGAAACCGGTTTACCATTTGTAGGCAGATCGGGGCAGTTGTTAGAGAAAATCCTAGCATCTGTAAATCTGAGTACTGAGCATGATGTATATATTGCCAATATCAACAAATGCCGCCCACCAGATAATAGAGTTCCTACACCTGTAGAAGTGGCCGCTTGTTTACCCTACTTACTAGAACAAATTCGTTTAGTTGACCCCAAAATAATCCTGTTAACAGGTGCAACTGCTGTCAAAGGCATCACTGGCGATAAGCGAGGGATTACGAAAATTCGCGGAGAGTGGTTAGAGTGGGAAGGGCGTTTATGTATGCCAATTTTTCATCCTTCCTACTTGCTGCGTAACCCTTCTAAAGAAAGAGGTGCGCCGAAATGGTTGATGTGGCAGGATATCCAGGCAGTGCGTGCCAAGTTAGACGAAATCCAAAATAATAGCTAATTTGGTAAATTCGCTTAAATTATATTGTATTTCACTAATTGCGATCGCCTGTTTTGATTGAAGTGGAAGCGATCGCACCTGAATTAAGTTACTATTACATCCAGTCAGTCAGGGAAATTAGCGCATGAGCCTGGTTTTAGAGCGTGAGACACCTCCTCTTCGAGAAGATGAAACTGGAGCAATTCGAGTTGGCAATTCAAGAGTTTTACTAGAGGTCGTAATCCGAGCTTTTCAGGATGGCGCGTCCCCTGAGTCTATTGTCCAAAGGTACTCGACCCTATCATTGTCAGATGTTTACAGCACCATTGGTTACTATCTTCGGCATCAAAACGCTATAAAATCCTACCTTAATCACAGAGAACAGTTAGCTGAATCTGTACAGCAACGTTTGTCCAGTGTTCAACCTGATTTGAGTCTGATTCGTTCTCGGTTATTGGCTCAACAACAATCTTAAAAGTGGTTATGTTGAGCTTGTTAAGCGATGAAAACTTTAATGGCGATATCGTTCGAGGGCTATTTCTGCGTCAACCCAATCTTGATTTACTTCGGGTTCAAGATGTTGGTTTACGGGAAGTAGACGATTTAGCGATTCTAGATTGGGCAGCAACAAATGAGCGCATTGTTTTAACCCATGACCGTGCAACAATGCCAAACTTTGCTTACGAGCGATTGATAACGGGAAAGCTGGTGTCAGGATTATTTGTAGTTAATGACCGGATGCCCATCAGACAAGCGATTGATGAATTGCTACTGCTTGTTGATTTTAGTAAGCAAGCAGAATGGAAGGGAGTTGTACTCTATCTACCTTTATGACGCTGTGTGCAACTTTTACTCGAACCTAACCCCCCAGCCCCCTTCCCTACGAGGGAAGGGGGAGAATTCAAAGCCTCTCTCCTTGCAGGAGAGAGGTTTGGAGAGAGGTCAAAAATTAAGTTGCACATCGCGTTTTATGAGTAATTTATGCGAAGTTTTGAATTACTTAGTAGTCTTTTTCAGTTCTTGCCATCTTTCTCGCAGTCGCTGCAAGTTAGGACTATGACCACCATAACGCCAACTAACATAGGCTTGGCTAATCTCATCTATAACCTCAGCAGCTGCCGGGGCATGATGCTGATATGAGACTCTGGCATACTCTAAAGGTGTTTGTGCTGGATGCTTACCTAAACCTTTTTGGGTTGTCCATTGCAGCATTTGTTGATAAAGGCTCTCCATTGCTGGCAATTTCTTTAACCATCGACGATTGCGCCACTCTCGCCATTGTCCCCAACCCAGCCAACCAAAGAAAGCTGCTGTAGTTGCCAAGATTAAGCCAGTCAATACGCCAAACCAACCTTGAGAGAATAAAGCTAAAAACCAAGCGATCGCTCTAATCACCCACTTAAATATTGTCTCAAATACATTATTCAACAAACCCGTCACTGGAGAAGGCAACCACCCAGCAACCCAATGCCACAACTGACGCAACACACTAAAAGTCTGAGTATCTTCCACTGATGGAGGTATGAGCGGATGATTGGGAATGGGGTCAAAGGCAAACCAGCCATATTTAGGAAAATATACTTCCGTCATCGCATAAGCGTCAGTATTACGGACAACATATAGCCCTGTAAATGGATTGAATTCTCCTGCACTAAACCCTGCTACCAACCGGGCTGGGATACCAATGGAACGTAGCATTACCGTGAGAACTGTTGAGAAGTGGTCTGGATAACCGCCTTTATATTTGAATAAAAAAGCTTCTACTAAGTCATCTTTTTCTGCCAAATAAGGCAAATCTAAGGGATTTTGGGGAAGAGAGTAGCGTTGCTTTAAATATTGAGCTAAGTAGAGAGCTTTTTCATAGGGTGAATCTAGACTTTTAGAAGACTTTGCAACTCGTTCTTGATTGTAGTTAGCAAGAATTTCTTCGGTACGTTGCCGGACTTTTTCGGCAATTTCGGGAGGAATTTGTAGATAATACTTTTTAATATCCTGTGGATATTTAGTAGAGGCTTCAGCTAATTTAGTGCGATCGCGGTATGGTACTTCAGAAATTACTGTGTAAGTGAGTCCTTCTGATAATTCCACAGGCGATCGCAATCCATTTTCTGTATCAACCGCGATCATTGGTGTGGGAAAGTAAATCTCTTTGGGATAAGCCATCGCCGGAATTAGGTTAGGCAAATCCGCCACCACTGTATAAGTTTGTACTATCTCTTGGGTTTTAGCAGTAATCAGAGGTCGGTTCAGGAAAATTTGGTAAGACCAAGGCGATCGCTTGATGGTTGTAACATCTTCATTACGGGAAACTTCCCATCCCTTACCCGTATAACGGTCAAATCCTAGAACTCGCCAAAAACCCTCAGCTTGCGATCGCACCCGCATCACAACTTTCGGTTTCATCTCGCCCCGCAGATTTTGGTTAATTTGGCTATTAAAACCGTAATAAAAGTTATTATCTACCTTACCTGGTTGACCAGTTTGATTTTGTCCCGTACCAGTGCCTTGATTATCGCCTTTACCTTGGCGGACATAACCGGGATTAATGATACTACGTCCGGTGAAATTACCTTTTACTGGAATCGCAGAACTTACAGGAAAATTGCGTAATTGATAGCCAGGAAATCTGGGTAAAACAGCAAAAATTGCCAGTCCCAGACCGACAATTAGGAAAAAATTCAGAATTAAAAATTTAAAATTAAGAGTTGAGGAATTCTTCTGATTTAATTTTTCATTTTTTATTTTTAATGGCTGCAAACCCAAGCGTGAGCGATAATCTAATACTAAAGTTGGGAGAGCGATCGCTAAAAATAACAGCAACACAGGTGCAAATGCTAAAGTCTGACTTAACGTTGCCGCCACACCCAATAAAATCAGTCCTATAACAATCGAATAGCCCAAATTTTTCCGGCGTGGTGTATCAAAGCTATGCAACACCTGGAGTTGAATTAATAACTCTGCCAAACCCAACCGTGTATCATTCAACTCTCCCACTAATCGGCCAAAGAAAGCACCCAGTGCCACTAACATTCCGATGGCGATACAAAACTTAACTGCAACATTGCGATCGCGGCGACGATAGTAACTCCAAATCGCACCTAATACACTCAAGGGTAACGCCCAAAAACTGAATGAAGTTTCGGCAGCGATATCCGTCGCCACAATTCCCAAAACAACCAACGCTAGCACCAGCACCCGCAAGGAAATTGAATCTTCCACCTCTATCAAAGGCGATCGCTGCGGATTTTGCCGCCAGAAATTACCTACACGCCAAAACCGATTCATCCTGGATAAGTTAAGCATTTCGAGTCTAAGTGAAAATTCCACGGAAACAATGCTGAGGACGAAACTGTTCGCCCTACTTTAAAGTATTCCCCTTAGAAGAAGCTTTCTTATCCTGCCTTCACGCATCTATGAACGTTTAGCGCGTATTTTACAAATTAAAGTCCTCGCAGGAGTTTAAAAACCCTGTTATCAATCTTTGCTTCCCTTCTTGTGACAGAGACTATGCGCCAAAAGAACAGCTATGGGTAGCTTACTTTCCCTTAGAAGTACATAACGCAATAGCCTTGAGTTAAGGATTTCTTTATTCTCTCTGCGTCGCGCCAGTTGCTTCAAGTCGGGGAACCCGCCCAACGAACTGGCTTCTCTGCGCCTCTGCGGTTTGTTAAAAAAATTGACTTTGATAAAGTTTTAGCCTTAACCCAAGCGCATTGCTATGTAATATCGAGTTCGGAAAATTAGTTATGATTCCTACAATTATTGCACCTCACCCCGCCAAAGCTACACTTTGTCTCCCCTCCTCGCTTGCGGGGAGGGGGTTGGGGGTGGGGTTCTTGGGGTTTAATAAGTAATCAAGCGATGATATAACGTTACCGCGAACTGTAACGCCAAGCGTGAACATAATTTTGTATAAAAAAAGCAACACAACCGAATAAATTCGTTGTGAAAAATTGGTGGCTTGGTAAAATAAAGGCGAAATCAGCACAACACAACAAACTAACTCGTTCCCCAGGCTTTACTAATAACCCAGTAGACTGACGAGTACCTACAAAAAATCAATTATGGGGTGGAGGCTGACTCTACACCCACTGGTTAACTGTAACCACACTTTACGTATAAGTAAGCACCCTGTTGCTAGTAGTATCTAGAGACAGAAAAAGCCCCAAGGCAACAGCTAGGCAATAGTTACCTTAAGATATTCGGCATTACGTACTAGCGGTGGCAATTAAGGTTACACAGTCGGATTAATCACAAACAAAAGCGGCTGTTCGTCTATTTCTGGAAACTCAACTTCCAGAGTATAAGTTGGGTTAAGTTGTTCGCAACCTAACTCTACACTTAAGTATCCGGGAGTCGAAGATGTTGCCATTGCTAAAGTTCCACTTTTGCGAAGTGTCAAAGTTCCTTTAACGGGTAACTCAGCCTGAACAAGTAACTTCGTAATACCTACAAACTGATACTCTACTCTAATGTTCAAATTACCGACAGTGGTTAGCCATTGTCTTTCTACCACTGGACTAGCTGCTGAAAGTGGTAGAGTCAGATTTTCCAGCAGTTGTTTAGCCGCCAGCAATGACAAAGCCATTTGTTGACGCGGTTGTAAATCTGAATAATCGCTCTGAATATTGGGCATTGTATCCAGAGTACTTACAGAACGATAGGTGCTTCTTAGCACCAATCCCGCGATATCGTTTAGTGCTTGAGACTCGTTGGGAAAAAAGTTCTCCACCACTTGAACTAATTTTGCTCCCAGAGGTACTGAAGATGTCACCAATGCCTGACATTGTTCCAGCAATTGCTGAAAAACTCTTTCCGGCAAGGGAAGCGGCAGGTTCAGTTTCGACTGTTGTACCATCCACCCCCAGGTAGGAACGAGCGTCATTGACGGCTCATCAACACAATCGGGATATTCGATTAATTGTGTTTCCCAAGGAAATAAAGGTGGGTGGTCTTGGGCTTGGATTTGTAAGCGATGCTTAAGGACAGCTTGGAAACGATCTAGCACAGTAGGAATTTCTCCCAATTGAAAGGTCTGGGGCGTTCCTCCCAATTTTGGCTCACTGCTTTTTGAAGCAGTGGCTTCATTGTGGAGGTTTTTTACCCCGTCATTTTCCTCACATTCTACAGATTGGTCGTTATTTTTGACATCATCTGTCAATAACCAACCGAGACACTGAGATTGTAAGGATTCTGAGTCACTATTCATGAGTAGATGCACCTGATCCGGACACTAATGAGTTACGAATTTCCCAAGCTTGCTCAAGAATCTTAAACCATCGTTTTTGAAGTTGTGCCATTGACAGCCCTAAAGTTTTTGCGATTTTTTCATCGGCTTGTCCTTGTTGCTTCAACTCTAGTAAAGATCGTTGCTTATTGTCCAGTTGTGCTGTGTATACTTGCCATTGCTGAGGAGTTAAGCCCAAATTGGTATGTAAAGAAGCTTCCAGCCACTCGTGAACTAATTCCCAACGATGTAACAAGGCAAACCGAATCAAATGATACTTGAAGCGCTGCTGTAAGTAATCTCTCTGACGAGGGGTTAAACCTAAAATCGACTCAATTTCTTGTGCTGATAAATCCTGGAGGCGGAGGGAAAAGTAATCAGCACAGTCAGATTGTTGCCGTTCTTCGAGATAATTCATTAATTCTGTAACCACAACGGAACGCAAAGTATCTTCTTCGGGTTCAGGTTCGGCTTGCGTTGCCATTGTGGAGCGTAATTGATGCACTGCTGGTTCTTCCCAACAACCATCGGCTTCACTATTGCTGCCTTCTGCGGCTTGTTCTATATCTACGCTAGTTTCTGGGGGCTGCTGTTGAGAAAAAGTTTGCGCCCGCAAGATAATTAGCTGCTGCTGACGGCCTGGTAAGGGAATGCGTCGCTTGCCGTAGCGCTCGGTAAATGCCATGTACTCGGACAATTCTAGAAGCGTCTGAGGGCGATAAGTAGCACCGAGTTGATTTTCTCGGCGGAAAGCGTTTAATGCCTCCAGATAAAAACTCTGTAAGAAATCTTCAATTATAGTCAGTCGCCCTTGATAACTCAATTGCTTCTGAGGCGGATTAATGTATCGATAAATAATTGCACTCAGAGTACTGTGTAATTCTACCCTGCCCCGATTTGAACCCAACTGATAGTACCTGAGACACTGTTGTAGCCGATGCCGAGCCAGGGTCATCGCCGAGCTTTCTACAGACCCAGAAGCTTGGATACGTTTGCTTTCATGGCAAATCCGATATACTTCGGTGGTAATACGTCTTGCTACATCGTGGCAATTCTGTTCCGAAGCTTTGGTTGATTGTTGAAACTCCCTGGACAGGAGTTGAAAGATCACCTCCACGCCTTTAGAATTTTCTCCCAGAATATTTACAGATGGAATAGTTGCGGTTGCGGCTGAATTCATAGTCTCAGTTTTCAAAAGACCCTAAGTATTTAAATACAACCTGTACGACTGTGGGTATTGGCTTTTTTGATTTTACGTATAAGCTAAACGCAGACCAATCCTACATTGAGAATGTGGATGATTTTATTATTCCCAACTTTGATGGGATTGTTCACACTTTGATAGATGTTATTGCCATTACCCAAAAGCCATATACAAGTCATTATGGATTTAGAAGCACAAATTCAATTGCTGATTGACAATGCACCCCGCGATGGTATGACACCACATCTTATTGCAGCAATTGCTCCTGCCCTTAGAGCGATCGCTCAAAAATTACGTCACTCCCAGTACTATATTCTCCAAAATTCAGAGTCAAGCTGGGTTTTAACTACATTGAGCAATCTTACTAATCCAGGATTGGAAAAGCGCGTTGTTTACGCTTTCCCTACCATACAGGATGTCTCTCTAATTTCCCCTGCTGGGCTTGACCCTCAAATGCTAGCTAAAATTATCCCTGTCACCCATATTTTGTTCCAATTGGTGGCATTAGAACCCGTAGATAGCATCATTTTTTTGGAGACGCCGGGTAAGACCACTCATACCGTTGAAGTTAGACGAACTGACCTAGAGAAACTCATGCAGAAACAGCTACGACAACAGCGATCGCCTAAACAGATACCCCCTGATATTGCATAGAAAAAACTTGGATGTGGGATTTTTTAGATACAATCCCACATCCAAAATTTTAAATCTCAAATTTGTTTGAAAAAGTTTTTGATGAAAATAAATTAATGCTAGTTACTAACCTTCTAGTTCTTTAAGGAAGCAAGCGATCGCCTTAATTTCCTACTTAATCTAAAATTGGTTAACAAACAGTTTTCAGTGAACATTTTTCCAAATTTAGCTGACCATTAAGCAAAATTTCCCCACCTAAGAACAGGTGGAAGGCTTCGCTTGGGGTCTAAAGTCCCATTTTGTACCGATTAACTGGTAAATGATTTAATAAAGGCGGCTCAGTGTGTACTCAGCTATGTTAATCAATGCCTGGTGGGATTCTGAGAGTGGGAGAACTTCAAGATGTTCAATTGCTAACTTAGCATGGTGAGCAGCTAACTCTCGCGCCTGCTGTATGCCTTGACTATCTTGAATTAGTGCTAGTGCTTGCTCTAAATCCCCTTCTTGAGCAAACTCTCGCTCAATCAGCACTTCTAAGGATGGTTTTTGGGCTAAAGCAAATAAAACAGGTGCAGTCAGATTACCACTTTTAAGATCCGACCCCACTGGTTTACCCAAGGTATCTGTTGTACTGGTGAAATCTAGAATGTCGTCAACAATTTGAAATGCTATACCAAAATGACGACCGTAGCTATATAGATGCTCAACAGTTTCTTGCGAGACTTCACTGAGTAACCCAGCAGCTTTAGAACTGTTGGCGATTAACGAAGCTGTTTTGTAATAACTCTTCTGGAGGTAAGTCTCAATAGAAATACCAGCATCAAAACGATTCAATCCCTGCTGGATCTCCCCAGTAGCCAAATCCATAATGACTTCTGAGAGGAGTTTCACTACCTCCAAATTGTCCAAGTTTGCTAAATACCAGGACGATTGGGCAAAAAGAAAATCTCCTGCTAATATGGCAATGCGATTACCGAACAAACTATGAACGGTAGGAACGCCTCGCCGCACGTCTGATTCATCAACCACATCGTCATGTACCAAGCTAGCTGTGTGAATCATTTCTGTAATCTCAGCTAGGCGGCGATGACGCGGTGTAATCTCTTGATCTAACATTGTTGCCCGCGATATTAGCAGGACAATTGCTGGTCTGATACGCTTTCCCCCAGCACCGAATAAATGTTCGGCTGCTGCAAACAGAATGGGGTGGCGATTTCCAACTAGCTGTTTTAGGTTATCTGCTAGTAGTCGCAGGTCTGCTTCCACAGGGGTAAACAGGGAGGTGGCTGGGGTCATGGATGGGCGGACTCTGACTTAGGTTACGAAAGTTTACATATCCTACACTCATTTTAAGATAACCCTGTGCCGGCGCAAAGTTTTCATAAGGTAATCCCATTTTCATGAGTCTATCGGAGATAATTAAGGTTACCGATGTGTTTGTCAATAAGCAATTATACTTAATTTTTGGTAACTCATGTTTTAAGTTACTTTAAAACCTGAGTTATAAGTATATGACAATGAATATCAGCTAAAATTATATTAAGTAGTTTCCCGGTACACGTTTCCCGCCACAGTTCCAAGGATAATTTAAGCAATATTGCCTATTGACATAATAGATGTGATTTAAATAAGTCGCCAGCGAGTCAGACTAAATTTCTTCAGGACTGGAGTGTAGCTATTCAAAAAATTTGAAATTTAGTAGTCGAGTAAGCTCAAAATTTCAGGTCGTTGTGTTACGCTAAAATATAGGAATTTTAAATTTTTCAGATATTTACACCCCAAAAGTAAGTCACCTAGTAGTTGATTTTACTGGCTCGGTGATGTAAGTCTAAAATAATTAGTCGTAGCTTAAAATTAAGGAAATAATTCCTTTTATTTTTCCTACGATCCGCGAAACTCCTGGTTTGGAGCTATGCGATATCCCTATGGGAAGCCGCTACACGTCTTCAGCGCACGTTGAGCGCAAGCATTGCTCCTTTCACAGCAATGTGAGCAAAAATAAAGCAGATCAAGTAGACCGCAAAGAATCATAGTTTTAGATTGCTAAAAGGCAATCTAACTGCTGTGGGATCTATGGTCTGCAAGAAGTAGGATTAGACAATAAATTATTTGTCTATAGAGAATTTTATCTCTATAGGTAATTTTACCATAGGAAACTACAGCCATCAAGAAAGTACTTGCTTGGCTGAGGTTCTACTAATTTTATGGAATTTTATATTCGTTTAGAAAAGTGCTAGTAGAACAATGATTTACGGAAGTATACCTATGATGATTTTTATTTTAGCGTCTGGATATTTGTTCACAGTCTACCTGTTATTAGCACTAGCGAAGCGAACGGGTACAAAGACTGTTCCGACAAGTTTCCCTTCATCTACCGAAGGAAAACACAAGCAGGAGATATCAGTAAGGGCAAAGGTGACTGAAGCAGTCAATAGTCAATAGGCATTGGGCATTGGCAAATGACCAATGACCAATGACTAAGGACAAATTAGCTTTATTGGAGTTGGGAAATAGCGGTATCAGTGAAGCAAACCTCTTCAACCATTGGGGTATAGCCTAGCCACTGCACTCCTGACTGGGAAAACTGTTTCGGACAACCGCTAACGGCGAAGCGAGTTGGCAGTGGTAGGTGGGTATTTTTTAAGCCTAGTAAGTCTAGCTCTTGGGCACAAGCTGCCACAACATGAACAGCTGGGTCAACCAGTTGGACATGAGAGGGGAGGAGCGATCGCAATACTGGTGTAAGGTGGGGATAATGGGTACAGCCGTGAACTAAGGTGTCAATTTCCTGCTCTAATAAAGGCTCTAGGTAAGCTCGTGCTACTTCCGCAGTGTAGGGGTCATGAATGCGGTTTTGCTCGATGAGTGGCACAAACTCTGGACATCCAACTTGCCAGACTTGGACATCAGGGGCAATTTCGAGTATGGCGTGCTTATAAGCATTACTTTTAGCCGTAGCTGGAGTGGCAATTACACCAATCCGCTTTCCTTGCTGCACGGCAGCTTTTGCACCTGGTAGAATTACTCCTAAAATGGGTATGTTGAATTCTTGACGCACAGTTTCAAGGGCCAGGGCAGAACTGGTGTTGCAAGCCATAATTACCATTTTTACCTGTTGCTGTTGTAGCCAGGTAAGAATTTCGCGCGTAAATTGTAAAATTTCTGCTTGTGAACGAATACCGTAAGGAAGTCGAGCTGTATCCCCAAAGTAAATAATTGATTCATTGGAGAGTTGCCGATATAGTTGTCGCAGTACCGTCAGTCCACCTACACCACTGTCAAAGATGCCAATTGGGGCACGTTGGGGTTCTTGATCAGAAAAATTGTCAAGATTCGCTTCAAAGATCGAAGATGAATACACAGGCAGATATTAATTTAGGTTTTGGGATTTAAAATACAGAATTTAGCAGACAATCTACAATTTGACCACTAAATTCTGGATGCCAAAAAAGTCTAAATACCACCTTTTAATGAGTAATTTGTACTATATCAATTAGCGCTGTAAGTATTTTAGGATGCCTTGAGCGATCGCTTCTGCCATCTGATTTTGATACTCTGGTGTTCCCAATCTAGGGTTATCTTCGTAACCACTCATATAGCCTGTTTCCACTAAAATCGAGGGCATAGAGCTTTTCCTGAGAACGTAGAATCTAGCTTTGCGGGTTCCTCGGTCTTTAATGGTAGGGATGTTTTGGAGAATGGAATTGCGAACTACTTCAGCTAAAGCATAACCACTATCATAATAATATACTTCTAACCCATTGACATTAGGACGATTATCAACCGAATTAGCGTGAATGCTGACAAAGGCAGTCGCATTAACTCGCTCGGCAATTTCTACCCGTCCCTGAAGTTCTACGAAAAAGTCAGCATCCCGCGTTAGCACCGCTTGTACACCATTTTGCTCTAAAATTGCTGCTACCCTTTTACCAATAGGCAGTATTACATCCTTTTCTAAAAGTCCGCCCAGACCTGGGGCACCTGAGTCTTTTCCACCATGTCCTGGGTCAATCACTACTAGTAATTTCCCTCTCTTGAGGGAGGGGCGCGGCTGTGGCTGGGAGATAGGACGGGGATTATCTGTGGGGTTTGGGAATTGACTTTGGTTTGGCGATAGCAGAGGAGGTAAAGTAATAGGGGGTGTGACGCTACCAGAGCGTTGTAATTCTAAAGCCAAAAGCTGGTCGCCAACTTGATTGAGTTCCCCAATTTGCACTCCGGCTGCTGGTTGAACCAAGACGACGACAGTATTCGATTCTTGTGGTTGCAGGCGGACTCGCAGGATAGGACTATTAGCATCAAAAGTCGGGCCTGTAACCTTGGGAGCTAACCGAGCATTGTTGATGGTGATGCGGAACAGACCAGAAGTTCTATCCCAGCCTCCTGTAGCAGATAAAGCTTGGTCGCCTCTAATCAGTAGTTGTGTACCATTACCAGCCAATTGCACAGACTGAATTGTAGCAGGTGAGGTGTTAGTAGATGGTATAGGGGGTGGACTATTACCTCCAGGCAATTGGGCAACGCCACGACTGGGCAGAACTACAAAACCACCAACACTGCTAGTGGTTGTTCGCCAATTTTGACTATTTTCATCCACCTCTAAAGTCATGCGAACAACAGATGGGCTTGTTTGTAGTTGGCTAAACTGAATGCGGCTGACACCATAGCGATTAATCGGTAAATCGCGCTGCCCTAGATTTGGTGATAAAGTGGCGCCAGCAATATCGATGTTAATTACCCTTTGATCGTTGCTACGATTTACCTGAATCTGAGGATTACCACCATTGGTACGGATGAAAAAACCATCGCCTGTGACTTGTAAGTTCTCAATTTGAGTAACTCTGGCGGCAAGCATTCCGTTTTTAGGCGGATTGACAGGGCTTGCCGTCACCACGTTGTAAATATTTCTTGGGGGGAACACTGGTGGAGATGTTCTCGGTGAAGTCTCTGTTGCTATAGCTTGTTCTTGTTGCCACCCAGTATTTGATGGTACATTTTCAGCTACTGGCGTAGGTAATTGCACCATCCAGCGTTCACGAAGTGTCCCCGCAGGGGATTCGCCAGTTCTGCCAACAAATTGTACTCCCTTGGGGTCAAGAGTATAACCAGGAGTCAATTCCACGACTATGCGCGTTGTTTGTTCGTCAAACTGCCCAACACGGATAGCACGAATTCCTCCGCCCACCTGTTGGGTTAACTGCGGACGCCCAAATGTGGTTCCTGGCAAATCAATTACTAAACGAGTGGGGTTAAAAATTAATTGTGCTTGGGGTTGCACATCCCCCAAAGTATTAATTTCCAGACGATTTTGGTTGGTATCAAAACGCCAAGATTCAAGTCTCGCGGCCATTGCCGGCGACGACAGCATGAAGATAGTTCCAATAGTACTGGATAGTAACCAGTGTAATTTCACAGTCGTTTCTCCTAATTCAGATTCATGGGAGCCGTCAACATCTCAACATATTGGCAAATCCTCACACCGTCACCGCGCACACTTGAGTTTTGCGCTGCTATTAAGACACAGCTAATGGCGTAAAATATAGCATGCTCCTCTGATTTTGCCATGCCATCCATTAGTCCATATAAATTTGACTGGGAAAGCATCAGATGGCAATAACAAAGAAGCTACTCCTGTCGCGCCGCAAGAATACTTAAATTGTTTTACTACTAAATTTGGATAAAAATGGTAAAGATTAGATATATTTACTCAATAATTTCGACTAAATTACTTATTGTCTCTTTAGATACTGAAGGATGCCACGAGCGATCGCATCTGCCATTTGATTTTGATAAGCTGAGGTTCTGAGTTTAGCGTTATCATCTCGACCAGTCAAATAACCTGTTTCTACGAGAATAGAAGGCATGGAACTTTTTCTGAGGACAAAAAATCTGGCTCGCCGCACTCCCCTATCTCTGACATTTACATTTTGAAGAATACTGTTATGGACAGTGCGAGCTAGACCCAAACCACTGCCGTAATAATACGTTTCTAAGCCACTGACATCCGAACGACCTGGCCCAACTGCATTAGCATGAATGCTAACAAAGACATCAGCATTCGCTCGCTCTGCTAATTGCACTCGTCCCGGAAGGGTAACGAAATAGTCAGAATCCCGCGTCATAACTACTTGTACGCCATTTTGCTGCAAAACCTGAGCTATTCTTTTGCCAATAGACAAAATAATATCCTTTTCGCGTAATCCCCCAAGACCTACTGCTCCAGGGTCTTTACCGCCATGTCCTGGGTCAATGAGGACTACTACTCGTCCATTGGTAAGGGGGCGCTGTGGTTGTATTAGGGGCTGGGGATTGGGATTGTTTGGGTCTGGGAATGGCCCCCGGTTTGGCGGTGGTAGTCCAGGTAAAGCAAAGGGGGGTCTTCCGGGGAGGGCGACAATTCGCCGAGAGCCTTGTATTGGTACCAAAAGCTGGTCACCAATTTGTCTGGGTTGCCCAAGTTGCACTCCGGCTGCTGGTTGAACTAAAACAACGACTGTGTTAGGTTCTTGGGGTTGCAAACGTACCCGGAGAATGGGGCTATTGGCAACAAAAGTAGGGCCTGTGACTCTGGGAGCTAACTTGGCATTGGTAATTGTGACACGGAACAGACCTGAGGATCTATCCCAGGTTCCTGTGGCAGATAAAGTTTGGTCGCCTCTAATTAGCAGTTGTGTGCCATTATCAGCCAGTTGTACAGACTCTATTGTTGCTGGGGAGTTGTTAGCAGATGGTCTGCTGGGAAAGGAGGGTGGTTGTGACTGATTGTCAGAATTATTATTTCCAGGCAATCTGACAACAGGACTTGGAAGAACTACTAATCCAGCACCGTTACTATTACTTGCTCCCCAGTCGGGGCTATTTTTGTCTACCCGTAAAGTCAGGCGAACGGCAGGAGGTTGGGTTTGTAGCCGGGTGAATTCGACGCGGCTAATACCATGTTTGTTAACGGGGATATTATTCTGTTGCGTCAGACGTGGTGATAAAGATGCATCAGAGATGTCCATGAAGATGGTAGCGCGATCGCGGCTCCGAATTACCTGAATCGGAGGATTACCACCACTGGTGCGAATGAACAACCCATCGCCTGTTACTTGTAAGCTCTCAATTTGAGTCGCCCCTCGTGTAGTAGTGGCAACCCTTGAAATACTAGGTTGAGGTTCAGAGTCTGGGGTAACAACAGTGTAGGCACTTCTGGGAGATAAAGTGGGAGATGAGGCTACTCTATCCACTTCTGGTCTAGGTAATTGCACCGTCCAGCGATCGCCAGTTGTACCAACAAATTGCACTCGTTTGGGGTCTAAAGTATAGCCAGGAGTCAGTTCGACAACTATACGGGTTGTTTCTGTATCAAACTGCCCAACCCGGATCGAGCGAATTCCACCGCCCACCTGTTGGGTTAGCTGCGGACGCCCAAATATAGTTCCTGGCAAATCAATTACCAGCCGAGTCGGGTTGAAAATTAGTTGTGCTTGGGGCTGAACTGCTCCCAGAGTATTAATTTCCAACCTATTTTGATTGGCATCAAAGCGCCAAGATTCAAGTCTCGCGGCCATTGCCGGCGACGATAGCATGAAGATAGTTCCAATAGTGCTGGGTAGTAACCAGTGTAATTTCACAGTCGTTTCTCCTAATTCAGGTTCATGGGAGCCGTCAATATCTCAACTCATTGGTAAATCATCACACCGTCACCACCTAAACTTGACCTCTGATGCCTTTTTTGATTTTTTAAGCTGGTATAAAAACGTGCTTAAATCAGTTATCAGGTTTCATATTGGGACTAAATCCCCATGTGAAGTTTTCCACCTTTAGAGGTAGAAACTTTGACTTCCAAGGAAGCTAGAAAACTAATAACTGATAACCGTTCACTGATAACTGTTTTTTGTTTTTCGCCATCAATGTACTAAATAGATAGTTCCCATTCCTGTCAGATGATCTAGCAAAATTTATGGGTGTTGCTCCCCAATTACTTGGAAAATATTCAAATAAAGGCTTACAAGCCAAGGGAGATTGGAAATAAATAACATTCCGAATGCTGGTAGAAATTATAAACAGAGGATTATTCTACAATCACACGGGACGGAAATTTAAGGAGAGAAGTTTCCACTGCATAATTGGGAGATGAGGGGGATGAGGGAGATGAGGGAGAGTTATTGAACAAGTTTCTTCCCATTCCCCATTCCCCATTCCCCATTCCCAAAGATTAGCGATCGCTAGATTCTGGAGTTACTTCCAAATTGCCACTGTCATTTGATGCTGGCACTCTTGACTGAGGTGGTTCAATTACCAACGAAGTTCCAGAGGAACCATCTAAAATCAGTTGGTCTGAGCCTGAATCCACAGTTTTTGGATCTGGAAATACAAATCGTAACAAAGGAGGAGCTAAAAAGGTTGTCAAGATAACCATCATGATGATTGCTGCCCCTAATGGTTTCGAGAGAGCGCCACTGGCTGCGCCGACACCAGCAAACACTAATCCAACTTCCCCTCTGGGAATCATCCCCACACCGATGGCTAAACGGTTGATTTCCGGTTGACCAAACACGCTTAAGCCTGTGATTACTTTACCGAGAATGGCTACTGTGATCAGGAAAGTTGCCATAATTAGACCTTCCCGATTATCGGGAATTGCTGGGTTTAAAACTCCCAAATCGGTTTTTGCCCCAACAGTCACAAAGAAAATTGGCACTAACATATCGGCAATCGGACAGACTTGCCTTTGCAGTTCTTTGCGCTTCTCTGTCTCTTCTAGAACTAAACCCGCCGCAAAAGCTCCTAGAATTGCTTCTAAGTGGATGACGGCCGCAAGGTATGCCATAGCAAAAGCGAAGATGAATGCTGGTATTACCAGTCCACCGCGTGTTTTGAGTCTATCAGCGATCGCTACAAAGGACTTGTTGAAAACATTGCCTAGTAAGATTGCTCCCAAGATAAAACCAGTGGCGCTGATAATCAAATAAATGACTTTGCTTACATCCACCACGCCATCTTTAGCTAGGCTGGCAACTACCGCTAAAACGATGATTCCCAAAACGTCGTCAATTACGGCAGCACCCAAAATAATCTGCCCTTCTTTAGAATTGAGTCGCCCCAACTCTGACAGCACTTTGGAAGTAATCCCAATACTAGTGGCAGTCAAAGCCGCCCCTGCAAAAATTGCGGGTATAGCAGCAATACCAAACAAAGTCATCAGCCCGACAGTACCAGCTGCAAAGGGTACTACTACCCCCACTACTGCTACGACAGTGGCTTGGATACCAACTGCCATTAAGTCTTTTAAGTTCGATTCCAAGCCGATTTCAAACAGTAGGATAATCACACCCAATTCTGCCAAAACCGAAATGACCTCTGACTGCGCTGCAAACACGGCTGGAGTAGCTTCAGGCGTTAAACCAGCAGTGATTTTAAGGAAGGACATGATCAAAGAGTTAGAACTGTCTGTGCCGCCTTCTGGAAATACTAAAAGGTGAAAAACAGAGATGCCAACTACCACACCACCTACGAGTTCGCCTAAGACAGGCGGTAAACCCACTTGGTTTGATAACTCTCCACCAACTTTGCTGGCGAGATAAACCACTACTAAGCTTAGTAACACTGCTGCTACTACCATTGAACTGTCTGCGGCTTGTGTTGCGCTGGCCAGCAGAGGAAAAGAGAAGCTGATTGGATCTAACAAATGCATGGGTTCTCTGAAAATCCTTCTCTTTGATTTTGACGCGTTTCTGAAAAACGTATATCTATAGAGACGCTATTTGCAGCTTCCAGAACTTCATTTGTGCCATTTGTCAACTCAATCAAGCATTGCCAGAAAACTTCCCAAACCGAGACTACAGATATTCAATTTATTGGTAAGCAAGTTCGTAGTAAGGACTTCAGTCCTTATTTTCTAAGCACTAAAGTGCTTACTACAAACCCTCAAAACGAGCTTGACAAAAGACCCCACCCCGCCAAAGCTACGCTTTGTCTCCCCTCCCCGCAAGCGGGGAGGGGTTGGGAGTGGGGCAATACGGTTCGGATAAGACTTGATCCCCCCAACCCCCCTTAAAAAGGCTTGCTCATAATGGCTCTATTTCCCCCTTTTTAAGGGCAGGGCTGTTTCATTCCCGAAAGAGCTTTAAAAATCAAGGGTTCTAGCAATTAAAAATTGGTTATTTTGTTCCTAGCGTGCCGATAATATGAACTATTTTACTGATCTTTAAGTGCTTAAATGTTCATCTCATCGTCACCCTCACTTACCATTTTTCCCACTAACCATCTTGACAAATCCTGTTTGAAATGGAATGAAACAGCCCTGCTTTTTAAGGGGGACTAAGGGGGATCTTTAAGGACTATGCACCTAAACCGAACCGTATTGGGGGGTGGGGTATTAGGAACTTTTGCAAGAGGCCTAAATTACTAGTGTAATTTTTTTAGTTTCCAAAAATGTAACCATTTCAGCTTTTGACTATGGCAGTGTCAAAGTAAGAACATAGAAATCGTATCTAGCGATCGCACTTGAGTTGTGAAAAACTTGTGGTTACTGTTGACTCTCAACAGCCACCAGAAGATTGCTACATACGTTGATTAAAAACATCTGTGGATACTTGGAGGAGTGCAAATCTTATGACTAGAGCCGCTTTATCTGGTTCTCAGTTTCCCAATACTAAGTTGTGGAAAATACTGCCTTTATCTTTGCTATTATGTTTAAATTTTACACTGCCTACCTTGGCACAAGAAAAAGAGAAATTGTGGCGAACCCTTAGTGTCAGTGGTCGTGGAGTTGAAACAATTCCTACAACCCTGGCGCAAGTAAGTTTAGGAGTGGAGATTCAGGGGAAAACAGCCCAGGAGGTACAGCAAGAAGCCGCCCGGAGGTCATCGGCTGTAGTTGCGTTTCTCAAAAGCCAAAATGTCGAAAAATTACAAACTACTGGTATCCAGCTTAATCCAGTTTACAGCTACACCAATAATGTGCAGCGAATTACAGGCTATGCTGCCAATAACACCGTAAGTTTTAGGATTCCTACCGAAAAAGCTGGTACATTATTGGATAATGCAGTGAAAGCGGGTGCGACACAAATTAATGGTATTAGTTTTGTTGCTAATGATGAAGCGATCGCGGCTGCTCAAAAACAAGCATTAAAAGAAGCTACCCAAGATGCCCAGCAGCAAGCTGATGCTGTTTTCAGTGCCTTGGGTTTCAAATCCAAAGAAGTGGTGAGCATTCAAGTTAATAATGCCAGTGCGCCTCCACCACCAATGTTTTTAAGGGCTGAGGCTTCAAAGTTAGCCAACGCCGATGCTTCCACCCCTATCGTTGGTGGTGAACAGCAAGTAGAAGCATCCGTGACATTGCAAATTAGTTATTAGTCATTAGTCATTAGTCCTTTGTCATTTGTGAGGGCAAAGGACTAATAATTAATGTTCAATGCCTAATTAAAAATGCTCTGAAGACATATCTCCTGTACCGCCTTCTCCATCGCGCTTAGAGCCTAATAAATCCAGTTGATCTACTCTAATAATGGGTGTAGAACGGTTTGCTCCCGTTTGGCGATCGCTCCATGTGTCAAACTTTAAGGAACCTTTTATGCCAATTAGGCTTCCCTTACGCACATAATTACCTGCTACCTCAGCCGTCTTATCCCATAATTCCAGCGTGAACCAGTCGGGTTCATCGCTGTTGCGCGATCGTCTTTTTACAGCTAGTGTCAATCTACACTTAACACTACCAGATTCAAAATATTTTATATCAGGGTCGCTACCTACACGACCAACAAGAGTGACAATATTGATACTCATGTGCGTTACCTTTTAGTACATGCGTACTTAGTAATTTAGACTTTCATCATAGCGAATTGTGAAACACTTGAAAATAATGTGTTAAACAGTTAACAATATAGTTGACTTGAAAAAGTATACATATTACTTGGAGAAACACATAAAAGTATACGAATATACTTAAGCTAACCATAAAATATCAATAAATAGAGACGTGAGACATAGTAAATATTCCTGGGAATCATATAAAAATATAGTCTAGTTTATTGAACTCAGGATATAAACATAATCGAATCAACTCTTACCGTTGTAGTCAAGAAGTATCGCACATAGGGGGCTTAGAGACGCGTGGGTATTTTTAGGAACTTTCGCACATCATGGGATATGGGTATCGACCTCGGTACCGCTAACACCCTAGTTTATGTATCTGGTAAAGGTATTGTACTGCAAGAGCCTTCTGTAGTTGCTATCGATGTCAACGAAAAGGTAGCACTGGCAGTAGGAGAAGAAGCCAAAAAAATGCTCGGTCGTACACCTGGAAATGTGATTGCCCTCCGCCCTTTGCGGGATGGTGTAATTGCTGACTTTGATATCGCCGAGCTGATGCTGAAAAGCTTTATTGGGCGTGTAAATGAAGGTAGGTCTTTGATTTTACCCAGGATTGTCATTGGTATTCCCAGTGGTGTCACAGGCGTAGAAAGGCGAGCTGTAATGGATGCAGCTCATCAAGCAGGAGCAAGAAAAGTTTATTTAATCGATGAACCTGTAGCTGCTGCCATTGGTGCAGGACTACCTGTTGCTGAACCCACTGGCAACATGATCATTGATATTGGTGGTGGTACAACAGAAGTTGCGGTGCTGAGTCTTCAGGGTACAGTGATCAGCGAATCAGTACGCATTGCTGGGGATGAACTGACTGAATCGATCATTCAGTATATTAAAAAAGTTCATAACTTAGTCATTGGTGAACGTACTGCCGAGGACATCAAGATTCGGATTGGTTCTGCCTATCCTACTAATGATGATAATGACGCCATTATGGAAGTCCGAGGCTTACACCTGCTTTCTGGTCTTCCGCGAACTGTAACAATTAAAGGCCCAGAAATCCGTGAAAGTATGTTGGAACCGCTATCAGTAATTATAGAAGCTGTGAAGCGGACACTAGAACGTACACCTCCAGAACTGGCGGCAGACATTATTGACAGAGGTATTATGTTAGCTGGTGGTGGTGCTTTGCTCAAAGGCATAGATACCTTAATTAGCCATGAAACGGGGATTGTGACCCACATTGCCGCCGATCCTCTCTGCTGTGTGGTGCTGGGAACAGGTCGTGTGTTAGAAAACTTTAAACAGTTGGAACGAGTTGTCACCGAAAGCTCTCGCAATATGTAGCAAAAATATCAGATTTGAGTTCTATCTGAGTTCTATTTGGGTTTTATATAAATAGAATCCAAGTAGAACTTAATTGTTTAAGTATATAAAGGTATATATGGTTACGATACGGCGTTGGTGGGATCATAAAGGGTTACAAATCGGGTTGATAGCTCTAGTAGTTGGTAGTGCTTGGATATTGCGACAAACTCAAGGTGTACTGGTGCTTGAGACATACCAGGCAATTACCCGTCCGTTAGAGATGTTGCAGTCAGGGCCAACTCCAGAAGAACGTCTCAGAGATGCTCGGATATTAGAATTGCAAACCCGTATAGTAGATTTGGAAAGTCAAAAGACAAAGCTACAAGATTTATTAGGCTATGTGGAAAAAGAGCCATTGGCATCACGGCCAATTCCAGCACGGGTAGTAGGACGTAGTGCTGACCAGTGGTGGCAACAAGTTACCCTGAATCGCGGTGCGAATGCAGGGATTCAGGAAGGCTTCATAGTCAAGGCAGAAGGCGGATTGGTGGGTTTGGTGGAAAGTGTAACTCCCAATACTAGCCGCGTATTGTTAATCAGTGATCTCAAGAGTCAAGTGGGTGTATCAGTTAGCCGCACAGCAGCTAAAGGCGTTTTGCGAGGAGATTCTTCAGCAGAAGCTGTGCTGGAATTTTACGAAAAAGTCCCAAATGTCAAGGTAGGAGATTTAGTTTCCACATCTACTTATAGTCAGAAATTTCCATCTGGTTTGGCGGTAGGACGAATCAAGTCGCTGGATTTAAAAAAACTTCCCGCATCAGTAGCGAAAATTGAGCTTTTTCCGCCAATTCGCTCTCTCGATTGGGTAGCTGTTTATCCAAAGCTAGAAAACCAAGAGTCGGAAACCCAAAAGTCTAAGTAAATTCTTCAAAAAAATCCATAGAAAAATGAAGATTCCTGCATTTGGTGGTAGCAGGCAGAAAAAGCCAAAATCGTCAGAGCGAAAATCGAAATTCCGAATCCAGCCACTTTCTCGTTGGCATCCCGGTGTACGTCAGTTGTTGAGTTGGATAGTAACGGCTAGTTCTGTACTGTTATGTTTATTATTATTGCCAACCCGCCTGCCGGGTATGGAATTATTGGGAATTGCCCCTAACTGGCTGTTAATTTGGGTAGTAGCTTGGAGTGTGAAGCGCACGGTGTTTGCCGGAGCATTGGCAGGTATAGTTCTGGGGCTACTTCAAGATTCAATGACATCACCTAACCCTACTCATGCTCTTAGTTTAGGTATAGTGGGAATTTTAACTGGTCTGCTCCAGAAGCAGCGTTTTATCGAAGAAGATTTTATTTCGATTGCTGTAATTGTCTTTGTTATGGCAGTTTTGGCAGAAACTATTTTTGGGTTGCAATTAACTTTGATGGGAAATGAGCGCAAGGTAACAGATATTTGGACATATTACCAGCGTGTCGCCTTAGCCTCTGCCATTCTTAGTAGTCTGTGGGCACCTGTGGTGTATTATCCGCTAAATCGTTGGTGGCAGCGGATGAAATTGTTGGAACAATAGTCAAAGGATTTTGGATTTTGGATTTTGGATTTTAAATTTTGGATTAACCCCGATAATCAAACAACACCGTATCATGGTAGTTAGTGGCATTTATGTTTGATACTTTCTTTTTTGCCTTAAAAAAATATCAGGTAAATCATCTTCTGATTTACTGACGGCAGAATATGGAAGCTTTGACTGATTAACCTAGTTGGAGAACGCTGATGTCGAAAGAAAGAAAAAGTAATAAAGAAGTTAAAAAACCTAAAAAAGATCCCAAAGACAAAAAGGAGAAAAACGACCCCAATAAATAGGACGATTTAGGTAAATAGCTCTAGCTAAGACCAAGAGTCGCATTTCTTTAAATTGACAATACTTAGCCTACTAGCATTGAATAGGAGAAGTTATTGTCAAAAATTTATTCACCCTTGGTCAAGCCTCAAAATCTAATAATTTAGGTTAGTGCGTGCGATTGCAACTTAATTAGGCAGGCGTAAACTTTAACGAAACACCGTTCATGCAGTAGCGCTTGCCTGTGGGTGCAGGGCCGTCATCAAAAACATGACCCAGATGACCACCACAGCGACTACAATGTACTTCAGTTCTGGTCATAAACAACGACCTATCTACAGTAGTAGCGATCGCACCTTCAATCGGGTTAAAGAAGCTAGGCCAGCCAGTACCACTGTTAAATTTGGTTTCAGAGGTAAACAGTGGCTGTTCACACGCAGCACAATAATAAGTACCATTGTCGTATTCCTTATCCAATGCGCTGGTGTGAGGGCGTTCAGTCCCATGTTTACGCAACACATTAAACTGTTCTGGCGTTAAAATCGTGCGCCATTCCTCTTCAGGTTTAGTAATTTCAAATCCACTTTTAGAAGTTGTCATCTCTTCTGGCCCCCATTTGATATACCTTGATAACAATGCTGTGCCGACTATTACCGCACTAGCCTGTAAAAAATATCGTTTGTCCATATATCTATTATTTTCTATTTTCCGGTTCACTGGGCAATCAACTCTAGTACGGAATTCCCTACATTAATAACTATAATCAGCGATGTCTCGACAAACCGCTTCTCTATGAGAGGCTTTGCCAACGCGTCTACGCCCTGAATTACTCCTGATAAGTAAAGTTATATACACAAACCTGTCATTGCTGTATTCTTTCTAGAGACAGAAAAAAGACGGCAAGGTGCTGCTCTTTCGCCTCAACAAGAGCAGCACCCCGCCCCTGGAGCCTCTTTTCAATGCCCAATACCAAATTTTTGCGATCGCCAGCTGATCGAACACGGCTTAATATACATTGGTCTGATAAAGATACCGGAGTTTTCAGAAAAACTTCTTGCTTGGTTAAGTAGAATATGTGATACTCTGAAAACTATAAACAAAGGGCGGTATTTATATCGAATTGCCGTAGTTTAAAAGGACAGAACTCATGCAGCTACTATGGTTCATCCCAACCCACGGCGACGGACGTTACCTTGCAACTGCTACAGGTGGACGGGCAGTAAGCTTTCCTTATCTGCGGCAGATTGCCCAAGCGGTGGATGACCTTGGTTATACAGGGGCATTGTTGCCTACGGGCCGATCTTGCGAAGATGCTTGGATTGTAGCGTCAACACTACTATCACTGACGCGACAGATGCGTTTTTTGGTAGCGATTCGTCCCGGCTTGGTATCACCTGGGGTAGCAGCACGGATGGCGGCGACTTTTGATCGCCTCTCTGGAGGACGGTTGCTGATTAATGTGGTGACAGGAGGCGATCCTGTGGAGTTAGCGGGAGATGGCTTGCATTTGGATCACGATCAGCGCTATGAATTAACAGATGAATTTTTGACAGTATGGCGAGCGATAGCTAGTGGTGAACAAGCTAATCTCCAAGGCGACTATCTTAATATCCAAGATGGTAAGCTGCTGTTTCCACCTGTTCAGAAGCCATATCCGCCCTTGTGGTTTGGCGGTTCCTCTCCTATTGCTCAAAAAATTGCTGCCAAGCATGTAGATGTCTATCTAACTTGGGGCGAACCACCGGCGCAAGTAGCCGAGAAGATTGCATCAGTTCGCAGACTTGCTTTATCAGAAGGCCGAACTTTGCGGTTTGGGATTCGCCTACATGTGATTGTGCGGGAAACTGAGGGTGAAGCTTGGGATGCGGCGAATCAATTGATTAAGTATGTAGATGATGAGGCGATCGCTAAAGCCCAAAAAGCTTATGCTCGGATGGATTCAGAAGGACAACGCCGGATGACTCAATTACACCACGGTAATCGTGAGGCATTAGAGATAAGCCCGAACCTGTGGGCGGGAGTTGGTTTGGTACGGGGTGGTGCGGGAACGGCCTTAGTCGGCGATCCTCAAACCGTAGCTGCCAGGATGTTGGAATATGCTTCTTTGGGTATTGAGTCTTTTATTCTTTCTGGCTATCCCCACCTAGAGGAAGCTTATCGAGTTGCAGAACTTCTATTTCCCCATTTGCCCTTAGAGAATTTGCCAGCAGTAGAAAAGCAACATGTCTTAAGTCCATTTGGCGAGATTGTGGCAAATGAAGATTTCCCTAAGCAACAGCATCAGGAAAGAGCAACGTCCATATCCTAGTAATTAAGAACTAGAAGATTACCAGCCATGTTGCACCAACAAGTTGACCAAAAAATCTCAGAAAAAGAAGCGTGGGCATTGCGTCGTCAGTTGGGGATACCTAACAATAAACGCTTGTGGGTGCTGGCGTGCATGGATGAACGTTTACCTGTGGAAAAAGCATTAGGAATTGGTGAAGGAGATGCTCATATTTTCCGTAATGCTGGGGGCTTAGTGACGGATGATGCTATCCGGTCAGCAATGTTAACTACACAGTTTTTTGGCACCAAAGAAATCATCGTTATTAATCATACCGAATGTGGCATGATGACAGCATCAGGAGACTTTCTCAGTGAGGTATTGCGAAATCAAGGTATTGACGTGGATCAAGTTAGTGTCGATCCTGCTTTGCCAGAGTTGAAGCTACCAAAAGGCGTTTTTTCCAAATGGATCAAAACGTTTACCGATGTGGATGAAATCTGCACACAGCAGGTGGAATTGCTGCGTAATTCTGCTTTAATTCCCCAGGATGTAGTTATTCATGGCTACATCTGGGAAGTAGAGAGTATGAGTTTGCGCCGTCCCTACAAACGTCTGAGTGATCAGGTCAACACAGCATCAGCTATGAAGACCAAAACCACAAAACATACTGAACCCATTTTAGAAATTGGGAGTTTAATTGAATGACAAATATTTTAGCGATCGCTGGTAGTCCAACCCATCCATCTAGAACTTACGGTTTTGTCGAATACACTGCCAAGCTTTTACAACAAGAAGGCTTGCATGTAGACATTATTTCAGTTCGGGATTTGCCTGCTGAAGATTTAGTTTTTGGACGTTACGAGAGCCAAGCTTTAGAACAGCCAAAAGCTTTATTAGCAAAGGCAGATGGTGTGATTATTGCCACCCCAATCTACAAAGCTGCTTACACAGGAGTGCTAAAAACATTTCTAGATTTGCTACCACAAAAATCATTGACAGGTAAACCCGTGTTACCAATTGCTCTGGGTGGAACGATCGCTCATTTATTGGCAATTGAATATGCCCTGAAACCTGTGTTATCTGAATTAGGAGCGCGGCATATCCTAGCTACTGTTTATGCAGTAGATAAACAAGTTCAACGACAAGCTGATAACAGTGTCCTGTTAGATGAGGAAATTGAGCAAAGACTCAAAGACGTTCTCAAGGAATTTGTTAAAGCTGTAGAATATGACGCCGCAGCACCTCAAGAATTGGTTCATGCCAATTAAATAATCAAGTTTATACCTCCGCTTACTTGTAGCAGAGGGGTAATTTTTATCCATCTGCTACCTTTCTTTTTAAAGTTAATCAGAGCAATATAAATTGATTATCAAAATTTAAAATTTTCTAGCTATATTCCAATGAATAGACTACGCATCGGCTTCTCTCAACGAAAATCGGCGGGAATCCCATCCCTTCAAGGGGTGTCCGGGATAGCCGCCCGCCGATTTAGTCATTAGTTATTAGTCATTAGTCATTGGTGCTAATGACTAATGACTAATGACTAATGACTCGAAATCCCCCGGCTTGAAGCCGGGGGATGAGTTAAAACCTCTGTAGTCTATTTAAATAACTTCGCTGTAATTTCTGATTTTCCCAGAGAAAATTTTGTATATATACAAATTGTCTCCTAACTCTACCTGTAGTAGATGAGTAAATTTCACTCATTTACTACTTTCTCTTCACATTCTCTGGAAGCAGTTAAAACATTCCAAAAAGGTATTAGGAATTGGGTGATTAAGTCGGATCTTTAAGAGGATGTCTGAGAAGTATCAAATATTTGTTGATCCTCCCTAACCCCCCAAAAGGGGGAATAAGAGTCTTAAAGTCCCCCAATTTATCGGGGAGCCACTGCGGTCTTGGGGTCTCCCCAAGTGAAGCAAGTGGCGTGGATTTAGGGGGATCTCCAAAGGTTAGGTGTATACGAAAAAACTTTTCAGACATCCTCTAATACCTTACCCAACCAAAGCGCGATCGCTGTTAATACAAGAGCATCACAAATTTATTTCTAATAATTTATTAGATTATTAATATCGGTAGCTCATTAGTTATAAACCTTAGAGTTACAAACTACTCCAAGAAGTTTATTGTAAAAGAGTAGCGATCGCTTGAAGAACAAACCTGCTTTTATTTGGCGCTGATTACAAGCTAGCGTTGGCGCAGTTCGCACTTCTCTACGAGACGCTGCGCGAACGGCTACGCTCAGTGACCACCGTAGGCATTGCTAAAGCCACCGTATATTAGTAGCAATGCGCTTTTTTGGTCAGGTTAGCCAGTAAATTAGATGTAGGGCGTAAAAAAATAAACTCAATGAAAGCAATGTCTAACGACAGGCCGCAAGCCGTCTGCGCTTCTGATTTTGCATCTATCGTCGGCGAAGAAAATGCTGTTTGCTTGTGGGAAAATATCGAACTCGGTCAGCAAAAACGTATCCAACAGGCTATAACTTCTGGAAATTCTCCCAGTTGTATCGTCTATCCCCGCACTCAACAACAGTTAGCCGCAGTCATCGCTACAGCTCACACTAACAACTGGCGTGTTCTCCCCTGTGGTAGTGGCAGTAAACTTAGCTGGGGCGGTTTAGCTAAGGGCGTTGATATTGTAGTTAGTACAGAACGCATTAACCAACTCATTGAACACGCTGTTGGTGATTTGACTGTCACAGTAGAAGCTGGGATGAAATTCTCTGATCTGCAAGCACTTTTGGCAAAATCGCGGCAATTTCTCGCCCTTGACCCCACAGCACCAGAGTCAGCAACCATTGGCGGTATTGTTGCCACAGGTGATACAGGTTCGCTGCGGCAACGTTATGGTAGTGTGCGCGACCAGCTACTTGGCATTACCTTTGTGCGTGCTGATGGACAAGTCGCTAAAGCTGGAGGGAGAGTAGTTAAAAATGTTGCCGGATATGACTTGATGAAGTTGTTTACTGGGTCTTATGGCACATTAGGCTTTATTAGTCAACTAACTTTCCGCGTGTATCCGCTACCAGAGGCATCGGGAACGGTGGTACTAACGGGTAAAGCTGAGGCTGTATCTCAAGCGGCTGATATCCTTCGAGGTTCGGCATTAACACCAGTTCAGGCTGATTTGCTATCAACTAAACTGGTGTCCAGCTTAGGTTTGGGCCAAGGACTGGGATTAATTGCCCGTTTTCAAAGTATTAGTGAGAGTGTTAAGGAACAGTCAAACCGAGTTTTGGAAGTTGGGCAAAAGTTAGGTTTAGATGGGGCAGTTTTTGCCGAGGGTGATGAGGCTAATCTATGGCAGAGATTGCAAGAACGTATACATACTACTGGCACAGAATCTGTAATTACTTGCAAAATAGGAGTGTTACCTACTGCTGCCGTGGAGATTTTGAATCAGGTGGAGTTGGGTTTAATTCATATAAGTAGTGGTTTGGGTTTGTTACAATTAGAAAATAAAAATCAAGTTTTGAAAGTGCGCGATGAGCTACGCTCTTGTGGAAGCGATGCCTACGGCGGGCTGCGCCTACGCACTCAAGCTAATAGTGGTTTTTTAACAATTCTATCAGCACCAGTGGCGGTTAAAGAAGAAATAGATGTTTGGGGTTATACGGGCAATGCCTTGCCGTTGATGCGCCGTATTAAGGAACAGTTTGATAGTAAGAATATTTTAAGTCCTGGGCGGTTTGTCGGTGGAATTTAGTTTTAAGAAAACGAACCGCAGAGACACAGAGAACGCTGAGATAGAGAGGAGAAAGGAAGAAATATGCAAGTTTCAGAAAATTCTGTTAATAATACGGCTAGTTTAAAGAATTTGAAGGGGTTTGATGTTAATCATCCGCCTGACCCAAAGTTGATTGATAGTTGTGTACATTGTGGATTTTGTCTCTCGACTTGTCCCAGTTACCGGGTGCTGGGTAAGGAGATGGATTCTCCTAGAGGACGCATCTATTTAATGGATGCAATTAATCAGGGTGAAATTGCTCTCAATACGGCAACGGTAGAACATTTTGATTCTTGTTTAGGGTGTCTTGCTTGTGTAAGTACTTGTCCTTCTGGTGTGCAGTATGACAAGTTAATTTCTGCAACTCGTCATCAAGTTGAACGAAATTATCCTCGCAGTTTGCCAGATAAATTTTTTCGTCAACTGATATTTTCTTTGTTTCCTTATCCCAACCTTTTACGGATTTTATTAGTTCCGTTGTTGGTTTATCAAAAGTTGGGGTTTGCAAAATTCTTTCGCGCTACGGGTTTACTCAATAAAATATCGCCCCGTTTGGCAGCAATGGAATCTATTCTGCCAGAAATTACTCTCAAATCTTTTCAGGATAATTTGCCTACTGTTATTCGCGCCCAAGGTGAAAAGCGCTACCGAGTTGGGATGATTTTGGGTTGCGTGCAACGGCTGTTTTTCTCCCCAGTGAATGAAGCAACCGTGCGGGTTTTAACAGCGAATGGTTGTGAAGTGGTGATTCCCAAATCTCAAGGTTGTTGTGCAGCGCTTCCCGAACACCAAGGACAAACAGAACAGGCGAAAGCTTTAGCAAGGCAGATGATTGATAGTTTTGCCAATACGGATGTAGATTTCGTGATTATCAATGCTGCTGGTTGCGGTCATACTTTGAAGGAATACGGTCACATTTTAGAAAGTGACCCAGAATATCGGGAAAAAGCAAAGGATTTTGCAGCTAAGGTGAAAGATGCTCAAGAGTTTTTGGCAACTGTTGGCTTAACAGCGAAACTATCGCCACTGACTGATAAACCTTTGAATTTAGTTTATCAAGATGCTTGTCATTTATTGCATGGACAAAAGATTAGCGTCCAACCGCGTCAGATATTGCGGCAAATTCCAGGTGTGAAGTTGAGAGAACCAATAGATGCGGCTTTATGTTGTGGCAGTGCTGGGGTTTATAATATGCTGCAACCAGAAGTTTCTGAAGAATTGGGTCGGCAAAAAGTGCAGAATTTATTGAATACTGGTGCTGAGTTAATTGCTTCTGCTAATCCGGGGTGTACTTTGCAAATTACGAAGCATTTGCAGTTGCAAGGTAAAAAGATTTCAGTTATTCACCCGATGGAGTTGTTGGATTATTCGATTCGCGGTGAAAAGTTGGAATTGTAGGAATTTATTGTGGGGTGGACATCTTTTCATTGATTTTAAAGCAAAGAGCCAAAGCTACGTTTTTGCTCCCCTCCTCGCTTGCCTACGGTGTACACACAAGTCTTGCCGCAGCCATATCTTTATTAATAAATCTGGCACTGCGTTTCTATCCCGCCTCGGAATGAATTCCGAGTCTCATAGCTAAAGTCCACTAAGCGTGGACTAAATGATTAATTCAGTCCACGCTTAGTGGACTTCAGCTATGAGCCGCTGAACTTCAGTTCTGGGCGGGATGTCGGTAAGTGTGACAGTTTCACTCTGATAAAAATGTGGGTAGAGAATTTTTCGACTTGTGTGTACACCGTAGCTCGAAGAGCGGGGTTGGGTTCCTCTTAATTCTGGTTAATTGAGCAGACATAAATAATCAGTCAATTTGAAGAAGGTCTTTCCGAAATAGCGGCTTTATCGTCTGTATAATCACTGAAATGGGCAAGAGTGTCAGCCTAATTTCGGGTGATTTGTGATGAAACTAGATTTAGTCAGGTTTTTTCAAGCTTGCAACCCCAGTAAGACTCTGGTTGTGAGCAAACCGGAGGATAGACAATATTATATTGATTTCTCTAAAGTGCGTGGTGCCAAGATTATTGAAGAACTTGGGCGAACTATCACCCGCCTTGCACCTGAGCAACCTACTTGCCAATTATTTACCGGACATATCGGCTGTGGCAAATCCACTGAGTTACTGCGGCTAAAGGCAGAGTTAGAGCAGCAGGGATTTCATGTGGTTTATTTCGAGTCTAGCCAAAGCCTAGATATGGCTGATATTGATGTTACAGATATTTTACTGGCAGTAGCTCGTGAGGTGAGTCAAAGTCTAGAAGCAATCAAAATTAATCTCAAACCAGGATACTTTAAAAATCTATTTACGGAAATTTCAGAGTTTTTGCAAACGCCGTTAGACATTGGGGTTGAGGCTGAGTTGTCTGTAGGTATTGCCAAGATTACCGCCAAAACTAAAGATAGTCCTAAACTTCGCGGTCAGTTACGACAATATTTAGAACCGCGCACCAATGGCATTTTAGAATCAATTAACAAAGAATTGCTCAAGCCTGCTATAGAAAAACTGAAGCAGCAAGGTAAAAAAGGACTGGTGGTAATTGTAGATAATCTTGACCGAGTTGATAATTCTTTGAAGCCTTCCGGTCATTACCAGCCAGAATATCTCTTTGTTGAACGGGGTGAACAGTTAAACCAGCTAAATTGTCATGTTGTTTATACAATTCCGTTAGTGTTGATTTTTTCCAACGCTTTAGGAAGGTTAACAAATCGCTTTGGCGCAGACCCCAAGGTTTTGCCGATGATTCCTGTGCAACTACAAGATGGTTCACAATTTTCACAAGGAATCACCCTGCTGCAACAGATGATTATGGCGAGGGCTTTTCCTAGTGTCAATTGGGAACAAAGCCAGCATTTAATTACCGAGGTTTTTGATAGTCCTGATACTTTAGAGCGACTTTGCCAAGTTAGCGGTGGTCATTTGCGTAACTTGTTGATGCTGTTGTTTCGCTGTCTTCAGCAAGAAGACCCACCTTTGTCGCGGGAGTGTGTGGATAGGGTGATTAAACAACGCCGCAATGAGCTAACTTTAGCAATTACGCCCGATGAATGGGAATTACTGCGTGAGGTGACGCAAGAGAAAAACTTGAGAGGTCATGAAAGATATGAACTTTTGCTCCGCAGTATGTTTGTATTTGAATACCGGGATGAGGATGGTTCTTGGTTTGATATCAATCCGATTTTGGCTGAAGCCAAGGAATTTAGGTTATGAATCTGCTGGTTTTGTGGGATGGGTATCTTGCCCGTCCTTTGTATTTCCGGGCGGGGTAGGATGCATTGGTGTCAACTTAACGTAAAACCCTTGAAAACTACTCACTTACCATGACTATCCTCGTCACCCCACCCTAACCCTCCCCTTATAAAGGGGAGGGAACTACATTTCTTTTCCCCCCAATATATCGGGGGGATTAAGGGGGGTAAAACGTATGTGGGACACGCATTTTAGCTTAAGTTGACACCTATGGGTAGGATGCCCACCCCACAAGAATCATTCCTATTTTATGCAACGCCCAATCGCCTAGACTTGATTAAAATCGTAACGGGAGCGGTCTGGGTTGTAACGGGAGCGGTCTGGGTTGTAACGGGAGCGGTCTGGATTGTAACGGGAGCGGTCTGGATTGTAACGGGAGCGGTCTGGATTGTAACGGGAGCGGTCTGGATTGTAACGGGAGCGGTCTGGGTTGTAACGGGAGCGGTCTGGGTTGTAACGGGAGCGGTCTGGGTTGTAACGGGAGCGGTCTGGGTTGTAACGGGAGCGGTCTGGGTTGTAACGGGAGCGGTCTGGGTTGTAACGCAATACAGTTCAGTTAAGCATTTATTTCTTCTCTCAGTGCCCTCAGCGTCTCTGTGGTTCGTAAAAAAATTGACTTTGACAAAGAGTTTTAGCCTTAACCCAAGCGTATTGGATTATAACGGGAGCGGTCTGGGTTGTAACGGGAACCATTTCAGTAGGGTGTGTTATCGCGTTAGCGTAATGCACCTTCAATTGTTGATGGTGCGTTAGCCTTATTCATGTTGGGTTTCGTTCCTCAACCCAACCTACTACGCTACTTAACCCAAGCGGATTGTAGTATAAAATAAATTATTTATGTTATGAGTAATCAGCAAGAGCCAGAGAATTTAGCCCCTGATAATGAGCATTCATTGCAAACTCTGGTGCGAACAATTACCCTTTCTCAGGGGGGATTTTCGCTGATTTTGCTACGCTGTAACTATGTTGATTTACGTCAACGCATGGTAGAACGCCTGCACCAATTATCTCCTGTACACGTTAGCAAAATTACTTTACCTGCATCAGTCAAAACGCTTTACACAAATATACGCGAACAACTCTTAGATGAACAGCCACCAGCATTAATGGTTTTTGGTTTGGAGTCGGTTAAAGATATTGATACAGTTCTGACTTCAGCTAACCAAGTACGGGAGGAGTTTAGAAAAAACTTCCCGTTTCCGATATTGTTGTGGGTTAATGATTCAGTTCTGCAAAAATTTATTCGATTAGCAACTGATTTAGAGAATTGGGCAACTATCATTGATTTTGAAAACCCTACCGATGAGTTAGTCAATTTCCTTCAGCAAAAAAGTGATGAAATTTTTGCAGGTGATATAACGCCCAATCCCCAAATGTGCCGGGAACTAGAAACCGCCCGTCAAGATTTGCAAAATCGAGGAGAAGTATTAGAAGCAGCACTTCAAGCAAGTTTAGATTTTGTGCTTGGCTTCAATGATTATCTACATGACCAGATAGATTCTGCTTTAGCGCATTATCAACAAAGTTTAGAGTTCTGGCGACAAAGTAATTATTTAGAACGACAAGGTATATTACTCGTTAATATTGCTTCAGCTTATAACCGCAAATCTGAAAAAAATCAGACAGAAAATCAACGCTATTGGCAAGAGTCTAGAATTTACTTTCAGCAAGCTATTGATATTTTTGAACAAGCACAACGTTCAGATTTAGTTGCAAAACATATTATTAAACTGAGTGAAGTGTTACAACGTTTACAGGAATGGTCAGAGTTGCAAAGCCTTGTTGAAAAATCTCTGCCGCTACATCAAAATTATGGAGCATCGTTGCAGTTGGCTCAAGATTATGGATTTTTGGCAGAGGTAGCCTTAGAGCAGTCACAGTGGGATGAAGCTCATAAACACGCAGGACAAGCATTGCAAATATTAGCTGCGATACCTAATTTACAACCATATCAATTTGCTTTATATCGGTTTATTTTAGCAAAATCACAACAGGGTTTAGGTGAAGTTAAAGCAGCAATTACTAATTTAGAAGCTGCGAAAGATGAAAGTAATCATCAGTACAACCCACAATTATATATATCTATATTAGAAAGGTTACGCTTACTCTACTTTCAACAAAGCGAATATCTCAAAGCTTTTCAGATTAAACAAAAGCAACTACAAATCGAACAGCAGTATGGTTTCCGCGCTTTTGTTGGTGCATCTTATCTCAACCCACAGCGACAGGCAATTAATTCTGCACAGTTGCAAGTGGAAAATCCTGAAACCATTGCTCAAGAAATTGCTGCTTCTGGTCGGGGACAAGATGTTAAACGTTTGCGAGAAAGAATTGGCGGGACTGAGCATAAATTGACTGTAATTCATGGTCAGTCAGGAGTGGGGAAAAGTTCGATTTTGCAAGGTGGGTTAATCCCGGCATTGCAACAGCAAGCAATTGGTGAGCGAGATGCTTTACCTATTTTGTTGCGAGTTTATACAGATTGGGTAGGAATGTTGGGGCGGTGTTTGGCTAAGGCTTTTGAGGAAGTAAGAAGTAATCAATTATTTGCTAATCTTGATTCTTCAGCAGCTATTTTAGAACAATTACGGAGAAATGCTGACCGGAATTTGTTGACGGTTTTAATGTTTGACCAGTTTGAAGAGTTTTTCTTTGTTTATCTAGACCAAAGTCAACGACGAGTGTTTTATGAGTTTTTGCGAGTTTGTCTAGATATTCCTTTTGTCAAGGTAATTTTGTCTTTGCGGGAAGATTATTTACATTATTTATTAGAATTAGAACGTTTATTTAATTTAAGTGCAATTAATAATAATATTCTCGATAAAAATATTCGCTATTACTTGGGTAACTTTTCGCCAGTCGATGCTAAGGCTGTGGTGCAGAGTTTAACAGAACGTTCTCAATTTTACCTTGAGCCTGAGCTAATTGATCAATTAGTGCAAGATTTAGCAGGGGAGTTGGGGGAGGTACGCCCAATTGAGCTACAAATTGTGGGGACGCAATTGCAAACTGAGAAAATTACAAGTTTAGATAGTTATCGTCAGTTTGGTACAAAAGAAAAACTGGTTGAGCGGTTTTTAGAAGAAGTCATCCAAGATTGTGGCGCGGAGAATGAACAGGTTGCTCGACTGGTTTTATATTTACTTACAGATGAAAATGGTACTCGTCCCCTGAAGACTCGTGCTGAGTTAGTCGCAGATTTGGCAGTAGAAGCCGATAAACTAGATTTGGTGTTAGAGATTTTTGTGGCATCAAGGTTAGTATTGCTGTTACCAGAATCGCCAGCTGACCGTTATCAACTGGTGCATGATTATCTCGTGGCGTTCATTCGCCAACAACAGGGCAATGAAATATTAGCAGAACTAGCAAGAGAGCGAGAACAACGCTTGCAAGCAGAGGAAAAAATCCAAACAGCTAACAAACAAGTCAAAATTGCTGAAAAGAAAGTACAACAGGCAAATAGACAACAACAAGAAGCAGAATTTAAAGCTAAACAGGCTCAAACTATTTTGAGTCAAGTACAAGCAGCACTTACAAAAGCATATAGAGATACACGCGCAGCACAGACAGCACAAAAAGAATCACAAAAGGGAACGGAATTAGAACGAGCAGGTGTTAATGCCTTAAAACAGTTTGAGTATGCCGAGTTAGAATCATTGGTGGCGGCAATGCAGAGTGGGAAAGAGTTAAAAACTTTCGTAAAAGATGGTCGCCCTTTAGAAAAATATCCAGCTATCAGCCCTATTTTTGCTTTGGATACTATTCTCGATAAAATCAAAGAACTTAACCGATTCCAAGGGCATCAAGGCAGTGTCTTAAGTGTTAATTTCAGTCCGGACGGCAAAACCATCGCTACGGCATCAGCTAACAACACAGCGCAGTTGTGGACTCTCAACGGGCAACTGCTCACCGAATTCAAAGGGCATCAAGGCAGTGTCAGGGGTGTGAGTTTCAGCCCGGACGGCAAAACCATCGCCACGGCATCAGATGATAACACAGCGCGGTTGTGGACGCTCAACGGGCAACTGCTCACCAAATTCAAAGGGCATCAAGGCAGTGTCAGGGGTGTTAGTTTCAGCCCGGACGGCAAAACTATCGCCACGGCATCATCTGATAACACAGCGCGGTTGTGGACGCTCAACGGGCAACTGCTCACCGAATTCAAAGGGCATCAAGGCAGTGTCTTAAGTGTGAGTTTCAGCCCGGACGGCAAAACCATCGCCACGGCATCAGATGACAACACAGCACGGTTGTGGACGCTCAACGGGCAACTGCTCACCAAATTCAAAGGGCATCAAGGTTATGTCGGGGGTGTGAGTTTTAGCCCGGACGGCAAAACTATTGCCACGGCATCATCTGATAACACAGCGCGGTTGTGGACGCTCAACGGGCAACTGCTCACCGAATTCAAAGGGCATCAAGGCAGTGTCTTAAGTGTAAGTTTCAGCCCGGACGGCAAAACCATCGCCACGGCATCAGCTGATAACACAGCGCGGTTGTGGACGCTCAACGGGCGACTGCTCACCAAATTCAAAGGGCATCAAGGCTATGTTAGGGGTGTGAGTTTCAGCCCGGACGGCAAAACTATCGCCACGGCATCAGCTGATAACACAGCGCGGTTGTGGACGCTCAACGGGCGACTGCTTATCAAATTCAAAGGGCATCAAGGCAGTGTCAGGGGTGTGAGTTTCAGCCCGGACGGCAAAACTATTGCCACGGCATCAGCTGATAACACAGCGCGGTTGTGGACGCTCAATGGGCAACTGCTTACCAAATTCAAAGGGCATCAAGGCAGTGTCAGGGGTGTGAGTTTCAGCCCGGACGGTAAAACTATCGCCACGGCATCAGATGACAACACAGCGCGGTTGTGGACTCTCAACGGGCAACTGCTCACCGAATTCAAAGGGCATCAAGGCTATGTTAGGGGTGTGAGTTTTAGCCCAGATGGCAAAACTATCGCCACGGCATCAGCTGACAACACAGCGCGGTTGTGGACGCTCAATGGGCAACTGCTCACCGAATTCAAAGGGCATCAAGGCTATGTCTGGGGTGTGAGTTTCAGCCCGGACGCTAAAACCATCGCCACAGCATCAGCTGACAACACAGCGCGGTTGTGGACGCTCAATGGGCAACTACTCACCGAATTCAAGGGGCATCAAGGCAGTGTCAGGGGTGTGAGTTTCAGCCCGGACGCTAAAACCATCGCCACAGCATCAGCTGACAACACAGCGCGGTTATGGACGCTCAACGGGCAATTGCTCGCCGAATTCAAAAGGCATCAAAGCTGTGTCTTTAATGTGAGTTTTAGCCCGGACGGCAAAACCATCGCTACGGCATCTGATGACAACACAGCGCGGTTGTGGCCTGTGAATAACTTAGACCAATTGCTGGTGCGGGGTTGCAATTGGCTGCATGATTATTTGCAGAATAACCCAAATTTGAATGAGAGCGATAAGCGTCTCTGCGATGATATTAAGTGAAAGCCAAGCGATGGTGTTTTTCCTAATTATTGCAGCCGATGCCTACGGCGGTAAACTACGCTTTTTTTTGCATAACTACACACAATACGGTTCGGTTAGCTTGTTTACCCTGCGAAGATCCCCCCAACCCCCCTTAAAAAGGGGGGCTAACTTCGTCGGTTTACCCCCTTTTTAAGGGGGTCGCCACAGGCGGGGGGATCTTATCCGAACCGGATTGTAACTACACACACTTTAGATATATACAATAAAATTGCCATGCAAAACAGAGCGAAAAATTATGCATCGCCGGATTAACATCACCTTACCAGATGAGACAATTGAACTAATTGATCAAGTCATTGAAAAAGGCGATTCTCCAGAGGAAACCCTACGCGATCGCAGTCGATTCATTAACGAAGCTGTGCAATATTATATTACTCAGAAAGCCTTAATCAATCTTAGAGAACAGTTAAAATAAGGAGCCATCCAACGAGCAGAACGCGATTTGGAGTTGGTGAAACTTTGAGACGATGTTTGGCGACAAGCTGCTACCCGTCTACGCACTTTCTAGAATTATTGCACGCCATCGCTACGTTTTTAACTTGTACTAAAGCGTTTGTTGTTTACAGCCACCATTAATTTATCAAGTTGTGGAGAGCTTTTTAGTTATATTCTCTAACAAACTTAGACGGCTAACTATTAATAACTAACAGCTAATCATCATAAAAAATTAGCAATTAGACATTAACAATTAGCCGTCAACCCCCTTGGGGAGTATTTAAAATTCAAAACTTAATTTTGAATTGTAGTGTAAACGCCTGTCAGAAATATTTCCGCAGGATAGTAACTCTCAAACACGCTCATCAAATTTAGTGTATGCACTACCGGCTTTTATCCAGTATTGTTTCAAAGTATGATGAGGCGTATGTAAACTAGCTTTTGCCTGATATAAAATTACTTGGCGATGATCGCCCATCCAAATTTTATTAATCGGTTCAACGCATATTACTGTTCCTCCTAAAGAAGCGACACATTGAGAGAATCTTTCAATGGTCGTATATTCTAATGTCTCGAAAATAAAAAAGTTGCCCGAACAAATCAAGTGGCGACTGCGAATCCAGCAGCGCATTTTTTTTTCAGCTTGTGGAGGTAACATTTTAGATTTAATAGATTCAAGCTGAATTGACATAAAGCGCTCACCGCACATAAATCATCAGCAAAACTTTCCCGTTTTTCAAACCGCAAAGGGCCAGAGGTTGACCCCCATATTTGCTCGTGGGTTTCAATATCCATACCTTTATCTAGATTTATCCAAACAGATTTCTACTACCACCGCCGACTCATGGACGGATTGAGGCTCAATGTCAGTCTTAGAAAGCACTTGCTCAAGGTAAGCGAATGCTAGATAATGATCGCTATGGTGCGATCGCCATCGTCCAATTGAAAATTCTAAGAATTCAGTAATTTCCATTAGAAAAGTGATTAAAAAAAGTAGCTTACAATCCAAGAGGTATCTTGGCTAAAAAGTTATTTTCCTAGCCTCTTTGATCATAACCGCATTCAGAAGTGCTAAGTGCTGTTGGCAGTAGCGGGGCGTTGAGCCAGTGCTGAGTTATGAGTACTGAGTTATTACTTTTTCTATTCTTTCTAGCCCACAGAACCTTTTTCATCTGTACTTAGGCAAATCTAAGCAACTTTAGCGATACTCATGATTTGGCTGCCCGTCCTATAAATGTTTTGCACATGCCCAGACAGTTGGTTGTAGTTAACTACACATTCGACGTTGCTCAAACGGTTACGCAGATTAGCTTTTTACATTGTTATGCTTTTATACATTCTGATCCGATGCCGAAGCCATATTGATTAAAATATGCAACGCCAGATTAGCATACAGCAACACTCTTGAGGATGGTCATCGGGCCTTGGGCTTTGAGAATCTCCATTTCTGCTGGATTCCGCACTAGTAAAGCACCAGCGAATCCTAATGAATTCACAGAGATAGATTGGAAATGCTCCTGCGATCGCGGTACGATCAACATCCATTCTCGTGTCGCTAGCAGATTGTAAGCACCAGATCCCACAGAATGTAGCAATGTATGATAAACTTCCAAAGTTGCTTGTGCTCCTGCGAATGGCGATCGCACCCAATGGGGATTTAATGGTGCGAAAGCGTGTACAAAAGGAAGTTTTGGGATTGCGTTGGGAAAGCCTACCGTTGGCGTAGCGGATGCAGCAGAAGGTATCGATTCCTGAAATTGTGCAGCTGTTAGCAGAGGTTCAATAGGTATCTGCGGCCCCGAAGGTGCAAGTGGTAGCGGCACTAATTGCAAATGTTTATGTCGCTGACTAGCACCTGCGGTTTTGCCACTGTTGTAAAATGCTAAACCATCAAAATCAGCCAAACATGCCCACATAGCTGTAAAATCTTCCAGGGTGAGTAAGCTTTCCTGTTCCTCGAAGGCACGGGTGATGATTAGCAAGTGATAATCAACAACATTGAATTTATTTAAAATACATACATGAGTCTCAGAAATATCCGCCACAAATAAATCCTCTTCGTAGGGCAAAAAAGGATTAAACTCTTCACCAAAAGTAGCAGATTGTTTTTCCTGTTTCTCCTTAGCTGCTTTTTTGCGATTCAGGTTAGACAAAATCCGCACTAAAAACCGCACGCCTTCCTGTTCAACAAATTCAAATTCTGTCGGAATCGACAGTAGCGCCCCGCATTGCAAAGCATGTTCAGTTCGTTCTTTAACACTTGTCCATAAAGTGCCAGGTTTAAGTAAGATTTTCCCCTGTGCCATTTTTATTCCTTCAGGCATAGTATAGAACACGCAGTGCTGTGCGCCTCTACGAATGACTATATTCCAATACGGTTCAGTAAAATGCTAAAGCTTTCACAACAACGCAATACCTTTGCAACAAAACTGTCACAAATCATATCTACATTAGTAATACATCTAAATATCCTTCCAGACAGCAATGCAAAACGAATCTCGTGACAGAGAACACCCATCAAATAGCATTTCACATAACACTGCTGAAGCCAAATACCGTAATCGAGCGCCCTGGAAAAAGGCTGCCGCCTCTCTATCGCTGGTGCTTCTAGGATCAGGTATGACATTAGCAGGCGGCTATATGGCTGGACATTCTCGGCAGGTGTCTGAGAGTGCATCTAATTTGGCAGTTAGTCGAGTAAATGCTGCTCCTCCATTACCAGCTGCCACAGATCCTAACTTTGTAACACGGGTGGTGCAAAAGGTCGGGCCAGCAGTAGTGCGGATTAACTCTTCCCGAACGGTAAGAACTCAGATACCAGATGAATTTAACGATCCGTTTTTTCGCCGCTTTTTTGGTTCCCAACTGCCACAATCAAGAGAAAGGGTAGAACGGGGTACTGGTTCAGGTTTTATCATTAGTGCCGATGGTCGGATTCTCACTAATGCCCATGTGGTAGATGGTGCTGATACAGTGACAGTGACACTCAAGGATGGGCGCACCTTGCAAGGTAAGGTGTTAGGAAAAGATGAATTAACCGATGTTGCTGTTATCAAGGTTCAGGCAGAGAATCTACCTTCAGTAGCTTTGGGTAACTCAGATCAACTGCAACCGGGAGAATGGGCGATCGCGATCGGCAACCCCCTTGGACTAGATAATACAGTAACTACTGGAATCATCAGTGCCACCGGACGCAGTAGCAATCAAATCGGCGCTCCCGATAGGCGAGTAGAGTATATTCAAACTGACGCAGCGATTAATCCCGGTAACTCCGGCGGCCCCCTGCTAAATTCCCGTGGCGAGGTGATTGCCATGAATACAGCAATTATCCAAGGGGCACAAGGATTAGGCTTTGCTATTCCTATCAACACAGCACAACGTATTTCCAATCAACTAATAGCTACAGGCAAAGTAGAACATCCTTATCTGGGAATTCAGATGGTAGGGTTAACGCCTCAGCTAAAACAAAATATCAACTCAGACCCCAATAGCGGTTTGAGTGTGAATGAAGATAAAGGTGTATTAGTTGTGAAAGTTGTCCCAAATTCACCAGCTGCTAAAGCAGGGATACGTGCTGGGGATGTGATCCAAAAGCTTGGCGGACAAGCAGTCACAGATGCTAGCAGTGTCCAAAAGGCAGTAGAAAATAGCCAAGTCGGGGGCGATTTACGTATGGAATTACGTCGCAATGGGCAAAGTCTTAACATAGCTGTGCAACCTGGTGCTTTCCCCACGCAAGTACAGTAATCGCTGTGGTGAACCGTTTTGAGTGATTTTTGAGTAGTAATATCAGCTTCTGACTAAATTCAAGAAAAGAAAGAAAGCTCAAAATAAAGCCTTCCTATCATTAGTAGGACGGCTTTATTTATAGGTATACGTTCAATACAGTTCAGTTAAGCCCAAAATCCTTTAGACCTCTTGCATAAATCAAAAATAAAGAACCCCACCCCGCATTTGAGTAAAGCAAACGCTCCCCTCCCCGATGCTTTGGGGAGGGGTTGGGGGTGGGTTGTTAGGGACTTTTGCAAGAGGTCTTTTGTAGAGACGTTGCAATTGGTAGTCTCTACATACCTAAAATCAATACCAAAACCAAAAATCATTAACCCAAGCGTATTGAGGTATAATTAAACATAAAATAGAATCCTAGTTTGTAGTAAGCGATTCATCGCTCATAGTAAGGTCTATCTGGACTAAAGTCCTTACTACAAACTTGGAGTTCTGCTGAGTTAGCTGATCATGAAGTTGCAACTAAATTTTAAGCTAGAGCCACTGCTGGTTGCTGCCAACGTCCCACCGCCTTACCAATTACTGCTAATTCTTGCATCAAGTTATCGAAACGGTCTGGTGTGAGAGATTGGGGCCCGTCGGATAAGGCTTTGGCAGGGTTGGGGTGAACCTCTATCATCAGGGAATCTGTGCCAGCTGCGATCGCAGCCATTGCCATTGAAGGCACAAACTCAGACCAACCTACGCCGTGGCTGGGGTCAATCATAATTGGCAGGTGAGTCAGCTTTCGCAACACAGGCACTACTGATAAATCCAGCGTATTTCGCGTATACTGACGGTCAAAGGTGCGTATTCCCCTTTCACACAAAATTACATTGGGATTGCCAGATGCCAGAATATACTCGGCTGCCATCAACCAATCTTCAATAGTAGCCGCCATTCCCCGCTTCAACAGAATTGGTTTCGGCTGCGCTCCCACTTTTTTGAGCAAGGAGAAATTCTGCATATTCCTTGCCCCCACCTGGATTACATCAGCAATTTCCGCAATTTTATCCAGGTCAGCAGCATCCATCACTTCTGTAATAATACCTAGTCCGCTGACTTCCCGTGCCCTCGCCAACAAATCCAAAGCACTCTCGCCGTGTCCTTGGAAGGCGTAAGGTGAAGTCCGAGGTTTGTATGCCCCGCCGCGCAAAAATGTAGCTCCAGCCGTCTTGACGCGCCTTGCAGTCTCCACAATCATTTCTTCATTTTCTACGGAGCAAGGGCCGGCAACGACTACTAAAGGCTGGTGTTCACCAAATACCACCGCTCCATTAGGAGTATTAACCACCACTTCCGAAGCTTCGCCGTGGCGGTACTGACGGCTGGCTCGTTTGTAAGGCTGCTCTACCCGCAACACCTGCTCAATCCAAGGGCTAAGTTCCTGAATTTGTAGTGGATCTAAGCTGGCAGTTTCACCTACTAAACCAATAACTACTTTGTGTTGACCAACAATTTTTTCTGGAGTTAGCCCCCAGCTAGTTAGTTCCTCATCAATGCGGTTTATTTCCGCCTCTGGGGAACCACTTTTCATTACTATAATCATGTGAAACTTCCTGATTATTAATTGAGTTAAATTGTCTGTAAATGGACTAACTTTATTGTTGCTTATTAGCCTAATTACAAAGAGTTAAAAATAAAATTTATTTACAAAATATAGCGCTCAGTCAGTAGCTTTACTGCTAAATAACTGGATATGGGGTATAAAAAAGATTACATAATTTTAATTAGCAATGTTGAAGTTATAAAATTTCAACTTCAACATGCACTTCTTCATTTACCCAATACCACAGTTATCTAATACCTGAGCGCTGATCATTATGAGTTTTTTTGGCGAGTTTCGCGCCAAACTGCCACCATTCGTCCCCAATTGGTGTTGAACTCACCCAAACCCAGCAAACTTCCGACTCTTTCTTCATCCCAAGAGGCAGAAAGAACGCCATAAGTTATCCCTAAAACCCCCAAACCAAATAATCCCATGTTCACCAATAACACGGCGATGGGAGGTAGTTGGATCTTAGAGTAGATAGCAAGCAGATAGCTAACAACTAGGACGCTAATGCCCAAAGCTGTTGGTACACCACAGAACCCAGCTACCCGGCGGATCATCCTCTGGCTGACTACTTGGGGAATAGCCATCTCTTGTTTGGTGTAAGACCGTTTTCTATCAGCCTGTTTGCCAGATTCTTGTGGCTGTGCTGCTGGTTTACTTTGAGTTTTTGCGGGTTTTTGGCGCTTTTTGTTTGGTTCAAAGGGCAAGCGACTCCGTTCAGATTCTTCAGCAGACATAAGCGGTAATCCCTATCCACGAATACCGAGACGAGCGATCAAAGCTTGATACTTTTCCCGGCTTTCCTGAGATATATAAGCTAGAAGACGCTTGCGCTGACCAATTAGCTTCAACAGTCCCCGCCGGGAAGAATGGTCTTTTTTATTTGCCTGGAGATGTTCGCTGAGGCGGTTAATGCGCTCAGTTAGCATGGCAACTTGGACATCGGCCGACCCAGTGTCGGTTTCGTGAACTTGGTAGTTGGAAATTATTTCTTGTTTCCGCAGTTGCGTCAGAGCCATGATCGATTCAATTTCTAGTTTTTCTAAATGTATGTAGCAGTCTCCCATAATATCACAGCCATCAAGGTGGATGTGGAATCATCTTGGCTCCTATGTCTTGCACTATAGGAGACTAAGTAAATCAGGAGCCAGACAGACTACAACTGCTAAACAAATATCTTGGCTGTATAGCTTGGCAAATCAGTAACTAAACCATCTTCTCTAGCTTCAACTTCACGATTATCGAAGCAATCTTGCCAACACTCAACAGTTGGGAAGTTTGGAATTTGATATCTAGTTAGATTCTGGTCGGAGAAATTTACCACGACAACCACACGAGAATTCTGCTCATTCCATCGGGTATAAGCCAGCACTTTATCATCGGAATTTTCGTGGAAAAATTCGATATTGTCACTTTGCAAGGCTAGATTCTGCTTGCGTAGAGCAATGAGTTTTTGATAATACTCAAATAAATTATGATTCTGGTCGCCTGATAACAAAGACCAATTGATTTTCTGTGGCTTAGTTACATCTTCGCTTTTTTGCTGATATTCGCCAAACTCTTCTCCCATCCACAGCATTGGTATACCCAGCGCTGTCATTAAGAGAACGGCTGCTAACTTCGCTCGCTTAAATGCCTCCGTGTCAAAGATACCGCGATCGCCTAATTCTCGCAATAGACGTTCGCGATCGTGGGTTGCCAAATAATTTATCACATTGGTAGCAGTTGCATAACCCTGCTGTCTAGGATCTAAAATTTGCTTTAGTTGTTTTAACTCAAATGTTTCTCCACAAATATATGGAACTATAAAGTACCGAAAACTCTCATGCCAACAAGCATCTAATGGCCCATCTGGCCTGACTACAGTGTTTGTATCAGGAATATGTTCAGCAATATTGTAAAACTGCTTGGGTGCAGCATGGTTTTTTCCTTGCTTCGCCAGCCAGTCTAAAAATTCAAAGTTAGCCAATTGGCGCACTGCATCAAAGCGAATTCCATCAATGTGATACTCCTGAATCCAAAATTGCACTACATCCCCGACGTATTTCCATCCAGGTTTAACATCTAATTTTTCATCATAATTATCATAGTTCAACTCTGGCCCCCAGTAATTATCTGGATCTTCGGGATAATGCATGTGTTCGTAATACCAGTAATTTCGGTCAATTAGCATTAACGGGCATTCTTCATCTGTGTGGTTATAAATTCCATCCATAAAAACGCGAATGCCTCTAGCATGACACTCATCTATTAATCGCTTTAAATCTTCTGTTGAACCGTAACTAGATTCTGTAGCGAAGAAGTGGCGCACTTTATAACCCCAGCTATAGTTACCAGGGTACTCATTAACTGGCATTAATTCAATTGCATTAACTCCCAATTTAAGCAGATAATCTAACTTAGCAATTACTCCTAAATATTTACCTCTTTTGTCAAGATCAACCTCATCACCAGTAAAATCTGCAACGTGCATTTCATATATGACTAATTCACTATTTTCAGGCAACGCTTTTTTGTCGTTTTGCCAAACATAAGTATCAATAATTCGTTTCCCATTTCTAATCCGCACTATGCTGGATTTTTCTGTTTCATTAACATCTGTTGCTTTAGGATCAATAACGTCTACCCATTCATCAAGTGCAAAATTCGGGCTTTTGCTTTGAACGCGAAATTTATATTGATAAATTCCATCTTCCAGTTTTACTTGAGTGCGGAAATAACCATCTTCACTTTTTACCATTGGGATTTCTTTCCACTCAGAAAAAGACCCAATTAAAGCTGCTCCTTCATTACGAGGAGCAAACAACGTAAATTCAATTAAACTTCCCATTTTCTATATCTTCCTGTGGTAATCCGTGTCAGCACGTATGAAAATACAAAAATTAAGTAAGTGGGCAAGAATAAATCAAACTATGTTACGCAATGTAAAAGTAACTAGATTGTCTCCTAGTAAGAGTTTCAGCCATTACTACAAACCTTGAATTCTTCATAACCACTTACTTACCCCAAGCATAGGGTTAGCACCTGCTCAGTAAATAGACCTTTCTTAGACCTTTTGAGAGGTTACTTGCTTGCGAATGGCTATACATCTATCTTTAGTTAGTTTTGCTTAAAAATAAATATCATGTTTTTAAATTTACTTGGTTTTGAGTTTTTATAAGACAGAAGACTTATTCTCTGTTGCTTCAATAAATGCCTCAAACTGACCATTAGGTGTCCATTGAATAGCCCCATCTCGTCCTGTAAAAAATAATTTTGTTTGACTTTGGTTCACTTCCGATAACGCTTTTAGATCAAAGTTGGCAGAAGAAGCGATCGCTACTTGTGGTTGCAGAGCAATCACTAAATCTTTTAATGACTGAGGCGCACACCATAACACTTGTGGACGAGGTAAACTCCCACTCTTAACTAGTTGCTGTACCTCTTTAGACTTGATATTACCTACTAATAACCAATTCTGATCTAAAATTTGCAATTGTAAAATAGGTAATTGATCGTTGATTAATTGCACCACTATTGAACCCGTTTTCACAGCTTGGCCAACTGCTAACGGTTGGTAAGATCCTTGATGCTTTTGTAATTCTTGTTGGATTGCCTGAGTTGCAATTGAATTTTCTGGCTTGGGGGAATATTCATAAAATTTTTTGATTGGTAAACGTTGCAGTAATTCCAACCAAGCATTACTTTCATTGCCTTGGAAATCAGTTGCGATCGCCCAATTAATTTGATTTACACCCTGTTGTTGTAAAAACGGTAAAATGGTAAAACGTCCTGTCCCTTCATCGCCACTATTAATTACAGTTACTGTCCCTCTATCTTGAACAACTATAATTGGTTCCGTACCAGATTCTAATACTGTTATTCTAAATAATGTATTTGTAGAATGCCAAAGGGGAATGAATACTAAACCAATGGCAATCACATTAGCAAACCACCACCGCCTCTGCCACCAAGGCACTAGCCAAACCAATATAATCAGTGTATAAATCGCCAAAAGTTGCCAAGTAGATATGCTGCCTACAGCAACAGAATTCCCTGGCAGCTTGCTAAAAAATTCCACTAGTTTAATTAGCCAATCAGTCGGGTAATGCAATACCGCAGCTAAAAAGCTTCCTGCCTGAGTCCAAATTAAACCCACTAAAGCACTGATGATTCCACCTATACTAATGATCGAAATTAATGGAGTACTAATAACATTCAGCAACAAACTATAAGATGGTACAACCCCAAAGACAAAAAGTTGCACAGGTAAAGTCCAAATAGTGGCAGCTAGGGGAACGGCAATCAAAGCAGCGATCGCAGGCGGTAGCCATCCTAGTCGATTGACTAATGCGGGTACTGTTACAACTAATCCCAATGTTGCTAAAAAACTCAATTGAAAACCTAAATCCCAAATCCATAGAGGATTAAACACTAATAACAGAGTTGCTGCTAATAGTAATGAGCCGAACTGTTTTACTTTTCTTTTTAATAGCAAACCGACTAATGCCGCAAAACCCATAATTACGGCTCTGAGAACCGCAGGTTGAAAACCTGTTAAACTCAGAAAAATGATTAAAGCCAAACAGCCAAGGGTAAATTGCGTTCCTTTTCTTGCCCGCCTCGTTAATTGTAAGATCACACTCAAAATCAAAGAAGTTTGGAACCCGGAAGCTGCTAAAGCATGAGCTAATCCTGCTTGTACAAATAAGTCGCGGATATCGTAGGGTAAATCAACAGCTTTGCTGCCTAAAACCATTGCACTGACAAGAGGCCCTTCAGGGATACCCAACCAACGAACTTGCGATCGCACAATTCGCTCCCGAATTTGCCACCATCCCCATTTCCGTTCCTGATCCAAAACATTTATTTGTCTCCCAATCAAACCAGCAAACGTTCCTTCTTGCTTGAGAAACTTCTGAAAATCGAAACCACCAGGATTGGAAGCCGCCTTTGGTTTGTACAAAATCCCTGTCACAGCAATTTGTTGACTAGGGTATAACCCAGTCACCTGAAGTATAGGCACCGTCACATACAATTTACCTGTAACCCCTTTTGGCACACCTGCTGAACCTTTGTCATTTTTGACTTCATCTAACTGAGTCGCTTCCAGCCAAAATTGTCCACGCTGACTGCGAGTCAAGCGGGGATTACTCGCCACTTCGCCACGAACAATTACAAGTTGTTCTTGATTACTGCTATTTCCAGGCGGAACGAACTGACTAATATCTTTTGCACCTGGTTGCGGCACTCGCCATTGAAAATATAGAGTTGCCAATAATCCTACCAAGCCAGCAGCTATCCATATTCGAGGATGGGGAGTAGTTTGCCAAGTGTTAGGCACTGCCTTATTTTTGCTTCCAGCATTTTCTGTTTTCTGAGCAAGTTGCCGTGAAGTAGTGCGTCTTCTAAAAAGAATTGCTCCCACTATCCCCAGAACCAAAATCCACACACCACCCCCAGGAACTGCTGTAAACAGCAACCCAAAAATGTAGCCAAGACAAATAATTACACCACTGGTTTGAATCATAAGATTTTTTGTAAAAACACCTGACAACCCGAATTTGCAGCTGACTTAAAAATAGCTAGGGCAGCAATAGAGAAAAATCGGCATTGCTGAATTTGGCTATGAAATTCAAAAATAAAATATTCCAAACTCTTATTATCTGCGCTTGGAGCGCCTATGCGTGAGTTTTTCATCTCTTTAATCAGCAACAGTGAAAAATTTTTATCCTTGTGGTGAAATATAGTCCATCAAGTTTATACAAAAAAAGCCCGCACAGGCGGGCCTTATCCTTGTAGCTTTAATGTTCTAGACTCAATATTTAACCGTATTTTTGTCTTTTAGCAAAAGCCGCATCATAAAGATATACCTAGCTTAAACCTCAGCACAGCATGGATAAACAGAAAACAAAGTTGTAGCGAATTAAATTTGGCAAGACTCTGCGTTTAAAAACGTTACGATTTTACACAAAGCTGTACTTAGGACAAAATTTTGCAAGTTCGTAGCGAAGTCTCTAAATAGGACTTACGCAAAAACCTTCTCAAAGTCTCATTCCTCCGTGACGCGCCCAGTTGCTTCAAGTCGGGGAACCCGCCCAACGCACTGGCTTCTCTGCGCCCTCTGTGGTTCGTTTTCCGTTACCCGTGCGTAAGTCCTATAAAAAAACTCTGCGTACCTCTGCGCTTTCCTCAGCATTCCTCTGCGTTTAAAAACCTCACGATTTTACACAAAGCTGTACTTACTTCGAGTAGCCGCACCCTTTAGGATATTGGGTTTTTTGTTGAACTCACACTATCTTTAAGCAACGGAAAACCCAACTTCTCTCTTTGCTCAACATATAAATGAGCTACTTTCCTAGCCAAATGCCGAATCCTGGCAATATAGCGAGTTCTCTCCGTCACCGAAATCACACCTCTAGCATCCAGCAGATTGAACGTGTGCGAACACTTCATTACATAATCTAAGCTAGGCAAGACCAATCCTCGCTCCGTCAATTGGGTAGCTTCCTGCTCATACAAATTAAATAGTGTCAGTAGCAACTCAGGATTGGACGCTTCAAAGTTGTATGTACACTGCTCAATCTCTCCCTGAAGGTAAACATCACCATAAGTAATGTTGTCCGTCCAATGAATCTTTGTAATTGCCTCTACTTGCTGGAGATACATTGTCAATCGCTCTAACCCGTATGTAATCTCAATCGACACCGGACGGCAATCAATTCCCCCACACTGTTGGAAGTAGGTAAATTGAGTAATTTCCATTCCATCTAACCATACTTCCCACCCAGTGCCCCAAGCTCCCACCGTTGCATCTTCCCAGTTATCCTCTACAAATCGAATATCGTGGTCTTCAGGACGAATACCCAAAGCCCTTAACGAATCTAGATAAATCTCCTGAATATTATCTGGCGATGGCTTGATCAAAACTTGGTACTGATAATAGTGTTGGAAGCGATTGGGGTTTTCGCCGTACCGTCCATCCGTCGGACGACGACATGGTTCAACGTAGGCAACAGCCCACGGTTCCGGCCCCAATGCTCTTAAAAATGTCTGCGGATTCTTAGTACCAGCCCCCTTCTCAATGTCATAAGGCTGGGCAATGAGACAACCGCGATCGCCCCAAAACTGATGCAATAAAGCTATTACCGACTGAAAATTCACGCTTCCCCCATCCTTAGTTGGCACAGTGCATAAACCATTGTTGCCTAGAACCGGGCACTGTGGGCAGTTTCAGGGGACTCAAAAGCCGTCCAAAATAATTTTGGAAAAAATAGTTGACACAATCAAGGAGGTTCGTTATATTGAATAAGTGCCGGAAGCGAAGCGTTTCATAGCGACGCTTTCAGGAGACCGAACCTTGAAAATATTATAGTTTGAAAGCAATTAGACAGCAAGTAGTTTGCGTCAATCAAATAAAGATAACTAAGCTGAAGTTAAAAAAGAGCAGCTAAATGTATTGAGCTTTTAAAGCTTTCCAGTTCAAAACGGAGAGTTTGATCCTGGCTCAGGATGAACGCTGGCGGTATGCTTAACACATGCAAGTCGAACGGTGTCTTCGGACACAGTGGCGGACGGGTGAGTAACGCGTGAGAATCTGGCTTCAGGTC
>NZ_JAIVFQ010000079.1 GCF_020829495.1 Nostoc favosum CHAB5714 | reverse complement strand
TTCAGCCGTCTCTGCTGTAGGAGGGGAGGTAAGTCCTGCTCTTGGGCGAAAGTCTAAGTTTAGGCACTCCCCTATGATTACAGAAGCCCCAACTTCAACCGTACTCGGTAAGTTGGGGTAGTTCACTCCGCATTCCTTAGTACCTTTTGATTAGATCCAAAGTAGAGGTCGCCCACTTCCTAATACAGGTTGATTTCCACTAGAGATTTTGCCTGAAGATGGTAGCATAACAGCTTAGTGAGCTTGTTAAAAACTCCCAAGCTGAAAAACGCAGGCAGTGAGGCTGTATATAAATGCCATCAAAAAGTAAGCCAAAGGGCTTTTATAGCGGTTCCCACTCAGGTGCGGTACAAAATTAATCGCAAGGTGTAGGGGCACGGCATACCGTGCCCCTACGGGTGTACCTCACGTAAACGAGAACCGCTATATTGATTCCCTTTAGCTTAAACCCAGCCAGTTCGCGTATTTTCCTAATAGACATCTCCAGAAAAGATTTAGATACCACAAAATTATACGCAGACCTAATCCCCCTACCCCCCTTCCCTGTGAGGGAAGGGGGGCTTTAAAGCCTCTCTCCGTTTCGGGGAGAGGTTTGGAGAGGGGTCTTTTATTGATTTCCGGAGATGTCTAATGTTTAAGTTAATCGCTACTGCGGCTGGCGCACATATACCGGATGACATAAATGGTAGGGTGATGTTTTTTTTTAAAATTCAACGTCTTCTCGATGTTGTCCCGTAGTTTCAGTTTTATCTGCACCTTGTGCTGCCCAAAACATTGTATCAATACACTTAGCAAGTTGTTCAATAGTTGGTGCTTCAAACAAATTGCGTACAGTTACATCTATTTGAAAGGTATCTCGGATTCGGGAAATTAACTGAGTCGCTAGTAGAGAATGACCGCCCAATTCAAAGAAATTATCATGAACGCTTATCTGCTCTTTTGCCAAGACTTTAGCCCAAATTTCTGCAAGTAACTCTTCAACTTGCGATCGCGGTGCCACATAATCATATCTATCGAAAGTTACTATATCGGTTCTAGCTAAAGCACGACGGTCTACTTTGCCATTAGCTGTTAATGGTATTGATTCCAGTACCACATAGGCTGCTGGCACCATGTATTCTGGTAACTTTTCTTTCAAGTATTTACGTAATACAGATGCTAAATCTGATACTTCTACTACATTAATAACAATATAAGCCACCAAATACTTATTATCAGGTATGTCCTGATCAGCGATAACCACTGTTTCTTTCACGGCTGGATGTTCACTCAACACCGCTTCAATCTCTGATAATTCAATGCGAAAGCCACGAATCTTTACTTGATTGTCAATCCGACCTAAAAATTCAATATTGCCATCTGGTAAATAGCGGGCTAAATCACCCGTTTTATAAAGAAGTGTTTTTGAATTATTACTAAAGGGATTTGTAATAAAGTGTTCAGCAGTTAATTCCGTGTGATTGAGATATTCTCGTGCCAGACCATCACCGCCAATATATAATTCGCCAGTAACGCCAATGGGCAAAGGTTGTAAATGGGAATCTAATATATAAATTTGTGTATTATTAATCGGGCAACCAATGGGAATAAATGTGGCTGATTCTGGTAACTCTTGGATATGATAATAAGATGAAAATGTTGTATTCTCTGTAGGCCCGTAAACATGAATTAAATGCTTTGGCGCACCATGTTTGATAATTTTTTTAACCCATCTTATATTAACAGTTTCGCCACCAAATAGTAAATATCGCAATGAAGCAAAAGCTTGCGGAACATCTCTGGCAATCTGTTGAAATAAAGCTGTTGTCAAAAACAAGACACTAATTTCTTTTTGTTGTAGCTGTAATGCAAACTCGTGAGGCGAAAGGATTACATCTTTGCTAACAGCTACAAGTTGAGCGCCGTTGAGTAGCGCTCCCCAAATCTCGAATGTTGCTGCATCAAAAGAAGTATTTGAGGCTTGGGCGATTTTATCTGATGGGGAAAATTTTATATAGTTTGTATTGCACACTAGCCGATTTACAGCTTTGTGAGTTATAGCCACTCCCTTGGGTTTTCCTGTAGAACCAGAAGTATAAATAACATAAGCTAAATTGTTAGTAACGCTACTTTCAAGGTTATTTTTGTTTTCTTGAGTAATAATTTTCCAGTCTTTATCTATACAAACAATTGGATTCAAGAAACATTCAAAATACTTGAGCAAGTTTTCTTGTGTTAGCAATACTGAAACCTGTGCATCTTCCAGCATAAACTTTAGGCGTTCTTGAGGATAGCTGGAATCTAAAGGAAGATATGCTCCTCCTGCTTTCAGAATGCCTAATAAGCCAACTATCATATCTATAGACTGTGAAATGCAAATACCGACTAATTTTCCTGAACAAACCCCAATTTTTTGTAAGTATTGTGCTAGTTTATTGCTGCGTATATTCAACTCTTGATAAGTGAGTTGCTCGTTACCAAAAATTACTGCTATAGAATCAGGATGATGCTGTACCTGTTCTTCAAACAATTGATGAATACACTTATCATGAGGATAATTTACCTTAGTGTTATTCCATTGCACTAATACCTGATGTAGCTCCGCTTCACTTAAAAGGGGTAAATTTGCAATGCGTTGTTCTGGATTTGCAACAATGCTTGACAACAGAGTTTGAAAATGATCCAGCATCCGGGTAATAGTAGCTTTATCAAACAAATCTGTGTTGTAAACTATTACGCCACGGAGTCCTTCAGAATACTCCCAGTTTGCACCCCATAAGCTTCTAAAATCATCAGAACACTTCCATAAGTGTAGTTCTAAATCAAAGCGCGTTTTTTTTAAATCAATATTCATAAAGCTAGGTACTAATCCAGGCAGTTCTAGTGCTGACATTGGCGCATTCTGCAAACTAAACACTACTTGAAATAACGGATGATAGCTCAAGTTTCGTTCTGGATGCAGTTCTTCAACTAGCTTGTCAAATGGCAAATCTTGCTGGCTATAAGCACCTAGTGTTACCTCTCTGACTCTGCCTAACAGTTCTCGAAAAGTCGGGTTTCCAGATAAATTGCTGCGTAGTACTAAACTATTGACAAAAAAGCCAATAAGACCCTCAATTTCACTACGATTACGGTTAGCAATTGGCGAACCTACCGCAATATCTTCTTGATATGTGTAGCGGTAGAGCAAAGTTTTAAATACTGCCAGCAGCATCATAAAAAAAGTTACTCCTTCTTGCTGCGAAAGCTTTTCTAATGCATCAGTTAGCTTTTTTGGGAACTCAAAAAATTGTGTTGCTCCTTGATAGCTTTGTATAGCTGGTCTTGGTTTGTCGGTAGGCAAATGCAGCATAGAAATACCATTTAATTGCTGCTGCCAATAAGTTAATTGCGTTTGCAGTACTTCCCCTTGCAGCCACTCGCGTTGCCAGTGGGCAAAGTCGGCGTACTGAAGAGGCAGTTCTAATAGAGGAGAAGACTGGTTTTGTGCAAAAGCTGTGTACAGCGTTCCCAGTTCCCGAATCAGCACCCCAATAGACCAATCGTCGCAGATAATGTGGTGCATATTCAGTAATAGAATATGTTCTGTCTTGGAAAGCACAAGCAACTTCACGCGCAGCAATGGCCCGGAAGATAAACTGAAGGGATGTTCTATCTCTGCGTTAATAATGCTCCTTACTTCAACCTCCCTTTCATCATCTGCCATTAGCTGGAGGTCTAATACAGAAATAGGTATCGTTAAGCTGGGTGCGTTAGCGCAGCTTTCCGCAGGAATCGCCTGTAGGGGTTGCCCATCCAAGACTATAAATGTCGTGCGTAAGCTTTCATGGCGACGCACAATTTCGTTAAAAGTCTGCTCCAGTGCCTTTAAGTTAAGCAAACCTGTTAAACGAATTACTGTCAGCACATTATAAATAGTATTGTCAGAGATCAACTGGTCAAGAAACCATAACCGTTGTTGGGCAAAAGATACTGGAAAGACAAAGACCTCTTCAGAAGACATATAGCAATCCTAAATCATTCGTGAAAATCTCTCTTTATTCTCTCTGCGTTCTCTGCGCCTCTGCGGTTAGTTATAAAAAATTATGTAAGGATTCAACATAATCGCCCGACAGTTGCCCCCTCAGAACTGAACTGGACGTGCGCCTTGCAACGCATCCGGCGATAAACTTGTCATAAACTAGTAGTCTGTCAAGCTAGTTTTGAGGGTTTGTAGTAAGCACTTTAGTGCGTAGAAAAGAAGGACTAAAGTCCTTACCCCTAAATTCAAAGCTGACAGACTACTAGGGATTGTCCCAGAATGTATTTGCTACATCTGTTTTGCTTAATTAAACGGAGTTTGAAATCCGCCAAATTCTCTTAAATAAGTCAGAATAGAAGTACCATTTTCATCTTGAGAAACCTGGTTATACAGCAGTAGTTGGACAACCCCTCCTTCGCCACGCAGATGAGCAGCTGCAAGAATTCCAGATATTGTGATGACTACTCCTCCTCGTTGTTGTCCGATAAATTGTCTTACGGAGAGTCCATTCTGTCTAAGTTGGCTGTTGATTCGACTTAAGTTCAATGCGAAAGCTTCTTGAATAGCCGTTTCTTGCACATTATTCTGATTATTTAAAAAATCTTGCTTGCTATTAACACCATTTTTTCCTGTCCACGTACCCTGCCACTCATTTCTACTAGCACCATTGCCATAATAAAAATTAGCTTGATAGTATCCAAGATCAATTAATAGAGCTTCACCAAATTGATACTTGCCAATAAAACCCAACTGGTTCTCAATATTATAAGGTGGATTTTCTTGTCCTGTTTCTCTTCGTCCTAAGGCTAGTAGCATATCCTGAAAACTACCCCCGCTAGCAACACTATTGGGCTGAGACTGATTGGCTTCAGGTATAACAAGTACCATTCCAGCCATGAGTTGAGTAGGATCAGGCCCAATTACAGACCGATTAGCTTCATAAATTTTTCTCCACGAAGCTTCACTACCATCACCATAAAATCTCTCAGCAATATTTGATAAAAAATCGCCAGGTGCGACTGTATATCGAGTTATATTTCTCTGCTGTGCTTGTGCAACATAATCATTTTTTTGGAAAATAGCATCCCTCAATTCAGGTAATAAAAATGATGCAGTTAAAGATGAAAAAATCACTATTCCAATAGCAGGAAAATTCTTGATTGTGTGTGTGAATGTTTTGGTTTTGAGGAATGAAGTCATAAAATTTTGTAGCGAATAGGTTTGTGATTACTACGAATGTAGCTTTTGATTGTGAATTTTCTGTTGAGTAGAAGAAGGAAATCAAGTTAATTGGTTGTTTTCTTACTTGTATTTTACATTAACTATATTTATCAAAATTAAACTAGAATACAAGAGGAAAAAGTCAGGTAAATATTCTATATACAATTAATTAAAGAATAAAAAATCAAGATTTATATGTGAAAAATTTCAAAAACTAGGAATAAATCAGGTTCAAATAGTTTCCTCGCTTGAATAGGGGCGAGAGTAGTCCAGGCACGATTTTTGCCGGAATGGGAAAAGCGATCGCCGTGGGTGTATGAGTTCAGCTTTATGAATTACTATATTAATCTATCCTTATTTTAAAGTTTGTGCTTTCTCAATACAGCCTCTTAACTGTGCGGCGAGAACCTGAATATGGGGTTTTCTCAGCATGGTTAGGTGATTGCCAGGAATATGATGAATTTCCGTTCCTCCCACAGCTAGCTGATCCCAACCCATACTCGGTTCTCCCTCAGCAACGTTTAACTGAACTCTTGTTCTGAAAAGATTAATTCGCTTAGGGTAGACTTGCGGAACGTAGTTGAGAACTGCTTGGCTATTGGCATAAAAAACACGAAGCATAGGGACAATTGCTGACTCACTTAAAAGCCTTCGCTTAGATTCATTAGATATAAGGTTGACTGTGGCATCCTCCTTTTGGATGAAATGCGAGAACAGATTTGTTTTGAGCGATCGCGTTAGCGACTCCCAAAAGGAGTATCGCGTCAACTTCTGAAAATTAGGAAATCCAGAAGTTAAACTATTAATCCGGTTTTTACTAGGAGCAGTAATTAGACACAAATAATCAAGGAAAAAGGGCCACATATATGGCACTACTGTAGTAAAAATAAACTTGAAAGCATTACTTAAAGAAGGTAGATTGCTCTTAATTGGTGCTACAGTGTCAAGCACAGCAAGTAGAGCTACTTCTTCCCCAGAATTTTGAAGTTGTTGAGCCATCTCAAAAGCAACCCAACCTCCAAAAGACCAACCTCCTATAAAATAAGGCCCTTTTGGTTGTACTGAGCGCAATGCTTTAATGTAGTGGCTAGCCATATCCTCAATGCGATTTAGTGGAGTTTCCCCATCAATTCCAATAGGCTGTAGCCCATAAAGTGGCTGATTTCCCCCCAATTGATGAGCTAATTCATAATAAGGAAAGACAACACCAAAGATTGGATGGACGCAGAAGAAAGGCGGATTTGAACCATTCGCTTGAATCGGAACCAAAGCAGACCACGCCAGAGAATCTGTTTTTGAATATAGAGCAATTGCTAAACTTTCAATTGTTTGATTTAAAAACAGGTTAGATAAAGGTAAATCACGCTCAAACTGTTTGTTTATTTGGTCTAATAAACGTACAGCCAGCAGCGAATTTCCTCCCAAATCAAAGAAGTTGTCATGAATACCTACATTCTCAACATTAAGGACTTCAGCCCAGATTTTTGCCAAGGTTGACTCAGTTGGAGTACGAGGAGCAATAAAGGCTTTATCTATTGAGCGGCTCCGAGTATCAATTGCTTTTAGCGCATAACGATCAACTTTGCCATTAGCCGTTAACGGCAGAGAATCCAGCATTATAAAAGCTTTTGGTATCATGTACTCTGGTAATTTTTCTTTTAAAAATTCACGTAGCTCAATAATTGTTTGCTTCTGCGCTGGCTTAGAAACAATATAAGCTACTAAATGCTTATTATCAGATAGATTCCCTTGAGCAATTACAATTGCTTTCTCTACATTATTGTGCTGACTTATAACTGTTTCAATCTCTGACAACTCAATGCGGAAGCCGCGAATTTTTACTTGATTATCAGTGCGATCTACAAATTCGATATTACCGTCTGGTCGATATCTGGCTAAATCACCTGTCTTGTAAAGCCTTGCTCCTTTTTTACCATTAAAAGGATTAGGAATAAACTTTTTTGCAGTTAATTCGGGGCAGTTAAAATAGCCTCTTGCCCTGCCATCACCAGCGATGTATAATTCACCTAAAATCCCAATTGGTACAGGTTGTAAATGCTTATCTAATATATAAATTTCAGTGTTAGCAATTGGGCGGCCAATAGGCGGTTTAGCACTCACAGATTTAATTTCGGCAACAGTTGACCAAACGGTTGCTTCAGTAGGCCCGTAAGCGTTAAAAAACCTCCGGCTATGATTCCACCAACGTTTTACTATATCCTCGGAACATGATTCGCCTGCACAAATAATAGTTTGTAATGCGGGGAGGGATTCTGTAGGTAAAACTGCCAACACCGTAGGTGGAAGGGTGACGTGAGTAATAGCTTTTTCGCGCAATAGTTCAAGCAAAGCTTTTCCAGGCAGAAGACATTCTTTCTTTGCTAAATAAAGGGTTGCTCCTATTTGCAATGCCATTACAATTTCAAAAATTGAGGCATCAAAACTCAATGATGCGAATTGCAGAATGCGGTTACTCGATTGCAAGTTAAAAACCTCAATCTGATATGCTGCCAAATTAGACAGTCCTCGGTGTTCGATTAAAACCCCTTTTGGTTGCCCTGTTGAGCCAGAAGTATAGATGACATAAGCTAAGTTTTCAAGTGTTACGCAACTGTTTGGGTTTTCTGCGCTATGTTGTGTAATAGTTATCCAATCTTGATCTATACAAATAATTGGATTTGGAAATTTTGTAAAATACTGAAGTAATTTTTGTTGTGTCAGCAATACTGAAACTTGTGCATCTTCCAACATGAAGTTAAGACGCTCTTGAGGATAGCTGGGATCTAAAGGTAGGTATGCTCCGCCAGCTTTGAGGATACCTAATAACCCGATTATCATCTCCGACGATCGCTCTACACAAATGCCAACTAAAGATTCAGTTTGTACACCTATTTTTTTGAGATAATGTGCCAGTTGGTTGCTGCGGATATTTAACTCTTTGTAGCTGAGTTGTTGATTACCAAATACTAGTGCGATCGCGGAGCGTGCGTTTAGCGCAGTCGCATCAGGACTTTTTTGCACCTGTGCCTCAAATAACTGATGAAAACACTTACTATTTGGGTACGTTTTCTTAGTGTCATTCCAATCAATTAATAACTGCTGTCGTTCTCCTTCAGTAAGCAAAGCTAAATCTGAAATATGCTGTTTTGGATTGGCTACAATACTTTCTAACAGTATTTGGAAATGCCCTAGCATTCGCGTAATAGTGCTTTGATCAAATAAATCGGTACTATACACCACTTGTCCTTTGAGAGTTTCCAAGTCTCGCCACAGATGAAACTCTAAATCAAGCTTTGCAATTTTGCTGTCGAAGTCTAATAACGAAAGCTTTAACCCAGGTAACTCTAGTGCTTCAATGGGAGTATTTTGCAGACTAAATACAACTTGAAATAAGGGATGGCGGCTCAAATCCCGCTCTGGGTGAAGTTCTTCCACCAGCTTTTCAAAGGGCAAATCCTGATGGGTGTATGCTCCCAAAGTTACCTCTCGCACTCGATTTAATAATTCTCGAAACGTCGGGTTCCCTGATAAATCGCTACGTAGCACCAAACTATTGACAAAAAAACCAATTAACCCCTCTAGTTCGCTACGATTACGATTAGCGATCGCTGAACCTACTACAATATCCTCTTGCTGCGTGTAGCGATAGAGCAAAGTCTGAAACGCTGCAAGCATTGTCATGAACAAGGTTACATCTTCTTGGTAGCTAAGTGCCTCTAGCGCTTGAGTTAAGGAGTGTGGTAATTCTAAAAATTGTTTTGCACCCCTATAGGTTGGAATTGCTGGTCTTACTCGGTCGGTAGGGAGATTCAGCACCGAAACCCCATCTAATTGCTTTTGCCAATAAGCTAACTGCGTTTGTAAAGGCGAACAGCCGTTTTCCCCCACTGCTTGCAGCCACTCCCGTTGCCATTGGGCAAAATCTGCATACTGAATGGGTAGTTGTGGCAGAAGCGTAGACATCAAACATCGTTTATCTTCTACAAAAGTTTTGTATAATACCCCCAGTTCTCTAATCAGCACCCCAATTGACCAGCCATCAGCAACAATGTGATGTAGATTTAGCAACAGCACATATTCTGCTTCATCTAGTTGTAGCAACTTCACTCGCAGCAATGGCCCGGTAGTGAGATTGAAAGGATGTTGAGCCTCTGCGGTTGCGATTCGCCGTACTTGTGTCTCACGTTCTTGGTCGAAATTGCGTATATCTATTAGGGGAAGAGGTATGGTTAAGCTGGGTGCGATTACCTGCACTGGTTGCTGCTCTACCATAACAAACGTAGTGCGTAAGGTTTCGTGGCGACGAACAATTTCGTTGAATGTCTGCTTGAAGGCGGTAAAGTTGAGGGAACCTTTCAGGCGAAGTGCTGTTGACACATTGTAAAATGCATTGCCCGGTGCTAACTGATCCAGAAACCACAATCGCTGCTGGGCAAAAGAAGTGGGGAAGACAAAAACCTCTGCTTCATCAGAAAAATTAAGTTCTTCATCAGCCGTGAGGCTACTGAAAATATACTGGCTCATAACAATATCTTTGTTAAAAAAAGAGTATGAAGACAGAAGGATGATGTAGTAAAGTTATTTATTCAACAGCGATCGCGCATTCGCTAAAAGCAACCCATCTTTGACATCCTATCACTCTAGATGATGCCTGCTACTACATATAAATGCTACAACAATAAGTCAATAAAAAAATTGGCATGATAGTTTCACAAAAGATGTTTTAAGTAAATATACACGTTGGTATAAATAAATTTATTCACTTTGGTAGATATAGATATTTGTTATTTTTTGTAAATTAATTAAGCTGAAAAAATTTGCAAATAAACTTGTTAATAGATTTATGAGTCTAGTAGTAACAAGGACGATCCCAATATTTTTAGTGAAAAATATAAAATTTTAATTAATGCCTCAAACTGAAATAAGTTCTTTTTATCCACTTTTAAAAATTTTGAAGGAGAAAATAGTAATATTTAGTTAATTCAAATTTATTAGCCTGAACCTTTAAATTGACTTATAAAAATTACTATTAAACACATCTTCAAATTTGTTACTAACACTAAAATTAGCTTTTGGTACTTCACTTATGTATATAGCTGTATGGCCTGGAAATGTATATCCCTTGGGTGCTACTTGGGATGGGAAAGGCACTAACTTTGCTTTGTTTTCCGAAAATGCAACAGGTGTAGAACTTTGTTTATTTGATGCTGATAATCATGAAATTCGCTTGCCTTTAACAGAAAAAAATAATTTTGTTTGGCACGCTTATCTACCAGGAGTAGGGCCTGGACAACGCTATGGGTTTAGAGTACATGGCCCTTGGGCCCCAGAACTTGGTCATCGCTTTAACCCTAATAAACTACTAATTGATCCCTATGCTAAGGCAATTGATGGGGAAATTAGTGATAGTCCAGCTAATTTTGGTTACTCTTTAGATGCACCAGAACAAGACCTAGCTTTTTCTGATTTAGATAATGCCGAAATTATGCCAAAGTGTATTGTTGTCGATCAGTCTTTTGATTGGGGAGACGACAAACTACTTTCTATACCCTGGCACGAAACCATTATTTATGAAACTCACGTTAGAGGCTTTACTAAGCTACACCCAGAAATTCCAGAAGAATTGCGTGGTACTTATGCAGGGTTAGCACATCCAGCCGCAATTCAATATCTCCAACAACTAGGAATCACATCTGTAGAATTGATGCCTGTGCATCACTTTTTATCTTCTCCAGGATTTCTGGTGGCTAAAGGACTCAAAAACTATTGGGGTTACGATTCCATTAATTATTTGACACCCTACTCCGGTTACAGTGCTAGTGGCTCACTCGGACAGCAAGTCACCGAGTTTAAGCAGATGGTCAAGAACTTACACTCTGCTGGCATTGAAGTAATTTTAGATGTAGTTTATAACCACACTGGCGAAGGCAATCATTTAGGGCCAACATTGTCACTGCGAGGCATCGATAATGCCGTGTACTATCGCTTGGTCAAAGATAATTCCCGTTACTACATGGACTTCACCGGCTGCGGCAACTCTCTGAATGTGCGTCATGCCCAAGTTTTGAAGTTAATCATGGATAGCCTGCGCTATTGGGTAACAGAAATGCATGTTGATGGCTTCCGCTTTGACTTAGCTTCGGCATTAGCGCGAGAACTATATGAAGTAGATAATCTCGCAGCTTTTTTTGATATTATTCATCAAGATCCAGTTCTGGCAGATGTGAAGCTGATTGCTGAACCTTGGGATTTGGGAGAAGGCGGTTATCAAGTTGGCAATTTTCCTTTACGTTGGTCTGAATGGAATGGCAGATATCGTGATACTGTCCGGGATTTTTGGCGTGGTGAGGATGATAGCCTCGGACAATTTGCTTATTGTTTTACTGGCAGCCCTGACCTTTACCAAGCAAACGGGCGTAATCCCAGTGCCAGTATTAATTTCGTCACTGCTCATGATGGCTTTACGCTCAATGATTTGGTCAGCTACAACGAAAAGCATAATCAGGCCAACGGCGAAGATAGCCGGGATGGGGAAAGCCATAACCGCTCTTGGAATTGCGGTGTAGAAGGAGAAACTGATGACCCAGACGTAATCCGCTTACGGGAACGTCAGCGACGCAACTTTTTAGCAACTCTAATGCTGTCTCAAGGCGTACCCATGCTACTAGCAGGAGATGAAATTGGTTGCACTCAGAAGGGTAACAACAATGCCTACTGCCAAGATAATGAAATTTCCTGGCGTGATTGGAGTTTACAAAAGTCTAATTCCGAACTCCTAGATTTTAGCCGCGAACTCATTTATTTTCGTCATCAGCATCCAGTATTTCGGCGGCGTAAGTGGTTTCAAGGTCGTCCTATTCACGGTTTTGGGATCAGTGATATTGGTTGGTTTAATGACGATGGCAGCGAAATGACTGAAAAGCAGTGGCTAGTTAGTTATGCCAAAGCTATGGAAATTTTCTTGAATGGCGAGGGCATTGTTACTCCTGGCCCCCGTGGTGAACGGATTATTGATGAGAGCTTTCTGCTATTTTTTAATGCTCACTACGAAACGATTGAGTTTGCCTTACCTAATGTTTTTAAGGATAGGGAATGGGAAATAGTTATTGACACCAAGGAACCTCGTTTCATTAGCCCAGGAAAATTGATTATGGGTGAGCAAACTGTACCAGTTACAGACCGTTCTATCATGGTGTTACGTCGTCTTGCTTAGTAGCACAAAAATCTCAAGAGTTATAGCGGTTCTCAGTTGGGTGCAATAAATATAGTAGTCCGATTTGATTCGTGAAAAATATAGATAATACCGTTTCTTTGTGAAGCTGCATATTTTACCCCCCGGCTATGCCGTCCCCTCTTGCCAAGGGGGGACTACAGGAGGGTTTTATTATGTACATCATAGATTTCTAGTAAGGGCATGACATTGCCATGCCCCTACGAACGTATTTGTATCATTAGACCTCTTGCAAAAGTCTATCCCCTTTTCCACATCCCGTGAAAAGTCAGGTTGAGCGTACGCATTTGCTTGTTGAGCGTACGCATTTGCTTGTTGAGCGTACGCATTTGCTTGTTGAGCGTACGCATTTGCTTGTTGAGCAACAGCATTTGCTTGTTGAGCGTACGCATTTGCTTGTTGAGCGTACGCATTTGCTTGTTGAGCGACAGCATTTGCTTGTTGAGCAACAGCATTTGCTTGTTGAGCAACAGCATTTACTTGTTGAGCAACAGCATTTACTTGTTGAGCAACAGCATTTGCTTGTTTGGAAGTAGGTACGGTACCAATACTGCGTAGGTTTTGAATATTTATAGGTTGGGTTGGGGCAATGTGTTACCCAACAAACCCCGCAAAATGTTGGGTTTCGTTCCTTAACCCAACCTACGCATTTTTATTTTTTAGGCAAAACCTACGCAGTATTGACAAGCGTCCCATCTACATCCAAAATTACGCCCTGATATGCCATTGAGAAATTTCCAGCTTACTTTAAGCTTCTACACTACTGGAAAGTTGTTGCCATAACCTCTACCTCGGTTGTTACTTCCAATGGTAGAGTCAGCCCCTTTGGGAAAGTCAAAAGTCAAAAGTCAAAAGTCAAAAATTTTGAACCCCATAAATAAATTTAGTTGCTCTGTACCTTTTTATTTCTGGTCACTGTAAATGTGACTAACTTCGTTCTTCCATGCCGAAGAGACGCCGAAAAGCTGACTGCATCAAATTAGGAGACAAGTGATAAATTGCTTTCCAAAAGTTTGTTGTGCCTACCATGACATCAGAACGCTGATCCTTTACTGCTTCCCAAATTGATTTTGCTACATCTTCAGGCTTTTCTAGTACAGGAGTTTGAATTGCTTTACCTACTAACTCAGAACGCGCCTGAGCCGTTTCCTCGTTCTTACCGCGAAAGATTGCCCGTTCCATCAGTTGAGTACTGATAAAACTAGGATAAATTCCGCTAACGTGAATGCCTTTAGGTGATAACTCTGCGTGTAACGATTTTGTCAATCCAGTTATGGCGTACTTAGTGGTTGTGTAAGGAATGTGATAAGGAATCGGTTCTATACCACCAATAGAACTGACATTAACAATGGTTCCTTTGCGACGTTCTAAGAAATGGGGCAGGATGGCATTAATAGTATGGATGTAGCCCCACAAATTGGTATCAATTATTTGATGCCAATCATCTAAGCTAAAATCCTCGACGGGCCCTAAGCAAAAGATACCTGCATTATTAATTAATACGTCTATGTGACCGAAATGATCTATTGCCTTCTGGATCAGGTTGTTCACTTGTAAAGGATCTTTCACATCGCAAGAAATAGCGATCGCTTCTTGTCCAAGTTCCCGTATCTGTGCAGCAGTAGCTTCTAAACGGTCAAGTTGACGAGCCGCCAACACAACATTATAGTTGTGACGTGCAAATAATAATGCTGTAGCTTTGCCAATTCCTTGAGATGCGCCTGTAATAATTACTGTATTTGTCATAATATCAGTTGCTTTTTTTGTGCGTTTTAGAGGTTGTTTTAAAAATGGTACTTGAGGTATCCAAAACTTGAAATCCTCCTTTTTAAGGAGGACTTTGAGAAACTTATATTCCAATACGCTTGGGTTAAGGCTGAAACCCTTTGTGAAATCAATTTTTTTAATGAACCACAGAGGCGCAGAGAACACAGAGAGGTACAAGGGAATTTGCAGGTACGTCTAATCCTGTATTCAAAAGTGTGCCAGCTTTAAAAGTGCGTACACCTATTGTTACATCTTCATTTATAGGAATTCGGAGATTCGTTGTATGTTTACCGCCAAGTTTAGCGATCGCCTGACCCACGGTTATCAGTTATCATATTAATCGGGCCGTTCAGCGCTCCAACTACATCAGTTTGCCGCATTGATATTTTCCATTCCAGTCAATCCTTTTGTAATTCCATTAGTTAATACTGAGATATCTAAAGTTGTAACCCAAAAGAAAGTTTTTATAATCTATCAGAAGTTTCAGCGTTAAATTAAGCTTTGTACACCTAGAGTGAGAAATTAAGATATTAGCCCTGCTGAATTTTGGACTGCATAATCGTAGTATTTTTCCTTGGTATCAGTAATTACATATAAACTTAATTTGGGCGATTATTCATATATGCCATCAAATACTCCATAGTCAGAGGCAAATGTTTCGTGACAGAAGTAGCTTTTAGAAAAGCAGATAACAAAGTTCCCAGCCTCTAGCTACACTCTATATTTAGAGGCTTTCTCATAATTGAAGAGGTACTTAAAATAAAAATGAATAAATTACGAACTTTGCTGTTGGTGTCTTGATAAAAATACTAGTAAAAAGAGAAAATAAAGTTACGCTCAGACAAAGTTTTCCTAAAACCAGTCAAAAAAATCATCTAGACTTAATTTGCTATTGACTTTATAATGTATACCAATCCTAAATCATTCGTGAAAGATAAAATCACTGAGAAGGTTAAAAACACCTACTTTTAACTCCCCTATTTTCTCAATTTGGATTGTTATAATTAAAAACAACGGTTAATATATCAACACAGCGATAATGATTGATTTTGAACCTTGGGACAGATTATTGCGTCAGTATGTTGATCAACAGGGTCGTGTAGACTATGTTGCTTGGAAAAAAGAGCAACCTCAAGCAATTGCAGATTGGTTATCTAGCGAAAAAAATCTGGCTTTTAAATCTAATAGCAACAGTCTCGAACAATTGGCATTGTGGATCAACCTTTACAATGCGTTCACCATTTCGACAATTTTGGAGAGATACCCCATAGAATCGATTCGACCGCGAATTTTAGGGATTCCCAACTGGCTAGCATTTTTGTGGTTCTTCCAACGTCGCGCTTATTATATCTTTGGGGAAAGTTACAGTTTAGCTGAAATTGAGAACTCTATTTTAAGGGATAAATTGCAGGAGCCACGAATTCATTTTGCGATCGTTTGTGCTTCGGTTGGTTGTCCTTTACTACGTTCGGGAGCTTACTTTCCTGAGCAAGTAAGTCAGCAATTAGATGAAGATGCACGTCGTTTCATAAATAACCCTGAAAAAGTCCGTTATGACATGGAGAGCAAAACACTTTACTGTAATAAAATCTTGAAGTGGTATCGTCAAGATTTTTTAAAGGTTGCACCCTCCATTCCCGAATACATTCGCTCATACTTGAAAACAGACTATCCCCTTAATGCCTCAACGCGGATATCCTATCTTCACTATGATTGGAGCTTAAATCAGCGAATATCTTGATAAAACTGTTTGAGATAATTTGCATCAACGCCAATCCCCCACAAAAAGCCAATATAAAGGTAAATTGCAGTTGCTTTGAAGCTACCCCATTTAGCTACGCGACGATCTGAGGAATGAACAATACGATTTACCAGATAAATACGTCCTTTTTTAACTAACTTCAGGCATAAATCTCCATCCTCCATAATTGGTAATGACTCATCAAATCCGCCACAATCCCAAAAATCAATCCGACGACAGAACATTACCTGATCTCCAAACAACAGACGCAATCCTCGAAAAAATAGGTGAGGCTTAAATAACAGTGGTGCGTAATAGGTTTTTAGATAATTATGTAGAGAGATACCCCAACGAGTTGTTTGAGATCCTGACATCAGAGAAATGAACCCCCCACAAGCAACGCTAGGCTCTGCCAGGGTCTTGTTGATGACGGTGATTAGATCATCTGGAATCCAAGTATCTGCATGAAGAAAGCAAAGAATATCTCCAGTTGCTGCTAATGCTCCATAGTTCATTTGAATAGAACGCCCTGGCTGTTGAGATGAAAGAATTTGTCCATTCAAAGTTTGATTAAATGACTCAAAAATTTGCTTTGCAACTGTCACTGTCTGATCTTGGCTGCCACCATCTACCACTATCACCTCAGAAGCAGGAGGATTAAGTAAAGTTAGTTGGCGCAATGTCCGCCCTAAGTTAGTTGCTTCATTTAAAGTAGGAATGATAATCGAAACTTGAGACATACCGATTTAGGAGTTTTATCGTTATCTTTATTTTACTTGTTGATGTTGATCGGCTTTAGCCCAAAGATAAATCGGGCAATGTTGAGACGTTTTATCAACATTTCATACAAAGCATTTGTCACTAAAACGGTTGCTGTACTAATAATTAGAAATTTTGCTACTATGCCTAAATTCCATTGCACTACATAAAAAGATATCGCTACCAAAACTGTCTGATGCAGCAAAAAAACTGGATAAGCCGCAAGAGTTGTATATTGCAGGATACTATTAGTAAATGATAGATATTGCTGACTTAGCCCAAGTATGGTAGTTACCCAACACCAAGAATTGAAGCCTCGCAACATTTGGTAAAGAATATATTCCCCAGAATAGCCACGTAGAGGAAGTACCTCAGTTACCTGTATTCCAAAGATAATGGACATGGTAACTATTGCCATAAATGACACGAGCTTTTGATATTGGGCAATTGCTAGTCTAAATCCGGTATCAGAACACATAATAAAGCCATAGACAAAGTAACAAAGGTACAGCAACAAATTTGCCCAGTCATCATAAAGATTTTGAAAACCAAACCATTTGGGGCGGAATGCACCTTCAATCATAGCCAATGGTAGAGCAGGCAAGAAGATAACTCCTGGCTGTTTCATGAAAGTTGCAATAGTAGAATACCAGTGCTGACCGATCTGTTGCTTGAAGAACAATAACAGAGGGAGACTAATAACAGATATTACAAATAGGTAGATCACAAACCATAGGTGCGCCCATTCAAAATTACCTTGAGGACGAATCCCGTTAAAAAACTGTGGGTAAAACTGTAAATAGGAACCGATATCTGCATTATGTGTAAGAAGTTTGTAATAGACTTGAGGAGGAACTAACACCAGCGTGCCAAATATGAAGGGGATCAATAGTCGCTTAAAGCGCTCATTCACATACTGCATCGGTGTTCGCAACTGAAGAGAAAACCAAGAGGCAGCCCCAGAAATTAAAAAAAACAATGGCATGTGCCACTGATGAACAAAAAAAATAAACCATCCAAGGGCAGGGCTTAGTAAGTTATTTTTAATATAAAAATCGCCTAACTCACCTTGGTAAAAAACTGCGGCAGCGTGAAAATAAATTAACAATAGCACCGCCAATACTCTTAACCAATCAAGGTCATAGTGTCTTTGTTGGTGATTGTTCGTTATATCTAAATCAGATTTTAAATTCATTTATTTGCCTGAGCTTAAACAAAATACTACTGCTTTCAAAGTTCGATGTTACAGTTTATTACCAAAGATGGATTTTAGATATCTGGATAATTCGGTTGAATATAAAATAACAGATCCTATTGGGGCAAGCTCATGAAACCAAACGATGAAAACGGCAAACTTCTACCCCAGCAGCGCCCCTTTCGTGTGCTAATCATTTCTGGCTCAAATCGTCGCCAATACAACTGCCCTGGTGTTGACTCCAAATCACGTACCTTAATGCTACGTATGGCAGAACGCTTGCCCCAGGATTGGGAAATTGACTATGAAGATTTGGGCAATGTATTCACCCGTGCCAGAATTCAAAGCTGTAATGCCTGTGCCTCTACTTCGATGGCGCTTTGTGTCTGGCCATGCAACTGTTACGAACCGAACAATAAAGCTGAACCAGATTTGATGTGGGATTTGGATATTTACTCACGCTTAGACCTAGCAGATGCCTGGGCTATAATCGGCCCAATCAACTGGTATGCTCCTAGTAGCAACCTAAAACTGATGTTTGACCGATTAGTGTGCATGAACGGTGGTAATCCCCAGGAAGATTTGATTGGACACAAAGACCCAGAAAAAGCAATGGTGTTGGAACATTCACCTGAGTGGGAACAGTTGAGTCTAAATCACTTAGAAGGGCGTACCGTGGGTTTTTTCTGCTACGGCGATGGTGGAGGGGATGAAATGGGTGAAGATGAACGTCCTCGCCTATTGAAACATAAACAATATTTCGACCCAGAGCAGGAGCCATTTGACAATGAGCGAAATGCCTACGCGCCTCTAGTTTGGCAAAGTCGCTATAGCGGCATTGAAGTTCCCGATCACCTTTGGCGTTATGCTCAAATTGGTCACGGGAAAAAGTACAGCGATAACCAAGCTGAAAACATACCCTCTGAGCCAAATTTTTATCAAGAATTTGATGTTTGGACGGATGCGTTTACAGAATTTGTCCATCAAAAAGGAAAAGTGCAGCCCAATAAGTACCGTGCTTATGGATATAAAGCACCAGGACACAAGTTGGCAGACCTGAAGCTGCTATGGCGCAATACTCAAATGCAACTGGGTATTCCCCCCAAAGATTCTTCTGTCGCACAGCAGCAAAAAGCTGGACTTAATCATGATGTCAGGTTGGATATGAAGAAGGGAGAAGGAGAGATATTGCGTGAAAAACAGTAAAATTCAACTTTACTGCTCCTGAGCATGGAAACTAGCTTTCAGCAGTTTTCCCCAGATTGCATTGTAAGGATGTACAACCTGTGTAGGTTGGTCGTCTTTAAAAATGAGCCTTCCTTCATTTGCCCACTGAAAAATCCCACCGCTCAAGTTATAAATGCACTTCATCCCAACTTTATCAAGTTGCTGGGCTAATTTGGCGCTACGGTAGCCAACGGCGCAGTACACGACAATTGGTCTATCTTTTGAAACTGTTGAAAGTGCTGCTAAGTCAGGTGTAAGAGCGTCTATCTGCGCTGCTGTTTCAATATGGCTCACCGCATACTCTATCTGACTTCGCGCATCTAGCACTAATGGCCGCGGCTTTGCAGAATCTAATAGCAATTGAGCTAATTCTTTGGTTGTAATTTCTTTAACATTAGAAAACTGCAATCTAATCAGAAGTTTAAGAAAGTTAAAGGTAAGTGATGGCACTTGTAAAAATACTCTCTCGTTTTTATAGATAATTTTAAGTGTCAATCAAGCTATATAGCGGTTCTCGTTTATGTGAGGTACACCCGTAGGGGCACGGGATGCCGTGCCCCTACAGCTTGCGATATAATGTTGTACCGCATCTGAGTGGGAACCGCTATAACTGTACTTAAAGCATTGAGAAAAATTACATTTTCTTAGACATCGCTATTTATTTACACAGTTTGATGCAATTTACCATTATCCATAAGGCTGAAATTTAAATATAGGATTTCATACTAAATTAAGTTTAAAAAAAATGGTTGAGCGATAATTTCTTGACTTTAAGGTGTTTAATAAAGTTATTACCGAAAGTCTAGTAGAAGCAAAAACATGAAAGGTTTCAAGAAGTTATCTTCAATAGCGCTATTGCTATGTGCCTTTGTGTATCCGCCCTCATTAGCTGAAGCGAAGGATATTTCTCTAAGTAATGCTCGCAATGAACAAAGCGCTGCACCAGAGGCTAACTTAGTTGGAGATAAAACTGGAGAGCTTTTAATTGCTCAACGGCGGTCAGGACGATACCAAATTATTCGACGTCGGCAGCCTTTCGGACGATACCGAATTATTCGACGCCGACAGCCTTACGGACGATACCAAATTATTCGACGCCGACAGCCTTACGGACGATACCAAATTATTCGACCACGGCAGCAGTTTAGGCAACGGCAGATTATCCAGCGAGGGCAGCCTTACGGACGATACCAGATTATCCGCCGTCGTTATTGATGAGGACTGATGCAACTAACTAATGGTTAGTGGTTGGTGATTCAACCACTAACCACTAACTATGGTTACGTTCTAATGAGCTGCTACTACCTCTGTTTCAAGGCGAACTAGTCGGTCTGCTAAAAGTTTCTCAAGGTCTTCTAGTGCCTTGGTGAAACCTTTGATGCCCTCATCTAGTTTGTCGGTTGCCATGCGGTCTGCGGCGTGCATCTTGTCGTATGTAGCTTTGTCAATGGATATCTTTTCAATTTCCAAGTTTGCTGCCTTTGCAGGATCGAGTTTGCGTGGCAGTTCTCCAACAGTTGCTTGCAATTCAGCCAAAAGGGATGGCGAAATAGTTAGCAAATCACTACCTGCAAGTTCAGTAATTTCACCAATGTTACGGAAGCTAGCTCCCATAACTTCGGTTTTATAGCCGAATTTCTTGTAGTAGTTGTAGATTTTGGTGACGGACAAAACTCCTGGATCTTCGGCTGCTGGGTAGCTATCGCGTCCGGTATCTTTTTTGTACCAGTCAAGAATCCGACCGACGAAGGGAGAAATTAGGGTAATGCCGGCTTCTGCACAGGCGATCGCTTGGTGAAGACCAAACAACAAGGTAAGGTTACAGTGAATACCTTCTTTTTCGAGAATTTCCGCAGCGCGAATACCTTCCCAAGTGCTGGCGATTTTAATTAAGACGCGATCGCGGCCAATTCCGGCAGCTTTATACTGAGCAATTAAGTCCCGTGCCTTAGTAAGGGTAGCTTCGGTATCGTAGGACAAACGAGCATCCACTTCCGTAGACACGCGACCGGGAATGATTTGCAAAATCTTTAATCCAAAGGCAACTGCCAAACGATCAAAAGCTAGAGAAACTATCTGTGCTTGGGTGGCTCCGGCTCCAGCATCTTTCTTCGCTTGGAGTAAAGTTTGATCGACAATTCCCTGATATTCTGGCATTTGTGCCGCAGCAGTAATCAGCGAAGGATTGGTGGTAGCGTCTTGGGGTTTGAACTTTTCAATTGCCTGGATATCCCCTGTATCTGCGACCACAACAGTCACTTGTCGCAATTGTTCCAGTAAATTCTTAGACATAAAATACTCCGTGATGTTTGTTTAGGATTTACTTATTCCCCACCAAATTAGTGCTGAGTGCTGAGTGCTGAGTGCTGAGTGCTGAGTGCTGAGTTAGGAGTTAGGAGTTAGGAGTTATTATTCTGCTCCTTGCCTTCCTAGTCCGCACTCCCTACTCCCCACTCCCTAGTTCCTCCAATTCTGATTCTGGCAATTTTTCTTAATCATTGCCCAATTTTGCTTACTATCTTCAGCCACAGCCCTATTCTAAGTGCCTTATGCAGAAATTGGCTGTCCAATGGAATGCACTTTGATTAAACTAGTTGTTCCTGATTTACCAATTGGAACACCAGAGGTAATTACTACTTTATCGCCCTTATTGGCTAAACCCATGTCTACAACTGTGTTCACCACATTGGTAAACATCTCTTCGGCATTGTGGACTGGTGGGATCAGTAAAGCTTCCACACCCCAAGAAAGGGCTAGTTGGCGATAAGCGGTGATGTCAGAGGTAAGGGCAATAATGGGAGAAGTAGGCCGATATTTAGACACCATTCTCGCTGTACTTCCTGATGAAGTGTTACAGAGAATTGCCCGTGAGCCTGTTTCATAAGCGATGCGACACACAGATTCTGCCACAGATTCGGTAACGCTGAGACTGCCTGCCTCATGACACCAAGCATGTCTGCTACCCTCATCTAGAGCCTGTTCTGTCCGCACGGCGATATTGTGCATCATCTCGACGGCGGCGATGGGATATTGTCCGACAGCTGTTTCACCAGAAAGCATTACTGCATCCGTACCATCTAAGATGGAGTTGGCAACATCGGTGGCTTCGGCGCGGGTGGGGTCAGGGGCGCTAATCATCGACTCTAGCATTTGGGTGGCTGTAATCACCGGTTTGCCAGCACGATTGCAACGGCGAATAATATCTTTTTGAATTAAGGGGACTTCGTGAATTGGCACTTCTACCCCTAAATCGCCACGGGCAATCATAATCGCGTCAGCAACGTTCAAAATGGAGTCAAAATTCTCTACTGCTTCTGCTCTTTCGATTTTGGCAATTAAGCGAATGGAAGCACCAGCAGCTTCAATCATGCGCTTGGCGGGTTCTAAGTCTTGTGGCGATCGCACGAAGGACACCGCTACCCAGTCTACACCCAACTGAATCCCGAAGCGCAGATCCAGCAAGTCTTTTTCAGTAATGGAACTAACAGGTAAAGGAGTTTGTGGTAGGTTTACTCCTTTGTGTGTAGAAATTAACCCGCCAATTTTTACTTGTGCGCGAATGCGATCGGCATCACGAGCGGTAACAATCAACTTGACGCGACCATCATTAATCAAAATTGGTTCGCCTGGTCGCACCATTGCGAACAAAGTCGGTAATGGTAGGGGTAGTTCGTCGATAGTCTCACCCTTTTCTTGCAAAACAAAGGTGACTTCAGTACCAGCTTCTAAATTTAACCCTTCCGGTGGTAAAGTTCCCAAGCGAATCTTGGGGCCACACAAGTCTTGCATAATTGCGATCGGCTTTTGCTGCTCAGTACTAATTTGCCTGAGATAGTGAGCAGTTTGGGCGTGGAATTCATAAGCGCCGTGGGAAAAATTCAGCCGCGCCACATTCATTCCAGCTTTTACTAAGGCTTGCAGCTTTTCAGGTGCAGATGTAGCCGGCCCAACAGTACAAATGATTTTGGTTCGACGCATAGGGATTAGGGGTTGAGGAGTAACCTGCAAATTTGGATGGTTTATACCAATTCGTAATTCGTAATTCGTAATGGGCTACGCCCCGCTACGCTAACGTAATTCGTAATTAAGAGACTTCAGATTTTATTTGGGTTTCCCGGTTTAAATCTTTAGTCTTCTTTTGCAGAATTGGTATTATGCGGGTGGGTAGACGTAGATCGTCGTAGACATTGGACAAACCATCCAAATTAACATGTGCTTTATATCACTGATTTTGTAAGTAAAGATACTAAATAGCGTTTTGTTTTCACGGTATTTACCATTTGACCCAAATCCCAAAAGTCAAGGGTCAAAAGTCAAAAGTTAATGACCAATGACCAATGACAAGTGACTAATGACCAATCAAACCACAGCAACTGTCGGGGCGAGTTTTTCCTTTTGTGACATAGACAACATCAGGTCAATCACACGATTCGAGTAGCCCCACTCGTTGTCATACCAGGCAATTACCTTAAAGAAGTTGGAATTCAACTCAATTCCAGCACCTGCGTCGAAGATACTGGAATGGGTATCGCCTTGAAAATCTGTGGAAACTACTTCTTCATCTGTGTAACCCAGGATACCTGCTAGTGAACCTGCGGCAGCCTCCTTCATGGCAGCACAGATTTCCTTGTAACTGGTGGCTTTAGCAGTTTTGAAAGTTAAATCAACTACAGAGACATCGGGAGTCGGAACTCGCAAAGCCATACCAGTCAGCCTACCCTTTAATTCTGGTAAAACCAACGCTACGGCTTTAGCTGCGCCTGTGGAAGAGGGAATAATATTCTGGCTTGCACCTCGACCACCCCGCCAGTCTTTCTTGCTGGGGCCGTCTACAGTTGGCTGAGTAGCAGTCATGGCATGAACTGTCGTCATCAACCCTTCGGTCAACCCAAAGTTGTCATTGATGACCTTAGCTATGGGAGCTAGACAGTTTGTAGTGCAGCTAGCATTGGAGACAATGATATCCTTGGTGGAGTCAAATAGGTGATGATTTACACCCATGAGCAGGGTAGTAACTCTATCTGGATCTTTAGTGGGAGCGGAAATTACCACTCGCTTTGCACCTGCCTTCAGGTGGTTTGCGGCTCCTTCGTAGTCAGTGAATAGTCCGGTAGCTTCCACTACATAATCTGCACCTAATTTTCCCCAAGGCAACTCTGCTGGGTTCCTCACCGACACGCAAGGGATGAAGTGCCCGTCAATGAGGATACCATCTTCCTTGGCCTCAACCTTGTGCTTTAATTTGCCGTGGGTTGAGTCGTACTTTAATAGGTAAGCGAGATTATCTGGTGGTACTAGGTCATTAATGCCTATAAATTCAATGTTGGGGTTATCGATGCCAGCGCGAAGCACAAGTCGCCCGATTCGACCGAAGCCATTGATACCAACCTTCAATTTAGTCAAGATTAAACCTACCCTTGTGGAAAGTTGAACAAAAGGAGAAAGTTAAAAGTCAAAATAGATTGCCTTTTACTCTTTACTCTTTGATCCTGACAGTATCAGTCAGCTAAGACATATTTACTTGGCATATTTTAAGGATTGGGGTATTGGGCATGGGGATTGGGCATGGGGCATTGGGAATGGGGATTAAGAAAACCCAGATTTAACACTTTGATAGGTTGTTATACCATTTCTTTGTAAGGCTGCGCCAAACCCTTTTAACTTCTTTCTTTCTTTGTGTCCTTTGCGTCCTTTGCGGTTCGTTTTTCTTCCTTATACTTAAATATGGTTTAGCGCATCTTCATACAGAATTGGTATTAGATCGCCCAGACTGTTTAAATAGTTTGCCCTTGCAATCCACGATTCGTTAGGAGGTAAACAGCAAAAGTTCCTACCCAGTGACTAGCTGCATAATGTTCACTTACAATATCTGCTAGTCCATGCTGACGATGGTGAAGGGCAGCAGAGCGAAGTGTTTCTATGCGGCGATCGCTATTTGCCAATCCAGAAATGATACCCTCAAGCATCCAAGCACGACTGAGATTAAGACCCCAGAAGTGGGATTGCATATAATCTTTAGGATTATCTACTCCGGGTGGTTCTAACCAATTTGCTGAAGTCTCAATGGGTATTTGTGGAAGAAAATCGGTCAGCCAGTCAGTGAAAGCAGTTGTTGGGAGAACTCGCCGCATGAGGTCTGCTTCAGCAAGGCCAGGAGAAAGAAAATCGTAGCCAAGCGGCTCGAATTGTAAGGAGTAGTTGCGATCGCTCAGATAGAATTGCCGTGCCTTGTTCTCCACTAACTGAGTAAAATCAGTATTTTCGGTAATCCTTGCCCAATCTAGCATCAAACCAAGTGCAAAAGCTGTTTGGTTATGCATCCCTGTGCGATTTGGGAGTTTCAGTCCGTCAATCCAGCGCTGTAAATTACCTGCAATCAACTTTTCTAGCGGTTCCAATACAATCCGCCATTCTTTCGCTTGAGCATGATTCCACTCGTGAAGTTCCGCAGCCAGTTGCAGAAGCCATGCCACACCATAAGGAAATTCAAAAAACGGTAGCCGTTGGAAATGAGCAATTTCTCCTTGAATCTTCTCAGGTGTTAGACTCTGCTCAAGTGCTTGCTTTGACGCTGCATTGAAGGAGGCTTCAGGAAAGTGACGCATAAGACGTACCAGCAACCAGTGACCATGTACGGCTGAATGCCAATCTAAGCAGCCATAAAAAGCAGGAGTCAATTCACGCGGTGGTTTGATATCCTCGTCGCTATCAGCCCAATACAGACCACTGTGGGGATACTCCCGCCCGATACAATCCAGCACCAATTGAGCAAATTGTGCCGCAGTCGTTTCATTTATCTCCAAATTATCGGGTGGCATGTTCAAAAAGAGGAAAAGGGACAGGGGGCAGGGGGCAGGGAGCAGGGGGAGCAGGGGAGGCAGGGGAGGCAGGGGGAGAAAAAAAGGGTTATAGCAGTCGCCAAAGCCGTTAGGACAGTTTGCGGGAAACGCATCTTCAACAGCGTACTTTGTGATTTTATTGCTGTCCTAAGCTCCCTGTCCGTTGCTATAACTGAACCGTATTGATATATAAATGTATTGCAATACTACTAGGACTTACGCAAAAACCCTCTCAAACTCTCATTCCTCCGTGACGCGCCAGTTGCTAAAGAGCGGGAACGCGCTTGAGCGAACAAGTCTCTTAACCGCAAGGGCGCACTGGCTTCTCTGCGCCTAATAAGGTAGCCGCAGGGCTTGCCGATGCAGCGTCTACGTTTTCCGTTACTCGTGCGTAAGTCCTAGTATTGTAAGGGGGCGCATTAACAAGGCGGCCGACGCATTCACATTGCAAGGTATTGCGAAATTTAATTCGCTACGAATTAACCATCACTTGCGCTTCAGGTTTTACCCTAGCTTCTGCTTCCAGAAATTCAGCCACTTGAGCCTCAATTTCATGCCGGACAATTTGGCGATACTCCAAGAAATGCTCAATTTGGGCACAAACAGCTAAGTAGCTACTCACCCCACCCGGATTATGCTCATACATGTTCCACAAGTTGCGCCAGAATTGCCAGCGCGTCTGACGACGTACACCCTGCCGCCAGCAAATAATCAGAAATGCTCGGAGTACTTTCCAGTTCAATGGTTTCTTAGCAGCTTTGCCCTTTTTCGGGTAGGTTGCTTCGCCCAAAAGCCGGAAATGTTTGTATGTACGCTCCAAAAACCGCTCTGGCTCATACAAATCACAGAACGCCTGCACATATTCACCAGCGATGTCTTCTAACGGTCGAGTTGGGACAAAATTCATCAACGTGGTTTGGTTGATGTTGGCAGATTTATTGCGGAGTCGTCCTTCCTTTTCTAATCTATGCCAAAGCGCTGTATCTGGAAGCGCTTGCAACATACTAAATAAAGCCGTGGGAATTGCTGTTTGCTCGACAAACTTGACAATTCGTGCGCCGGCTCCAACTTTCTCACCATCAAACCCAATGATAAAGCCTGCCATGACTCGCAACCCTGAGCGGGTAATCCTATTCACCGCCTCACTGAGTGAGTCTCTGGTATTCTGGTATTTTTGAGTGAAAGTGAGACTTTCTTCGTCGGGGGTTTCAATTCCCAGAAAAACGGCTCCAAAATTACACGCTACCATCAAATCCATCAGTTCTTGATCTTGGGCTAAATCAACTGAAGCCTCTGTGGCAAAGGAAAAGGGATAGTTATGTTCTACCATCCAGGGCAGAAGAGACTTCAAAAATAATTTGACATTGCGTTTATTACCGATGAAGTTGTCATCCACCATAAAAATACTGCGTCGCCAACCCAGTTTGTAGAGATAATCTAGTTCTGCTAATATTTGTTCTGGGTTTTTGGTGCGGGGTTTGCGACCATATAGCACAATAATGTCGCAGAATTCACACTGGAAGGGACATCCACGCGAAAATTGCACCGACATCTCCGCGTAGGCTTCAAATTCTAGCAAGTCAAAGCGAGGAGTTGGAGTGTTGGTAACATCTGGTTTTTCACCACCAGAGCGAAAAATGCCTGTGTGATCGCCCCGTGCGATCGCTGCTACAAATAAGGGTAGGGTAATTTCCCCTTCGTCCAATATCAAGTAATCTGCTCCGGCGGATGTCATTTCATCTGGTAGCGCTGTCGGGAAAGGGCCACCCACAGCTACCCGTTTACCTCTTTGTTTTGCTTCTAATATCTGAGAGAGCAAATCCTCTTTTTGCACAATCATCGCCGACATAATAACCAAATCTGCCCAAGCCCATTCTGCTTCGGTACAGACGCGAACATTTCGATCTACTAGCTTATACTCCCATTCTTGAGGTAATATTGCGGCTACAGTTACCAAGCCTAAAGGCGGTAGCATTGCTTTACGGTCTAATAAAGCCAGTGTTTTTTCAAAAGACCAAAAACTTTTTGGAAAACGGGGGTATAGAAGTAAAACATTCATATTTGACGCTTATAAACCTTCATCTTAGCTGCTGGTTGAATTTACATACAACTTAGCCACTCTGACAACACATTAGAGCAGCCTTTGTATCCAGTAGCTGTAACCTCTACTATGACTGATTTAGACAAAGCAATATTTTTTAAGCGCAATTATTACTGCTTTTAGACTAAAGAGGACTCAAAATTGCTCAAGAGTACGAGGAGTGCGATGTCTACGACGGTCACTGAGCGGCTGGTGAGCGGCTTGCCCTGAGCGTAGCCGAAGGGAGTCGAACCATGTCGAAGTGCGGGCAACTCTTGGAGAGACTACGCCAACGCCTACGCAATTTCCGAAAATCTTCAAACATAGATAGTTAAAAGATTTACCCAGAAAGACTAGAAATTGTGGGACGGTTATAAACCAATACAGTTCAGAATGAGCAACAAAACCCAGATGTAGAGACGCGATTTATCGCGTCTTGAAAGACCAATTATCTGATTACTCCTGAAAGCGGGTGCAGTATTGTTAAATGAAAGCTATGCTTAGTTTCAGCTTTCAGATACCGTTCTTGTAAGGGTTGCCACTTCTGCCACGACTGGTAGCGATTTTCAGTTAACAGAGTAGCAAGGGTAGGCAGTTCAGTCTGGATTTCTGACTTGAAGACATCTGTAAGCCAGTCAGTTAAGACAGCACTATCTTGCATCGTACCCAAAATTTCTTGGATATTTTTCACTTCTGTAAGATAAGCTGCGTAAGATTCACCATATAAGTCAGTAAATAACTCCATCTGGTAGCGTATACGTTTAGCTTCTTTTCGCAAACTGTGAATAATTTCACCTTCTGTGGTCAATTGTTTTTCTATTTTTTCTGGTTTCCAGTTTTTCTGGATTATCACTTCTGATTCCACAAATTGCGTGCCAACTAGCCAACCCGGATGCAGTAAGAAGTTACTAACTTCTGGTAAAAGTAAATCTGGTAGTACCTGCTGAATAGTAAAAGATGCCAAAGGTTGATAATTAGGTTTCTCTAACCACTTGTCTAATGCATCTTTTAGAGACTTGTAAGATTCATCTTTTAACGTTTTCTGTACACTTGATAGTACATCTTCACGTTGTTTAGCTATAGCGTTGAAAGCTGTTTGTAGAGATTCCTGCTCTTTGCAGGGTAAGTTTGGTTTGTAATTGTTTTCTAAACTTTCTTTGAGTACGTCTAAATCTCTCAGACTACCAAGACGACGGGCTATTTTACCAATATTTTTATCGTTGACTGGTTTCGGCACATCCACCGCTAGCCCAAAGCTAGTTACAGATGTCCGTAAGCGACGCATTCCCACTCGCATTTGGTGCAACGCTTCTGGATCTTCATCTTTCTTCACTGATTTTTCCCACTTCAAGGTTTTCTTAAAGTGTTTTTCAATCGCTTGGTAGGCGTAGTCCCCTAGAGTTTTTACCGTGGGTTGTGTGGCTAGTTTCATAATTGTTCTTAAATGACGATTACCTCATGAGGTTATTGAATAATAACATTAGTTAAAAATTTGTATCTACTTTTTGATATTTTTTATTCAATGGATATTGTCAAGTATGCTGATGAGCATTAATACTAGCATCCTCTTAGAGAAATATCCAATATCTATCAAAGGTCTAAAGAGCAGATTCACCCTGGCGATTTTATATGTACGATAGCTTCTAAAAATATTTAGCATGATATTAAATCATTTATTATGATAGCATTATTAATCTTTCTGCAATCAAAAAATGTCAAACTCAAATTTGCTCAATCAAGTTTTATTGACTTTTGTAGATAATTTTAAAGAACATAGAGAAGACTTATCAGCACTGCTGCTAACACACCAAAAATATTTATGGCTGGGGTCAGATGAAACCTCAACTATTGAACGTCTCTCTTTGGTTGATACTGATAAATTTACAGATCATCAACAATTTAGGGTAGCAGAATTTATCAATTTACCTGCACCAGAAGACCAAGAAATCGACATAGAAGGGCTTGCTTATACAGATTATTACTTATGGTTTGTTGGTTCTCATAGCTACAAACGTAAAAAACCTAAGCCTGATAAAACCGATGCACAAAACTTTAAAAGGCTGGCAAAAATTGAATCAGAACCCAACCGTTACCTTTTAGGACGGATTCCTTTGATAGACGGTAAGTTCTTCTCATCTTGCCCACACCCCGAAAATCCAGATGTGCAATTGAATGCCGCTAAACTAGAGGTGACGAACCAGGGTAATTTGCTTCTTACTGCTTTAGCAGATGACCCTCATTTAGGCTTATTTATCAAGGCAGCAATTGCCGGAAAAGATAACGGCTTTGATATTGAAGGAATAGGCATTTATCAAAACCGCATTTTTCTGGGTTTGCGTGGCCCTGTATTGCGGGGTTGGGCTGTAGTGCTGGAAATTGAGTTAGAAGATTCTAGCCCTGGAATTCTGAAACTACGGCAAATTGGAGAAGCGAAGGAGTTATATAAAAAGCATTTTATCTGGTTGAATGGTTTGGGAATTCGGGATTTGTGTGTAGATGGAAATGATTTGTTGATTTTAGCTGGGCCAACGATGGATTTAGATGGGCCCGTGCAAGTTTATCGCTGGATAAATGGCGTTAACTTGCGAGAAAATGTCTTCAGCAATCCAGATTTTGTACAAGATATTCCCTATGGAAATCGGGAAGATCATGCTGAGGGAATGACGCTGTTTCAGGATGTAGCTGGCATACCTTCGCTATTGGTAGTTTATGACTCTCCAGCAACAACTAGACTGGTGGGTGATAGTGGTGTACTAGGGGATGTGTTTAAGCTGGGATAATATGAATTTTGGATTGTTAAAGGTTAGTGGAGATTGCTTGTACAGGGCAGGTGGGGATACACTGTTCGCAGACGATACAACGCGATCGCGTGAATGTGAGCTTGTATGTCTCTGGGTGGAGGGTGAGGGCTTCGGTAGGACAAACCCCAGTACACAAGCCACAGTGGACACACACATCCTCGTCGATCGCAATTTCGCCTAAGGTATGAGAAACATTAACATGGCGCGATCGCATCCACTCGATCGCCGCATCTAATTGATCGATATCTCCCGATAGTTCCACTACCAGTTTGCCAATTTGATTTGGGGCAACTTGGGCACGGATAATATTGGCGGCAACGTTGAACTCTTTGGCCAGTACGTAAGTGACTGGCATTTGTACGGCGCGTTTCGGGAAGGTAAGCGTTACTCTTTTTTTCACAGGTTTAGCAGAGGGTTTTTTCTGTTGTAGCGTATTCACCGAAGAGGCTCTTGTGCAGGGAGCGCTTTGCTGGGGGAAAAATTTTGAAATTCCCCTGCCTTCATGGTTTCAGAGGCAATAAATTTATTTATGGGGTTCTCTCCCCAACAAGAACTGCCCCTTTTCCTCTTTTATAGACCTCTTGCATGAATCAAAAATAAAGAACCCCACCCCGCATTTGAGTAAACTTACGCTCCCCTCCCGAAGAGCTCTTAGGGGTTGGGGGTGGGGTGTTAGGGACTTTTGCAAGAGGTTCAATGACTTGAAAGATTATTACTTTAGCTAGAGGATGTAGCGAGTAGGAAATGGTGTGGTTTAATTACTTCAAAAGTACTCAATACCTTTGCCAAAATAAGAGCATGAAGAGGTAGGGCGCTTTGTAGTAGAGTTATTGTCTCTCACAACGACAACTCAAAAACTACAAGCCACCCATGCCAGACATCTTATCACTCTTACAATGCT
>NZ_JAIVFQ010000078.1 GCF_020829495.1 Nostoc favosum CHAB5714 | reverse complement strand
GGTCACAAAGGTAGGAAGTCTGACAATGACAAATAGATAACACACTGAGTAGCCGTGTGCGGTGAAAGTCGCAAGCACGGTTTCGGATGGGAGGGGTGATGCAGTAATGCACACCTCGACCCTAACAACTACGCAAATTCTGAATCTTTCCGCAGTTCTTCAGACCGGAACCCTAACACGATCCGATTCTTTGGGATACCTGCCTTCACTAATTCCGTTGCTACCCCCTCTTCAGTGCCATCACGTTGAATCCAAATTTTGCCATCAATAATATCAATGTGAATCAGACAGCCGTGAACGCGACGCGTTGCAGTTGGAGAGAGTTCTGGCACTGGTTCTCGACCAAGAATCATCACCAAATATCGATCCTGTTCTTTATCAAAAATAGTTTCATGCTGAATATCACCGTAAGAGTAAGGAATCTTTGTGTGTTCAGTAAGAATGCTGCAAATTATCTGTCTGTATTGTTCCAGAGTATCCATCGGACTATAACCTCCCGCTTTGGATTGAAAACGATGAGAGGAATTTTGTAATCTTCCAATATAAGTTTACCAAGCGGTTCTTCCTCAAAAATGTCAGTAAAAATATCCTCATGAACAGCAATATACAAAACCCTATCTGGATAATTGCGGGACATTACAGCAAGGTAAGTAAAGTACTGACCAATTGCCTGTTCGAGGTCTGCCACTTCCGATTCACCACTGAAGGTCTTGATTTCAACAGCAATTTTCTGCGTTCCTTTTTCTGCTATGAGTAACTTTTCGGCTGCCAAATCCACGTAAAGATCCTTTTTCCCCCACTTTAGATGAAAGGGATCGTCGGTAATCGTCCAGGCATCTTTGATTAGCGCATTCTTCAAGTTCTCGTGGTAGCGGTCTCTAGCTGGCATAAATTACTCGAATTACGAATTACGAATTAGTCCCCTCGACTTTTGCCACTTCCAACATTGTCTTTAAAACTGAATCTGGATTCAGACTAATCGAGTCAATTCCTTGTTCAACCAAAAACTGGGCAAATTCTGGATAGTCGCTGGGTGCTTGTCCACAAATGCCGATTTTGCGATCGCATTTTTTCGCCGCTTCTATGGCCATTTTTACCATTCGTTTCACAGCTGGACTGCGTTCATCAAACAATCTGGCTACCAACGCCGAATCCCTGTCTATCCCTAATGTAAGTTGAGTTAAATCATTAGAACCAATCGAGAAGCCATCAAATACCTCAGCAAATTCCTCAGCCAGAATAACATTACTGGGTAACTCGCACATCACATAAACCTGCAAGTCGTTAACACCTTGCTTTAAACCATTTTTTGCCATCTCTGCTAAAACCAAACGCCCTTCATCGGGAGTACGACAAAACGGAATCATCGGGATAACATTCGTCAAACCCATCTCTTCCCGTACCCGTTTAATGGCATGACATTCTAGGGCAAAAGCTTCTCTGTAGCCTTCATCATAGTAACGCGCTGCCCCCCGCCAACCCAGCATTGGGTTTTCTTCATGGGGTTCAAACTGTCGCCCACCTAACAAATTGGCATATTCATTACTTTTGAAATCTGACATTCGCACAATTACTGGTTTGGGATAAAATGCCGCCGCAATTCTACCTATACCTTGGGCTAATCTATCTACAAAATACTGGGGTTTATCGTCGTAAAGTGCAGTAATTTCAGCAATTTTAGCTTTGGCAAATTCATCTTTTAACAAGTCATAGTGAATCAATGCCATTGGATGAATTTGAATTTGGTTAGCAATGATAAATTCTGTCCTTGCTAAACCTACCCCATCGTTGGGAATTGCCGATAAACTCAATGCTTCTTGGGGATTACCCACATTCATTAAAATTTGAGTGCGGGTGCGAGGTAAGTTTTCTAAAGGAACTTCTTCCACTTCAAAAGGTAATAAGCCTGCATAAACTTTTCCCTCTTCCCCTTCAGCACAAGAAATTGTTACCTCTTGACCAGGTTTTAAAATTTCTGTAGCATTGCCGCATCCCACGATCGCAGGTACACCCAATTCTCGCGCAATGATCGCTGCATGACATGTCCTACCACCAGAATTGGTGACAATTGCACTGGCGCGTTTCATAATTGGTTCCCAATCAGGGTCAGTTCTTTCTGTCACCAAAACTTCCCCAACTTGGAACTGTTCGAGTTTCTGAACATCTAAAATTAGGCGTGCTTTCCCTTGACTAATAGCTTCCCCAATCGCGCGTCCCATGACAAGAGGGATTGGGGATTGGGAATCAGGGAGTGGGGATTGGGAAGATTTTTCCCCATTCCCTATTCCCCATTCCCTATTCCCCAATAACAACCGATAACTCCGCAACACATTTCCCGTCTTCTGCGACTGCACGGTTTCGGGACGCGCTTGCACAATAAAAAGTTGATTAGTAATTCCATCTTTTGCCCACTCGATATCCATTGGAGTGGGAATACCGTGGACTTGAGAATAATGGTCTTCAATTAAACACGCCCAATTTGCTAGTTGTAAAATCTCTTCATCATTCAGGGCAAATTTACTTCTTTCGCTGGGCGGAACAGACACATTTTTCGTAAATTTGGAGCCGTCATCATAAATCATTTTCAGTTCTTTACTACCCAATTTTTTATCGATAATTGGGCGGAAACCAGCTTTTAAAGTTGGTTTAAAAACATAATATTCATCAGGATTTACAGACCCCTGGACAACATTTTCACCTAAACCATAGGCGGCTGTAATTAGTGCCGCATCCTTAAATCCGGTTTCTGTATCAATGGAGAACATCACCCCAGAGGTTGCTAAGTCAGAGCGCACCATTTTTTGCACACCCACAGCCAGAGCAATGCTAAAGTGATCAAATCCCTTAGTGTGACGATAAGAAATGGCGCGATCGGTAAATATGGAAGCAAAGCATTTATGACAAGCTGCTAAAACTCCTTCAGCACCGACAACATTGAGGTAAGTTTCCTGCTGTCCAGCAAAACTAGCATCTGGAAGGTCTTCGGCGGTGGCGCTAGAACGGACTGCAACATCTGTCTCTGCGTTGTATTGTTCACAAAGACTCTGGTATGCTGTAGCGATCGCCTCCCGCAATTCTACAGGAAATGGAGTGTGGATTAATAGCGATCGCGCTTTTTTTCCCCGTTCTCGTAAATTTTTGACATCCTCAACATCCAAGTCAGCAAAGAGTTTGCGTAGCTTTGCTTCTAAACCTGCTGATTTGATGAAATAACGATAAGCATAAGCAGTGGTGGCGAATCCAGTGGGAACGTTAATACCTTTGGGCGTTAGCTGTTGAATCATTTCGCCCAGTGAGGCATTTTTACCACCAACTACGGGGATATCAGCAATACCAACTTCATCAAACCACAAGATGAGCGATCGCTCTTGGGAAGATAGAGATAATGTGCTTTTAGATACTGTAGTCATAATTACCTTTTAAGTTTATACTCAGTTTGTCAGTGCGTAACCGCTAGTATATTTTTCCTATATTCAATTTTATTTATATTTTGCAGCCACTGGCGTAATAGATTGTGTAATTCAATACCATATAGTCCAGAAATAACAATTATTCGGGATAATGGCTCTTTTGTAATATCGGATACAATGCACAATGGCGCAACTAGAACGACTGTTAAAAATGGCAGAAGATGAGCTAACTGAGTACAGCACAGATGCCCGCAAAATTGAAAAACTACGGCGCAAAATAGGTTTATCAGTATCAGCAGCCGAACAGCGACAAGTCAAAGAGGCATTACTTGCTACTAAGCAATCTTCTAATATGATTACTCAAATTGTCGAAGAACAAAGACAAGCAGCAGCTTTACCATTTTGGGGAATTGCTGGATTGGGTTTGTTATTTGGAATTTCTTTAAATCAACCCATAGGTTTGTTAGCTGCTATAGTTGGAACTGTATTAGCTTTTAGAATTCAGAAATGGGGTTGGCAATTGCAGGCAAGTCGTCTATTGTTACAAACATTGGAAGATATTGAAGCGCGTATTGCCCAACCGAATAAGTAACAAAACAGATCCACTTTATAGAAAAAATATCTCTATGTATTTGTATTTTAATATACAAACTGATTGACTAGTCACTTGATTGATATAATGTCCGCTTAATTAGTTATTATTCCGGGCATCTATCCTCTCTTTCCTCCAGCTAAGTGCCCCCTGCGGTCTTAATGATAAGTCTTTTACCGGACATGATATGACACCTCGTAAGTACTTAACAATTCCTTTGGGATCACCATAGCAAAAAAAATTAGATATTGGATTTGATTCAGATATTTATTCACATGCTTTGCGTGCAATGAATGCTACATGACCTTTTGACAGAAGTATTGGCCATAACTCAATACAGTTCAGTTAGCAATTTTTCCTTCTCTCTCTTCTCTCTCTGTGTCGCGCCAGTTGCTTCTCCCTACAGCCCTTCGGGCATCCTACGGCAGGCGCTAGCCTCTCACGAATGGGATTCGGGGAGACGCTGCGCGTAGCAAGATCCCCGGAGGGGTACAAGTCTCTTAACCGCAAGGGCGCACTGGCTTCTCTGCGCCTCTGTGGTTCATTAAAAAAAACGACTTTGACAAAGAGTGCTAGCCTTAACCCAAGCGTATTGGGCCATAACTACGCATTGTTTCAACTCCAAAGCCCACGCGCTGGAGTTTATTTTCACCAATCGATGTGACAACATTGTATGGTGGAATATCTTGACAAAAACTTTTCGTTTTACAGAAATATTATCCTTATTGCCTCTTCACTGCAATCGTATAGCTAGGTAAATGTGAGGCATCTGTTTGAGTTTTCACAAGTCGCAAGTCATTATCTATATATAAATGCTCAAACACTTGAGAAGTTACTAAGGATGTTTTTTTAAATTCCTTAGCATTATTTATCTCGATATTTTCTAATTTTAGAGCTTTAGGTAAAAGTAATTTTGACGCATTCAGTTTGACTTTATTGTTAACTACATAAGTAAACCAGTTGTAGACTGATTCTAAAGTTAGAGGATTTTCTCTATTTGTAAAAGCCTGAAATCTATCAATGTTTTGAAGATACCATTTACCATTTTGAACTCCATATTTTTGGATCACCATGAAATCATAAGCTGGTAATCTTGATTGAAAATTCTCGGATAAAGACTGCTCTTTTCCCATTATATAGCGAGCTACACTGGCACAGTAACCATCATGCTGGAAAATTTGGAAGGACTGCTCTTGTATTCTTTGCGGTAAACTTTCATGAAACGATATTGTAGACCAGATTGGTGTCCAAACACCCACTAAAAGCCGTAATTGCTCTGTAACACTAAAAACAGGATTATGTTGGCTCAACTTTATAAAATAGGGAAGCAATTCAGTTTTATAAAATTTTATTTCGTCATTTAAAGCTTCTGAATTTCGACCTTGAACTCGTGCCAAAATTTCATTTTTAAATTTTAGTTTTTTTGGAGCACTTAATTGATTTTTCAGTAGTAGGTCGAACATTACCATTTACCTTTTTCTCATTTTTTTTAGATGACTTGGTTGGTAAGTATTAAAAACTGCTGAGTTTAGCGATTATAAAGCAATACGCTTGGGTTAAGGCTTTACTCTTTGTCAAAGTGAATTTTTTTAACGTAGACGCTGCATCGGCTTGCCGCAGGCTACCGCATAGACGCTGCATCGGCTTCCCGCAGGGTAGGACGCAAAGGACACGTTCGCGCAGCGTCTCGTTGGCGCAGCCTCTCGTAGAGAAGAGAAGGAAGAGAAGAAAGAGAAGAAAAAATGCTTAACTGAACTGTATTGGATTATAAAGGTATCATCTATTCTTTTATCCTGTAAAAGCTAAAGCCTTTTTTGCCCCTCTTTTTAACAGTTTTTGGGTGCTTATCTGCTTGATATTACTTATTTTAACTCACAAAGTGGTGTGATCCAGATCACTGTAAACTAAAATATATTAAAGAAGTATTTAGAAATCAGAGTATTGCATATATAGACGTGTAGCGGCTGACCTGACGACAAGGTAGAAGAAGCACTATTAATTCACAAACAATGAAATGCGAAGGATAAAAATTTTGCTCCTTCGCACTTTATTGTTTATCTGAATATTTCTACGATTCTCTTCCCGATGCCCAGGTATCACGCCATTTTACAGTGCCTTCTTTCGCAATCACCCAACGGCGATTTACGAGATTTTCGCGCAGAGGCGATCGCCCTTCCCGCCACATGGCATATTTATAAGCAATCAGCTTACCAGTACTCTCGTCAAAGGGAATCTCAGCAGACCAGGTATTCGAGTTGATGTACTCTAAAGGATATGCTTTGCTGATATCCCAGTTACCTAACTCTGGGCAATCTCCTGTCACCACAATGATTTCACCGGGTTGGGTATCCACGCCATTGAGTTGCACACGCACAATTGTCTGTGCTTTGATCCGTTCGCCAACGTGGCTGAAAACAAGCACTCCCCGTTCTTCTAATACTAGGTCATAAATCTTGCCGTCTTTGACTTCATACTTGTTGCGAGTCACAACGCAAGTATGTTCTCCATCGGGTAATTCTGTTTCTACTTCTGGGAGAGTAACTTCTCCTCCCCGGTTTAAAGCTACAAAACACACAGAGTCACGATAGCGGCGTACATAACAGTAAATATCTGGTGTTAAGTATTTTTGCCAGTGGCTACCCATTGATACGGCTGGATTCAGTCGCCGTAAGCCAGACAACAGCCTGATGCAACGATAAATTTCACTCTCAGTATCCCAATTTTCCATCATTGGGCGGTTATACGGATCGTTACCGCCATCGGTGTCGTCATGCAGATATTGTTCTGTGCCGTAATAGATGCAGGGAATACCGCGACAGGTCATAATTAAGGCGATCGCAACTTTCAACATCGCTGGATCAGGGTTCAGCGATTGGAAGCGGGACATATCATGGTTATCGATGAAAGTGACTAACTCTGCTGCACCGTTATAACGATAATCCTGATCAAAAATGTATTGAATTGTTTGAAATCCGTTTTCTGAACCTTGTCCCAGTGCGGCTCGAATTGCCACACACAACCCAAAGTCTAGAAGTGTCATGCCTGAGTGGTTAACAAATTCCACCGAGCGATCGTCAGTAGGATTACTGTAAATCCATTCACCAAAAATGAATACATCTGGTTTGTGATTGCTCATATCACCAGTGAATTCTTGCCAAAACCAGATAGGCATGTGCTTGACAGTATCCACCCGCAGTGCATCCACACCCCGGTCTAGCCATTGTTTAATGGCTGACTTGATATACTGACGATATTCAGTATTGTTTTCATTGAAGGTTGCTAGACCAGATAGTTCACAGTTCTGTACTTGCCAATCGTCTTCCCAGTTTTGCACTTCGCCATAGTGGTGATACCAATGATTGACATCATCATTGAAATCAGCAATTTTAACACCATCATCATACAATTCACCTTTACTACCGCTAGTGTCAGGGCTGCTATGGTTGCAGACAATATCTAGCACCAGCTTCATATTCCGCTTGTGCAGTTCTGTAACTAACCGATCAAAGGTCGTATTTTTTTCTTCTTGCGTAGCATTTAAAGAAGGATTTTCTCCATCAGCAATGTAGCGAGGATTGAGCCGCTTAAAGTCTTTTGTCCAATATCCATGTAGGGCTGCATTTCCAACAAATAACTCTTCAACCTGCTCAAACAGTGGAGTTAACCAAATGGCTGTAACTCCCATGTTTTTGAGATAATCTAACTTATCGATGACACCTTGCAAGTCGCCACCCCAGTACTTACCCCAATCTTGTCTAGTTGGATCGTACAGTTCTGAGTTTGCACCTTCGCTGTTATCTGGATCGCCATCATAAAAGCGATCGACCACAAGAAAGTAAATGGTTTCCTGACGAAATTCAATATCTCTGGTGTAAAGAAACTCTAAGTCAATCTCAGTATCTGATGGTGGTGTTTCTATAATAGCTTGTACTTTTTCTTGTGCAGAATCAACTTTGTATTGATCTGGTGAAAACTGAGATGGAGGGGTTTGTACCATAAAAAGCTCAAAATTTCATGTAATTCATACTTGTAGATCAACAGTACAATGTTTCGAGTATTGTGTGTCCCTACAAACTTTGGTATTGTGACATCCTGCCCACGGTGTAGGTATCTATCGTTAGCTAGTTTATAATTCTATCGATAGATATAATTCATCTGCTAGAGGATAAAAACAAAGGAATATAGCAGTTATTAATGGTAATTGCTTGATCACAAAAATTTACAATATTTAGATTAAGCCTAGCTTGTGTTCACTTAGCGCTGGAGATTAGCTACACCTGAGCAATACTGAGTAAACCACGGATTAGCCAACTTTTTCTCTAGAAGATTCGCTCCATTGGTAAACTGACCATTGTCACTTTCAATCTGTTATTACTATCAAGCAATTAATTCAGGTAGCATCTATGACCAAATATGACAAGGTTTTTAACTCACCAAAGACATCAGAGGAATCACTGAGTCCAGAGGAAGCGGTGGCGGCGATCGCAACTGTCACTGCGATCGCTGATTCATCTATTGAAGATGTAGATGCAGAAAGTTTAGCGGGTATTCTCTGGGAATTCGAGGTTTTCGAGGAATACTCAGAGGATGAAATCGCCGAAATAGTTGATCGACTCCTAGCCATTGCAGAAGAAGAGGGAATTGGGCCTTTGTTTAATGTTGCCAAAGTATCTCTCTCAGACGAATTAGTGCTGGATGGTTTTGCTGCTGGAGTGATAGTGCTTTTAGACGAAGAACTCGCCATCCCCAAATCGAAACAACCTTACCTCAAAAAGCTACAAGCAGCCTTAGAACTGGAGGATGAAGAAGCAGAGGAAATCATTAAGGAGGTAATTGCAGCCTTTAAGGAAGCAGAAGAAGAATATGCAGACGACGACGAAGATGAGACAGTAGTCATAGAAGATTTTAGTGAACAGACATATCAATCCCCTTTAGGCAATTTTACCGTGCCAATTCCGGTTGATCCGCAGCAGGGCGGTAGAATTCAAAGTCAGGAAGGAGTCGTTGGCTTTTCTGATGACATCGGTACTTTGCTGAGAATCGATTATTATCCTTTCCCTCTAGAACAGTTAGAGGAACTGGAGTCTGTTGGACAAGAAGAATATTTACAAACAATCTTAGTAGACAAGTATGTACCCCAAGCGATTTTTGTCAATGTACCAGATGCTTCTGTGGAGTATACCGAATATCTGGCAGACACTTTGCGAGGCGCTTACTACGTGTTAATCGATATGCCCAAAGGTTCGACGATTTCTAAGCAAGAAAATAATGGAACTGCGATCAGATTAGATGCCTACCGGGGGCTGCTCTCCTTTATCAGTGGTGAATTTTTGTATATAGTTAGTAGTCAGCACAGCTTTATTAACGGCGAAACTCCCGATTCCCTTGAAGAAGAAGCTGAAGACATCAAGGAGAGTATTTTAGAGTTTGTTGAGACTATAGAATTCACTTAGGTAGCTGTAAACCTTAGTTAATTTGTTTAAACTTTAGTAATTCTAGCAATATTGCTCAAATCACAGATGCGATCGTATCTGTGATTTCCATCCCTTTTTGATGGTGACGTTTACTAACTGGAGTTTAGACTAGTTCCCGGTGCGAAACTCAGAAGGCTCATTCTATAAAGCCTAAAAACCTTGGTTTTAGTTCCTGGAAACATCTTAAATCCGTATGCTTATTTTTTGGAAATTTAGTTTTGCACCGGGAACTAGACTAAAAGTGATTGAGGGAACGCAAACCAAATGGAATTACCGATTAAAAATACTCTCAAGTTAGTCTCAAAATATCCGTGACCTTTGACAACTGCGTATTATACTTGTCTTAAGATAATACTACAACAATGATAATCCGCTATAGCGGTTCCCATTCAGATGCGGTACAACATTACACCTCGTGGTGTAGGGGCAAGTCTTTGCCCATAGGTGTCAACTTAACGTGAAACCCTTGCAATGACGTTATATCAAGTCCACTCAATTACTAATTAAGCCGTCGGAACCCCACCCCGCTTTTGTCTAACGACAAAATCTCCCCTCCCCGTGAACGGGGAGGGGATTAAGGGGAGCCAGTGCGGTCTTGGGGTTCACCTGCGTGGAGCCGGATAGCGTGTGGGGTAAAATGACTGTGGAATGAAGCTCTCTGACTTAAGTTGACACCAATGGGCAGTGCCGTGCCCCTACGGGTGTACCTCACGTAAACGAGAACCGCTATAGTATAGTTTCTAATTTTGATAAACCAACAGCACCAGAAAAAGTCTCACCATTGATAAAGAAGAAAAGATTACTATTAATTCCTAACTTTTAGGCTATCTGCTTGTCTTTTGTAATCACAGCATTTACTTGCTCTCCATCAACAAGCCGCTTTGCGTTTACGCACTCCCCAACAAACTGAAGCGGTCTTCGGGTTCACGGGAGCGGTCTTCGGGTTCACGGGAGCGGTCTTCGGGTTCACGGGAGCGGTCTTCGGGTTCACGGGAGCGGTCTTCGGGTTCACGGGAGCGGTCTTCGGGTTCACGGGAGCGGTCTTTGGGTTCACGGGAGCGGTCTTCGGGTTCATGGGAGGGGTCTCCCTTAAAACTTTTATGAAACTTAAATACAGCAGATTGCAGCAGGCGTGAGGTACAGATAATCGTAGGGGCACAACATGTTGTGCCCCTACCCGTGTACTTCATTTACCTGAAATACGCTGTAAAAGAGGAGTTAACAGCCATAGAAGCGATCGCTGTTCACCCCCACTTTTTGATCAATTTATACAGTTAGTTGCAACATACTAGCACTATTGTATAAACCTACCAATTTCCTAACTGCGCTGCTGACTCAGCGCTTTTTTTATCTGATATCATGTCCGCTTGATTACTTATTAAATCCGAAGAACCCCAAAGAGCCAAAGCTATGCTTTGTCTCCCCTCTCGAAGAGCGGGGAGGAGTATAATGACCGTGGTTAGCATAACTATCTATACGGACATGATATGACATCTTTTCATATTTCAAGACTTAAGTGATTAAATTTGCTCTGTGAGAGTTTGACTGACTTTTCACGTTATGTGGAAAAGTCCACTAAAAACCTAACCCCCTAACCCCCTTCCCGATGCGGGAAGGGGGAAATTCAAAGTCTCTCTCCTTTTAGGAGAGAGATTTAGAGAGAGGTTTTCCAGATGCCGTGAAAAGTCAGGACAGTTTGAGATGGATTTTCCATACCTACATCTTTACTTTGTTGTCGAGCCTCGATAAATTCGCTCCATTTGCTCTGGAGAAAGCACTGTCATTGGAAACCATTGATGTGTGGAAATAGGGAGTTCCTGGGACGATTGAAACGCCCGTTGTTGAGTTTTAGTGAAATGTATTTCCACATTGCTAGTTAAAGGTGGGCTAACTAACGTCTCATCTATCTCCGATGGGAGAAGCTGATTTTGAGGCAAGACATAGGCGTGCTTTTCTGGATCGTATGCCAAAATTTCTCCTGTCTCGATTTGATAAATCCAAGCATAAATACTGAGTTGCCCTTGGTGGAGCTTAGAGTGAATCACCGGATAAGTCCGTAAGTTTTCGATTTGGGTGAGTACATTCTCAGCAATAATTATTTCTAAGAGTTCTTCCCCTTCGTAGTGGCTATAATTGTCTTTTACCAGTCGTCGGGTTGCCTCTGCATACTTGAGCCAGTCATGTACAAGCGGCATTTCTACCCGCAAGCTGTCTAACTTCATTAACCCTTTCATAGCACCACAATGCGAGTGACCACAGACAATAATTTGTTGAATATCTAATGCTTGAATAGCATATTCAATTGTTGCCCCTTCACCGCCATTAGTCGCACCAAACGGTGGAATAATGTTGCCTGCATTGCGGATAACAAACAATTCACCTAACCCGGCTTGTGTAATCAGGTTTGGATCGATACGCGAATCTGAACAAGTAATAAATAGTACTCTGGGCTTTTGACCATGAGAAAGTTGTTCAAACAGTTCTTCATTGGCGGAAAAATAACTACTTTTGAATTCGCGCAAACCTTTAATTAATTTTTTCATAGGAGTACCTAAATGAATAAATAATACTTTAAATTCTTGGTAAAAATTTAATTCTCAAATTCAGAAAGTAGGAACGGGTTAATAATATCTATAAACAGATTGACTTAATTGATCGGCTTTTGCCATTGCACCATCGGCTTAGTCAAAGGGTGAAATTCATTCTTGTATTGTTTAAGCAGTCTTGTCAAACTACACTCTCTAGTCGCAATTTTAACACGAACTCAATCTGCAATTGGTAATAAATTTGGTATTTTGATCCTTCCACTCATCTAATTTTCCATTCTCTATCTGCACAAACAATCCCCTACTGCTCGAAGCCCGATTAGCACTCAAACTGGATGGAAGTAAAAGGCAGCACCCAGTACAGCATAGGTTGCTAGCAGCAACATCCCCTCTAACCAGTTAGAACGACCATCCAAACTAATTAGGTTGGCAATGACCACAGCAATAATCACTGCAACAACTTCAAATAAGTTAAAGTTTAAGTCCATTGGTTGTCCAATCACCTGCCCGACTAGCACAAGGATCGGTGCAACCAACAAAGCAACTAGTAGACTCGATCCCATTGCTACAGACACTGACAAATCCATGTTGTTCTTAATCGCTACTCGAACAGCGGTTACATATTCGGCCGCACCTCCAACTAGTGGTAACAAAATTACTCCTGTAAACAAAGGTGTCAATCCTAGTCCTTTTGTTGCCTCCTCAACTGCACCGACAAAAATCTCGGACACGAACGCTATACCAATCGTTGCCACAAGCAAAACACCAACCCAAAGGTTCAAGTTTGGCTTTGAATGTTTATCTTGTTCTGTAACTTCGTCCTCAGAAACGTTATCTTCTAATTCTACAACCCCAACATCGTAGAGGTAGCTGTGAGTCTTCAAGGAGAATAACAGCGTAAAACCATAAACTATAATTAAAATGACTGCTACAAAAATCGACAGATTAGTAATAGCGCTTTGCTCGACTACATTAGATGTAGTGATTACCATTGCGGGCAGTACAATTGCAGTTACTGCTAGTGTCATTGTCGAGCCATTGACTCGCGCTGCCATTGGCTGAAAAGTCTGCTCCTTATAGCGTAAGCCTCCCAGCAACATAGATAGCCCCATTACCAGTAGTAGATTACTGATAATTGTCCCGGTAATGCTGGCTTTTACAATATCTACCAAGCCTTCTTTGAGAGCTACTAGACCAATAATTAACTCAGTTGCATTACCGAAGACCGCATTTAACAAGCCTCCTATAGAAGGCCCTAAAACCACGGCAATTTCTTCTGTCGCCTTACTCAGCCAAATTGCTAACGGAATGATTGCAAACGCTGAAAGTCCAAATACTATTAATGCATCCCAGTCCAATTTTTGTGCCACAATAGCAATCGGAACAAAAACTAGTAAACCTATTGAAATTAGGTCTTTAGTTTGTATATTTTTCAGTGAGGTTGGCATAAGTATATAGCTCTAATATTTTTCATCTGCTGTGGTTGCGCCTGCGATCGCTGGCAAAAGTTTTTGGTCTACTGCCAGTAAGTAATCTCTACTATGCAAAAAAGCGATCAAATCAATTTACGCCATATTACTCTACCAATAAACTATTGCGAACGGATGGCGTTCTCAATTCAGTATGCATAACTCATGAACTCATCTGATGTACATTTGAAAAGGGCGATGTCTGACGACAAGCCCAGAGGCGGAATGTCTCCGGTGTCTACGCTTGTGATTTTTCATGACTTTAACCCTGCTAAACAATCGCTATCAAGTTATCCAGGTAATCGGCGCTGGTGGGTTTGGCGAAACCTTTCTGGCAGAAGATGTCCACATGCCTTCTCGGCGTCGCTGTGTGATCAAGCAACTAAAACCGATAACCAATAATGATCCGCAAACCTACCAGCTTATCCAACAACGGTTTGAACGGGAAGCAGCAACTTTGGAGTTTTTGGGTGAAAGTAGTAACCAAATTCCGAAACTCTACGCCTACTTTTCTGAGAACGGGCAATTTTACCTCGTCCAAGAATGGATTCACGGCCAAACCTTGACAAAAATTGTCGAAGCCAAAGGATTTGAGAGTGAAACTGCTGTTCGCCAAATTCTCTTGAGTCTGCTTTGGGTTTTAGATTATGTCCACAGCAAAGGCATTATTCACCGGGATATCAAGCCTGAGAACATTATTCTCCGTTCTGTTGATGGCAAGCCAGTTTTGATTGATTTTGGTGCAGTCAAAGAAACAATCCGTTCTGTGGTGAATTCTCCAGGATACCCCACGCGATCGCTTGTGATTGGTACGCCTGGTTATATGCCTAGCGAACAAGCCGTTGGCCGCCCAGTTTACGCTACTGATATCTACAGCTTAGGCTTAACGGCGATTTATCTGCTGACTGGCAAACACCCGCAAGAATTACAAACTGATCTCAAAACTGGGGAAATACTTTGGCAGCAGCACGCCCCTCATGTCTCTTCCCAATTGGCGGCGGTACTCAATCAAGCAATTAAGCCTCATGCTGGCGATCGCTATAGCACTGCCAGTAAAATGCTACACGCTTTGCAGTCTGCTAGTAATATACCTCCTGAGTTTGCTGGAAATACTCCCACAGTTAGTTTTTCTCCCACTACATCGAGACAAACCCAGCCATTATATTCACCGCAAAAAAATTCTGCGTTAGCGTTCGCGCAGCGTCTCGTAGAGAAGCTCACCGAAGGTATCGCATCTCCTCGAAACTGGCAAAAACCTGCTGTGATTGTTGGTAGTTTGCTGATAGGCGGTTTGCTTAGTACAGTAGCAATTTCTAACATCACTCGTCAGCAAAAACCAGAAACAACTATTGCCACAAGTCCTACCCCATCGCCAGAATCTTTGCCCACTCCTGCATCTACCGAACCGCCTGTTTCTTCCCAAACTTCTCCAGTCCCAGTTGTACCGACTTCACCAGCACGACGGCGAGTAATTTCCAATCCTTTGCCAACCTCTGATCCCCCAGTTGTATCTATACCACAGCCAGAGAAGGAGCCTGTAACTTCAGATACTCCAGCACCACTAGCAGTATCCACACCACAGGCAGAACCAGAGAATGAGGCGATGCCTGCTTTGAGCAATGCCAGCCCAGTTCCCACACCAGAAATGCGTTCCACGCCACAGAAAAAGCCGCGCAGTAAATTAGCTGCAACTACCAGCAGGCAGAGCGTTCCTGCATTCCCTACAGGTACACCAAGAAACATCGTAGAAGCTACCCTCGGAAAACCAAATCAAGATTTAAGAGGCGTATGGGGTAATACCCGTGCTGTCGTTTACAAACTAGTGCCAAACAAAATTGACCTTGGCTACTTATTTGATCGTAATTCTAAAGTGCTGCGTCAAACTGAGGTATCTTTTGCCGAATCGGTAGACCCGCAAGTAATGGAGACTACCTTGAATGGAATGTTAGGTGGGCAAGCCACTGAAGATATAAAGCAGGGACTCAAACAGGTACAACAGCGTCAGTCTGATAATTTTAGTTTTAATAATGGCTCAGTCAAGGGTCAGATTATCCGCCAACAATGTAATTTTATTTACATCAGCATTTGGGATGCAAATTTACATGATTTTGTGAGTCCATCTACAGCTAAAAGGTGTTAAATAATTCGTAATTCGTAATACTTCGGCTCCTTTCGACTTCGCTCAAGGCAAGACGCTCAGTACAAGTTCGTAATTCGTAAATTTTGTTTTGTAATGGGGATTTAACCCCAACACAAAACAAAATTTTTATTGAACCGGGGGACTTAAACCCACGGACAGGAGTTAAATTCCTGGTAAACATTGTCCTCATAATTTAATTTTTTGTATCTTATAAGACAGATTCAGGATTCAATATAGTTAGTCATTAGTCATTAGTCATTAGTCATTAGTCATTAGTCATTAGTCATTAGTCATTAGTCATTAGTCATTAGTCATTAGTCATTAGTCATTAGTCATTAGTCATTAGTCATTAGTCATTAGTCATTCATCCTCTGCCTAATTCCCCATTCGCCATTCCCCATTCGCCATTTCCCATTCGCCATTCCCCATTCGCCATTCCCCATTCGCCATTCCCCATTCGCCATTCCCCATTCGCCATTCCCCATTCGCCATTCCCCATTCGCCATTCCCCATTCGCCATTCCCCATTCGCCATTCCCCATTCCCCATTCCCCATTCCCCATTCTGATGTAGGATAACGGTGGCGACAAAATTGCAAATAAATGTAAAGAATATATATAGATATTAAAAAAGTAGATTTAGTCAATCACGTTATATCACTTAGGTAGCTTCATGTCCATGACCACGATCGCCCCTGAACAGGTTAACAGCATCGTTTGGAATCAGCATAACGATCCGTTTGAAATATTAGGTTCTCATCCCATACAACAAGATGGCAAAACTGTCTGGGTTGTGCGAGCCTACTTACCAAATGCAAGTGCAGTATGGGTTGTTCTTCCTGAACAACGGAAGGAATACCCAATGCAAACAGTGCATAATCCTCACTTTTTTGAATGCACGATTGATACTCCAGAACTGGCAAACTACCAGTTACGGATTAAAGAAGGGGAACATGAGCGTGTCACCTATGACCCTTATGCTTTCCGTTCTCCGAACTTGACAGACTTTGACTTGCATTTGTTTAGTGAAGGCAACCATCACCGGATATACGAAAAATTGGGAGCGCACCCCACGGAAATAGGCGGCGTTAAAGGCGTTTATTTTGCAGTTTGGGCACCCAACGCCCGTAATGTTTCATTGCTGGGAGACTTCAACCTCTGGGATGGGCGTAAACACCAGATGCGTAAAGGCCCTACCGGAATTTGGGAATTGTTTATTCCTGAAATCGGTGTGGGAGAGCATTACAAATATGAAATCAAAAATTTTGAAGGACACATTTACGAAAAATCTGATCCCTACGGTTTCCAGCAAGAACCCCGCCCGAAAACCGCATCCATTGTCACTGATTTAGATTCTTACAGTTGGGATGACGAAAGCTGGATGGAAAAGCGGCGTCACACTGACCCCCTCACCCAGCCCGTCTCAGTCTACGAAGTGCATTTAGGCTCTTGGTTACACGCTTCGAGTGCCGAACCTGCTAAACTGCCAAATGGTGAAACTGAACCTGTAGTTGTCGTTTCCGAACTGAAGCCCGGCGCACGCTTCCTTACCTACCGGGAACTAGCTGACCGACTCATTCCTTATGTCAAAGAATTAGGATACACCCATCTAGAATTGCTACCCATTGCGGAGCATCCCTTTGATGGCTCTTGGGGTTATCAAGTAACTGGGTACTATGCCCCCACCTCCCGTTTTGGCACCCCCGAAGATTTCATGTATTTTGTTGACAAATGTCACCACAATGATATAGGGGTAATTGTGGATTGGGTTCCTGGTCACTTTCCCAAAGATGGACATGGTTTAGCTTTCTTTGATGGTAGCCACTTGTACGAACACTCTGACCCCCGCAAAGGCGAACATAAAGAATGGGGTACTTTGGTGTTCAACTACGGTCGCCATGAAGTTAGTAATTTCCTAGCAGCAAATGCCCTCTTTTGGTTTGACAAGTACCACATTGACGGGATTCGTGTCGATGCTGTTGCCTCAATGCTCTATAACGACTATTGCCGCGAACCAGGAGAATGGCTGCCCAATCAGTACGGCGGCAGAGAAAACCTAGAAGCAGCAGATTTTCTGCGTCAGGTAAATCACATTATCTTTAGCTATTTCCCCGGTATTCTCTCAATTGCTGAAGAATCTACTTCCTGGCCAATGGTATCTTGGCCCACCTACACAGGGGGACTTGGTTTTAACTTGAAGTGGGATATGGGCTGGATGCACGATATGCTGGATTACTTCAGCATGGACCCTTGGTTCCGCCAGTTCCACCAAAACAATATCACCTTTAGTATGTGGTACAACCACAGCGAGAACTTCATGCTGGCCTTGTCTCACGATGAAGTGGTGCATGGCAAGAGCAATATCATCGGCAAAATGCCGGGGGATACATGGCAGAAGTTAGCTAATGTGCGTTGTTTATTTAGCTATATGTTTGCTCACCCAGGTAAGAAAACCATGTTTATGAGCATGGAGTTTGGGCAGTGGAGTGAGTGGAATGCTTGGGCAGATTTGGAGTGGCATTTATTACAGCATGAAGCCCACCAACAGTTAAAAACGTTTTTCCGGGAATTGAACCATCTCTACCGTTCTGAACCAGTTTTGTACACTCAGGATTTTGCTGAACCTGGGTTTGAGTGGATTGACTGTAGCGACAATCGCCATAGTGTAGTTTCTTTCATGCGTCGTGACAAGGATTCTGATGATTTTGCGATCGTGGTTTGCAATTTTACACCGCAACCCCATTCTCACTATCGCATCGGTGTACCGCAAAAGGGATTTTATACTGAGTTGTTCAATAGCGATGCGCGTCAGTATGGCGGCAGCAATATGGGCAACTTAGGCGGTAAGTGGACGGATGATTGGTCTTTGCACAGTCGTCCTTATTCGCTGGATTTGTGTTTGCCACCTTTGGGTGTGTTAATTCTCAAGTTGGATAAGAAGAAGACTGCTGAGGCATTGCAATAACAATTAAGGGTGGGCATCTAGCCCATCCAGGAGTAATCAAAACTTTACAGCAGTTTTCCTTGATTTCAACCACATCTATCGTAGGGGCAAGGCGCAATGCCCATTGGTGTCAACTTAAGCTAAAACGCTTATCCCACAGGCGTTTTACCCCACACGCTATCCGGCTCCACGCAGGTGAACCCCAAGACCGCACTGGCTCCCCTTAATCCCCTCCCCGTGAACGGGGAGGGGAGATTTTGTCGCTAGACAAAAGCGGGGTGGGGTTGCGAGGGCATAATTAGTAATTGAGTAGGCTTGATATAACGTCATTGCAAGGGTTTCACGTTAAGTTGACACCAATGAGCAATGCTGTGCCCTTACCAGCGTATTTGTATCATTATTCAAAGTGAAATGGTATAAATCCAGGTTAAGTAAGTGACATTCCACCTTACTAAAGTAGATGAATGGAGTTAAAAGACTCGTTAATGAGTATCAAAGGTGGATTAATCTAGCTCAAAGACTCATTAACGAGTATCAAAGGTGGATTAATCTAGCTCAAAGACTCATTAACGAGTATCAAAGGTGGATGAATCTAGCTCAAAGACTCATTAACGAGTATAAAAGGTGGATTAATCTAGGTCAAAGACTCGTTAACGAGTATCAAAGGTGGATGAATCCAGTTCCAATACTCATTAACAAGTATTAATTTATCAAGAGCCGGAAGTTTTTGCAGCTCTGCCTTTACTAATAGCCTTAAAGCGATCGCTCAACAGTTCTGCTAGAGTTTTTAAGCCTGGAGTTTTTTTCGCTGCTGTCTTGACGTAATCATAAACTGTCAAACTGCCCAGCATCGCTTCGCTACCGACTGCCAACAGGGTATCATCTACTTGTTCGGTGAGTTGCCGGATTGAGATTAAAAGTTCGCTGAGTGTGGTGGCTAGTTGATAATCTTGGATAAATTGCTCAATATCAAAGCTGGCTGGGAGAATTTCACGGTTAGATTGAGCAGCGTTGACGCTATTGGTAACAAAAGCTAGGCTTTTATCGCCCATTTTGAATAACTTGCGGCGTTCTTGTGCAGTTAAAGCAATGAGAAAGGGCATCTTTTGTTGGATTATTTGTAGCGCTGCTTTAATTTCTTGGATATCTTCTGGGGAAAGAGTGCCTGTAATATTGCGATCGGCCATCGTATAATTACCTGGGGATAGTAGAGAGTCAGTAGCAAGAGTTGCTAAGTATATGATTCCCAAAGTAAATGCGATGTCAACGACGGGTGTAGCTGCGGCACACACAATACCTTGTCCTAAAGGACACGCTACGCGAACGCCAAAATGCCCTCAGTCTAGAACAGCTTGTCATTACCAACATCAAATAAATCTGACGCTTCGTTGCTAACCCGCCTGGGAATAAATTCCGAGGCTAATAGCTAAAGTCCTCTCAAGAGGACTAAATATAAGATTTTAAGCGATGTCGATGGCTAAACTCTGTCAATGGGAAGATTTCAGTCCACTTGAGTGGACTTGAGCTATTAGCCCAGAACTTAAGTTATGGGCGGGATATCTGTCAACGCGACACTTTGACTGTACAGTATTCGTATTAACGAGCAATGGCGAATCTGCTTTCTGTGGACGGATGAGAACAATGCTTATGTAGTTGAAATAGTAGATTATCACTGACGCCTGGAAATAATCATGAACAACAACCGTCTGCCAAATATCTACCCTGGAGAAATCCTACAACTAGAATTTTTAGAGCCACTAAATATCACCCCTTATCGATTAAGCAAAGATATAGGTGTAGCTCAGACAATAATTAGTGAAATTTTATCTGGAAAACGTACTATTACAGCAGATACAGCTTTGCGTTTATCTCGCTATTTTGGTAACAGCGCTCAGTTTTGGTTAAATTTACAAACGCAATACGATATACGTCAAGCTCTTGAAGAAAATGCAGAAGTTTATAATCAAATACCTACACTTTCATTTAATGATGTAATCTAATACTTAATTACGTTAGCGAGTCTGCATACTCCTGCGGGGAAGCAAGCTACGCGCAGCATCTCGTAGAGAGCGTCATTACGAATTACGAATTACGTTAGCGCAGCGTTAGCGTTAGCGAAGCGGTAGCGAGGAACGAGCGTCCGCAGGAGCGTCATTACGAATTATTTTAACGACTTTTCTAGTGTTTTTGGCTCTGGTAGAGTTTGACCGTCAGCCAAAGATGATTTAATCAGCATTTCTAAAACTTCTTGAGCATTTTTGAAAGCTTCTTCGTAAGTATCTCCGTGAGTATGACAAAACTCTCCCCATTCAGGAAGACTCACAACAAAACACTCATCTTCATCAGACCACTGAATAACGATTGTATATTTCATTCTTCTGAAACATAATTACGAATTACGAATTACGAATTACGAATTATCAAATAACTCTTGGGTAGCGTCTTCACTTTCTTTATCTGCTAGATAAGCTAAGAAGTCAGCAACCAGTTCCAGGCGTTCTGAAGACAATCCATCTAAGTATTGGTTGATTTGTTGACGAACTTCTGTGTTGTTCATATTTTTGAAACTCTTTTACTTCTCTAATTCTGCCAACTTCTGTTGAGCAAAGTTTCGCACCTGCTCATCTGGGTCATTCTCTGCTCTGTCGCGTAACAGTGGTAAAGTCTGGGGATGTTGAGGAAATTGCTTGATAATTATCTCCAGTGCAATTTGGCGAGGATTGGGGTTAAACCGAGGATCATAGCTACCTTCAAAGGAGTCATTTACAGCACAGTTGTAGTAAATTTCAAACAACTCAGGCTGATTTCTGAAGTATTTGGCTAATGCTTGGATAGCTGCACGTCGCACATTCCCTTCATTATCAGCAGTGGCGCGGTCTTTGAGAAACGAGCGGGTGTCCGGGTCATCTTTGAAATTGCTGGCTAATGCTCGGATGGCTGCACGTCGCACATTCTGATCATCATCAGCAGTGGCGCAGTCTTTGAGAAACAAGCGGGTGTCCGGGTGATCTGGGAAATTGCTGGCTAATCCTTGGATAGCTGCACCTCGCACATCCCCAGATTTATCAGCAGTAGCGCGGTCTTTGAGAAACAAGCGGGTGTCCGGGTGATCTGGGAAATTGCTGGCTAATCCTTGGATGGCTGCACCTCGCACATCCCCAGATTTATCAGCAGTAGCGCGGTCTTTGAGAATCGAGCAAGTGTCTGGGTCATGTTTGAAATTGCTGGCTAATGCTTGAATCGCTGCACCTCGCACATTCCCAGATTTATCAGCAGTGGCGCGGTCTTTAAGAATTGAGCAAGTATCCGGGTCATCTGGGAAATTGCTTGTTAATGCTTGGATGGCTACACCTCGCACATATCTATGATTATCAGCAGTGGCGCGGTCTTTAAGAATTGAGCAAGTATCCGGGTCATCTGGGAAATTGCTTGCTAATGCTTGGATGGCTGCACCTCGCACATCCCCAAATTTATCACCAGATTTATCAGCAGTGGCGCGGTCTTTGAGAAACGAGCGGGTGTTCGGGTCTTCTTTGAAATTGCTGGCTAATGCTTCGATGGCTGCACCTCGCACATACCCAGATTCATCAGCAGTGGCGCGGTCTTTGAGACACAAGCGGGTGTCCGGGTCATCTGGGAAATTGCTGGCTAATGCTTCGATGGCTGCACGTCGCACATATCTATGATTATCAGCAGTGGCGCGGTCTTTGAGAATCGAGTGGGTGTCCGGGTCATCTGAGAAATTGCTGGCTAATGCTTGGATGGCTGCACTTCGCACATCCCATCCATTATCAGTAGTGGCGCGGTCTTTGAGAATCGAGTGGGTGTCCGAGTCATCTGGGAAATTGCTGGCTAATGCTTGGATGGCTGCACGTCGCACATCCCATTCATTATCACCAGTAGCGCGTTCTTTGAGCCAGTGTAAGGTATCGCTGTTATCTTTCCAAATTGTGGCGATTGTTGCAACTGCTTGAGTGCGAATTTCCTGAACTAACTTAGTTTCTTCATATTCATCAGGTCTGTAATAGTACCAGAGGTCATATTTAGTTAAGTCTTGTAGCTTGTCAAGCAATTTATTAGCTGTTGACGCAATTACCGAGCAATTTCTCACTTCTGCAAGGCACTTAGCCGCTAAAAACAGGTTAATAAATTTTTTATCTTCGCCATCTTGCACCATTAAGTAATCAAGAATTTTACCAACAAATTTCGCATCAATCATTCCCGCAATTAGCCGCAACACTTCATGCCAAGTTTCATCTTGCCAGTGTTTGCCAAAAACTTCAGTTTTGAGATCCTCAATTGTAATACTGCGTTCCTTCTCAAACTGCCAGACAAACTCCCAAGCACAGAAATATTCTAAAAAAGTCCGATGCACAAAGGCATAGTAATCTGCACCCAAGAAACATAAAATAAAGTTGCGATCGCGCAGTTGTTTCATCAACCGTCTGGCTTTATCTCTGGCATCACTCACTGGTATGCTTTGCAGATATTTAGTGAAGATTGTTTCTAAATCATCTGCATAGATAATGTTGCCAGCTAAACCTTTTTCACTGGTTTGCATTTGATAAGCAACTTGACGCAACATTGCCTGTTTATCTTTATAATCAATAATGTCCAGACGTTCATCCGGCTTTAAATTGCGTCCCTCGTCCCAATTATGCAGCAGAACCTCTGAAGCATCTTTATACAGTTCACTTCTATCTCTGGGTAATTCTCGCTTGAGATTGAGAATTGCCATCATGGTTAACAGCAGAGGATTTTGTGCTAGTTCGGCAATTGCTTTTGATTCATTAATTACTCTTTGTAGACGCTCTCGTTTGATATTTTTATCTCTTTCTTCGGCTTGACTAAAAGTTTTATCATGCCAACGTTCGATAAAATCTTGAATCTGTGCTGGTTCTAAATCTTGCAACATGAAGTGCCGAAACTCTGCATCTCGCAATTGTTGCTGCTTATAGCCGATGATTCGAGAAGTGACAATTACCTGCACATCGGGATATTCATTAGTGAAGCGATGAATACAGGTAATTACTTCCTCCCGCTTCGCCAGTTCAAAGATTTCATCCAAACCATCAAACATGACTAAAGCGTTACCAGCCTTTAGCTGCTCATGCAATTTATGCTGATTAAGGTGATAAAAACAATTGGGACTATTATGGTAAAATTGGAGAAAATTATTACAACTACCCGCATCGCGATCGCGCATATAATTGCGTAATTCAATCAGCAAAGGAATTGGCAGATTAAAATCATTCTGTTCGAGAGTTTTTTCTACCCAATCCAACGCTAGATATTGCAACAATGTGGACTTGCCGGAACCAGGATCGCCTAAAATAACTAGATAATTCTTGCGTTGCTTATCTCGGATAACATCTAATACTGAACGGATTGGCTGTTCAAAATAATTGCGTTGATAACGTTCTGTTTCTTCTTGAAATTTTTCTATTTCAAACTCAACATCCAATTGGTTACTTTTTTGTAGCCTGCGGAGATATTCTTTAGGCAGTTCTGGTAAAACCTGATAAACTTGACGCGCATTTTGCGGGATAAACATTTGCCATAAGTTTACCGGATGTTCGCGGGCTGTAGTTTCTAAACTATCTAACTTCAGATTGCCATAGCGTTCACGAATAGTTTCTAAATATTGCGGTAAATTAAAATCCTTGGGAATCTCAGCGTTTTCTTTTAAAGTCTTATCAATACTGGATAATTTTTGAAGTTCCAAAATATAACGTAACTCTTCTGTATCCGAAAGAATATCTTGAACTTGTATGAGATACTGCTCTGTAATTGTTTGCCAGTTAAATTTAGGTGGTAGAGGTTGGAGTTGAAGTCTTTTCCAACTATCTGCTAATGTTTTAACATCTAGAGAATCACATTTAATATCAAAAGCCTGACCAAGAATTTCTTTAACCGACTTATCACGGATAAATTTATTGATATCTTCAGCGTAATTTTTAATTTCAGCTTCCGAAAGTTTGCAACGAACCTTTAACTGTTGCTGCATCGCTTGCAAAAATTCTGTCAACGCCATAACTACAGCTTTCATAAGCGGTTCTTGCTTAAAGGGCGCGGTTACAGCATTATTAAAAATATTTTTGAAAAAATCTTTAGCGTAGTCCTTGACTAAATCTTTGAAAAATTCTTCGCTGATAATAGTTTTGACAAGAAATCCAACCGTTTTTTGACCTATCCAGAGAGTGAACCACTCAACTATCATACTCACGCCTGCTAAGTGCTTGACTACGAGTATATACACCTGTCAGAGAAATATTTCCAGATTCTGGGTTTTTAGCTTAAGGGCGATGCTACCTGAAGATTTGTTAAAAATAACTAATATACTGTGCATGGATATTAGGAGTAGTTTTATGGTTCTACAAGTTAACCCCATCCAAAAAGAACCAACAGTTACTTGGGAAGCACTTCCAGCCGACTTCATTTTACCTGACGATCCAGTGGAAAATATTCAACAACCCGCGATCGCTGCTGCGCTTACCGATGCTTTGGGAAGCACAGGACGCATCCAACCCCAAATGCTGATTGGCTCTAATTTTGGACTTGTAGCCACAGTCAACAAAAAAATTGTCGTTAAAGCACCAGACTGGTTTTACGTACCTCAAGTGCAGTCTGTGGGAATAAATGTAGTTCGTCGCAGCTACACCCCAAATTTAGAAGGCGCTGCTGTGGCTGTAGTGATGGAATTTCTCTCAGACACAGAAGGTGGAGAATTATCAGTCCGTTCAACTCCACCCTACGGTAAACTCTATTATTACGAAAAGATTCTCCAAGTTCCAACCTACGTAACCTACGACCCTTACGAACCAAGCATAGAACTACGGTGCTTGCAAAATGGACAATATACTTTGCAGCAAGCAGACGCCAATGGACGTTACTGGATTCCTGAGTTAGAGTTATTTCTCGGAATTTGGCAAGGTGAAAGATTATGTCAAACCATGAACTGGCTGCGCTGGTGGGATACAGAAGGAAATTTGCTGTTGTGGAGCAGCGAACAAGCCCAACAAGAACGCCAACGTGCCCAACAAGAACGCCAACGTGCCCAACAGGAAAGCCAACGTGCCGAACAAGAACGCCAACGTGCCGAACAAGAACGCCAACGTGCTGATATATTAGCAGCTAAGTTACGTGAGCTAGGTGTTGACCCTGATGCGATGGCATAACCTCAAGGGATGCTGGGAATAATAATTTTGGGACATCAGCACCAAAATTCTATGAAACAGCAAAAAAATCAATTCAGCCATCTGACTGCGATCGAAAGAAGTTATCTATCATTTCCGGCACAGTTTTTATTAAATCAAAACCTTCTCCAAGGGAAAATACTAGACTTTGGTTGTGGCTTTGGTAATGATGTTAAAATATTGCGCCAAAAGGGTTTTGATATTACAGGCTATGACCCTTATTATTTTCCAGAATATCCTGATAATAAATTTGATACAATAATTTGCTTTTATGTTTTAAATGTTTTATTTACTGAAGAACAAGCTAATGTTCTCATGGAAATATCACACTTATTAAAACCAGGAGGCAAAGCTTATTATGCTGTAAGAAGGGATATTAAAAAAGAAGGCTTTCGAGAACATTATGTCCACAAAAAGCCTACCTATCAGTGTATTGTCAAACTTCCCTTTACTTCAGTTTGTTTAGATGAGTATCGGGAATTATATGAGTATGTTCACTATAATCATCATCGAAATTCATCTAATTATTGTATATTCTGTAATCCCCATAAAAATCTAACCCTATTAACGGAATCAGCAACTGCTTATGCGATATTTGATGGCTATCCCATAACTAAAGGTCATGTTTTAGTTATTCCTAAACGTCATGTTAGCAATTATTTTGAACTACCATTTAAAGAGCAATCTGCTTGCTGGTTTATGGTGAACAAAGTACAAGAAATTCTCAAAGCAGAATTTAAACCTGATGGCTTGAATGTAGGAATGAATATCAATCGAGCCGCAGGTCAAAATATTATGCACGCCAGTATTCATATCATCCCTCGTTACCAAGGTGATACTGTTTCTACTAAAAGTGGGATCAGGAACGTTATTCCTAAAAAGCAATAATTTTTCTGTAAGAATTCAGAATTCAGAATTATGCTGTAACTTGACCGCTTTGAAGTAATTATAAAAATTACTTGCTCAAACTTATCTCATAAGGTTGAGATCAGCTATTAAATGCTTCGTCATCATGCTTTTTCAGTACAATCTCTACTTTGGTATTCTGAGCGTTACTGTAATCATCTCAACTACTGTTGCGTTTGCAGCTTGGCAGCGTCGCTCAATTTCTTCGGCTAGCAAGCCTTTCATTTCGATGATGCTAGCGATCGCTGGATACGCTACAGTTGCAGCAATGGAAGCAGCAGCAATTCTCCTCCGAGAAAAAATATTTTGGTCAAAGCTGGAGTATGTCGGCTCAGGCAGTGTAATTACACTCTTCCTCATCTTTGCAATGCACTTCACGAATAAAAATCGTTGGCTAACGCCTCGAAGTACTGCGTTGCTATGGGCTATCCCTACCTTCAATGTGATTTTGGTAGCAACAAACGAATGGCATGGTTTAGTCTGGTCTGGCTTTTTGCCAGATCCCAAAGGAACTAATTTTGTGATTTATCAACATAATCTTGGTTTTTTTTGGATCATGGCCTGCGTTTACCTCTACACGCTTACAGGTGTAGTAATGCTGATTCAGAAAGCCTTACTGCCATCAGTTCTGTCTCGTCGGCAGTCAAGCATGGCATTAGCTGGTGCAGTATTACCAATATTAGGCGCTAGCTTGTATATGCTCCGCCTCACTCCTCCTGGTCTAAATATCACTCCCATGAGCTTCATGCTGGCCGGACTGTTCTATTTCGTTAGCCTTTTTCGCTTCAGGATGTTTGACCTCGTTCCTGTAGCTAGAGACACGTTGATTGAGAATATGAGTGACGGTGTGCTAGTGTTGGATGCCAAAAACCGGATTATTGACTTTAACCCGGCGCTAAAACATCTGATTGGGGTAAATAAGCAGCATATTGGACAACCTGCTGCTCAAGTTCTGGCAAAATGGCCAGAAATCATCAGGCTATACCATGCTCATGAAAGTGTCAAAACAGAGATATTCATAGATTCGGTAACTCCAAGTTATGTAGAGTTGCTAATTACCTCATTGCACAATGAGCGCAAGCAGTTAACAGGCCGTTTGCTTGTTTTGCGTGACGTTACCCAACGTTATCAGACTGAATTTGAACTGCGACAGGCGAATGAATATTTGCAAAAACAGGTACTAGAAATTAAAACGTTACAGGTTCAGTTACAAGAACAGGCTATGCGGGACGGACTGACAGGCTTGTTTAATCGGCGTTATTTTGATGAGATATTTCCAAAAGAACTAATACGAGCAACGCGGGATTGTGATCGAGTTGCCTTGATAATTATGGATATTGATTATTTTAAAAATATTAATGATACATTCGGTCATCAGGCTGGCGATCGCGTAATTCAGCTATTTGCAGACCTTCTTCGCAACTATAGTGATTCTCAAAACATTGTGTGCCGATATGGTGGTGAGGAATTTGTATTGGCTTTACCTGGGCTAACACAGGAGAAAGCGTTTCACCACGCCGAACAAATCCGGTTATCGTTTCAAGCTGCGCGGTTGGAATCTGGAGGTAAGGAAATATATACGACGGTTTCGGGTGGAGTGGCCGTGTTTCCAGATCATGGAAAAACCACTGATGAGTTATTGCAAGTAGTAGATCAAGCGCTATATGCTGCCAAGTTACATGGGCGCAATTGCATCAAGTGTGTGCAATCTAATTGATGAGATGTAGATATTTCAACAATCATTTATGAAAAATACTTGAAAAAGAATTCAGAAGTCAGAATTCAGGAGCAAAGCCAAAGACGTTTCCGTTAGCTCCGGTCAGCAATCAAGACGCTCGTTCCGACGCTACGCTATCGCTAACGCTGCGCTATCAGTCGGGGATTCAGACCCGCGACTGAATTGTTGCACCACCAAATTTTCAATTTGGTGGGGTGCAAAAACGCCGATTATTCAGACGCGACGCTCGAATACTCGCTCTAAGCGTTCGCGTAGCGTGTCGTAGACAAGCCATGCCGTTGGCGGAGCCTCTCCAAGAGTTGACTTTACGCTGCGCTATCGCAGACTCGCTCTAAGCGTAGCTATGCCGTACCACTTGCCTACGGCACGCTCGGCGAACGTGGAAGCAAGCTAGCAAGAGCGTCTCCAAGAGTTGGCTTTACGCTGCGCTATCCGCCAGCGATGCACTGAACTATTCGTTGTGTCGTACAGAATACCCAACAGAATTCTGACTCCTGACTCCTGAATTCTGTTAGATAAATCTAACGATACCTAATTTTTAGGTTGTGTTGAAAATATTGCAAAATATTTCCATTAAGCCAGATTATCTGGATCTATTCCGAGCGCTCTTAATTGTTCTGCCAACTGTTGAACGCGTAGTTCTGCTTGTTGAGCGCGTTGTGCTTCTTGTTGAGCGCGTTGTGCTTCTTGTTTTATTTGTTCTGCGGGCGTGAGATACCGTTTTCCTTGCTTATCATACCAATACATCCATTCCCGCGTTACACCGGAATAATTTCCCCTTTCGCAACCAATTCCTAAGCCAATTTCTGGTAGCCAAACGGGGTTTCCCTCTTGCAATTCATACTTACCATTAACTAATTTATGTACTTCCAGATGCGGTTTGCGGCGACGACGAGAGGAATAAATTACGTAATAAAGTACACCTAAAGCCTCATATTCATCCAATTTAGTAGTGTATTCCTTGCGATAATTTTGGGAAACTACTTCTAGCACGAAAATCGGTACAACGTTTTCATCCCACAGTACATAACTGGGACGCAGTTCCTCATCATAACACCGCTCTATCCCTAAGCTCAAAAACCCATCTGGCACAATGGCCGGTTTATCAGGGTGATAATAAATACCCATATCTATGGCAAAGAGCCAATCCATGCGTTCTGACCAAAGTATCAGCAGGATTGCCTTCAACAAGCCTGGTATCAATTCTTGCAGTTCATTATCCACAGGCGTTTCATCAGAGTCTGGTAGTTCCTCGGCTGAGGGCAAGTACCTTGGCAAGTTGTACTCTAACATGGGTGGTTTCCCCAAAACTCAAAGGATATTTGGCTCTATTTGGCTCACCAGAATTATAGCGATTTCTCGCCTATCGATGTCACTAGTAGTCTGTCTCATTGGTTACGAGGCGTGAACAAGTTCGTAGTCAGGACTTTAGTCCTGGTTTTTTAAGCACGCTTTGTGCTTACTACAAACTCTCAAAATTAGCTTGACAAATTACGAGTTTACTACTGTATATTAAGCACTCTATTGACACTAATTAGTAGCTTTTAACTACCAGACAATCTTAAATCTGCCGGAATCATCAGCAAGAAAATTTATTTGATGCCTACATTCTAACTCTCACAATCCGATTATCTTGATGATGCAATGTTTTGCTTTGACTAAGGGATACCACTTGTGGTATTGAGAAACAGCCAAGATTCGACAGATATAAAAGTTACTAGCTTGTTTGTTGGTTGGGCAGAGCATTGCCTCAGCTAGAGTTGCAGCCCAGTCAAGAATACAAGCGTTTCTACCCCACCAAGGAAGTTGCTTAAGCTGATAAAATTTTGGTAACTCTTAACTATTAATAAATATATAGGTACTAAGTGCTATTCATGCTTTATATTTAGCGACAGGGTGGTGCAAACAGCTACTCATCTGCAAATACTTAGGAGGCAGTACCTACCGGGAGCAACTCACGCTCCGATACCATCAGCACGCAGCGTAAGTAAAGGTTAAGTTGATATTAAAACGAATAATTTTTGCTGAATTGCGACAGATAAAGACTAAACTAAAAAGTCTTGTGCAGCAAAACCTGTAGCTTTAAATGAAGTAATCATGTCTAAGGTTCTTGTCTCAGATTCTATTGACCAAGCTGGAATTGACATTCTTTCGCAAGTTGCTACCGTTGATGTCAAACTAGGTCTAAAACCAGCAGAACTGATCGAAATTATTGGTGAGTATGACGCGCTGATGATTCGTTCTAGTACACGCGTCACCCAAGAAATCATTGAAGCTGGCACTCAGCTAAAAATCATCGGTCGTGCTGGTGTGGGTGTGGATAATGTGGATGTTCCGGCTGCCACCCGCCGGGGAATTGTAGTAGTCAATTCTCCAGAGGGAAACACAATTGCTGCGGCTGAACACGCGTTAGCGATGATTTTGGCTTTGTCTCGCCACATCCCCGATGCTAACGCTTCGGTGAAACGCGGTGCGTGGGATCGCAATAGCTTTGTCGGCGCGGAAGTCTACAAAAAAACTCTCGGCGTTGTCGGTTTGGGTAAAATTGGCTCCCATGTTGCGGCTGTAGCTAAGACAATGGGGATGAAACTCCTAGCTTATGACCCTTTTATTTCTACAGACCGAGCCGAACAACTTGGCTGTCAGTTAGTTGAGCTAGATTTACTCTTCCAGCAAGCAGACTATATCACCCTACACATCCCGAAAACCCCAGAAACCACTCATTTAATCAATGCCACAACTTTGGCAAAGATGAAACCTACAGCCCGGATTATCAACTGCGCTCGTGGTGGGATCATTGATGAAGTAGCTTTAGCAGCAGCTCTAAAAGCGGGTAAAATAGGCGGTGCAGCGTTGGATGTGTTCGAGTCAGAACCACTGGGTGAATCTGAATTGCGATCGCTAGGTAAAGAAATCATCCTCACTCCCCATTTGGGAGCCTCTACCGCAGAAGCTCAAGTGAATGTGGCTATTGATGTTGCTGAACAAATTCGGGATGTACTTTTAGGACTACCAGCGCGTTCAGCCGTCAACATTCCCGGACTCGGCCCCGATGTGTTGGAAGAACTCAAACCCTACATGCAACTAGCAGAAACTCTAGGTAATCTAGTAGGACAGCTAGCTGGCGGACGGGTGGAAGTACTCAATATTCGACTACAGGGCGAACTCGCAACCAACAAAAGTCAGCCTTTGGTAGTAGCTGCCCTGAAAGGTTTACTTTTCCAAGCTTTGCGGGAACGGGTAAATTATGTAAATGCCAGCATAGAAGCCAAAGAACGCGGAATTCGGGTGATTGAAACCCGCGATGCTTCGATTCGAGACTATGCGGGAACACTGCATCTAGAAGCCACGGGTACTTTAGGTACTCATTCTGTCACCGGCGCTTTGTTGGGTGAGCGGGAAATCCATTTAACTGATGTTGACGGTTTCCCGATTAACGTCCCACCGAGCAAATATATGCTGTTTACCCTGCACCGCGATATGCCAGGGATTATCGGCAAACTCGGTTCCCTACTCGGCAGTTTTAATGTAAATATTGCCAGTATGCAGGTAGGTCGTAAAATCGTCCGTGGTGATGCCGTAATGGCTCTGAGTATAGATGACCCTTTACCAGAGGGCATTTTGGATGAGATTATAAAAGTCCCTGGTATTCGGGACGCATATACAGTAACACTATGAGTGCAGAGTGAAAAAAGTTAGGAGTAGAGACGCGATTAATCGCGTCTGTACTAGAGACGCGATTAATCGCGTCTGTACAAGAGTTGGGAGTTAGAAGTTAAACAGGAGAACTCCTAACTCCTAACTCTAGCCCTGTCAAGGTGACAAATAGCCGGATAATAATGCCATGCGATCGCAAACTAAAAAGTAGCGGAGGAGATGGTGAATGCTGGGAGCAATATTTGAGCGTTTTGTAAAAGAGAGTCCAATTAGTG
>NZ_JAIVFQ010000077.1 GCF_020829495.1 Nostoc favosum CHAB5714 | reverse complement strand
ATCTTGTGGAACGTCAAAAGCTCTTTGGATTAGTCAAAACCAGGCGTAAGCGCCATCGACAGATTGACGCTTACACCCAACAAATTTGGGCTTTATCCTCTTAAGTTGACACCAATGGGCAAAGACAAGCCCCTACAGGTGTACCTCACGTAAACGAGAACCGCTATACTATCTCTACCTCAAAAACTTTGGATTTGGTTCATGATGTCCATCTAGCGATCGCCTAAAGACTACCAGAAACTCCAGTTAACTCACTATCTCTACCTCAGAATCCTATGCTATCATGGTTTAACTAGCGTCCTATGGCTACTAAGATATCTTATAAATATTAAAGTAGTTCAAGGAATTGTGCTGTGGCGGCATAGCCAAGTGGTAAGGCAGAGGTCTGCAAAACCTCCACCGACGGTTCAAATCCGTCTGCCGCCTTAAGGGTTTCAGCCTTTTAGGACAATCGAAGACAGATAAACTGGGGTAAATGATAGTCAAACTGATAGTCAAAGGGGTAACTTGGCTATCTTTAGATATAACTAGACATCTAAAAGATATCTAATGGCTTCCATTAAGTTACCTATTACCCTAAGTAATGAACTCTACTCGCAACTACAATCCCTTGCATCGGCCAATGGGTTATCTATGGCAGCCCAAATCAGATACCTTATCGTCCAAGCCACCCAAGGGAGACTTCAGGGACTCGATAACCAGCCTGAATAACTCAATGGTTGCCTTGAATCAATCATTAGACCGATTGAATAGGAATCTAAACAGAAGTTATTGAGAGGTTGATTAAGTCTTTACCCAACAAATAGCTTCAGTGGCATGAATATACTAAACCCCCTGTGATTGCTAGGGGTATTTTTATGGCCTTATACCAATTCTTTATGAAGCTGCGCTAAATAAGGCTTCAAGGATAAAGTCGTAAGAAGTGATACTAATTCTGTATGAAGATGCGCTAAACCATATTAGGGCTGAAGTGCAAGAAATAAAAACGTAGACGCGTTCGCGGAGCGTCTTGTAGAGAAGCGGCTTGCCGCAGGCTACCGCTAAGGACGCAAAGAAAGAAAAAAGGTTTAGAGGATGTCTGAAAAGTTTTGAGGAGGTAATTTTGACTACGCAAGCTGTTTTAACATTAAACGAATCATTGCGACATAAATAAAAGCCTCTGTCGTTTCAGGTAAAATCTCATAGTCCTTACTTAATCTGCGACACCAATTGAACCAACCAAAAGTTCTCTCAACCAGCCAACGCTTTGGCAGGACAACAAAACCCTTCTGTTCTTGAGAGCGTGTAACAACGCTCCAGAGCCAGCGATAAACATCCATTACCCAGTGCGTAAAATCCTTACCGCGATAGCCACCATCAACCCAAATCCGAATCAATCTACCCATGCGCGAGCGTACTTGATGCAGTTTTGATAGAACTTTTTTTGCTCCTGCTTGTTCACTTACGTTTGCGGCCGTAATTACGACAACGATAAGTAAGCCTAATGTATAGATAAGTATATGCCGCTTACGTCATGCAAATTTTTTTACCTGAGTCATAGCCGACTTCCTTGGAAACCATTGTTGCTGTCTCAACCGAAAGACTCGTGCCATAATTGCCTCAGATGGAGATGGTTCTCGATTTTGGCTTACACGCACCCACAAGCGTAATCGCTCATGAATTTGTTGCCACGTCCCGTCCTTACCCCACTGTCGGAAATAATGGTATACAGTTTTCCAATTGGGAAAATCGTTCGGGAGCATTCGCCACGCGCAACCCGCACATAATATGTATAGGATTGCGTTAACGATCGCCTGCATATTGACACTACGTTTTCGACCACCACTTTTGGGCTGAGGAATTAGTCCTGATAGTAGTTCCCACTGTTCTAAAGTCAGATTACGCAGGATAGATGGATTCATAGCTCTCATAACGCTGTCATACTTAAGTATTTTTTCTACTGACAGGATACCGTTATGTGGGCTTTCTTACTTCTCAGACATCCTCTTAGCGTAGCCTCACAAAGAAATGGTATGAGAGAGGCAATCATCGATGTTTACTTTGTATATTTATTATATTTTAAAAGTGTATCTAATGATGAAAAATACACTTAATGTACTGAAGCAATAAATTCATGGAAAAACTTTTTTATAAAATTAGGTGTTAATACAAAACCTAAAGTTCCTCATCACCAATTATATGCTGAGAGGATAGTCAATAGCTAACTATCAAGTTCCTCATCTGCACTTTATGGTAGGTGTCAAATTCACTGATTTGAATAAAACTTCTACATAAACACACACTGATGCAGCTTGATTTGCTTGAATAGCTATATTGATAGGACATTGATAAGAGAGCAATTCACAATCCTGATTATGGCAAGTAAATTCATTGATGTTAGGGAATATACTGTCAGGGCGCACAAAAGACAGATTCATACTCGTGTTTTCCAGTTTGTCTGTAAAGAGTGTAACGATCTGACAAAGCGCGAGACTTTCGGGCCTCGACCCTTATATTGTGAGAGATGTCGCCCTCCCCAACCGCCTAAGAAATCCCAGCCAGCATCTCACAAAGCAAAACCCAGAGCAATGTCTTACAAAAGTGACATCGATTTAAATTGATTGAAGCCTTATGACTCAAAATGGACAATTAGAACCACCTCCAGGCACCTTTGTCTCACCACTGTTGGAACTACGAGACTATTATGCTCGCCTCACAGAAGAGTATGAACGCCTCTTTGTGCAGGCGCGATCGCAGCTGGATCATGTAGAAGCGTTGTTGTCTAACTGGTCTTTTTCTGATCACAGTAAGCAGATATCAAGTCTGACGGCGGCTGATGAAACCTCAGATGTTTCCCAAGAAGGCCCTCTGGTGTTTTTATCACCTCTTGATGACATCGACGAAATCAACTTGGTGGAGTCTGTACAGTCAGAACTTGCAGACAAAGACTTGGTTGAGATCGATAATTCCTTTTCTGCTACTGTTGATACAAAAGAGGTTCAACCTTCAACTATATCGCCAGATCCAAAGATCGCCCCAGAGAACAACGATAGTTCAACAAAGGTGGCAGAAATCCCCATGCTACCCCAGTATAATCACGCTCTTTCACGAATGGAAGCCATAAAACAGCTATTGCAAGAGCAGATAGGTACTGTGTGTCATATCGATTTTATCGTGCGATCGCTTTATGGAGAGTTAGATTCCAATCTATTCAAAGTAGTTAAAGGTCGGGTTCAATCTTCCCTCACCCAAGGCAGAGAAAGGAATTACTGGGTAACTATTCCTGATGAGCCAGGTTGTTATACTCTGGATTTAAGTTTGGTAGCCCCAAGTAACCGCAATGGTGCTTCTAGGAGCATCAAAAACAAAAACAAGAAGCCTTTCGTACCCCCGACAAAAGCAGTACCAATGCTCAAAGCCTTTGAGGGTCAATTCTTAATTGATGCCCTCACCTCTCTGTTGGAAGAAAATCCAGGTAAAGTTTTCAGCGTTGCTGAAGTCATCGCCGGAATTTATGGAGAACTAGATTCTCAGCAACTTCGAGAGGTCAAAAATAAGGTGCTGAACGAATTATCTAGAGGCTATCGAACAGGCAGATTCTCTAGGGTTCCTAACCAAATTGGCTTCTATACTTGGGACTCCAATATGATATTGGAAGGTAGTTCTCGTTAAATGGGCATGGGGCATGGGGCATGGGGCATGGGGCATTGGGCATTGGGCATGGGGCATGGGGCATTGGGCATTGGGCATTGGGCATTGGGCATTGGGCATTGGTTATTAATTCTTGTCCCTCACTCCCTTATCTCCCCCTGCTCCCTCATCTCCCTCATCTCCCCCTGCTCCCCCATCTCCCCCATCTCCCCCATCTCCCTCATCTCCCCCATCTCCCCCTATCCTAAAAACAGCTTGTATGCCGGATTCTTATTTTCATCCCAATAGCGATAGCCCAGTTTATCGAGAAAAGCTTGCCACTCTTCCATCTCGTGCGGGGGAACCTGGATACCAACAACGATTCGTCCGTAGTCTGCCCCATTGTTGCGGTAGTGAAAAAGACTAATATTCCAGTCGGGACTCATGGAAGTAACAAACTTCATCAATGCGCCGGGACGTTCGGGAAACTCAAAACGGTAGAGCAATTCATTATGAGCAAGGGGAGAGTGCCCACCCACCATGTGGCGCAGATGTAATTTAGTTAGTTCGTCGTCGGTTAAATCAAGAGTTTCAAATCCTTGAGCTTCAAAGGTTTCTACCATCTTTGCCGCATCAGCACGATTTTGAATTTGCACACCGACAAAAATATGGGCTGTTTTTTCGTCGGCAATGCGATAATTAAACTCGGTAAGATTACGATTGCCAATACATTCACAAAACTGGCGAATACTTCCCCGTTCCTCTGGAATTGTGACTGCAAAGATTGCTTCGCGGCGTTCGCCCAACTCTGCCCGTTCTGCCACAAAGCGGAGGCGATCAAAATTCATGTTTGCACCACAGGCTACAGCAATTAAGGTTTGTCCCTCGATTTGCTCTCGTTCTGCGTAGGCTTTAGCAGCTGCGATCGCTAATGCACCGGCTGGTTCTAAAATTGATCGCGTATCCTCAAACACGTCTTTAATCGCAGCACAAGTATCGTCTGTATCCACCAAAATAATTTCATCTACATACTGCTGACATAAACGGAAGGTTTCTTCACCTACTTCTCGCACCGCCACACCATCAGCAAATAACCCCACTTGGGACAAGCGCACCCGATGTCCAGCTTTTAGCGATTGAGACATCGCATCAGCATCTACTGGCTCAACGCCAATAATCTTGATTTCCGGACGCAAGCGTTTTACATAAGCCCCAATCCCAGAAATTAATCCACCCCCTCCAATCGCTACAAAAATCGCATGGATGGGTTGCTGATATTGTCGTAAAATTTCCATCCCAATTGTTCCCTGTCCAGCAATGACATGAGGATCATCGAAAGGATGAATAAACGTCAAACCTTTTTCTATTTCTAATTCACGGGCATAGCTATAAGCATCGTCGTAGGTGTTTCCATGTAAGACGACTGCTCCGCCCCTCATTCTAACTGCGTCCACCTTGACTTGGGGTGTAGTTATTGGCATAACGATAATCGCTTTGGTTCCCAAGCGATTGGCTGCAAGGGCGACTCCCTGAGCATGGTTCCCCGCAGACGCTGCGATTACACCCTGTGCTAATATATCTGGTGGCAGTTGCACCATTTTGTTATAAGCACCCCGCAGTTTAAAGGAAAATACTGACTGCATATCCTCACGTTTCAGCAGGAGTTGATTATTCAGCCGCGCAGACAAATTTGGGGCATACTCCAGTGGTGTTTCTTGGGCAACATCGTACACACGGGCAGTCAGGATTTGGATGAGGTAGTCGCAATACATGGGCGTCAAGGTGTTAGCAAATGCCGGATGGAAACTAATTTTACGTTACAAGCGATCGCACTGGTTTTATTTAATTGCACTTTCTCAAAATTTTGAGTGAATAAAATTTAAAAATTACTAATACTGTTTGAAGAGAAATCAATTCAGTAATTGAATTTTGTTTGTTACCTAAAAATCAGTGCGATCGCTGGTAGATTTATTTTAAACGAGTTTTGCTAACTGCCCAAGTATTTAGATCAACAGATAACTATAATAATGTTGCTTATGAACATAACTTCTCAATTTATGTTAAAGTATGCGTGAAAGATTAAATTCGGCTGTGTAGTTTGTTTTTATAATATATACTTGTATTACAGACCTCTCCGGATCTAAATCTCTACACCCCCTGATTCTGGAGACATTCTATGTCAATTTACGTCGGTAACCTATCTTATGAGGTTAAAGAAGATGACCTCCGGAACGTCTTTGCAGAATACGGAACGGTAAAAAATGTTCAATTGCCTATCGACCGAGAAACAGGTCGGATGAGAGGTTTCGGCTTTGTAGAATTGGAATCAGACGCACAAGAAACAGCAGCGATTGAGGCCCTTGATACTGCTGAGTGGATGGGTCGGAGCTTAAAAGTTAATAAAGCTAAACCCAAAACAGACGGAGGTTCCTCTGGCGGTAGACGAGGTGATGGTGGTTCCTCTCGTCGCTATTAAGGTCTAAAGCTAAGAATTTAACTCTAAAGTCTTGAGGGCAGACAAGGCGTCTGCCTTTTTTGTGCTTTGGTTGACTGGAGTATTTACCACAACCAAACCACAAACTAAGCCAATTTAGTAGAAATTGATAGTATGGCCCAAATAATACTAGGCGAAAATGAAGGGATTGAATCGGCGTTACGTCGATTTAAGCCAGAAATATCGAAGGCGGGGTTTTTTCAGATATCACAAAGCACCGTCACATTGAAACGCCTCTGCAAAAGCGCAAACGCAAACCAATTGCCAAGCACAAACAGCGTAAGAGAATTTTCCGCAATTGATAATAACTGTCTGTTATGAAGCCATGCGCTCGTTTTTGTAACAGGTGTAGTAACCATGAACCCAGAAGCTAAACATATTGTTAGCGAACTAAGGCGTGAGTTCTACTCTAACTTTGCTGCTGCTATGAATATGCCGGTGAGCATAACTGGTACATCTTACAGTAGTAATTCACCGATCGCATCTTGGATGGATCATAGGCAGAGAATGAACTATCTAAATGTATACGCTTATACAGCACCTGATGAATTTGTCCCATTGCGCCCATTCATTCTTCGACTGGCTATTAACAAGAGTGCTGGTAGAATCACGACGTTCAGAAAAGGACAAATCTGCCGAGGTCTTAATTTGATGTGGGACTTTGAATTAACTGTACTACCAAAAGAAATTTTAGACTTTCTTCCCTGGATAGTTAACTTAGTTGAATCCCATGAAAAAGGTTCGCCCTTATTGCTATCACCACCCTATTCATTTGAATTAGAAGTGCCAGAAGTCGGGTTATTTAATAGCGTATGGACTCAGAAAGCTTGGCTCCTTGCAAATTCGGCAATATTTTAATGGTTGGTGCTAATCGCTTTTTTAGCAACCGACTAAAAATAAATATATGTGCTTGGCTAAGTTTGCCCAATAAGAAAGTAACGAGCCTACTTTGGGGAGCATCCAAAATATTTGTAAATTTTTAAAACAAAATATATAATGTCGCACGAGTGCTAGAAGGTTCTCTTCATTTGCTTGGTAATCATGCTACTCGCGCGTTAATACCTGCTATATGCCTGATAATTAATAAGGCAATCTACAGAGAGCAAAGATGCAGACTCTCCAAAAACTCTCCCTGCCAAGTATGGGCTGCGGGACTTGGGCCTGGGGCAACCAACTGCTTTGGGGATATGACGAAAGTATGGATGACCAGTTACAAGCCGTCTTTAACCTTTGTGTAAGCAACGGTGTGACTTTATTTGATACAGGTGATTCTTACGGAACTGGGAGATTGAATGGTCGCAGTGAGCTACTGCTGGGACGATTCAGCCGAGAATATGTAGGTTCAGGCAAAGAAAATATTTGTATTGCGACTAAGCTTGCTGCTTACCCGTGGAGATGGACACGTCAGGCAATGGTAAGGGCTTGCAAGTCATCTGCCCAACGCCTGGGAAAAAACGTAGATTTGGTACAGATGCACTGGTCTACAGCAAACTATGCTCCTTGGCAAGAGGAAGGGCTGTTAGATGGTCTTGCCGATCTGTATGAGCAAGGACTAGTTAAGGGAGTGGGACTATCCAATTATGGGCCTAAACGGCTTAAGCAAGTGCAAAAAAAGTTTGCTGAACGAGGCGTTTCTATTATTACTTTGCAAGTTCAATATTCTTTGTTGTCTACATATCCTGTCACCCAACTAAAGCTCAAAGACCTTTGTGATGAGTTGGGAATTAAACTTATTGCCTACAGCCCTCTGGCTTTGGGGCTATTGACTGGGAAATACTCTGAGCAAGGCCCTTTGCCCAAAGGCATCCGAGGTCTGCTGTTTAGGCAGATATTACCAGGAATGCGTAGGCGTAGCCAGCCGCAGGCATCGCTTTTGGCATGTTTACAAGAGGTGGCACAGTCCAGAAACAAAACCATGTCTCAGGTAGCAATTAATTGGTGCATCTGTAAAGGAACCATTCCCATCCCTGGAGCAAAGAGCGTGGAACAGGCGAGGGAGAATATTGGTGCATTGGGTTGGCAATTAAACGCCAATGAGATTGCAGAGTTGGATAGGGCGGCGGCGAATGCAGACAAAAAAATGGTACAAAATATATTTCAAACTAAGTAAAATTTCAACGTTGCTGAATTTGAATATGAATCATTGCAAAAACCTGGTTTAAGTTTGAGACTAAAAATACTTGGATTTGACACAAATTAAGAGATTTAGGGACTTCCAAGTAAAAAAATATTCCATTGCTATTGTTCACTGTTGACCGTTGACGGTTCACGAGTTTTCAGTCAACAGTCAACGACTTTAAGTGGAATAATTTATTTTTTGGAGTTCCCTTATCTCTTAATTATGTTTAGCAAAAGCTAAGTCACTTTCAATTAACTTAGCACCTGTTAGGTTAGCCCCACTCAAATTGCAGAAGTTAAAATTTGCGCCTCTGAGGTCAGCTAGCGATAGATTAGCTCCTGTTAAATCTGCATCAGTTAGGTTAACTTCACTTAAGTTAGCGCTACTTAGGTTAGCCCCTCTCATATCTGCTAGTTGCAGGTCTGCCCCCTTTAGGTTTGCTCTCATTAGATATGCCTTACTCAGGTCGGCTCCACTTAAATTAGCTTCACTTAGGTCTGCTGCTGTTAAATCAGCTTTACTTAAATTGGCTTGACTTAGGTCTGCCCAACTCAACTTTGCATAACTTAGATTAATTTCACTCAGTTTCACTGATGGAAGTACTGCACACCTCAAATTAGCATTAATAAAAATTTTTTCTCCCATTGCATAACGGCATAAAATTTCATCAGTTGCTATTCTGTTTAAAACAGCTTTTGATGCGCCTTGATAACACCATGCAGCTTCTAATAGTTTGGTAGCAGTGTTAACAGCTACCTCATCACATTTAGCCATTATCACACCATTGCAGCCATCCCACTGACCGTTAAGCATAAAGGCAATTTCACTAGCGGCAGCAATTGAGTCAAATAGTAAAATAGATTCTTTGTGCTGTTTTAACCAGCTATTCCAACCAATCGAGATAATATTTCTCATTTGTATAAGTTTTGGCGCGTTAAGTGACGATTACGGCTCTAACTTCAAGATATTAATATACTCTGCTTAGTCTATCTCTGCCTTGAATTATTTATTCAAGGTTAGTTCTACCAGACACCAGGACAAAAAACTGGGCTTCGTTTTTCAAGACTGCCTCTTTTGTGCGTCAGTTAGTGACAGAGCGCTGCACAAAGACTTACAACACGCTTTGCAGCCCATCTACAGCGCCCAGTCACAAAGGACTTACAATCGGATTAAGTACAAACTCTGCAAGAACTAAGTTCTAAACAGCTGAGTCTGAGCGTTCTATTTGTTGGCGAATGGTCTCAATAGAAGCATTAATGCCAGCCAGTCTGGACTCTAAATCATCTCGCATCCAAATCAAGAATTTTAATTTCCGCTCTAAGCCAGCTTTGCGCGAAATGGGTTCGCTTCCATAACAGGCATTACCCCAAAAAGGAAACATAGTTTACCTCTGTATTTAGCTTTTGTAACAGTGCAATATATTGCACTACTACACTACATTATGACTAATCACAATCAGACTGGTGTGTGTAACAACCGACCTAAATTTGACGTGCTTAACGAACTTTGCTAAAAGTTATCAATTCAACTGGCAGAGTTTACCATACTACCATCAACTCTTTCTATTCGTCCTTTAAGAAAAAGTTGAAGTGACAGAGGCACTTCAATTAAAGACAGAAAGATTCTGCCAATTTGGCATTACAAGTCTCTGTTTTGCAGTTTAAATGAGATATCAAGAGAACGGGACAGCCCAAAGGTTACACGAGGAATGGTTTACCATATACCTCAGTACCTTCACAAATCGCCAGTTGTTGGCCTAATGCTGTAAAATATCTTTTCATTTAACACAGCAGATTACAAGTTACTAAGTTACAATATTTTGCTCTACAGCAAGTAAAAAAACCTTTTTTACTTGCTGTACCTGTAATGCAGTGAATATCATACCCAATAAGGACTATTTTGATTTTCGTGCCGATTTGGGTGGTGTTCGGTGTGTGCCAAAGTACTTCTCACTGCGATAGCGCAGCCATACCCGCAACACTTGCGGAATCTGCTCTTTTTGTTCCTTGCTCAGTGTATTGTAAAGGAAGATTGCGCGATCGCGCTCACCCCGACAGGCAGCGTTATTGTGAGCATCCCAATAGCTGCGGGCTACCCGAATCCGCCGACAGACTTCCTTAATTAGCGCTTCTCCTGTGAGTGGAGCGTCCTGCTTTGCCATACTCAGATGCGATAAATTTCTAATGCGATCGTAGCGAGTCAGACTCATTCTCACAATTACAACCTAAACAAGTCAAACCCGCAAATCGATTTCACTAGACTTTAGACACAGACAGCAAAAGTAACTCAGCAATTAAATTCTGTGAAAACATAAATTTGTTCATTCCTAAGTATGGTGATTATTCATATTTTTTCATCTTTAAAAGAGATTGATGCTCGGTAGAATAATTTATGCGTATTCATCATCTTAATTGCGGTTGTATGTGCCCGATTGGTGGGGCGCTCTTCGACGGCTTTAGTCGTGGGCTAACAGCTTGTCTGGTCTGTCACTGTCTGCTCATCGAGACAAATCAGGGACTCGTTCTCATAGATACAGGCTTCGGTCAGCGCGATATTCAAGCGCCATTATCAAGACTCAGCCCCTTCTTCATGAATTTGAATCGCATCAAGTTTGAAGAAAAATACACGGCGGTTGCGGCTATTGAAAAGCTCGGCTTGAACCCGCGCGATGTCCGTCACATAGTGCTTACTCACCTCGATTTTGACCATGCAGGCGGGTTGGAAGATTTTCCAGAAGCAACCGTGCATGTAATGCTCAGTGAGATTGAAGCAGCGCGGGAACGGCAGGGCTTTATCTCATCTCGACGTTACCGCCCTGGCCAGTGGGACGAAGTAGAAAATTGGAAGTATTATTCGGCTGGTGGTGAACCTTGGTTTGGCTTTGAAGCAGTACGTAACCTCGAAGGACTACCACCCGAAATTCTCCTGATACCGCTCGTCGGTCACACACGGGGTCATGCAGGTATCGCTATTGAGACATCCGAAGGCTGGCTCTTACATGCAGGCGATGCTTACTTTTACCGACACGAAATCGGCTCTCCTAAACGAGTTTGCACACCTGGTCTGCGTGCCTATCAATGGTTCATGGAGGTAGACCGCAAGGCTCGACTTTATAATCAAGATAAGTTGCGTGCGTTATCGCTCGACCACAATAGTGAAGTGCGCCTCTTTTGTAGCCATGATGCGATAGAGTTCAAAACCTTCGCTGACCAAGATAATTCGCAATTGCAGAAAGACAATTTGCGCTCATCAGCCTCCAATTAGCTAAAAAACTCAATGTATCTCAACGGAATTATGCGGTTTTCAAGGTTCGGCTGAAATTCGTTGATGAGTTTTAACACTCTTAATTCAAAGTAAAATATCTTACCTAAGCTTGTCAAGGTTTTAATACAATACGCTTGGGTTAAGGCTAAAACTCTTTATCTAAATCATTTTTTTTAACGACGAACCACAGAGGCGCAGAGAACATAGAGAGAAGAAAAAAATGCTTAACTGAACTGTATTGGGTTTTAATACCTGCTCAAGTCGATTTCAATAAGCAATTAAGCATATAGCTTTCTCAAAATGCTTGATTGCTTTCTCATTTCAGTAGATTCAGCAAGCAAAAACAAATATTGCTTTCTCAAAATGCTTGATTGCTTTCTCATTTCAGTAGATTCAGCAAGCAAAAACAAATATTGCTTTCTCAAAATGCTTGATTGCTTTCTCATTTCGGTATATCGCGCATTCATTTCAGTAGATTCAGCAAGCAAAAACAAATATTGCTTTCTCAAAATGCTTGATTGCTTTCTCATTTCGGTAAATTCAGCAAGCAAAAACAAATATTGCTTTCTCAAAAGCTTGATTGCTTTCTCATTTCGGTATATCACGCATTCATTACAATATCGCTATGTAACAAAAACCATTTAATAATTACCGGAGTTCTCTCAAGCTGATCAATACGGAAGTTCTTTAGAGTAAAGAATATTAACCGTATTGGATTACAAGGTTCATATCATGGCTCGGAAAAAAAGAACGTCTCAGGTGTTAGAGAAAGCAGTGCGTCGTGCTGCTGGCATCAACTCAATTGATCCGAATTTAAATGTCGGCAATGGACTCAGCCTACCGGCCTTTTCAACCCTAATTGAGACGATGCGAACTAGAGAGCATTTATATAACACTGCTCTTTCTAACCTCGATAAGTTGTACCATGAAATGCTCGAAACAGAGCGCGAGTTGGCAGATATGGCAGAGCATATGCTGTTGGGAGTTGCTATTCAATATGGTAAAAGCAGTGTGGAATACGGCATGGCGGGAGGTGTTCCTAAGAACCAACGCCGCAAGGGACTGCGAGGTGAGTCACCAGTTCCCAGTTCACAGCAACCGTCATTCATTGTCGGTGTGAACGGTAACGGCAGCAAAAATGGCAGCCAGAATGGAAACAAAGCAGCAGCGACAAGTTAGCTTGTATTAAAGACCCCACGGATGAATCCTTGTCCTTATACCAATTCACGAAAACCCTGATACATATAGATTTATCGTAGGGGCATGGCAAAGACAAGCCCCTAATAACATATTTGTATCATTATTAAAGTGAAATGGTATTACCATATCTTTTTAATCTCTGGCTTCGTTGCCAACCCGCCTTGGAATAAATTCCGAGGCTAATAGGTTAAGTCCTCTCAAGAGGACTAAATACAAGGTTTTAAGTCATGTAGATGGTTAGACTCTGTGTGTTTGGGAAAATTTCAGTCCACTTAAGTGGACTTAGGCTATGAGCCGCAGAACTTAAGTTCTGGGCGGGATGTCGGTGGACGCGATACTTTGACTGTTACAAAAATGTGGGTAATGATAAGCGGATGAATCTGGGGGCTTGAATAATTAGCTTGAGCATTTTTCTTTTGAGAATCCCTATAGAATGACGCTTCATCAAAATCATTCTGTTTGATAAAGAAGGCGATCGCGCTAATACTTTCAATTCAAATGTACTATAGCGTAATTTTTTCATCAGATCCGATTTTTGCCTGGCAGCAAATTAGCGATCGCAGTACTAGTGACCTGTAATATTTAGGACAAAAAAAGTGGCTCTGCAATCAGCAGAACCACTAAAGCTTTCGCAAACCTGTTATAACTTAACGAACTGCCCCTTGAGCAGAAACAGTATCAATCGGTTTCATCAGGTACAGGCGCAATAACTGCCAGCCATTGGAGATGTAAAGCGGCAGTTTTTGGAAGATTTGCAGGAATTTGGGAGTGCTGGAGTTAGCGATCGCACTCAGCTTCTCGTTATTGCTTATACAAGTATCCAACCGTTGATAAAACTCTGGATTCTCTACATCCAGCATCAATGGGAACACTCGACCTGCGTTTTCGTTAGTCTTCTTAATTACATGGATGTCGTATTCTCGCGCATCCAATCCAAGGGTGGCATAAAAGTCCTTGCGTTGGATGTCATTGAGATACATTGTCGCAAACACCGACAACAAGAAGAACCGACTCCACAGCCGTGCTTTCCAATCATTCAATATTTGCGGCTGGGATTTCATGATCGCATCAAAGAAATCGCCGTGACGGTTTTCATCTTGACACCAGTTCTCGAAGAACCGGAAGATTGGATAAACTCGGTCTTCGGGATGTGCTTCTAAATGGCGATAAATGGTGATGTAGCGCCAATAACCGATCTTCTCAGAAAGATAAGTAGCGTAGAAGATGAATTTCGGTTTAAAGAAGGTATAATTGCGACTCTTAGTCAAAAACCCTAAATCTAGGGACAGATTAAAGTCCGACAAAGCTTTGTTTAAAAAGCCAGCGTGACGTGCTTCATCCCGTGACATCAGGTTAAAACACTCTGCCAAGACGGGGCTTTTTCCTTTCAAGCGACGGCCAAGTTCTTTATACAGTAAAAAGCCGGAAAACTCTGCCGTACATGAGCGTTCTAGAAACTCAACGAACAATCGGCGAGTTTCCCCGTCAATATGATCCCAGGATTGTTCAAACTCGGCATCCCGAACAAAGTGATGGCGGTTGTAGTCAGTGCGGAACTCTTCGAGAATGGCTTGTAACTCGTCTTCATTGACGGAGATATCCATCCGCGCCATTTCATCAAAATCGGTAGTATAAAACCGAGGTGTTAACAGGGTTTCTTTTGCCGGGACTTTAATCCCTGGCCGGATTTCTTCAAAGCCTGGTTTTTTGAGGGAATCTACCATGTCTTGATTGCTCTTTCGTCTTTATTATCTTAAGTAGACCCTTCGGGTGAAGCTACGCACAGTCGCTACCCTTCGGGTTCGTCAGTCGCTCATGGGGGAAACCCCCAAGACCGCGCTGGCTCACCGCTACGCTAACGGCAGTTCCTCATGTGGGAAACCCCGTTGGCGCTAGCCTCTCACGAATGGGAGAAGATAGGACTGCCTCACCACAAAGCCAAGGGTAATGCTCTGGCAAGCTGTAACAGCCCACAATAATCCAATTGTATAAAGTTCAGTCTACCAAGGTGCGGGTTAGAAATTTGTAAGCAAAAGATTAAGAGTTGCAACAATCATTCAATATTTGCGGAACCAAGAATCGCGGATTAGTAGTCAAATAAACGTAGTTCAGCGATCAGCACTGTTTCGATCAAGTGGAGTAGCACGCACTTCTTGTATTCTCAAAGCACTGCTATCTCAGTAATTTTCTGTGGTTGTTACTACAATCAGTATAGAAAACCCATATCAGACAACAAGAGCAAATCCAAAAGGTTGAAAACGAGATGAATCTTGAAAACAATCAGCATAAAGACCGACTTCTTGTCTCTTACATCTTGTCTGTAGCAGTCTTTTTCGGATTAGGAGGACTGCATCGTTTCTACAATGGCAAGATCGGGACTGGTTTGTTGTGGCTGTTTACCGGTGGTGTGTTTGGTATAGGGCAGTTCGTGGATTTGTTCCTCATTCCCAACATGGTTGACGAATACGAAAACAACCTGAGATTAAAAGCGGGTGTATCTCCCCTTGGTGTGCCGTTAAATCAAGCAGTGGTTGCCTCTCAAGTCCACCGCCCAACAGGCAACCAACTCATGATTAAACTGATTGAAGCGGCAGAAAGCAAGGGTGGTATTTTAACTGTGACTCAAGGCGTAAAGTTCACGGGAGCTAGCTTTGCTGAAGTGGAAGCTACCCTCAATGAGATGTACAAATCAGGTTACGTGAAAATAGATAACGACCCCAATACTGGAGCCGTTATCTACCATTTCCATGAACTTTAAATAGTCGTTTGTCATTTGTCCTTTGTTAAAAAACCAATGACTAATGACTAATACTTCGGCTTTGCTCAGTACAAGTGACCAATGACTAATTTATACCTAGCCATTTTTGACCGTCTAAGCGCTGCACTAAGCCAAATACCAGCAAATCGAGGGTAATTTTGCGCTCATCGATTAAGAATGACTCAAGAGTGCTAGGTTTTTTGCCTTCATTACAGGAAAATCCCTTTTTCCCTTGAATATCTTCTTCTGGGAAATACAGGTTAAACTGACGCAGACCGATTTCTTTCCAACTGCCGATAATTTGCCAGCATTCTTCAGCAGATTCAAAGCCAGTGATTGGTACTTTCTGCTTGGCAAAAGACACCTGTAAATCTTTCACACCTTGTTGAGCGATCGCTTTTTGTAAAGCTGGCAAGTAGTCTTGCTCGATGAACTCTACAAATGGCTTATCTTCAACAGATGGGGCTTTTTCCTTTTTGGCGGCTTTAGCTGCGGCTGCGGGTTTTTCTCCTGTTGCTGCGGCGGCTGCGGGTTTTTCTCGCTTGGGTGATGCAGCAGCTGGTTTAGCAGCATTAGGGTTATCTTCGGGGTTTGCAGCTTTCGGATCTGGCGTGTTAGCAGTAGGAAGGTCTGTAGCTTCGGGTGAGTCTGTACTAGGAGCGTGTTCTTCAGCCACACTGGGAGCTTGCTTGTCAACAGTGCTGGGAGCTACTTCTCCCGCTTGATTGTGATTGGTTGGGTCTGCCATTGCTCAGGTCAATCCTTTAATCTAGCTTTTGGAGCGATCGCTCACCTTGATGTATCGGGTATTTTTATTTTGACATACTAATGCAGCAGGGTAAAAATAACCGTGCAGTTAGAAATTTGCTAAAACCAATAATATATATATAGATGCACATAACAAGATACCCCAGTAGTCCCGCCGATGCCTTGGGGGGTAAATATATGCACCCTTACAAAGAATTGGTATAAAACCAGAGCAACAATTTGATTGCGTTTAGGTTGCGATGTCTGACAACAAGCCCAAAGCAACGGAAACCTCTTGGCTTTGCGCTGTGCGTCTACGCCCTAGCAAAAGTCTGATTTAGTCCTCCACAAAAGGCATTAAATAAAGTTCTTGCAGAATCAGGTTAAAGGGCAAACGAAAAAAGATAAGATTTTTTACCTTTGCTCTTCAAGCTTTTTTTATTCTTTTTGTTAAAGGTACTTTCAAGTGAACAGGACTAAGGCTTACACGCTGTACAAATTAGTCATAGTATGCATCTACCAAAATAGGTTTTTTCAGGCTTTTATTGAGCATTTTTTGATGGTAAATACACCCGTACTGTAGGGGTAATTAATAAATTAGCCCTAAGACAGATGTGTTTTTAAAACATCTATATTTGGTATTTACCTTTAATCCGTAAGTCCTAATGCCAATAGCGATCGCCTGCGAAGATTAAATCGTTTAATAGCTATTAAAACAGTCGAGTTATGCTTGCATCAGTAAGTAAAAATAATCAGTAAATACTAAATTTAACCGAAATATTATGAAATCTTAACATCACTCAAATATAGTGTTATCAAGATGATTCCAAATACAGTTTTTAACCTTAAAGTTTGACTTTGAATCGGCAAAACAAAGACCCTTTTCTCTTTGTTCATTGAGCAAATAGTAACTACAACAGTATTGGGTTAAGTTGTCTTAGCCTGTTTACAGTCAAAGGTTTAGTAGTGTTTCAGTTTTGCAAGGTTATAGGCTATATAAGCAAAGTAAAAATAATGCAGACTAGTTTTAACTTTTAGCCTGCGAACGTTAGCTTTTGTTTGTGTCGTTAAAGACTTTTAGCCAGATAGCAATTTGCACATTTGGAATGCTGCATATTTGGAATGTTCCCAAAAGTTTAACAGTTTAAATAAGGAGAAAATTCTCATGGCTCTTTACGGCTATACCATTGGAGAAGATAGTAACCAGAGCACTAGTGGAAATCAACTTAACGTTTACCGCTTTTTGATCCCTTCTGCACCTACAAGTTCTTCTATTGCTCCTACACTAGTAGGTACAGTCAATATTACAAATACTGCTGCCCCACGCATAGACCTAGAAGGTTTGGCAACTAACCCCACCACCGGAAGGGTAAGTGCGGTTAACGAAGCACGGGTTACTGGTTCTACAACACCAATTGATCCAACTGTTCTTGTCGTTAATAATGTAGATGAGCCTTTTGCTCCAGCCACGGCCTCACCAACGCCTACACCATCTAACCTACGTCGTTTTGGATTTGAGTCAGGTGCTGACTTTGGTGGTAATACTCTATACAACATTTCAGGGAATCCTGCTACCACAAATGGAGTGCCAGTAGGAAGCTCTCTTTATAGAATTACTACAGCTACCCCTGGAGCTATTAGCCTTGTAGCCGCAGCACCTACTGCTGCACAAATACAAGGAACTCAACCTACCAATGCTGGAAAATTTGCCGATGGATTAGCTATCGACAATCTCAATCCTGGTAGTCGCGCTCTTGCTAGTGATTTCAAGACTAGTGATGGGAATGGGAACAATCTTTACGAAGTCGATCTTTTGACTGGTCAGTTATCTGCGCCGATTGCTCTGAGAACCCCTTCAGGGCAACCTCTGAATCTCGACGGAGATTCTGGTCTGGCATTTACTAACAGCGGATCTCAAAGATTGTTGGCTTTGCTGGAAACTGGCGCTGTCTATGAGATCACAGGCTACCAAGATGAACTTGCTGCATCAGGTCTAGGTTTAGGTAGTGCTACTGGTTCTAATGGTGCTGGCTTTGCAACCGCCACCTTACTTGGTAACGTTAATTTACCAAGTGCTGTGAGTGGAGCCATTGATTATGAAGGCTTTACGATTGTTAATGAATAACAGTCGTTAGGATACTCTTTCTTCAACTCTTGTAAAAACTACTTTTACAAGAGTTGAAGAATGGAGCTAAAGATAAAAAAAGTTTTATTTGCCAAACAATCAGTAACTACTAAAGCTTAACCAGATATTATCAAATCTTAATAATTAGAAAAGTTTTTCTTAACATTACTCAAATATAGTCTTATTAAGATGATTCCAAATACAGTTTTTAACCTTAAAGTTTGACTTTGAATCGGCAAATCAAAGGCCCTTTTCTGTTTGTTCATTGAGCAAATAGTAACTACAACAGTATTGGGTTAAGTTGTCTTAGCCTGTTTACAGTCAAAGGTTTAGTAGTGTTTCAGTTTTGCAAGCTTATTGGCTATATAAGCAAAGTTAAGATAATGCAAGCTAGTTTTAACTTTTAGCCTGCGAACGTTAGCTCTTGTTTGTGTCGTTAAAGACTTCTAGCCAGATAGCAATTTGCACATTTGGAATGCTGCATATTTGGAATGTTCCCAAAAGTTTAACAGTTTGAATTAAGGAGAAAATTCTCATGGTTCTTTACGGCTATACCATTGGAGATGCGGATATCAATCCTAGCCAAGCTGGAGAACAATTCGCAGTTTACCGCTTCCCTATAAGCCCCCTTGCTACTACTCCCCAAAAAGTAGGCGAAATCACTGCTGCGAATATTAATAACGCAGAACTAGAAGGTTTGGGAACTAACCCCATTACCGGAAGGGCAAGTGCGGTTAACGAAGCGCGTGGCCCTAATTTAACACCTGGTGCTGTTATTCGGGTAAATAATGTAGATCAGCCTTTTGCTCCAGCTAGTGCGTCACCAACACCTACACCATCTGACCTACGTCGTTTTGGGTTTGACTCAGGTGCTGACTTTGGACGTGACTATTCAGTAGCTGGTCAACCAATTGTTTTATACAACATTTCAGGGGATGCTGAGACGCCAGTAGGAAGCTCTCTTTATAAAATTACTACAGCTAACCCTGGAACTGTTACCCTTGTAGACGGCTTTGGCGCACCTACTACTGCCGCACAAAGACAAGGAACTCAACCTACCAACCCTGGAAAACATGCCGATGGATTAGCTATCGACAATCTCAATCCTGGTAGAACTCGCGCTCTTGCTAGCGATTTCACCACTGGTGATGGAGATGGCAACCAGCTTTACAAAGTAGATTTGCTCACTGGTGAGCTATCTGCGCCGATTACTTTGAGAACTCCTTCAGGGCAAGCTCTGAATGTTGACTTAGATTCTGGATTGTCATTTACTAACAGCGGATCTCAAAGATTGTTGGCTTTCCTGGAAAATGGTTCTGTCTATGAGATCACAGGCTACCAAGATGAACTTGCTGCATCAGGTCTAGGTTTAGGTAGTGCTACCGGTTCTAATGGTGCTGGCTTTGCAACCGCCACCTTACTTGGTACAGTCAATTTACCAAGTGCTTCGACTGGAGCCATTGATTATGAAGGCTTTACGATTGTTAATGAATAACAGTCGTTAGGATACTCTTTGTTCAACTCTTGTAAAAGTAGTTTTACAAGAGTTGAAGAATGGAGCTAAAGATAAAAAAAGTTTTATTTGCCAAATTACCTGTAATTTTTGTAAAGACTAACTGGATTTTTATTTTTAAATTTATTTAATCTATTCAATTACGGTTTTGGTGCGTTAGCCTACGGCATAACACACCCTACTGGCTTGTCAAGGCTAAAATAGTCCATTATTAAATGTAGGTTGGGTTGAGGAACGAAACCCAACATTAATAGGAATGTTGGGTCTCATACTTCGACCCAACCTACTACAAAATCTAATACAACATTTTAGCCTTGACACACCCTACGCATATTTCTAAAATAAATTATGAGTTTTATACTCAAGGTAAGCGTGTCTAATTGTGTGTTAAATAATATTAATAATTAAAGTGGCGTAATCCAATAAGTAATGCCCCGCACAACTTGTTTATTAAAACCAAACAGAGGTAAATTCTCTTCAGTTAAACCCACATAACTCCAATGTGGAACATCATTTTGTACAGTTTGAAACCAACCATTTTGATTAAGAGCTTTTCTTTGTTCTTTACTACCTACGCGTAAATCAATTGCTAATCCCCAAAGATGTTGTGAAGTTCCAGGAGGTGCAACCACACCGAGAATTTTTGTTTCTTTGCCCTGTTGAACTTTTGCTAAAATTTGATTATTAGCATATTTGTGCCAAAATCTTAAATTCGTACTAAAAGTGCGAGTACAATCGCCAGAACCATAACCAGATTTTAGCGGTATCCGTTGTTGTATACGCGCTCTATTTAAAGCATCAGCCGCCGATTTTTGTAAATAACAATCCTTAGTGCCATCAACATGACCCATTGTTAAAGTACCTTGAAACTCTTGGGTTTCTTGTTCATTAGCAAAGATATCTTTTTGCGGCAGTTTAATTCCGTCATTTTGATTTACAAAGACTGCGCCGTATGCCCTTAGCAAAATATATTCATAAGTACCAGGCTGGGGAACCGTGGGTAACTTCCTAGCGATCGCAGATAAAAAACGCTGTTGCTTATTTAATTCTGGATTGGGAATAAATGGTTTTGATGTTGTCTCTTTAGAGATATCTGTACAAGGTAACGAATCAGTACTTAAGCATCCGTTTAATGGTTGGGCGGTTATAGCAACTTTGTGGTGGTTAATCTCGTTACTAGCTACTAATACAAAAATCATCAAAATAACTATACTGATGAAAGTTGCCTTTCTGATAAATCTAGTAATATTTGTTTGCTTTCTGAGGGTAAGTTTCATTTGTAAATAATTGCTTAGTTGATTCAAAAATAAAATTAATCAGTTTCTGGTATATATTTATTATTAAATAATTAAAAACACAAATTATTTATCGGTTTCAAACTATAGTTTCATGCAAGTTATAGACAGTATTTAATATATGTCAGTAATAAATTAAATTGGTGCTAATGGCTAAACCTGTGAACAATAGTTGTGATAAACAACCCGGAAACTTGTCACAATTTTTAAAAAAGATTATATTTTTTACTTAATACTCAAGTTTAAAAATGGAAGCTTGTCTTTAATTCACTACTAGTAAATTTGATAACTTTTTTATTAGAAAGATACATCCATGAAACCACTGGAACAGTTAAAATTGAAAAGAACTCTAAGCTTGCTGATCCTGTAAGTATGACCATGCACAATTCCGTTGAATTCCAAGACGCTTTTGATGTCATAGTCGTCGGTGCAGGTCACTCCGGTTGCGAAGCAGCTCTCGCCTCTGCACGCCTCGGTTGTCGTACCCTGTTATTGACGCTCAACTTGGATAGAATCGCTTGGCAACCTTGTAACCCAGCAGTGGGTGGCCCGGCCAAATCTCAGTTGACTCATGAGGTAGATGCACTCGGCGGAGAAATTGGTAAAGTAGCAGACCGCACCTACCTACAAAAACGTATCCTCAACTCTTCACGGGGGCCTGCTGTTTGGGCATTACGCGCCCAGACAGATAAGCGCGAATATGCAGCAGTGATGAAGAATATTGTCGAGAACCAAGAAAACTTGACAATCCGTGAAAGTATGGCAACAGATTTGGTACTGGGTGGTAACGGTGAAGTTATCGGCGTTGAAACTTATTTTGGTGTCGGGTTCCAATGTAAAGCAGTCATTTTGACAACTGGCACTTTCCTCGGGGGCAAAATTTGGGTTGGTAACAAATCAATGCCAGCCGGACGCGCTGGGGAATTTGCGGCTGAGGGATTGACACAAACCCTGAATCGCTTGGGATTTGAAACCGGAAGACTCAAAACTGGAACTCCAGCCCGGGTAGACAAGCGATCAGTAGATTATAGTAAAATGCTCATCCAGCCAGGGGATGAAGATGTACGCTGGTTTAGCTTTGACCCAGATGCGTGGGTAGAACGGGAACAGATGCCTTGCTACATCACCCGCACAACCGCCGAAACCCATCGCCTAATTCAGGAAAATTTGCACCTGTCGCCAGTTTATGGCGGTTGGGTGGAAGCAAAAGGGCCGCGTTATTGTCCCAGTATTGAAGATAAAATTGTCCGCTTTGCCGATAAGGAAAGCCACCAAATCTTTATTGAACCAGAAGGACGGGATATACCCGAACTTTATATCCAAGGGTTTTCTACAGGGTTACCAGAAAATTTGCAACTGCAAATGTTGCGGACTCTCCCCGGTTTAGAAAAATGTGTGATGCTTCGTCCGGCGTATGCTGTGGAATATGACTATTTACCTGCAACTCAGTGTTACCCCACACTGATGACCAAGAAGATTGCTGGATTGTTTTGTGCTGGGCAGATTAACGGCACCACAGGTTATGAAGAAGCCGCAGCTCAAGGGCTTGTGGCAGGAATTAACGCCGCTCGATTTGTTCGCTCTCAAGAAATGATTGTCTTTGCCCGTGAGCAAAGTTACATTGGGACGCTAGTTGATGACTTGTGTACAAAAGACCTGCGGGAACCTTACCGGATGCTTACCAGTAGGTCTGAGTACCGATTGATATTGCGTTCTGACAATGCTGACCAACGCTTGACACCCTTGGGACGGGAAATTGGTTTAATTGACGATCGCCGCTGGGATCTATTTACCCAAAAGCAAGCGAATATTACCACAGAAAAACAAAGATTGCAAGCCACACGAGTCAAAGAACATGATGAAATAGGAATAGCGATCGCATCTAATACCCAGCAATTAATTAAAGGTTCGATTACCCTCAACGACTTGCTGCGGCGTCCAGGATTCCATTACGTTGACCTCGACAGGTTCGGACTAGGAAACCCCAACCTCAACCGCGCTGAAAAAGAAGGTGCAGAAATTGACATCAAGTATTTTGGCTATCTCGCTAGGCAACAAAATCAGATTGACCAAATTGCCCGCCAAGCGCACCGCCAGTTACCTGCGGATTTGGATTACACAACAATTGATACTCTTTCCAAAGAAGCACGGGAAAAGTTAACTCACGTAAAACCACTGACTCTTGGTCAAGCTGCACGTATTGGTGGTGTAAACCCAGCAGATGTTAACGCTTTATTATTATATTTAGAATTGCGTAGAACCAAGAGCCAGTCGGAGTTTCCAGCGTTAGCTTAACACAAACTTGATAAAGACTGAGTATAGTAGTAGGGAGGGAGATTGGTATGATAGATGACATAAATATTAGTAGTGGCATCATCAACAATCCCCAGATTAAAGTTGACTTTAATACCAACGCTCAACTAACTCGTCTGAATCAGACGGCGGATTTGATATTTTATCTGTAATCCTAATTCCCAGGCAGTAGGCGCGGCGTTTCCTCGTCCTAGCAACAAAGATAGAAAGTCTATGTTACAAGAAGCCAGCACCCGTCTCATAGTACCGGAACCATCAGAAGACTTAATCGCCAACGAGGCTTGGTCGATAGAAAACTATGCTGATGGTCTAATGGATGAACTCTTTGCCGATATCGACTCCATTCTGGATGTTAGTGGTAATCTGCTTTCTCAAACCGTTAGGCACAGTAGGCAGAACAAATCGAACCAGTCTGTTGCTGGGGTTTCTCCCCAACCTCAACGCCAGTCGCCTCCAGAAAAGGTGCTGCAAACAGTGGCGATACCGCAGATTATCTTACCGAACACACTGAACCAACCAGTACAGTCAGTTGCTCAAGATAACCACAAACACTTGAGTACCGTTGTATTTGACACCGCCACCGTAAAAAGAGTCAGTAGAAAGCGTCAGAAAAGTAGTCATACTTTGGGCAAACTGCTGATGGTGGGAACAACTTTAGGCGTGGCGATCGCTGGTATTATCTACCTAGTACAGTCTGGAGTCGTATATCTTTTAAATACCAACTTGACCCAGCCAGCTGTTCTAGTGCCGCAACCGCAGTCACAGTTGCCAACAAAAGTAGAAATTGAAGCAGATTTGGTTGACTACATGCTTCAATCGCTGGCAGTTATAGATAAGCAAGAAGTAAAAAGCAATCAAAAATCTGCCAGCCCAGGATTCTCCAGTCAGACAAATACTAATCAAGTAGCGCTTAGTAACACGCAAACAACTGGTAATCTACCATCACTTCCAGTTATAGCTAACAATACACCACCAGCCCCCAACCGTTCTGGAAAGGTTGTTGAGCGCATCTACGTTCCCGTTTATCAAGCGCCGTCGCCCATGCGCTACGCACTGCCGGTCATTCCTGGGACTCCCACATTACCACAAGTTGCGAGTGCGTTACAGGGATCTCAACCGAATGTTGTCAAAAATGCCCTGAATACGGTGCGACAAGCTGCCAAGCCTGTAACTGTCAACATGTTAGCTGCGGCTGTAAGAGCCGAACTTAAACCTGTAGCTGCGAAAACTGCACCGATTATCGTCCGGCAAACACCCAGCCCTCTGCCTGCATTACCAGTAGTTCCATTACGTGCAGCACTAGCCCCATCAGAACCAACTATTACCCAGGAACAAGTATATCCGGCAGTTGCGATCGCAGATGCTCCGAGTAATACCTTAGAAGGATTACTAGAGTTAGGCAACAAATCTGCCGCTTTGTTTAAAATTGATGGCGTGACTCGCCGCATCAATATGGGTGAAAGCATTGGCTCAAGCGGTTGGACATTAGTAGATGTAAGTAATGGTGAAGCTGTTATCCGCCGTAACGGCGAAGTGCGATCGATTTACGCAGGGCAGAAATTATAAGCTGTTACAACCTCTCCCTAGTACCGCAAGGCGGAAATCAAAAGTTAAAAGTCAAAGAATTGTATTCCAAGCTCTTGCACCATTTGAAATGGTATGTTTATTTCCGCGCCCGCTGTACTAAGCTAATCGTCATTCATTTTTCCAGGTTGATTCGCTTGTAGTAAGCGGCTCTATCCCTGCTTTTATGCAACTTAAATGCTCATTAGCTTAGTAGTTTGTCAACTCAACAATGCTTAAGTAAACCAAGTTATAGCAACGGACAGGGAGCTTAGGACAGCAATAAAATCACAAAGTACGCTGTTGAAGATGCGTTTCCCGCAAACTGTCCTAACGGCTTTGGCGACTGCTATATAGAATATTTCTCTCTGTGTTCTCTGTGCCTCTGCGGTTCATTTAATCCAAGCATTGTCAGCTTGACACAGTACTATTCGAGCAGAGGTTTGCAGAGTGGTGAAATCTAATACCAATTCAAATAATGTTTGCGACACATTAATTATTTGTAAGGGCACAACATTGTTGTGCCCCTACCCATCTGTCGCATTCTTTTTTCAAATTGGTATAATGCATCAACTCACTAAGAATTAGCTCCTCACTGGTGGGTTAATTTCAAAATGAATATGATTATCGTGACCACTCAGAGAAACACAAAGTCTTTCTTTAATTAGCTGTTGATCGTTAAAAAACACTGCCCGTACCAGCTTTTGCTTACGAATAGACTTGAGAATAGCTCGTGCAGCATCTTGATCATATTCAGAACTCGACCAAAAGATGCCACCGAAATTTCCATTTTTTTTGGGTAAGTAAACATCGCACATCATACCAGTTTCATGTCCATGATGGTCGGGAGTATCGCCTCCATAAGGAAGACTAACATCGTTAATTGCGAATGGAGCAGCTGTGGGCTGAGTGTTACGATAACTGTTTTGATAATCTTGGGCAATTTTTTTAATCACATCAGCTAACCAGTGTGTTCCAAAATCGTGGTTATCTTTGGTGTCTTCCAGTTCACCGTTAACGAAACCATTATTACGATCGCTTTTTGGCATCAACTCCCATCGTGGTGCATTAGCTGCTTGCAACCATCGATGAGTAATTCCACTAACATCAACTCGACCATCACCATTAACAGTACTCCGACCAGCAATAATTGACTGAAATAGTTTGATTGCGTCAAATAGTCCTCTGTCTCTGTCTGCACTGTTAGGATCACCTACCCATCTGTAGCCTAGCTGATGCAATCGCGCCTTAATAGCCTTAACATCATCAGCTTTATTGACTCCGCCAATTCCCACACTACCACCGAGTTTAATTACCTTCGCTCCTGGTAAACTGGATGCTGTAGGTTGTTGAGTGTTCTCATCATCCTTGTTATCGAAAGGAACAACAACTTTAATGCGGATCTCTAAAGTTTGATCATCAATGGCAATTATCATGCGGCGATCGCCTTCTTGTTTAAAGACGAAATCAAATTGCCATTTGCCGTCCTGACTAATTGCTACACTTGCAGATGGAAATTGATCGTCGCTGATAATCGACAAAACTTTTCCCCTGTCAGCTAAACGAGCTATACCTTCAACCCTGAAACTTTGCCCTACTTCCACTTCTTGAGGCGCACGAATTAGCTGTAATTGTTCCACTGAAGCGGGAATGGTAACTCCCCCTGCATTAGCCAGTAACTTTTGCGCCTCTGGAAGTAAGTCCACAACTTTACTTACATATTTAGGATCAGACGAATAGCCTTTAGCCTTGAGAAAGCCAAGGAAATTTTCTGGCGTGTTGGTATAATCTTCTAAACCTTTATAGGGAGTGCGAGTTAAAAACTTCCAATAACCAATAATAAAAGCATCTATATCTGTAAATTTACAGAACTCAATTTTTTCTGGCTCAGAAGGAACTTTGATTTTCAAAGGTTCGGCAAACCCTTTCATATCAGGAACTCGCCATTTTAATCCGGCAAAATTGTTAGCATTGACAGCAAGATCACTTTTCCCTCTAGCAGACTCTAATAACCATTGTGCGAGGGTAACTTCTTTTAAAATTTGCCGATTAATATCGGTAATTTTTCCACCTTGAAGACCAACTTGTATAAATATTGTTGCTAAATCTTTATTAAAATAATTATTGACTAAATCATCTAGTAGTGACATACATTTACCCTATCATAGAGCTTTTTTACATCCCCAACTTATCTAAGAAGTTGGGAATATAGGTGTTCCCATATCAATACCAAATTTCATAGAGTTGATGTCCTTTTTATGACTTAAGAAGTACGGTTTAACTCACTATACTGTATTAATTTTAACCTAAATGCGCTCGCTCTGTCAGTGAGAAAAAGTGAGTTGTTCCTGTAAACAAATGTAACATTTAACGTAAAAATCCCATTAAAAACAGAAATTTCATAAGTTCAACCTATAAATAAAGCAGGCTGACCCATGACGGCACAAGAGGCGCTGAATTTAGTTGATACTCTTTTATGCTCTACCTTTGGGCAAAGACTCAATGACCTTCAATCTGTAGTTTTGCTGGAAAGTTGGCTGGGACGCACCTATGCGGAAATTGCGGTGCAGATAAGTTATGAACACGACTACATCAAACAGGTCGGTTCTCAGTTGTGGCGAGAGCTTTTTCAGGTAGTTGGTGAAGAGGTTTGTAAAAAAAATATCCAATCTGTTTTGCGTCGCTACCAGCAGTCTCAAAGTAGTGATAATTAAAGAGCGATGTCTACGACGGGCTATGACGCTCGAATACTCGCTATCGGCGTCGCAGTTGGGCGTTTCAGACTAATATTTGATCCCAATGATTTACCTTTAAATACGATTTGCAATACGATCTCAAACAATGTTGAAGAATTAATTAGGCTAGCTTCTAACAATGTTCGTTCTTCCTAAATTTATAAACAAGTTTTATCAGAGAAATTCCTGATGAGATGGGAAAAAATTTATTCTTCATAATACTTGGGTTAAACATGCGTAAGCGTAGCCCGCACAACGGCCGCGCTCAGTGACCATCGTAGATATCGCTTAATAAATGCTTCGCCAAGCTTTCACCGTCCCTTTGCCAATTTCGCTATCAACAGTTTGACCTCCTTCCAAGACTAGTCTGATGTCTAAGTTCTCATCTGGAGCTTTTTTCAAAGCAGTGGCTAATTCTTGACTGACAGAAAAAGTGCCGGTTGAACCGTCTAATTGAAAAACTTTTTCCCTGACTTTGAGTAAAAGTTTATCGACTTTCCTGGTAGTGGCAAACCTAAGAAACTCAGGTCTGGGATACACATGACCTGCGGTATAGAAAGGAGACCTTGCTTCACCCGAATTTACAGTTACCAGAACTCGAATGCTCGAAGGAGTCCACAAACTAATAACTTGCTTTGAACCCTCACGGTACAAATAGCCACCCAAGGAGTTGCGGTCAAAAACCCCAAGAAACTCCCCTTCAAAAGGGTCAACGATTCTCACGGCTTTCGACCAAGGCACATTCATATCGGGGGACAGTCCTGCTGATTTGACTACTGGTAAATCGCTTGATGCTTGGGCAAGGCTAGCTACCTCTTGAACAGTGAAAGCAGGGCAAACTTGAGGTGAAAGCACAGCCAAGATAGCCCCTAAAAAAAGAACTGGAATTGTCTGCGGTAAGTTCATCATGAGTCAGGGGTACAATCTTCAAAAACAATAATCGGACAGCCTTTATTAGTCATCCCCCGCAAGACTTTTATTTGCTATGAAGCTTTGAAAATTGAGCAAATTCCACTGTTTTGGGGCAATGTCTTTATGACTCGCGGCATTCTCTACAAGACGCTTTGCGTAGCTTACTATCAATAATACACAAGTACTAATTAGTTGCGGACACTTAAGTAATATTATTTAATATTACAAAAAGGGTTGAGGTTTTTGTGCCAGAGTTAGTAAATGGAATTTTATTTTTGACATAAAGATAAAAGCAGACATTCCCAAACTAGCCGTGGTTGAGCGTAAGAAAGTAAGTGTTTACGAGATTGTTCTAGCTGCTTGATGATGCTGGGTTGATGCCACTGCTGCCAGTAGAATTGCTGAAGATAATCAACTAACCACAGTTGGGCTTCTGTATCTAAATCCTTATCAATTTTCTTGGCTAATTCCAAGGCTTTGCGGTAGGAAGCAGGGGCTTTTTTTAAGTCTTCGAGTAACTCAGGGGGAATAGCTTGTAATTGCTCGTAAGATGCGATCGCACTTCCGGCACTGCCAGCTGCTATGCTCAATACTGCCTGATTTGGCAAAATTTCCTGATGACCAGTTTGTGTGAGTACAACAGCCAAAGACTGTGCATCTAAGCGATAAAAAGGAATGCGTTGACAGCGTGACACCAAAGTTGGCAAAACAGACTCTAAGGTAGGTGCAATTAAAATTAACGTCGCCTGTCCCGGTTCTTCCAAAGTTTTAAGTAAAGCATTCGCTGCTGCTTCTGCCATTGTTTGGGCTTCTTCCAGCACCACCACATTCCTTGGTGCTTCCAAGGGTGGACGACTGAGAAACTCGGTAATTTCCCGAATTTGCTCTAGCCGAATTACAGGTGGTGCTTTACGCTTAAGTCCTTTCTCAGCCGCTTCTGCTGCTGTTAATCGTTGTCCCTGGTATTGGTACGTCGGTTGCACCCACAACAAAGCTGGGTGGTTCCCTTGACGCAAACGGTTTTGTAAAGCCGCAGTGACTCCCATTTCACTAGAAAATAGCAATTCCACAAAGCACCTGGCTGCTAAACTTCTTCCTACACCATCTGGCCCCACAAATAGATATGCTGGAGCAACCCGATTTTGTCTGACAGCCTGAGTGAGTAATTCTATGGCTTGCTGTTGTCCTACAAGTGGTGCAAATACGTTAATAGTTCAGTACCTTCGCCAAAACAAAAATATAGAAAACAGAGGGCTGATGTAGTAGAGTTGTTGTCTTCTATAGCGGTTCTCGAATGGAAGCAATACACTTTGACCTCACTTCCATTCCTCTCTCCTTTTAGGAGAGAGGCTTTGAATCTTACTCCCCAACGCTACAAGGGTTGGGGCTGGGGGTTAGGTCTGTATTGCACTCAACCCAGAAGCGCTATAGAATGACAACTTAGAAGCTACAAAATGCCAATATTTGACATACTAGCACTGTTGCAATGACTTCTACCGCGTAAGGGTCGTAGCCTTTTTAAATGCAGAGGGATGCAATGCTATTGTAAGGCGATACATTCAGTAAATCTAAAAGTTTTTTTCCATTTTTTGGTTGAGGCAGGGGGGGCAGTTCGGCTAGAGTTGCTCTTCAAGAAGAGAAGAATTACTGAACAATAACTCTCTTTCCTCAAGAGCAACGCCAGCCTCAAGAGCTTATCCAAACCTTATTGGGTGTGGAGTTCGACAAAACTGGAACTGAGCCAGATGGCTCACGCAGTTGCTTCACGAACAATCCTAAATGTCATATAAAATTTCACAGTTGCAGAATATCTAAGCATCGGGTTTGTACCCTTCCCTACGGGACGCCAAGACAAACGGGATCTTGGTATGTGCAGCCGTGAGTTTTTAATCGTCAGGTATATTTCAATACGCTTGGGTTAAGGCTTTACTCTTTGTCAAAGTGAATTTTTTTAACGAACCGCAAAGAACGCAAAGGACACGTTCGCGCAGCGTCTCGAAGAGAAGGAAGAAAAGGAAGAGAAGAAAGAGAAGAAAAAATGCTTAACTGAACTGTATTGAGGTATATTTGCTGATTACTTTATCAAAAAGCCTAATTGCTTTATCAAAATGCCTGTTTACTTTCTCAAAATACTTAAATGCTTTCTCAAAATGCTTAAATGCTTTCTCAAAATGCCATTTGACTTACTCATTTGGGTGTTTTCCGCAAGCAAAATGGCATTTGACTTTCTCAAACCCCAGTTTGCTTACTCATTTTAGTGTTTTCCGCAAGTAAAATGACATTTGACTTTCTCAAACCCCAGTTTGCTTACTCATTTTAGTGTTTTCCGCAAGTAAAATGACATTTGACTTTCTCAAAATGCTTGAATGCTTTCTCAGTAAATAAGTCGGTGAGAATAAATCAAACTACAAGAGTTAACAAGAGGGCGGGGGCAGTTCGGCTAGAGTTGCTGTTCGGGAAGAGAAGAATTACTGAACAATAACTCTCTTTCCTCAAGAGCCTCAAGAGCTTATGCGAACCGTATTGCGTGTATATCCAAAACAAATAATTGAAAAATTATATGACAATTCTTATTTAACGTCGATTAGAAAATCATCAACGCATCCGCTGTCCTCCGCAATCTATCTTGCAATTATCTGCAATATTCAGTCACGTTTTTTTGAAGAGAATTTGTTACAACAAATTTATGTAATGTTGTACTTAGGAAGTATCAGATGTCGTACAAACAATTTATTTATTGGTGGCAAAAATCCTTACCTCCCATCTTGGTACGTGTTGCTGTACGTGCAGTGGTAATAATTTGTCTAACAGTAGGGGTGTTGGGCATCTTGGGAAGCACTGCTTCTATGAGTAATGCTCAATTGGTAAGTACTACTAAGGGTATCCAAGATAAACAGACACCATTAAAATCAACAGCGTTAAATGCCACTGTATATCACAGTCCTGATTGTAATTGTTGTGGTGGGTGGATTGACCACTTAAAGGCACAAGGTTTTCAAATCACAGACTTTTCCACGCCTGACATCGAAACAGTCAAACAAAAGTACAATGTGCCAGATAACTTGTCATCTTGCCACACAGCAATTGTTAATGGATATGTTATCGAAGGACACGTCCCAGCAGACGACATCAAACGTTTGCTTCAAGAAAAGCCAAATGTTGCTGGTTTATCTGTTCCTCAAATGCCCGTAGGCACTCCTGGGATGGAGATGGGGGATCGAAAAGACCCGTTTTCTGTGCTTTCTTTTAATCACAAGGACTCAGTTGCGGTATTCAATAAATATCCATCCTCTTGATGTAATTTCGCTGTATGCTGTTACGCATTTAAGTTGCACATCAACTGGTGAGGTTGTCCTTAGTCATTTGTCCTTTGTCATTTGTCCTTGGTAAACACAAATGACTAATGACTAATGACTAATGACTAATGACTGAACCATCTCCCTAACCAGAAGGGAGATGCTGCACTTGCAACATTTTGAGAAAGAAGCTCAATGGCATGATTACAATCTTGCAGACTTGCATCGAGTCCCATTGTGTGATAGATTTCGCGGGCATGGCAAAAAGCATCCATCGCTTCTGATTGTCGCTTCTGATTGTCGATTGATTTTTTCTAAAACCAGACCCAAATTAAACCAGGCGTTTGCTTCTGCATTTTGGTCATCAGAAAATGTGGATGGAAACCCCGTGCTTCCAGCACGGCTTTACAAAATTTGTGGTAAAATGTGAAATATGGAACAAGCTTTCCGCTACCGTTTTTATCCGACACCCGAACAGGAATCCCTGTTGAGGAGAACTTTGGGA
>NZ_JAIVFQ010000076.1 GCF_020829495.1 Nostoc favosum CHAB5714 | reverse complement strand
ATTTAACTTTTTGGTTAATTTGATGGCTGGTTTAACTGCTTATACCTATTTGCCTAAAAAACCTTCGATTGATATTTACCCAAAAGATTTGCCTGCACTACCTCCTGCTATTTTTTAGTTCCGTCGAACTCACGTTAACAATAAAGACATAGGGAACCCATATCCACTAATCGATTTAGAAAGTATAACTATATCGGGAACAATACTTGCTCTTTCAAATGAGAAGAAAGAGCCTGTTCTACCGCAACCGACTTGAATATCATCACAGATTAATAAAATATCATGCTCGTCACACAACTTTCTTAGCCTTTGCACCCACTCAATGGGAGCAACAATAACCCCACCTTCAGCTTGGACTGTTTCAAAAATTATTGCGGCTGGCTTTTCAATTCCTGAACTAACGTCATTTAGAACTGACTCTATATATTTTATAGTGTCAAAGCTTTCCATAAATCCATAGGGATAAGGCATAAATGTTACACTATTTAATGTTCCAATCGCGCCTGCTCGAATTGCGGTATTAGCAGTAATTGATAAGCTACCCAAAGTCATTCCATGATAAGCACCCATAAAGGAGAATATACCAGGCCTTTTTTTGACTTTTCGAGCTAATTTTAAAGCTGCTTCGACGGCATTTGTTCCAGTTGGTCCGCAGAACTGGATGCGATAATCTAAGTGTTTTGTACTTAGTATAACTTCGTGAAACTTAGCTAAAAACTTCTCTTTAGCAGAAGTATACATGTCTAAACCGTGGGCTATCCCATCAGCGTCTAAATAGGAAATGACTTTTTGTTTTATGTAGTCATGATTATGTCCATAATTTAATGCGCCTGCACCAGCAAAAAAATCTATATATTCTCGACCTGATTCAGCATAAACAATCGAACCCTTAGCCCGATGAAATATATCTGGAAAACTACGGCAATAGCTTCTAACGTTTGATTCGTACTTTTCAAAAATATTCATACAAATTCTCTCCGTTTACGATTGTTATTCTCTGTGAATATATTTATTTAGTTTCTTTTGACATAAAAATTTATTTTTGCTATCAAGAGACATAATTCAAGTATGATTTATAAAATTTGAATATTAATTGAGAAGGTATTTTAAATACTAATCCCATAGCAAGTAAAAAGTTATAGTAAGAGTTTTGGATGGGCATACCTTTGACACTTGCTGCTAGGGCATTCAAACAACTTTTTGTTGTGTGCCAATCAATATTAAAAGAAATTGACATATCTAAGCTTCTAACATGATGTAATGTCCCAGGGGGCATATATAAAATATCACCAGGATTGATGATAAATTTAATTGGTCTGGCATTTTTATATTCAGGATACTTATTGAAGTCTGGATTTTCTGGATTCACAAGAAACCATCGCCAGCCTTTGCGATAACAATATTTTGCATCTTCAGGTAGTAATATCGTAAATTGTTTACGCCCAACAATTTGAAAAAAAATATTATTAGTCAGAAGACAATCAAAATGTAGTGGAGTAATACTATTAGAACAACCCAAAAAAAACTGACAGTAACGCCACCACTTATACCAGTACCATTCCGGTAAATAATCTAAAGGGAATGGTTGAGCGTCTTTTATTAATGAAGGAATTAAGCTAAATAAAGGTAGGTCGTGACAATATGGTGGTGAGGGATTATTTAGAAAATCAGCTTCATAAGCTTCTATTAATCCTATATACTTTTCCATTGTCAGGCTACATATTTCAATCCCTTTATCACTAAATCTCTTAGCATAAATATTCAAAGATGGTGATAATTGTTTGAAGTATTTTAAAGACCATTGACTAAAGCTATTCCAGCTAGGAATAACTCCAGAAATTATGACAGGTTTTCCTCGATCAACATAATTTTTGATAAATTCATTACTTGAAAGTTTGTATCTTCTTTCTATTTTAGATACAGTTATCATACTTGAATCCTATTTAATATTTTATCTCAGGATATTGATGTAATCAGTTAATTATCCATAGAGTTACATCCATTTGGATTGTGCGTGAATTTATTCACTAAATTAGTATGTTCATCAACGGATTGGAGCTAATCAATAATCAAATAATACAGCTTCTTTTTCTAAAGATTTTGATATTTCCTGTTCTCTTGCCGTTGAAAATGATAAATCTTTAATTTTGGACAAAGGATTAGCCATTATGCATTCTAATGCTATTTGAAAATCTGCAAGTATTCTAGAAATAGTAGCAATATCAAATCTTCGACAATCATATGAAATTGCCACTATCATTTCCGCTGCTGGATATATAACTAAATTTAAAGGGTAATTGGTTCTGAAATACTCGCCTTTACTTGTATCAATTTCTATATTTCCTTTCCAACGTAGTGCAGATCGAGCACTTGGAAGGTTCTCAACCACAACAAAACTTTCAAACAAAGGTAAATTTCGGGGTACTTCGCTCCAGCTTTGAATTTGTGTAAGTGAAGTGTATTCATGATGACGTAATTCGACTAATCGAGTCTGAGTAGCTTGAAGCCATGATAACAAATCTTGCTCTGTATTTAACTTCAAATTCATGGGTAAAGTGTTTATAAATAAACCCACCATTGACTCTACTTCGGCTAATTCTACTGGTCTTCCTGTGACTGTACAGCCGTAAACTATATTGTTACAACAAGTATAACGACTAAGGAGAATAGACCAAATTCCATTAATTAATGCAGCTAGAGTTAAGCGATTTTTTGCAATAAAAGATAACAGTGATTGTGTCTTTTCTGGCGATAGCTTATATTTTTCTTGATCGTACCTCTGTTCTGTAAATTTTAACTGCTTATTCTCTATATAGATTAGAGGTGTTGGTGCTTTAATACCCGCTAATTGTTGTCTCCAGAAAGTTTCAGTTTTTTCTATGTCCTGCTCCTGTAACCAGTCAATATAATCGCGGAAAGGGCGATTATATGCAAATTTTATTTCTTTATCTTCACACAGTGCTTCGTAAATTTGTAGCAACTCATCAAATATTATCGCAGAAGACCATCCATCTCCGGTTATATGATGAGAACTCCAAATAAATTCATAGTAGTCATCGGCAAAACGAATTAAAGTTATACGCATCAGACATGGCTGCGACAAGTCAAAATATAATTTGCGATCGCTATCATAAAATGATTTCAAGCGCTCTTCCTGTTCTGCTTGTTCGATACCGCGCCAATCATATTGGTTTAAAGAAATTTTCACATTTTTATAGACGACTTGTAAGGGATTATCAATGTCTTCCCAATAAAATCCTGTACGCAAAACTGCGTGTCTATCTACAATTTTTTGCCATGCTTCCTCAAAAGCCTTGATATTTATGTTTCCCCGTAAACCGACAGGAATGTGAAAAAAATATAATAATGATTCTCTTTCATACAAAGAATGGAATAGCATCCCTTCTTGCACGGGTGTAAGCTTATATATGTCCTCTATATTTTCTGCTTTCATTATGCTCATTCCTCGTTTGCTTGGTTGATTTTTGCTAGAAGTTTATCTAAGCTTTTTTGACTCAAGTTTGCTCTTGGGAAGTCAGAAGTTGTAAATTTTTGTCCCTCGACAGACTGACAATGAGCAATAATATTTTGCAGCATCTCAATGTAATTTGAAGCTAATGTTTCAATTGTTATTCGACGATGATTTTCTTGACTGTAAATCCAATTCAATTGCAACTGTTCTTGAACAATAGCTCCATTTATTTCCAATAAATAAAAACGATTTGCACTTGAGCCTTGATTCAATTTAAGGTGCTGGTGGGTTAAATTAAATAAAGATGACTGGGAAATAAGTTCGTCAAAATTACCTGAGTATTTAAAACTAACTTGAGGTTGAGGAAATGATTTTAGCTCCGATTTAATCTCTTGATTACTGCTTATATAGCGAAGCAAATCATACCCAGTACCTTGATTGGGAATACTACGCAAATAATCTTTGATTGCTACCAATGCACTTCCTTCGTCGGAAGCTTCTGTTATATCCAAATTTGCAGGAAAGCAAGTTGTAAATAAACCAACTGTACGGGTCAGGGATATATCACTTAAATTTTTGAAAATTTTCTCTCGGCTATTGTCTTCGACATCTACCCACAGTTTTGACTCTCCCGTCCACTTTGCAAATGCTTGCACTAATGCTGTGAGGAGAACATCATTTATTTGGGTATTATAAGCCTTGTTGACATTATTTAATAAGGCTTGTGTTTGTGTTTTATCTAGAGAAATTGATACGATGTCAACATTTGCCTCTATATTTTCCCTACCAGGATAGTCCACAGGCAGAATGCTAAGAGGTTTTTGGGCTTTTGTTAACCAGTATTTTTGCTCCCGTATAACTTCTGGAGTCTCAGCGTAATCTTGGATACGCTGTGCCCACTCTCTGAATGAAGTAGTTTTATCAGGCAGATGTATCGCTTTTGATTGGCTGAGTTGCTGATAAACTGTTTGTAAATCTTCTAGCAAAATTTGCCAAGAAATTGTATCTACTAAAAGAGGGTGGATGGCAATTGCTAGGTAGCTATTTTGCTGCGATCGCAATTCAATTAAAGCAACTTTTACAAGCGTTCCTTCACTCAGGTTGAAGCTACTTTGTATTTCTTTAATTTTAGACTCCAAAGCATATTCATGCTCTGTTTCTGAAAGTGAAGTCAAATTTACATACTCGTATTCTATGACATCTACATCATTGCTATTAGCTTCAATTTGTTGCCAGCAAGATTCTTTTTGAGTAAAGCGTAGACGAAATACATCGTGGTCTTGAATTACATATCTTACAGCCTGTTCTAATAGCTGGCGATCGCAGGCTTGTTTTACCTCCAACAGTAAGGACTGGCTAAAGGAATTTATTGTATCTGGCTGATTTTGAGCGAAAAACCGATGCTGGATGGGTGTGAGGTATACTTCTCCTGCTTGTAAAGTACGTTCAGTTAGTTTTGTTTCTTGCATAGATGCTGCTGTTGCTAATTCAGCAATAGTCTGATGCTGAAACATTTGTTGAGCAGTTAACTTTAAGCCTAGTTGGTTGGCTTTGGAAATAACTTGAATTGCAAGAACGGAATCACCTCCTAATTCAAAAAAATTATCCTTAATTCCTACTTTGTCTATTCCCAGGCGTTGCTGCCAAATTTGAGCCAAACTTTCTTCAATTTCATTACGTGGAGCTACATAATCATTCTCTAAATTGGGTCGGGGATGATTTGGTACAGTAATATTTGCTGAAACTAATTTCTCTTCTAATATTGACAATCTATCTTCCGTTTGGAAGTGTTTGCTTTGTTCGATTAAAGTGACAAAATCTTGGGTTGAGACAACGACATGAGGCAAATTACTTTCTAAAATGCGATGAAAAGTATCAATACCTTCTTGAGGCTTAATTGCAAATTTTAAGTTAGCTTCCTCCAGCTTTAGCATCTGCTTAATTTCATTTCGTACTACAGTATCGACTTGCATTCCTACTTCTTGCCAGGTATCCCAGCTAATTGATACTGTGGGTTGGCTTGATTTACAGGCACAATAGTGAGCATAAGTGTCAAGAAAAGCATTTGCCGCACAGTAATCTACTTGTCCAAAGTGTCCCAAGACAGAAGTTCCAGATGAACAAAGCACAAAGAAATCTAAATTGGAATTTTTCAAAACTTCGTCTAGTACTAGCGTTCCCCTGACTTTTGCTGCGAGTACGCTATTTGCCATTTCTTTTGTCTTGAGTTGAATTATGCCACCTGGAGCAATACCTGCTGCATGAATGACACCATCGATACGACCAAATTGTTTGCAAGCTTGAGTAACTACTGCTTGCATTTGCTCAAGATTAGCTACATCGGCACTATAAATTTGAACACTAGCTCCTAATTTCTCAAGTGCCAGAACTTTTTCAATTTTACGGCTAACACTATCTTGGTTATCATGAGTTTCTAACCATTGTTGCCACTGCGAACGTTCAGGTAGTCCTTTTCGTCCAACAAGAATTAATTTAGTATCTGCTGTCTGAGCTAGATTTTCTGCTAATACCAAACCAATACCACCAAGTCCCCCGGTAATTAAGTAAACCCCTCCTTCTCTTACCTTAGATTTACTTGCAATATCTCGCTCTAGCCGCACAGGTTCAAAAGTTTGCACCCAACGATGATGACCCCGATAGGCTACTATGTCATCGATTGTTTGGGAAGTAATTTCTGTGACAAGATAATCTATGAGTTTTGGTGCTGGTGGGTTTTTGCAAGAAGGAATTACTATATCAACAGTAGAGCAAGTTATCTTCGGGTATTCTTGGGGAATTACCTTACACGCTCCTAGTAATGTTGATTTTTCAGGGCATAAACTATCATTGCCAGTTACATCATGTACGTTGCTTGTGACAACTGTTAACTTCAAAGTATCGGAAATATTCCGCCTTCCCAAAGCTTGCGCTAGAAATAGCAGACTCCAGAAACCCAAATTTTGAGTATTTTCAAAAAACTGATGTGATGATTGTGTTTGTTCTATCGCCTTATAGGAGGATAAGGTATCATTTGTCGTAACGCTCCAAAAATGAGCAAAATGCCATCCGGTAGGCTTGGCGATCGCATTTGAATTTAAATCTAATCTCCTAAGTTCTGCCAGCAATGTATCATAATCACTACTGGTTTGGGGATTAATTGCATAAGCGCGATCGCCTAATTTGGTAAAATGCTCTGCAATTGCTACAGTTATGACATTATGACCTTGTGATTCCAACTGCTGTGCAACTTGCGAACCAACTCCAAAAGTATCAACAAAGACTAAGCAACATAGTTTTTGCGATGATTTTGATGGTAAGTGGGGAGAACGCTTCCAGGAAGGGATATAAAACCAGTCGGCAATATTCGGTTTTTTGTGTAATGCTTGCTGCGGTTGTATAGCTAAGTTAGCTTCAGGATTGGCATCAATCCAGTAGCGCTGACGTTCAAATGGATATGTCGGTAAGGGGATGCGAGTGCGTTGTTCGTTGGTATAAAAGCTAGACCAATCTACTTCTACCCCAGCCAGCCAAAGGCGACCCAATGTATTCATTAAAAACGCTATATCTGACTGTTGTTCGTAGGAATGGCGCAGGGTGGGGAGCATCGCAGATTTAGCACGATCGCTTTCTAGACATTGCGATGCAAAACTAATTAATGCTTGACCAGGGCCTACCTCTAATAAAATCGGATTGTCTTTTTGCCATAACTGTTGGACTCCCTGTGCAAAGCGTACTGGTTGACACAGATGTTTCACCCAATAACTGGGGTCTGTTGCTTGCTCTGCTGTAATCCAAGTGCCAGTAACGTTAGAAATATAGGGAATTTTTGGGGGTTTGAGGTTAAATGTTTTAACTAAATCGTCAAAGGCAGGTGCGATCGCCTCCATCATCACAGAATGGAAAGCGTGAGATGTCTGCAAACGCTTACCAATTAAATTTTGTTCGCCCAGTTGTCGTTCCCATTCCTCCACCGCATCCTTGGCACCTGCAATCACACACAATGATGGCCCGTTGATTGCAGACATGGAAATTTTTTCATTTCGGAGGGGCTGTATCTCTTCTTCTGAAAGCGGCACTGCCAGCATCGCCCCTTCTGGCAACTCTTCAATCATTTGCGCTCTTCTAGCTACTAAGGTTAAAGCATCTTCAACAGACAAAACCTCGGCTAGAGTTGCTGCTACATATTCACCAATGCTGTAGCCAATCATCGCCGTAGGACGAATTCCCCACGATATCCACAACTGAGCTAAAGCATATTCAATGACAAATATAGCTGGTTGGGTAAGAAGGGTTTGATTTAGTAAAGATGTTGCACGCAACGTCTCTGCATCTGCTGGTTCTTGCCCACGGTCTAACATTTTTCGCAAATCCAACCTACTGGAGGTAGTATCTTGCTTTTGCTTACTGCCATTGTTGCTGTTTCTCTGACTTTTCACGGCATGTGGAAAAGGCCATTTTGAGGGTTTTCCAAACCCTGATTTTTCCGTTAGCTATTTTCATTAACTTAAAGCTATTGACAATTAGGCTGTAGAAAAAGTCACGTTTTTTCGAGGCTTGAAGACTTCCCGTGAAAAGTCAGCTACTGATATAGCGTTTCGATTTAAGTAAAGGTTGAGTAAGTAGCTATTTAAGCCAGAACCTGCGAACACACCTATGGGACATTTCTCGATTCCAGATTTATATCCCGCATTCTCTAATGCTTGCCATGCACACTCCAAAAAAATGCGGTGCTGTGGGTCAGTGATTTCTGCTTCTCTGGGATTAAATCCAAAAAATGATGCATCAAATAATTCGGCATCTTCTATCACAGCATGTGCTTTAACATAATTTTGGGAACTGAGAAGTTCTTCATCTATTCCTGCTGCCAACAGTTCTTCGTCACTGAAAAAAGAAATTGATTCTATGCCATTTTGAAGATTATTCCAGAGTTCATTAATGTTTTTAGCTCCAGGAAATCTTCCTGCCAATCCAATGATTGCTATTTCCGAGCCGTTGATAGAAGTTGATGCTATTGGAATACTCATTTTCTCAATTATTCCTTGAATCTTTTCAATATAATTACTTCTTTAAACTTGTTTAACAAGGATCAGCAATTTTAGCTAATTCCAGATGACGAAAACCAGATAATATTGATAAATATTAAATATTTTCCACAGATTTTATTTTTTGCAGACGCTTTTTTTGTTGAGTTTTTCCATCTGCTATTCTTTCGGTTATCTCAGCCATAATATCATGAGATTGCTGTTGATTTTCGACCTGATTTAAATAATTTACTAAAGAGTTTACGGTTGGATATCTAAATAAGTCTATAAGAGGTAAATCTCGTTTAAAAACTTCACGTAAATTGCTATGAAATTGAACTAAAAGCAATGAATGACCACCAAGTTCAAAGAAGTTATCATGAATTCCCATGGCCCGTAACTATTAAATAATTGCGGTGGATTGGGCAAATGTGCAACGCTACTGTGCCAATGTTCGACTTTTGAGTGTTGAGCTTCTTCTCCTCCAATAATCACAGTTCTGAGATTTTGAGGAATTCGCGAGTCTTGAGGGTTAAGTTCTGCCACCAACTGATGCCAATAAGCTGTAGGCAAATCCAAAACAGTTAACTGCCATTGTTGGCAACACCGCCAGAATTCATCAACCGAATACAGCATTTCTTCGGTTCGCAGTACTAATGTTGCACCGGCGACAAGACAAGGAAAGATTTCTTCAATAGATGTATCAAAACAAATAGACGCGAATTGCAAAATCCGGTCGCTTGCATTAATTCCATATTCATCAATAGCGGTGAGGACAAAATTCAACAATGACCGATGTTCAACCATCACCCCCTTCGGCTTACCCGTAGAACCAGATGTGTAAATCATGTAAGCTAGATTTGCAGGGGCGGTTTGATTTGGAGGGTTTTGTATTGCTGATGAGACACCTTGCCAATTAACATCATCGTCTAAGCAAATGACTTTTGCTGTATGCGCTGGTAACTGTCCCAGAAGGTGCTGTTGTGCAAGCAATACTGTCACTTGAGAATCATTTAGCATCAGTGCTAGTCGTTCTGGGGGATAGGTTGGGTCAATCGGTAAATAGGCTCCCCCAGCTTTGAGGATAGCTAACAGCCCAATTATCATTTCAAGAGAGCGCTGGGTGCAAAGTCCTACTAATACCTCTGGTTTTACTCCTAGCGAACATAAGTAATGTGCCAACTGATTCGCTCGTTGGTTTAATTCCCCATAACTTAACTGTTGGTTTTCAAATACCACTGCTACTGCATCAGGTGTTTTCTCTACCTGCGCTTCAAATAATTCATGGATACATTTATCTTGGGGGTAATCAGTAGTTGTATTATTCCACTCTCGCAGTAATTGATGCTGCTCAAATTCTGTCAACAATGGTAAATCAGACAAACGCTGCTGTGGATTAGCAACAATTGCTTCCAGCAACGTTTGCAAGTGACCTACAATTCTGTGTATAGAACTTTCCGCAAATAAATCAGTATCATACACCAGATTACCAGATATTCCCTGTGCTGTTTCCGTCATCTCCAGGGTTAAATCAAACTGGGCAGTACCACTATCACTTTCCAACTTAGTTAAAGTTAAACCAGGCAAATCTAAAGCTGACATTGGCGCATTCTGAAGCACAAACATCACTTGAAATAGTGGTGTATGGCTTAAGTCTCGCTGCGGTTGTAGTCGCTCAACTAACAACTCAAACGGCAAATCTTGATGTGCATAAGCTCCTAGTGCTACTTCCCGCACCCGTTTTAGTAGCTCCTCAAAACTCGGATTTCCTGTTAAATTGCTTCGCAATACTAGGGTGTTGACAAAAACACCAATTAGCGCTTCTATGTCTGCCCGATTGCGGTTAGCAATGGGTGAACCAACCACAATGTCTTGTTGACCAGAATAACGCCATAGTAATATTTGGAAGCTTGCTAACAGGGTCATAAATAAAGTACTTCCCTGCTGCTGGCTCAATTGATTCAGGGATGTGGATAGTTCTTTCGGTAACTCAAATGAGTAGGTTGCGCCACGGTAAGTTTGAATTGCCGGTCTTGGATAGTCGGTAGGTAATTCTAATACTTTTGGTGCGTTATCTAACTGCTTAAGCCAATAAGATAACTGAGCTTCCAGTGCTTCTCCTTGCAACCATTGCCTTTGCCAGGCTGCAAAGTCTACATACTGTATTGGTAATGTAGGTAATGGAGAGGGCTGTCCATGACAAAAGGCTGGATACAGTGCTGCTAATTCTTCTACTAATACGCCGATTGACCAAGCATCAGAGATGATGTGGTGCATTGTCAGCAGTACGATATGTTCTTGCAGAGCAAGACGTAACAGTTTTACCCTCAGTAGATGGTCGTTGCTAATATCGAAGAGTTGTTGTGCTGCTTGTGCTACCTGTTGTTTAATTTCGGCTTGCTGTTGATTAGCTGGTAGGTCACTAATATCGAGTATTGATAGCGTTATGGGTTTATCTTCTGAGACGACAGCTACAGCTTGTCCTTCTTTGGTTTGAAAATTAGTCCGCAGTGCTTCATGCCGACTTACTATTTCGTTAAAACTTTGCTGTAATGCTTCTACATTTAACTGTCCCTGTAAACGAACAGCACCAGGTATGTTGTAGAAGGGGCTGTCTGGTTCTAACTGAGATAAAAACCATAGTCTTTGTTGAGCATAAGATAGCGATAATTGCTGTGTACGTTCTATCTGCTCAATGTTTGTTACTTCAACTGTTGAGTCTACCTTAATCGCTTTTTCAATTTCTTTTGCTAACCCTGCTATTGTTGGTTTTTCAAATAAATAACGTAAAGGAAGCTCTGTCTGAAATACTTGCCGAATTTGGGAAATTACACGAGTTGCTATTAATGAGTGACCACCTAATTCAAAGAAATTATTATGAATACCTATTTTATCTATACCCAGTATTTCTGCCCAAATACCTGCTAATAAATTCTCAATTGGTGTGGAAGGAGGGGTAATATTCGATGATAAAACCTGTGTTAATTTAGGTGCGGGTAATGCTTTGCGGTCAACTTTACCATTGGGTGTTAGTGGTAGCGCCTCCAATGTGACAAAAGCTGCTGGCACCATATAATTCGGCAATTTTGCCTCTAAGAAACCGCGTAGTTCAGAAATTGTTGGCGCTTGCTTTCTCGTGGGAACTACATAAGCAACTATTCTTTGAGAATCTATTTGCGAAGATTGAACTGCAACTACAGCTTCTCGTACCCCAGGGTGTTGACTAAGGAGGGCTTCGATTTCTCCTAATTCAATCCTGAAACCGCGTACTTTTACCTGATTATCAATCCGACCAATATATTCTATATTTCCATTCGGTAAATAACGAGCTAAATCCCCTGTTTTATACAAGCGTGCTGCTAATTCCTCACTAAAAGGATTGGGAATAAATTTTTCAGCACTTAGTTGAGGACGGTTTAAATAGCCTCGTGCTAATTGTTCGCCACCTATATATATTTCGCCTATTACGCCTATAGGAACAGGTTGCTTGTTTGCATCTAGTATATATATCTGTGTATTAGCAATTGGACGACCGATTAAGGTGGATGCTGATAAGACTGTTTGTGGAGTAATACTGTAACAAGTCACATCGGCAGATACCTCCGATGAACCGTAAAGATTTAACAAGGTACTGTTTGGCAAACCTTGCCGAAATTGCACCAGTAAGTCATTAGAGAGCGCTTCTCCACTGCTAATCCATAACTTTAACTTGGGTAGCTGCAATTCTAAGACATCGTATGTATTTAATAGTATGCATAGTAATGAAGGAACAAGTACTAACCGTGTCACATTGCTGTGTGCGAGACTCCTGACAAAATGTTGTGGATCTTTGACAACTTTATCGGGCACAATTACTATGGTTATTCCTTGAAGTAAAGACCCAAATATTTCCCATACTGAATCCACAAAGTTTAGAGAGGTTTTCTGGCAACAGATTTCTTCCTCTACAAAAGGATAATTTTGCCACATCCATTGAAAACGGTTGATAGCACCTTTGTGCAAACCAAGAACCCCCTTTGGTTTACCTGTAGAACCGGAGGTGTAGATGACGTAAGCAAGGTTATCAAATGTGATGTTGGATATGGGATTTTCTGTGCTTTCAGTGGCAATTTTCTCCCAGTCACTATCGATGCAAATTACTTGAGCTTGATGATTTGGTATATTTTCTAATAGGTATTGTTGTGTGAGTAATACGCCTGGTTGTGAGTTTTCTAACACATAAGCCAAGCGTTCTTGGGGATAGCCAGGGTCTAGAGGTACATATGCACCACAGGCTTTGAGGATGGCCAATAGTCCGATGACCATTTCGAGCGATCGCTCTACACAAATCCCGACCAATACCTCTGGTTTTACTCCTAATTTTTGTAAGTAGTGTGCTAACTGATTAGCTCGTCGGTTTAGTTCCCGATAACTTAACTGTTGATTTTCAAATACGACTGCTACTGCATCAGGTGTTTTCTCTACCTGTGATTCAAACAACTCATGGATACATTTATCCTGGGGGTAATCAGTAGCTGTATTATTCCAGTTAACTAAAAGAGTCTGACGCTCAGGTTCTGTTAATAATGGCAAATCAGATAAAGGCTTCTCTGGTCGACTAACAACACCTTCTAGCAAATTAGTAAAATGCCCTACCATTCTCTCAATAGTCGCAGCATCAAACAAATCTGTGTTGTACTCCCACCATCCCCAAAGTTCAGATTTAGCATCTACCACATTCAGTGTTAAATCAAACAAGGCTCTCCCGCTATGGTTTTGAAGCCATTTTAGAGTCAAGTTTGGTAATACCAAATCTTTGTCGTTATTTTCCTGCAAAACAAACATGACTTGAAACAGGGGGTTATGACTAAGATTCCGCTCAGGATGAAGCTCTTTCACTAATCGCTCAAAAGGCAGACCTGCATGGGCATAAGCTCCGACACATACTTCGTGAACTCTCTTGAGTAATTCTAAAAAGCTTGGGTTCCCAGAAAGGTCAGTACGAAGCACAAGGGTATTGACAAAAAAGCCAATCAAGCTTTCAATATCAGCATGGTTGCGGTTAGCAATTGGAGAGCCAATGCAGATATCTTCTTGACCTGTATAGCGGTAAAGTTGTGCTTGAAAAGCTGCTAACAAGGTCATAAACAAAGTCACCCCTTGCTCCTTGCTTAAAGACCTCAGCATATCGGTCAAGCGTGATGATAGCTTGAAGTGTCTTACTGCTCCTTTGAAACTTTGTACGGGAGGTCGTTGACGGTCTGTTGGCAAAGATAAGGTTGTTGGAGCATCTGCAAGTTGCTGCTTCCAATATGAAAGTTGAGTTTTTTCTCGCTCACCTTGCAGCCACTGATGCTGCCATATCGAATAGTCTGCATATTGAATTGGCAGTTCTGCAAGTGCGGAAGGTTTTTCTGTGAAAAAATCTTTGTATATTTCTGCTAATTCTTGGTTGAATAACTTTATTGACCACCCATCACAAACGATGTGGTGGACGACTAACAAAAGTAAATATTCCTCTTCACTAACCTGCAATAAAATCACTCGCAGCAAGGGACAGAATGCCAAGTCAAAAGGCTTTTGAGCGATTTCAGCAGTCAGCAGCTCTACTTCTACATCTTGCAATGTCGGTGGTAAGTTTCTCAAATCTACCACTGGCAACTTTAAAGTAACGGTTGGATGAATGACTTGAACTGGTTGCCCATCTAAAGTTTCAAAAGAAGTTCGCAAGGATTCATGACGTTTTATAATCTCATTAAAACTTCTCTCTAAAATTGCAAAATTTACAGCACCTTTTAATTGTAGACAAGCAAATTCGTTGTAAGCGGAATTTTGAGGTTCTAATTGTTGGATAAACCACAATCGCTGTTGAGGCAAAGACAGAGGACATGGGCTTTGCTGGGTACGACGGGGTATAGGTATTTCTTGATTATATTCACTCTCACCCCGTAAGCGCTTTTCTAAAATCGCTTGTTTAGCAGGTGAGAGTTGAGAACGTCGCTTAATAATTTCACTATTCTTACCTTCCATAACACTATCCTTATAATATTTAATTTATTATTAACGAATTAATCAATTACTTTAAATTTTACATATAAAGGTACAGGCTGAATTCTAATTAGGTCATTTTCAAAAAGAACTGAGTTTCCTATTTTATCAATTTCTTTAAAACCTGCAAATTTATAAGATATATACATCATTCTATTGCGGTCATTTGGTATAAACTCTGCCAGAAGACGGACATTATTTTTTTGAGCCAGATTCATAATATGATTCATCATAATTGTCCCAACTCCCCTTGACATAACGCGACATGACATCAGCAAAAGCTTGATTGTCCATATATCAGCTTGGCATTCGATTAGAGCTAAACCTATTTTCCCGTAGCTTCCATACTTATCTTCCAAGCTTGCAATTAACAGCTTATGATTTCCTGATTGGCGGAAATGATTAAGTTCGTCATAGGAGTAGGTATAACCAGTTGTATTCAGTTGATTAGTCCGTAATGTTAATTCTTCTGCACGTTGTAAATCTTCTTCTTGTGCTGAGGAGATTGTGAAATTCATATTGAGCGTAGCTAAGAATTCATCTGCTGTTCCAACAAATTCTTTTTCCGCATTCTGGCGCTCTATATCACTAATATACATCAATCTTCTAATTCGTGAATCTTCCGTGATAAAACGGGGATTCATCACAGGCATATCTAAAATATTATCGATTTCATCTACGTTGATACAGAGAATTTCTGGTAAGGTAAATTTTACTTCTTCTAGTTCAAATAATTGGTCATCAATGAAGGCGATCGCATCTAAACCAATATTTAGTGATCTAGCAATTTCTTTGATGGAAGACGCTTTAGAATTCCAATTAATTTGAGGATATAAAAAATACTCTTTTAATCCGAATTCTTCTAATTTAGCTATTGCTGTTACTCTTTCGTTTTTACTTGCTATAGATTGTAGGATACCACGACTATCTATAGTATGAATAAGATTTACTATATTTTCTCGTAAGGAAACTTGTTTATCTTCGAGTAAAACCCCGTGCCATAAGGTGTTATCTAAATCCCAAACGACACATTTAATAACTTTTTTGTCTTTTTGTTTGCTGTTTACGTCCTGTTCTTGAGTGCTAATCATAGCTTAAATCCTTTCTGCTAGTTTATTTTTCAAGCCCGTAGAAAAGCTTGAAAGAAGATAATCTTGATAGCCTGACTCAGCGATGGTAATTTCTTGAATTTGAGTACTACCTTCAATAATTTCCATAATTTTCGAGTCTCGTAGATACCTTTCTACAGGGTATTCACTACTACAACCGTTACCACCGTGAATTTGTACAGCATCATTTGCTATTTTGGCTGCTACTGTAGATGCAAGGTATTTGGCAATAGAAGTCTCTATAATTGAATTTGGATCGTTAATATCTTTGAGATAACCTGCTTGATAACATAACAGTCTCGCTGCTTTGACGTTAGTTATCATCTGAGTAATCTTTTGCCGAATTAACTGGTGTTCTTTCAGATACACATCAAATTGTTTTCGCTCGTTAGTATAATTAATGCAAGCTTCTAAACAAGCTTGAGCAATACCCACGCTACCCGTTGCTACACTATATCTACCATAATCAAGTGCAAAAGAAGCAACATAGGAAAAACCAAAACCTAATTTACCTACTAAATTTTCTAGAGGAACGTGGCAGTTATCAAATTGCAATTGTGCAACCATCGAAGCCCTAGTACCTAAAATACCAGACATCGGTTTGATAGAAAAACCTGGGCTATTTTTTGCCACTAAAAAAGCACCTGCTTTACCTTCACATTTAGCAAAGACTAAAAATATATCTGCTATTTGCCCATAGGTAATCCATTTCTTTTGCCCATTTAAAATATAAGCATTACCAGAAAGTATTGCTGTTGTTTCTACACTTTTAGCATCGCTACCTACATTTGGTTCGCTTAATGCAAAAGCAGCTATTGTTTCTCCAGATGCAAATTTGGGAAGCCAATACTCTTTTTGAGATTTATTTCCCCATTTACACACCGCTTGGGAAACCATGTTGTGAACTGTCAACAAACTGCGTACAGAGGAACATCCACGTCCAATTTCCTCGTTGAGAATACCGTAGGTAATCATGTCCATTGCTTTACCACCATATTCTTGGGGTAATATGGCACCGAGAAAACCACGTTCTGCTATTTTTTTAATTAGCTCTGGTGGTGTAAATTCTTTCCTATCCCATTCACCAGCATGAGGACATATTTCCTCATTAACAAAAGCCCTAAATTCAGCTTGATAATTTTTTTGTTGAGCAGATAGTTCGAGTTTCATGTTCTAACTAAACCCCGTTCATGTTGAAACCTGGAGTTTCTAATTATTCCTATGCATCATTGCGACGTAAGGAAGCAATCTCTCGGTCTTGGCAGAAAATTATAGTTCTCAAAGTAGATGAGGTTTATTACCAAACAACTTACGAAAAAGCTTATATAAAAAATTTTCAAATTTTGACAATTCTGGGTGACGTAATTGCACTGACAAAACTACTCGTTCTTTCTGACTTCTATTCCAAACTTCATGCTCAAAGCTCTGATCGAAAAATAAAGTTTTCCCTTCAGTCCAACTCCGTGTTTCACTTCCGACTCTAAATCCGCAATTTTCTGGAATTATTAATCCCAAATGACATCCAATATAATTATTTGCAGCATCATGGTGTGGAGGTAAGAAAGATTCTGGCTTTAAAACATAAATTACATCTTCTTCAAAAGGATCCATAAAAGATTCCAGCTTAGACAAAATTTTTACAGTTTTTGGAAATAAATATCTGGCTTCTTCAGTAAATTCACCACCACCCCACAAATCAATCCGCAACCAGTCATTTTTTATTTGAGATGGAGTTAGTTCAATGTCAGTAAGGTATTCATAAGCTGAAGGTTCCTTTGGATCCAAGACTGGAATTAAGAAATTACTTTTATTATGAATATTCATTAAATACTCACTTTTTATGTCTTCAGCACCTTCTTCAAGGATATCTCTCACTATTTTGAAAACGTCGTAATCATCAGGTTCATACCAAGGCCTAGAAGGAAGACCAAAATATAAAAACAACTGTGGTTTTTGTTGTGGATTCCAATCATCAGTGTTTATATCTATCAGCCCAAGATAAAATTTTATAGACTTTTCAAGTCTATGAAGATTACTTTTTGGAAACAAAAAATTTAATAATTTGAGTAGCAGAAGAAATATTTTTATCTTTATCTTATCCGACACATTATCCCACTTAGAGAATAACATTCTATGATTTTTGATAGATTCCTTATATTCTTGATACTCTTGCAAAATAGTCATTTTTCTTTTCCTCAATTACAAATCTGCTTTTATCGAGTGATAGAAGGATCTTATTTCTCTGCAAAATTAAGGATTATCCTTAACTCATGTTTGACGAATACGAACGCTTAACTCGTGAAAAATGCGCTATAAACTCCATATCTTGACAGTTAATAAAACAATGCTTGAGTATCGTTTAACATACTCCTCAAGATGACTAGAAAATTCTGTTTTACTACTGCACGAGATCTAATTCAGCTTGAGCATTTTTTTGGCGAGCGGATAATTCTAGTTTCATGTTATGACTATTATCAAGAAATCAAATTATGCTACTTCTGAGCAATTTTAATAAAATACTCTATGATAAAACACCTTTAAAGACACCTTTAAAAAACTTCATAATCTCATTTAAAGAATTTCGAGAAGAAATTGCATGACGAACAGCATGAGGTGCAATGTTTAATAAAACTGATAACAATTTTTTTTGTTTAATGAAATCTTGATTTTTAATACTATACCAAAATGATACTGAGATATTCTCATCTACTGCCGTAACATGATGCCACCTTTTTGGTGGTATATAGAGTATTTCCCCCGGTTTAAGTAAGACTTCCATTCTTTCTTGCCAAGGAAATTTCGGAAATAATTCCAAATTGGGTAGATTTGGATCGACTTTACTAAAATCTTGTAAGCCTTGACTAACATCAACAGCTGGATAGAACGACAAATAATTTGAAGGAGGAAATAAAAGTATTTTTTTTCTTCCTCTAATTTGAATAAAAATATTGTGAAATGCGTCAAAGTGAAGTGGAGTAGTTGAAGAAAAACTTTTATTTGAAAAACCATGCCAAAAGGTAACGAGTGGCTTCCTGTTTAAATATGCTGGATAAATTACATCTCCGACAATTTCAGGAAACCATTCTTCCAAAGATAATTCTAAATAAGCTCGTGTGTAATCATAATTATTGTTTTAATTTCCTTTTTCTTTTTCTATATAATCATTTATATACTCTTTATATTTCACAGTTTTTTCCATATTAACATAACCATCTTCGGAAGCAAAATTTTTATAATCATTAAGAAAATCTTTCTTGAATAATCTTATGTTAACTATATTATTTCCACAGTGTTTGATTAGATAGTCATTAGACCATTTTTGACAAGCATCCCAATGTTCAGCAACATCTTCAATTAAAAAAGGCTGATATTGTTTCCAGATATCTAAAAATTCTTCTGTACTAGGATTTTTTATTTTTCTAATTGATTCAGTAGTTTGTATTTTCATAATAACCCTAACATCCTTAGTTGCTTTAACTAGAAGTTTTACGCTATTTTATGACTAGAGGATTACTATTTGATTTTTGAACATATACTTAGATTAAAAAGCTTATATAGAAAGCTTGAAGCTTCAAAAATAGTTCAGAAATCAAACCAATTTTTGCGATGATATCATCTGGGCTTCCTTCGCGTTCTCCTTTTTTAAAAAATCCCTGAAAGCGAATATTATTCCTGATCTCCTGTTTAGCTTTATCCAGAATATTTTCAGAAGTGTCTACAAGAAGAACTTGATGATCTGTTTGGGCAAGATTTTGAGCAACTCCTATTCCCATTACCCCCGCACCAATAACGCCTACCATTTTTATATTCATAGATATTAACCTTTTTTTGTTACCTAAACACAAATATTTGAAACAATCTTTTCTGCTTCGTCTTCGATCAATTATTCCAATTCATTTATCAGCACATATTCAATCACCAAAGCTAATTCAGCTATATTGAATTTATAACGGTTATTTCACTCCTACGAAAAAACATTAATTTTACAAGTTTTGAGACTAAGTTATGAATCAGAAATCTGGCGAAAGTATACCTTGAAAGACACTTTTAAAGAAGTACATCACCTCAAGGAAACCATCTCGAGAAGAAATTGCATGACGAAGAGAATGAGGTGCGATGTTCATCAAAACTGAGAGTATACCTTTTTGATGGAGAAAATCCTGGATTTTAACAGCATACCAAAATGATAGTGATATATTCTCATCTACTGCTGTAACATGATGCCACCAAAAAGGTGGTATATAGAGCATTACTCCTGGTTGAAGTAAAACTTCTATTTTTTCTTGCCAAGGAAATTTCGGAAATAATTCCAAATTGGGTAAATTTGGATCGACTTTACTAAAACTTTGTAAGCCTTGATTAACATCAACAGCAGCTGGATAGAATGACAAATAATTTGAAGGAGGAAATAAAAGTATTTTTTTTCTTCCTCTAATTTGAGTAAAAATATTGTGAACTGAGTCAAAGTGAAGCGGACTAGTTGACGAAAAACTTTTGTTAGAAAAACCATGCCAAAAGCCAACGACTGCCTTCCTGTTCAAAAAATATGCTGGATAAGTTACATCTTTGACAATTTCAGGTAAAAATTTTTCCAAATCTTTTTCCAAATAAGATGGTAAGTAATCAGAATTATTGTTTGCATTTCCTATATAATCATTAACGTAAAAGGGGCTGTTGGCAAAATCTATCTCAGAATTAGGCATCTCAAAGTGCAAGGTGGGGGGAATAATTTTGTGTTTGAGTGCCAAGACTGTCTTAATTAAGCCCGCTACGCCAGCAGCTGCATTCAGATGACTAACATTGGTTTTTACCGAACCGATCGCGCAGAAACCTTTTTTATTAGTCCCAGCGCTAAATGCCTTTTTAAGTGCCCTAACTTCAATAGGATCGCCCAGTGCTGTGCCAGTTCCATGAGTCTCTATGTAAGTGACTGTTTCCGGGTCAAATCCGGCGATCGCCTGAGCTTCTGCAATCACCTCTGCTTGACCTGTCACACTAGGTGCCGTAAAACTCACTTTCTCGGAACCGTCGTTATTAATTGCTGAACCTTTGATGACCGCATAAATACAGTCACCATCAGCCAAGGCATCTTCTAATCTCTTGAGTATGACAATGCCTACCCCGTTTCCAGAAGGGCAACCCTGTGCTTTAGCATCAAAGGCACGACAGTGACCATCAGGAGAAGTAATCCCGCCTTTTTGATAAAAATAGCCTTCCTGATGTGGAACTTCTATAGTAACTCCACCAGCCAGCGCTCTATCACACTGATAACTTAGCAATCCTTGGCACGCCAAGTGAACTGCTACTAATGATGTAGAACATGCTGTGTTGACGCTAATACTTGGCCCTTTCAAATTCAACTTGTAGGACACCCGTGTGGATAAATAGTCTTTATCATTACCAATTGTTATAGGCAAAGCACTTGATTTGCTGAGGTTGGAATCCGGAACTAAGTTGTTAATTAAGTAGCTACTTAAGCTAGCTCCTGCGTAAACACCAGTCAGTTCTTTGTCTGCTTCAGGATTATAACCAGCATTTTCCAGGGCTTCCCAAGCACACTCCAAGAAAAGACGGTGTTGCGGGTCCATCAGCGTAGCTTCTCTGGGCGTAAAGCCAAAAAAAGAAGCGTCAAGCATCTCAATATCTTCCAGCACAGCCCTTGCTTTTACGTAGTTGGGATCGCGTAGCAAAGTTGGATCTAAGCTTGAATTTAGCAATTCATCATCAGTGAAGAATGAAATGGATTCCACACCGTCGCACAGATTCTGCCAAAACTGCTCAACACTTTTAGCACCTGGAAAACGACCAGCCATGCCAATGACAGCTATGCCTTTCAAAGCATTATGAGTATTTTGACCATCCACGTGCCTTCCTCCTGTGTTTCATCATTTGTGCTTCTTCTTCAATGGCCTTTTCTTGCCTTTTTGCACGAGAATGAACTTGTCCAAAGGCAAATTGTTCAACCTGTTGTTGGCTGAGATATCCTGCTAAGGCACTTACTGTCGGATATTCAAATAAATCTGTTGTTAATAAATCTTGTTTGAATGCTTTTTGCAGTTGGCTTTGCACCTGAACTATCAGAAGTGAATCGCCACCAAGTTCAAAGAAGTTATCGTAAATGCCTACTAGTTCAATACCAAGTAATTTTTGCCAAATATCTGCAATGATTTGCTCTGTTTCATTTCTCGGAGCAACATAAGCATTACTCAGTTCAGGCCGTGGATGTAGCGATTTTGAAAGGTTAGCCTTGCCTAAAGATTCTAGAAGAGCTTGTGGATTAAAATTGCGATCGCGTTCTATTAAACTTGTTAAATCTTGCGTTGATACTGCAATTCGAGGAACAGTAGTATTAAGAATACGCTGAAAAACTTCTATTCCTTCTGAAGGTAATAAAGCATCTATTAATAATGATTTATCATCAGAAATATCCTGTTTTTTAATTAATCGCTTCACTGCTTCGACTGACATCCCAACATCCTGCCAATCACTCCAGTTAATAGAGACTGTAAATATCCGATCTTTGTTTGTTTTATGATAAGCAAAGGTGTCAATAAATTCATTGGCAGCGCAATAGCCAACCTCACTAAATTTTTTTCTATAAATGATAGAACTAAGAGATGAACAAAGAATCAAAAAATCCAGCTTAACATCTTTCAAAAGGCTATTTAGTACTAATGTACCTCTGACTTTAGGAGCCATAATACTTTCTGTCATCTCTCGCGTTCTTCGAGAAATCACACCAGCATAATCAGCAACTCCGGCACAATGAATCACGCCATTGATTTGGTTAAACTGTTCCTGAACTTTAGCGATCGCTTTTTGCATCTGTTCAAAGTTAGCGACATCAACGCTCAGTACCAAAACTTCTGCACCCAAATCTTCTAGCTCCTGTACTTGCCGAATTTTGCGACTGATACCGTCGTTTTCATCGTGAGTAGTTAACCATTGTTTCCATTCTTCTTTTGCTGGAAAAACTGAACGCCCGATGAGAACTAGTTTAGCTTGTACGGACTTCGCTAGATATGATGCTAAACTAAGTCCTACACCTCCGAATCCACCTGTAATGAGATATACTCCTCCTTTCTTTAATCTTGATGTTTCTCTCATGATTGGTTCTAATCGGACTGGCTCAAAGGTTTGCACCCAGCGATTAGAACCACGGTAAGCAATCACAATGTCAGAAGATTGTGTTTGTAGCTCGCTGAGCAAATTTTCTAAAAGTTTCTCGTCTTGCCAACTTACTTGTTGAGGAATTGCAACATCAATACTACGACAGCTGATATTTGGATATTCCTGCGGGATTATTTTAACAGCTGCCAACATAGTTGCTTTTTCTGGGCATAAGGTCTCTTCTCCAATTATTGAGTGCATATTATTGGAGACAACTATCATTTTTAGCTCGTCTATAATATGCTGTTTTCCCAGCGCTTGAGCTAAAAACAGCAAGCTATAAAAACCTTTTTCTTGAGCTTTATCAACTCCTGCGAGTCCTGATGGAGTATCACCAACAGAAGTTACACTCCATAAATGAACAATTGTTGTTGGGATCTTGTTTTCTGCTATTAGTTCATTCAACAGGGTGTCATAATCATCGCGTTGTCCAGCATTAAGGCTATATGCGCGATCGCCCAACTGAACAAACCTCGATCCCTGTTTCAGGGTAATAACATCATGACCATCAAACTGAAGTCGTTTTACCAGCTCTTTACCCAAGCCACACTCATCTATAAACACAAGAATGCAAGATTTTTGAGTCACCAATTCTTTCTGCTTGAGCAGTACAGAAGGTATAGATTGTTTCCATAAAGGCAAGTAAAACCAATCTGCAATATCTGGCTTTTTACCAGATAACACAGGTTTAGCACTGTTATGCTGTCTTTGTTTATAGTCTTCGATCCAATAATGCTTTCGCTCGAAGGGATACGTCGGTAAGGGAAGACGATAACGGCGCTCGTTGGTGTAAAATCCCGACCAATCAATCTGTACACCGTGTAACCAGAGTTTACCTAGTGAGTTCAGTAAAAATGCTACATCTGACTGTTTTTCCTTGGGATGCCGCAATGAAAACAGTCCAATGACATCTGAATGCTTTTGAGCAAAAGTACATAAGGTGCGTCCTGGCCCCACTTCTACCAAAATACGATTTGGCTGTTGCTGCAATGTGGAAATGCCTGCTGTAAACTCCACCGTTTGCCGTAAATGGCTTGCCCAGTAATTGGAATCTGTGGCTTGCTCTGTTGTTATCCAAGTTCCCGTAACGTTGGATATAAAAGGGATTTGTGGAGGATTTAGTTTAACTTTTTTAACTTCCTTGATGAATGGCTCAATAATGGGTTCCATCATTGCGGAATGAAAGGCGTGGGAGGTATGCAAACGGCGACACTCTACACCTAATGCTGTAAGTTGCTGATGAATTGTGTCTACAGCTTCATGGGTTCCAGAAACGACGCACAAATCAGGAGCATTGCTGGCGGCTAAAGATAAATTTTCATTTAGTAAGTTTTTAATCTCTGCGGTTGATTGTGAAACCGAGAGCATAGCGCCGCTTGGAAGTTGTTGCATCAGTCGTCCACGGATAGCAACCAAAGCTAAAGCATCTTCAAGTGACATGACACCAGCAAGACAAGCTGCAACATATTCGCCAATGCTATGACCAATCATGGCACTGGGAGAAATCCCCCAAGACATCCACAACTGAGCTAAAGCATATTCAACCACAAACAATGCAGGCTGGGTGATGGCAGTTTGTTGGAGTTTTTCTGGTGCGGTTTGTGATTCAGATTCGTTGGGATAAATAACTGAACGCAAATCCAAACCTAAATGAGGTTGCAGCAATTCACAACACAAATCAACCTGTTGTTGGAAAATCGGCTCAGTTTGGTAAAGTTCTTTACCCATGTCTACATACTGAGCGCCTTGTCCGGGGAACATGAAGACGATGGAGCGATCGCTATTTTCAACTAAGCGAGTGAAAATTCTTTGCGGATCTCGTAATTGCAAGGCGCTGGCTGCATCCTGGATATCTTTGCACACCAACACACGACGATAACTAAATTCACCACGCCCCACTTGCAGAGTATGGGCAACATCCGCTAAGTTCACATCGGGATGTAGCTGGAGGTGATTAGCCAGATTTTCTGTTGCAGTTTCTAGAGCTGATTCAGTTTTAGCAGAAAGTACTAACAACTGCCAGGAACGAGAAAGGCTAGAAGGTTCTAGCACTGGTGCTTCTTCTACAATCACATGAGCATTAGTCCCACCAATACCCAAAGAACTCACACCAGCACGACGAGGAAAACCATTAGTTTTCCATTCTGTCAATTTTGTATTAACGAAAAAGGGACTATTTGCAAAATCAATCTGGGGATTTGGTTGCTCGAAGTTTAGGCTGGGCGGTATCTGCTTGTGTTTCAGGGCTAAAATCGTTTTGATAAGTCCGGCAATTCCCGCTGCTGCATCTAAATGACCGATGTTTGTTTTGACTGAACCGATCGCACAAAAGCCTTTTTTGGTGGTACTGCTACGAAAGACTTGAGAGAGTGCAGCAATTTCAATGGGATCGCCTAAGGCTGTACCAGTACCATGAGCTTCAATATAGCTGATTGTTTCAGGGTCAACTCCTGCAAGCATCATCGCTTCGGCTATCACTTGTGCTTGACCATTGACGCTAGGCGCTGTGTAGCCGACTTTACCAGAACCATCGTTATTGATGGCTGAACCTTTAATGACAGCGTGGATGCAGTCACCATCTGCTATAGCATCGCTCAATCGCTTGAGAACAACAATTCCTACACCATTACCAATAGTTGTTCCCTGCGCTTTAGCATCAAAAGCACGACAGTGACCATCCGGAGAGAGCGTTCCTCCTTGTTCGTACAGATACCCCGTTTTTTGTGGTACATGGATAGAAACTCCTCCTGCCAAAGCCATATCGCATTGATAATTCAACAAACTTTGGCAGGCAAGTGTGATTGCAACTAATGATGTAGAGCAAGCTGTTTGGACTGTAATACTAGGGCCGGTAAGATTTAATTTATAAGAAACACGGGTAGTAAGAAAATCTTTATCGTTACCAATTACTGTTTGATAGCATTGGGCTGAACCCAGGCGATCGCGATTTAAATCTAGAGAATAATAGTTATTTAAACTAGCACCAGCGTAAACTCCAATCCTACTTTCATATCTATTAGAATCATAGCCAGCATTTTCCAGTGCAACACACGCACACTCTAAAAAAATCCGGTGTTGCGGGTCGGTAATTTCTGCTTCTCTGGGATTAAAGCCAAAAAACGCAGCATCAAACAAATCGATATTTTCTAAAATGACACCGTTTTTGATGTAATTTGGCTCATTTAGCACCGCTACATCTATTCCAGAATCGATTAATTCTTCATCGCTTAAAAAAGAAATTGACTCGACTCCATCAGCCAAATTCTGCCAAAATTCTGAAAGAGTTTTGGCTTTTGGAAAACTTCCTGCTACGCCAATAATAGCTATTTCTTCCACAGAGTTATTAACTTCTGCGAGGCTCATTATTTTCTTGTCCTTAATTCATCAAATATCGTTTGGAAAACAGCATGTCTATCTCAAGATGTTAGATAACTTAGGTGAGTATAAATTTGACGTTGCTCATCTTGAAATGCTCTGCGACCGTGCAAAAATTTGGAATTATCAATCATAACAAGATCGCCTGGTTGCCATGAAATTACGCCAGTTAATTTATCCATAACTCCTTTAATTTCATCAATCACTGCATGAGATATCGGTGAACCATCTTCAAAAGAAACTCTTTCGCTATTTTCTGTTATGTGGGACTTTACTTCTTCCGAAACCTCTGGCTCTTGATCGTATAATGGTTCTTGATAGTATAAAATAATACTATTACCAAAAGCATCTTGATTACCAAACTTTGTTTTCACAACAACTGAGCAAGTATATTCAAAATAGATAGATTCATCTTCTTGAATCTGGTAATCGACATCTTTAATATTATTGAGTGTTTGCTTTACATCAGCAATGGTAGTTCCTGCTCCAAAAAAAAGCTTCCAATGCTCCGCATCAAAATTATACTTAAACTTGACTCTTTTGGAAATAAATAGTTGTTTGACTGGTTCACCCAACTGTTCCCAAACTCTTACACCATCCCAGAACAAGGTTTCACCATCCTGTGCAGCAGGTACACCACAGCAAAACCAAACTACATCAGGTCGAAAGGGACTAGCGGAGTTCTCGCAATGAGGAAGAACTTCATCCATTCCGTTATCTACTAGTTGGACAAAATCATCGAATGAACCAACTATTTGTCTGTATGGATCGCGAACAAATTTAGAACTAAATTTTTTAGAAAATTCTTTCATCTGCTCATAAGTCACTCCAAAGCCTCGAAAAAGAAGTAAACCAAATGACTTGAACATTTCTAAAACTTCATGGGTTGGCAGACTAAGAATACTTTGGTCGTCTTTGCTATAAACTATTCTGGCTGTGCTAGTTCCGAGCGATTCAATTTTGAGCATTATTTATAGATATCCTCTCAGATTAATAGCTTGATTTTCAACGAATGTTCTTTTTGGATTGCTTTAGTAATAATTCTTTGCGCCGATTACTTACTTCTATTTGCTTTTGCACGCGCTGATGTATCGACCCAAAAGTAGGCACACCCTCTAGATTTTGGCTTAAATATCGTGCTAGTGAACTGATGGTTGGGTTTTGAAACATTTCTACAATTGATAAATTCCGCTTAAGAACTTCTTGTAGTTTGTTATTAACCTGAAGCATCAATAATGAATGACCACCAAGGTCAAAGAAATTGTCATTGACGCCGACTTTTTCTAGATGTAGCGCGTCTCGCCAAACAGCAGCGATCGCTCTTTCCATCTCAGAACGAGGAGCCACATAAACCTCTTCTAACTCTGGGCGATCGCCATCTGGTACAGGTAATGCTCGACGATCTATCTTGCCATTCGTCGTTAACGGTAACCCCTTTAACTGCACGAACACTGAAGGTAGCATGTATTCTGGTAGTTGTTGTTTGAGAAAGTTCCGCAGGTCAGTAGTAGTTGGTGCTGTCTGTGTGTTGGTAACAAAATAAGCTACTAAACGCTGATTATCTGGTATATCCTCCTGCATCAGCACGATTGCTTCTTGAATTTCTGGGTGTTGTACTAGTAAACTCTCAATTTCTCCGAGTTCAATACGGTAACCACGCACTTTTACTTGATGGTCAATCCTCCCTAAAAATTCTAAATTTCCATCCCAACAATAACGAGCCAAATCCCCCGTTTTGTACAATCGCGTTCCCGTTTCATTACTGAAGGGATTGGGAATGAATTTCATAGCTGTTAGTTCTGGTTGATTCAAATAACCCCGTGCTAAACCAGCACCGCCAATATATAGTTCGCCTGGAACTCCTATCGGTACTGGTTGATGGTGTTGGTCTAATACGTATAGCTGAGTGTTAGCTATTGGCTGACCAATAAGAACAGAATTTGACTCAATATCATCCTGGGGTACTCGATAAACACAACAGCCTACTACAGTTTCCGTCGGACCATATTCATTCACTAGTAATGTGTCAGGTGCAAAGACTTTCCAGAAGGTGATGTTCTGTGCCAAGAGGTTCTCTCCTCCAATAATGAAAGCTCTGGTTATACCTGCTACTTCTTTTGACGATAATTGCTTAGAGAGTAATAAAAGTTCGGCTGGTGTGATTTTAACGAGACTCAAGTTTGACTCTTGACGAAGTGTATTTCCCAAAGACTCGATGCTTTGGTTTTCAGGAACAAGTTCTACCTGACACCCAACCAGTAACGGTGAGAACAAACTTGTGATAGTTAAGTCAAAAGCAAGAGAGGAGTGAACGACAGTTCCTTTGCCTTGCTCAACTGTATATGCTTGAGTACACCAACTTAAGTAGTTGAGTAATCCTTTATGAGGTATTAATGTTCCTTTAGGTTTACCAGTGGAGCCAGAAGTGTAGATAACATAAGCTAAATTGGCGGAATCTGTCTTGCAAACAGGGTTTTGTGAAAACTCTTGAGCAATTCCTTCCCAATCGGAGTCTAGACAAATTACCTTGATGTCATCAGTTGGCAATTTCTCTATCAACTTCTGCTGAGTTAGCAATACTAGACTTTGGGTGTCTTCTAAGATGAAGGCTAAACGCTCTTTGGGATGTACAGGATCTAAGGGTACATAGGCTCCGCCAGCTTTTAGAATACCTAACACTGCAACTACCATTAAGGGCGATCGCTCTACACAAATCCCCACCAATACCTCTGGCTTTACACCCAACTTTTGCAAGTAGTGTGCTAGTTGATTTGCTTGGTTATTCAACTCTCGGTAGGTTAGTTGTTGGTTTTCAAAGACAACTGCAACTGCATCTGGTGTTTTCTCTACTTGTTCTTCAAATAACTGATGAATGCACTTATCTTGAGGATAATCTCTTTTAGTATCATTCCACTCAACTAGTAATTGCTGTACTTCAGATGGTGTAAGTAATTGCAAATCTGAAATGCACTGTTGGGTATCGCTAATTATATTTTCCAACAAAGTCTGGAAATGTCCCAACATCCGAGTAACAGTTTCTGCATTAAATAAATCTGTGTTGTACTCGCAAGTTGTAACTAGACCTTGTTCAAAATCCTGCATGAACAATGTCAAATCAAATTTAGATGTGCCGTTGTAACCTTCTTCATAAGTAACAGAGACATCTGATAGTCTGGGATTTGATATTGGCACATTCTGGAGAACAAACATCACTTGAAATAGTGGATTGTAACTTAAGTCTCGATTTGGTTGTAATTGTTCTACTAACTTCTCAAAAGGTAAGTCTTGATGAATGTATGCCTCTAAAGCTGTTGACTTCACTCGTGCTAATAACTCCTGAAAACTCAGGTCGCCAGATAACTCTGTACGCAGCACTAAAACATTGACAAAAAATCCGATTAATGAATCAATTTCTGCTTTGTTACGATTGGCGATTGGCGAACCGACTAAAATATCAGTTTGACCAGTATAACGATACAGCAAGGTTTTAAAGGCTGTAAGCAAGGTCATAAACAGAGTTACTCCCTGCTGACGGCTCAAATTCTTTAGCTCCTTTGTCAAAGTTGGAGAAAGAACTAATTTTGCTTGAGCGCCGTTGAAGGTTTGAATTGGCGATGTCTGACGACAAGAAGCGAAGCTTCTACGCGCCCGGTCTGTTGGTAAATTCAGTACAGGTAGCTCACCCTGCAACTTTTGTTTCCAATAGTTCAATAACGGTTGAATGCGTTCGCCATCAAGCCATTTTCGTTGCCAATTGACAAAATCTCGATACTGAATCGGTAATTCAGCAAGTGGTGAGAGTTTGCCTGTTGAGAATGCTTCATATAGTGCAGTTAGTTCTTTAATCAGAATACCGATAGACCAACCATCTGCAATTATATGATGCAGAGTCACCAACAATTGATAATTTCTATCATTTAATTGTAAAATTTTACTACGCAAAAGCGATTGAGCAGATAAGTCAAATGGCTGTTGTGCGAACTCTGTAGCCAAACGTCGTGCTTCTTGGGTACGCTCATTTTCTGATAAAGAACGTAAATCTTCAACCGCCAAAGTTACGGATACAGCTTGATTGACAACTTGGACGGGTTGTCCATTTTTCACAGTAAAGCTTGTGCGTAATACTTCGTGTCGTCTAATAATTTCGTTAAGACTATCTTGTAAAGCTGTTAAGTTAATGCAACCTTTGAAGTTAATAACTATAGGAATATTATATGTAGGAGTATCAGGAGTTAGCTGATTGATAAACCATAATCCCTGCTGAGCAAAAGATAAAGGATGATGTGATGTGTTTTTTTCTTGTTGAATAAGGGATAATGACGGGAGTGCATCTGTTGTCATTTGAGCTAGTAACTTGGTGACAAGCGATCGCCCACTCATTCCTTCAAAGAAATCTGCTACAGATACTTCGATTTCTAAATCAAATTCAATCCGATTTTTTAATTCAAATACTTTTAAAGAATCAAGTCCCAGCGTAGTTAATGGTTCTTGGAGATTAATATCATCTGCGGCAATGGAAAGCACTCCTGCTAACAATTCCATCAAATATGATTCTAAAACTAGTTGACATTCATTTGGGGAAAGTTCCAACAGTTCAGAACGCCGTAATGGAGTTTCGTTTTTCGCAATTTCGCTAATTTTGAGAATGTCACTTTCAACTATATTCAATTCACCATTTTGAAACTGAGCGCGAGTTGCACGCCTTTGAATTTTACCGCTAGAAGTTTTGGGAATACTACCTGGTTTGATTAAAATTACTCCATAAACTTGTACTTCATGTTCCTCGGTAATAGCTTGGCGAATCGCACTAGTTACTATAAGGTCGTTGTAAAAAGGATGCTGGAGACATTAAGATGCAACCAAAAGCACCATACAAAGGTTGCAAAATTCCACCAATCAACCCCATATCATGGTAAACAGGTAGCCACGAAACAAACTTGCTGCTGGGCGAATGTTCCATGAGTCGGTAAGTTACGGCAGCGTTATGCAGTAGGTTACCATGACTGAGCATGACTCCCTTTGGTGTGCCTGTAGAACCGGAAGTGTATTGCAGAAAGGCTAGGGTATCCCCATTGATTGCAGGTTGTTGCCAAGAATCTTCTATACCCTGTGCTATGTTGTCAGTTGTCAGCCAGTGAAAATTTCCCTGTTTTGTTAGGAGTGTGAGTATTGATTGTAATGTGGGAAGCATTGCTGTTGTGGTGAGAGCAACACTGGCCTGTGCATCTATGGTAATAGCTTGTATTCTGGGTGTTTTACGTTGATTGCGAGGCGGATAAGCTGGAACTGCCACTACGCCAGCATATAGACAACCGAAAAATGCTGTTAGGTAATCCAGTCCAGAAGGATACAGTAATATAGCACGTTCCCCGCTCAAACCAAGAGCTTGGAGTTGAGCTGCTACAGCCCGACTACGCCGATCCAATTCATGGTAAGTCAGTGTTAATTCCTGAGTCTCTCCATCTTCAAGGAAAGTAAAGGCTTGTGTGTGTGGCATCTGACAGATGCGATCGCGCAGAATATCAACGATACTCGCACACTGAGGGGGAATTTCTTGGAAGTTATTGATAAATTGAGTCATTATTATGCCTCAGGTAATCAGATGCACATAAACAATAGTGGCAAAATCAATCTCACACTCACTCCTGACTGAACAAGGGTTTGAGCAGTTGTTGTGGGTATCTTAATTTAAAAATCCACTTAAATACAGCTAACCTTAAACTGACATACCTGTTTCTGGCTCAAAGTCATAGTGCTGCCTTTACAGGATTATTTAATTGAATTGGTAAAACTCAAAGAACAGACCTCAATGCTGCTCTAGGGAAGACAGGGCGAAATTAGTAAGTCAGCCATGTAAGCTTCTATATTGCTAGTAATTTTCATTTAGACTTTCTTACATTACTAGGGATTGTGGCATTTGGCAATCCTGTAATTAATAGCGAATAATTATCAATATTGGAAATATGTGTCGTTTTAGACTATTACTAAAATATTCTATGACTTTTGATAGATGTCATCGGCTGGAAAAGTTTATTGCTTTCAACGACCTGATTTTGGCTGAAGATGAAATTCCGTAGTCTAAGGATAGTCTAATGGCTCAGTTGTTAATTGGGGCGTTGCAGAGAAAGCGGGATGATTTAGCAACTTCCAAAATTCCCCCCCTGCTCCCCCTGCTTGCCCCAATTCATCCCACTGTTCTGCAACGCCTTAATTGGGAGTGATGTCAATACTGCTCGGTTAAGGAAAATGAAGGGTAAAACAAAGAAAATTTTGTTCGCGTATGTTCTACGAGAACAAAATGAGATAATTCGACTTACTTTTTCTCTTTGAGGCTATCGTACAAGTCCACCC
>NZ_JAIVFQ010000075.1 GCF_020829495.1 Nostoc favosum CHAB5714 | reverse complement strand
GAACGCAAAAGTAAGTTCTACGATGGCGAAACCTCTAAAGCCCTTAAGAAGCAAAACCATAGATGTGCTTCCTGTGGTCTGAAATTCATCGATGAGGAAGTCATTAATTTGCACCACATCGACGGAAACCATGCCAACTGGAAAAAGAATAATCTTGAGGCAATTCATGAGAGTTGTCACGATTATATCCACATGAGCAAAAGCACAAGCTGAGAACATCGGGAGCCGTGTACACGGAAACGGGTACGCACGGATCTAACTGAGAGGTGCGGGAGATAATACTCCCCATCGACTCAACCCATCCACCGCACGACGGGCTAGTAGTCCTGTGGTTGCGGCGAAAACTCAGTCTTTGCGTGCTGCTAAGTTTCGCAACATGAACTGATGAGAAAGTGATTGTCCCCTGATTTTATGGGGGCTATCACTCTTTTATGTTCGTAGCCATCACGTTCAGTATATCTATCTTAGATGGGGCAATGCCCAGAAGTTAGCGAGTTGATTGGGTTCAAAAACATGGAAATCTATTTAGTTTTTGTTGACGCTATCCAGAACAGCAATAAATTCTGGAGTGCCAAAGTCGAAGATAGTAATTTAACAGTGCAGTGGGGCAGAGTTGGTTATCAGGCGCAAACCAAAGTTCATTCATGTAGTAGTTATCAAAGAGCCGTTAGCAAGTTCAACAATCTAGTAGCAGAAAAGAAATCCAAAGGCTACAGCAAAAGTCAGCCAGAGATTGATGCTAGCCGCAGTGTTGCAGACATTAGACGAGCGATACAACTGCTGAATACTATACGTCCGGCTGTTGCAAACAGAAATTTTGGTGATAGCTACATATCTGCTCTTAATGAATATCTGAAAATTGTTCCAACACCTTTAGGGATGCAAATTGACTACCACAGAGTTTACCGCACAGTAGCAGATATCGACTATCAGCGAGAGTTACTCAACTCACTGTTAACTACCTCTGCGCCAAAAGTTGCTGCGGTGGCTGTTGCTACTCCACAAAGTACTGTAGAACCCAAGGTAGTCAGTCTCAAGACTATTAGTAAGAATTTCTGGCGACATTTGTAATTTTAAAGGCCCGGATGTAAGCTTTTGATAAAAATAGGAGCAAAAAGAATGTCTAATACAGCAACACTACATTACGATTATTCATGTGAAGAGGACGAAGAATTAAGTTGGTTGTGGATAGCAGAAATGAAAGAGCCAGGACTACCTGAACCTTATTGCTATTCCCTGCTTTTTAGCGCCGAAGGAACTCATGCAGCAGCGCTAATTAGAAATTTTCAGCCTTTATTTGGAGATGAAGCACAAGAGTATGCCAAGCAATTAGCTTTTGGCTAAATAAAAAATAGAAATTTAAAATCAAAAAAACGGTAGATTTTTAATTAACCTACCGTTTTTTATGTATGTTGAATGCTCTACTTAAAAGTCAAGTGAGATTTTTCATTGCTTTCTTGTCTTGGTGAATTTGGGTATTTATTTTTCCACAGGTGTTAATTTTAAAGGATACAATGGCTCCGAGCCGCTTGTGCGACGAGCGTTAGCAGCCATCGGTGTAAACTTTTCGCAAGGGAGAAGTTCAAATGGCTTTAGAAGCTTGTACTTAAGGACTAGAGGATGCCAAAAGATGCACGATTGATTATGTGCTGTGGTTGCAAAAGAATGATTTGCAAATTTTCCCAAAGGCAATTTTGATTAGTGCAGTGCGTGAGCAATGGAAGCCAAAAGCATGGCGTGATGAGTACCTGGAACTGCCACTGTTGCAATCAGCAGGACAAAGATGGTGGAATGCCGCAGTTTCTCAGTGGGGCTACGATATACGTAATAGGTTAGTGGCTGATGTGTTTTACGATAATGGGCAAGAATTCATCCAATTCACCAACGGCAAGGAAATATTGGTAGAGACGGCGTGGCGCTCTTAATGGGAACGAGTACTGGAATACGCTAGTAGTTGAGAGTGATCGCTGTACGAACCTGATTACGAACTTATAAATTGTCTGGTATTATGGGCTAGTGCTTATATATTCACCTGGGCTTTTGCGCTGTTGCTATTCCAGTGAAGTTGGCTTTGTTTGTTGAAATTGGCATAGGGGATACAAGTCCGCTTGTCAAGAGCTTTTGAGACGCGCTAACTCTGCCTTACTAGTTTTTCTGTATTTGTGGGTTTTATCATGACCGCAGAGTAAGCAGGGCATAGCTTTTGAGAACAAGCCTGATTTTCTTCTTCCGTATGATAGTCAATCCCACGCTTCCCTGACGCACCACCCAATTAACACATTCAATTTATCAAGCTCATTCAGCAAGAAACCAAGTTCGCAGTAAATCCGCTGCATGCTTTGCATATACCTCTTTGCCAGTAAAATAGTAAGCAAGCGTTAATCTTGCAACAGAATTGACCATGCGGTTAAGATTTTTTGCATCAGGAATCTTATCGATGTCTGGGTTGCGTTCTCCATCCTTACGAATATAAGGTAGTCCGTCTGGAGTGTTAGGATTAGGCCACCAATACGGTGCCAAGCTAAAATAGTCGTGCTGATCTCCTGAAGGAGATAAAGGTGCATCCAACTGTGGACGTTCCCCAACCCTAAAAAGTCCATCTTTAAGAGCTTCATCAGATAATTGAGACAATTGGTTAATTGCAGAATCAAATATCTCATCGCCCAATGTGCGACTTTCTTTGACTTGCAGAAGCTTGTCTGCGTTGAGTAAGAAAACGCGGGGTGATTGAGGGGATGTAACTGCCATGTTAATTCGCTCTTTATGATTTAATCTGACTTGCTCATCATCTTCTTTTCTTTGAAAGAAGTATTCCTTTATCCATTGATGCATATCTGGTTTATCAGAATTCCACTTCCAACAACCATTTTCATCAATAGCTATATCATTTTCCGGGTCGAAATTAGAGGTATGAAGTTGAACAGTTCTTTCTAAATGAAGTCTATTTTCACTATTTCCATGCCATAAATGAAGAACATAACCGGGTACACAACCGACTTGACCGAGAACATCTTCATAAAATTTTTCTGCCCAATTTATGAAGTAATTAAAATGGTACTTAGTTCTTCCTAATCTTTTTGCAACACATATTGAATACCAGGCTCCACACATAGCATGTAACATTAATTCGTCGCCCGATCCCACTATAGATGCGTCATAGAATTTATGTTTTAACAACAGCTCTTTTCTAGCCGCCCAAGCAAAACCACTATGTCCATGCTGTTTATATCCTTTGTATATCTGGTTAGGTTTATCTTGATAGATAGAAGCAAAACTTTTCCATACGTCTCCTTCTCCTCTATAAATTTCCTGATCTTTGGGAAGTCTAATAATGGTATCAAAAAGCTGTACAACGGGAAATATATCTAGAAGCTTTGATGTTTCCAAAGCCCATTCCGAGTTACTAAATAAAATATCACAATCTATCCAGGCAACTTTTTTACACGATGTAGGGAGATGAGATAGTGCTATATTTAATAGTCTTTCTTTTTGCCACATTACATCTGTTGCTTTAACTTTGATGATGATAGTATTTTTGCTGGAATCGCTTAATATGAATTCCTGATCTTTAAAGGCACATTCTACAATTATTAAGTTGAGTCCGGCTGCCTCTATTGTTTTTCTAAAAGTAGTAATATTCTTTAGCACTGTCTGGTAATTACACGAATTAAAATATGTGGTTATAATCCACAAATCTTCAACATAGATATAATAGTTTGCTGCTGATACTTCAATCATAAACTTAACTTATTTAGTGTAATAAAACCGATATAAGAGAACGTCGATAATTTCTAATATTCAATCACCATCTTCTTTTCTTAGTGAAAAATATTCCTTTATCCATTCATGCATATATGGTTTATTAGAATTCCACTTCCAACAACCATTTTCGTCAATAGTTATATCATTTTCTGGATCGAAATTAGAGAAATGAAGTTGAATATTTCTTTCAAAATGTTGTCTGTCTTTACTATCTCCGTGCCATAAATGAAGAACAGAACCGGATACACAACCGACTTGACCGAGAACATCTTCATAAAATTTTTCTGCCCAATTTATGAAGTAATTAAAATGATATTTGCTTTTTCCTAAATTTTTGGCAACACATATTGAATACCAAGCTCCACACATAGCATGTACCATATATTCGTCTCCTCCTCCAACTATAGCTGCGTCATAGAATTGATGCTTTAACAACAGATCCTTCCTAGCCGCCCAGGCAAAACCAGTATGTCCATGCTGCATATATCCTTTATATATGTGGTTAGGTTTATCTTGATAAATAGAAGCAAAACTTTTCGATCTTTCTCCTTCTCTTCTATAGATTTTCTGGTCTTTTGGAAGCCTAATGCCCATCTCAAAAAGCTGTACAACAGGAAATACATCTAGAAGATTCGATGCTTCCACAGCCCATTTTGAGTTATTAAATAAAAGATCGCAGTCTATCCAAGCAACTTTTTTACACGCTGTCGGCAGTTGAGATAGTGCTATATTTAATAGTCTTTCTTTTTGCCACATCACATCTGTTGCTTTAACTTTGACGATTCTAGTATTTTTGCTGGAATTGCTTAATGTGAATCCTTGCTCGTTAAAGGCGCATTCAACAATTATTAAGTTTAGTCCAGCTGCCTCTATTCTTTCTCTAAAGGCAGTCATATTCTTTAGCTTTGTCTGGTAGTTACACGAATTAAAATATGTTGTAATAATCCACAAATCTTCAACATAGCTATAACAGCTTGATGGTGTTACTTCAATCATAAACTTAACTTATTTACTCTAACGAAAGGAGTATAGATTATTTCACATTAACACGTTATCAAATCTTAGAACATTCGTTGCACTCGCAGCGGACATATCATAAGTAATTTGCCGGACATGATATTACATAGACAAAACCATAACTTTGAAATGCTGTAGTGAGCGCTGTCGAATTTTTCGGTAATTGACCGCGATCAGAGTAATAGAAAAGGCATAAGTCTTATTATAAGATTGTACTTCAACTGTTGTCGTTCCTGTTGTAGTTGACTATACTCAACAAGCAAATGCGGCTTTTGAAAGGTTTGACAATGCAGGAATATAGTAAAACCAACCAAACTTTGGCGATCACCAATAAAAGATTACTACCGCCTTCACTGACGACTGTGTGCATTCCCATCGGCATGGCAGCAATATCATCTGCTAAACCTGCCATTCGAGCCGCTGACCAAGCTTGGTCCATCGTCAGAGTTGCACCATTAGTAATATTATTAAAAATAGAAGCTGACATTAGCCGACTATTTTGCAATACAACACCTAATTGACGGCGTACAGCATGAATATCCACAGAGGCTAAATCTTGTCCATCGTAATAAACCTTGCCTGATTTAGGGGATTCAAACCCTAAAAGTAGTCTTAATAAAGTTGATTTCCCACTACCGGAAGAACCAACAATCGCAACGAATTCCCCAGCTTGAGCCTGAATACTAACGTTATCTAATACTAAAGGATAATCATTACCGTAGCGAAAACTGACACGCTTGAGAGCTAATCTACCTGAAAGTTTTCCAGGATCTGCTTGATTGAAGGTAATTTCTGGTTCTGCAAGGAGAATTGGTTTAGCTCGTTGCCACAAAGGCAAGACTTGCAAAACTTCTAAGGCTGTATTGCTGAGACTGGTTACTCCATGAATAAAAGTACTAAAAGCAACATTAAATGCTAAGAAAGTACCAGTGGATAAACTAGGTTGTCTCGATAAATGGGACTGTTCAATTGAACTAGCAGCAAACCAAAATAGAGCCGCAGTCGTTAAGGTAGGTAGTACTTGATTAATTACAGCAAGATTATCTTCAATACTTTGCCTACCAAGCATTAGTTTTAGTTGTTGGGTATACTGTTGACCCCAGTAAGCAAAAGCACGAGTTTCAGCTTTAGCGACTCTGAGTTTAGCTACTCCATTAATCAACTGTACAACTACACCATAGATTTTACCTTCATAATTTAATCCCGAACGAGCTTTACGGACGATCGCAATCCCGAAGATGATAGTCACAGCCGTATTTAACAGTGCGACTGCACAAGCTAATAAGGCTAAGGAAATATTGTAGTATAACAATAATCCGAGATTGAGCAACGAAAACAAGCTAGAAAGAGTTGATTTTAAGATTGTATTCCCCAATCTTTGGTGAATTTGACTAACAGCACTGACTCTAGAATTTAAATCACCAAATGAAAAAGAGCGGAAAAAAGAAAGCTTGAGATTAAGTAATCGATCCCAAACTGCTGCTTGAATAGAGGAGGTGGCAAAAGTTTCTAGCCTAATCGTAGCCAGCCCTTGAATTAATTGAAACAACGTTGCGCCTACATTAGCAGCCACTAATCCAAAAGCAACTTGACCCAGTAGAGCGCGATTTGCATCAGGGATAGCTTTGTCAATCAAGATAGCTGTAGCAAAAGGCGTGAGCATTCCGAGTAAAGTAGCTGTAATTCCCGCCCCTGAAATTACAATCAACTCTCTATAATGTTGTTGGAAAGCAAACTGAAGTAAATCAATAGCTTTGGGATGTTTCTGGCTAAAAGGTCGATAAAATATATAAGCATTTGGAATTAGTGTTGCTGCCGTGCGAGCATCTACAGGGACGAAGGTTTGTTCGCTAGGCGAATAGAGTTGATAACGGGTATCAGACGTTGGTAACAATGCCACTGGCAACTTTGTCTTTTCGGTATATGCCAATATCGGACCGAGATCCTGTCGCCACCAATTGTCTGGCAACTTAATTTGCCGCACTCGGATACAGGAAGCGCGAGCTAGAGCTTCTACAGAGTCTTTGATTTCCTGGGAATCTTCGGACATTGCCGGGAGGCGAATTTCAATTCCTAAAGCTTTGCCTACAGCACCAGCCGCGACTAATAAAGCTTGTTGGCTGTCACCTAAATCGAGATTTTTATTCAACGTTGAGCGATTACTTACTTTATCTAACCTTGGTTGCAGCACAGATGCCAATTCTGCTAATGTTTGTGTCATTAAATCGCGTTCAAAGCGTTCTTTTGACTCTAATCTGAGTAATTCTGCATCTATCTTTTGGATAGGATTTTTGATAGCATCTATCTTGCTTAAAGAAGTGGGAGAAATAGAGGAATCATCGGCAACATTAGTTTCTGCTGTTGGGACAATATTAGATTCAAACTTAAGGTTTTGTTCGCTACGAATCAATTGCAAGTATGGCCCTTCAATTTGCTGTAATTGCTCATGAGTTCCTTGTTGAACTATCTTTCCGCGTTCGATAACAATAATTTCATCGCAATCTTGTATAGTCGAAAGTCGATGTGCGACAATGATGCAAGTGCAACCACGCGCTTTGAGATTCTGACTGACTTGGTTTTCAATCTTGGCATCTAAGGCACTGGTAGCTTCATCTAAAATCAAGATGCTGGGATGATTAACCAAGGCACGCGCAATTTCTAAGCGTTGTCGCTGACCACCGCTAAGATTAGCAGCACCCTCCAACAGTTCTGCATTGTATCCTTTTGGTAGAGAAACGATCGCATCGTGAATCTGAGCATCTTGACAAGCCTGAACTAAATATTCATTGGGTATAGTACTGTCCCAAAGTGCTAAGTTATCTTTAACACTGCCAGCAAAGAAAAAGATTTCTTGGTCTACGGCAGAGATAGAATTGACCAATACCTGGCGGTCAATTTGTTCTCTAAGTTCGCCATCGAAGTAAATTTCTCCTTGCCAAAGTTCGTAAAGTCCACACAAAAGTTTAGCAATAGTAGACTTCCCACAACCACTAGCACCTACTAGAGCAACTCTTTGTCCTTTTTTGATACAGAGATTAAAATTCTCTATTATCGGTGGAGCTATTTTGCTATAGCCAAAGGTAACATTGTGTAATTCAACATCCCCTTGTAATTTCAGCTTGCGGAGAGAAGTCTGGGGCAGAGGAGAGGACTTCTCCTGTGCTCCCTTGCCTGTTTTCGGTTCTAACTGTGGGTCAATGGGGTTCTGTAAAACATCATCAAGGCGATTAAGATTGCCTTCCATGTCTTGCAAGTCACGTCCTAGACCCATTAAATTATTTATAGGTTCAAGTAACTTATGCATCATGCCTTGGAAAGCAACTAACATGCCGATGCTCATGGCTCCATCCATGACTCGCAAACCGCCGAGCGCTAACATGAGCAGAGATGCACTAGCTGATAGAAATGTTGGTAAAATTCCTAGTGTTTGGTTTGTTACGTCCAATTGTTGACGTATATTGATCGCTTTGGTGTAGTGACCTGCCCAGCGCGAGAAAAAATCTGATTCTAATCCAGATGCTTTGAGCGTTTCTATACTTTGAAGACCAGAAATCGCTATGCCCTGGACTTTCCCATACTCTTGCATCATTTTAGTATTAGTATCTGTACGCTGCCTGCTTACCCATTGTAAAGTAACTAAGTTTGTAGCGATAAAGGCGATCGCAATTGAAGTTAGTAATACGTCGTATTGCAGCATGACTATTACATATAGAAATATAGAAGCTGCGGCGATCGCACTAGTAGCTAACTTCCCGGAAAGCAAGTTTGCTATACTATCGTTAAGTTGTACGCGACTACTGATTTCTCCTGCAAATCGCTGATCGTAAAAACTGATGCTTAAGCGTAAAATATGCCATAGGAATTTACTTTTCATGCTCGCAGACAGCTTGACTTTTAACTGACGCAGAAATTGCAACTGTAACAGTGTTAAAAATCCATTGAGCGCGGCTGTGAAAATCATCCCTAAAATTAGCGGACGCAACCACTCATTTTTACTCCCAATTAACACATTATCTATAAAAACTTGAGAAAATGCAGGTATGGCTAATCCCGGAATTACTTGCAAAAAGCCTGCTAGTACACAGTAAATCATCGCACCAAGAGATTCTTGCAGACGTGACCATAAACTCAAAATCGTGCTGGGTTTGCGTCCCCCTGTTTGAAAACCTGAACCAGGTTCTAAAACAAGCACAACACCTGTGTAGGAGTCACTAAATTCTTTCCAAGAGACACTACGCCGTCCAGTAGCCGGATCGTTTAGATAAACTCGTTCCTTGCTTAAACCTTCTAGGGGTACAACCGGGATACGTGTAAAATGGGACACGATGCAAAGTTTTGTTAATATCCTTGCAATAATGCAGACTTTATGGCTTTGTTTTTCTCAAAACTCACTCTCTTGACGCAGAGTATAGTGTCTTCTCTTCAACTACCAGCAAAAACATGATTATTTTGTGTAAAAACTCGTGCTGAATATCAGCATAATAATTTCACTCTTTATAGTAAAAAGCATTGTCAAAATATAAACTCCTAGGAATTTAAGTTAAACTATTTAAAGCTTGACGCGCAACTTCTTCTGCCCTAGCAGACGTAACTTTTTGGTAACGTAGAGTTGTTTGAATATTCTCATGCCCCATCAGTGCCCGCAATTCTTCAATCCCCATTAACCCAACACGCTCAGTAGCAAATGTATGCCGTAAATCGTGGATTCTGACTCCAACTAACTCCGGATATATACTTATTAATTCTCGCCAATATTCATGCACAGTGCGATAGCTAATTCTACTAACAACTTTAGTCACTGGCTGTTGTGCTGTGAAGAGTGCATCTACGGTATTGTTGCGCTCATATTTGATATATTTACTTAATGCCTCGGCAGCCCCATGACTAAAATAACAACAACGCTGTTTGTTACCTTTACCAACTACTTGGAATTTATATAAATCTTGGTTAACATCATCTATATTTAACGCTAAAAGCTCTGATATACGGCAACCTGAGCGATGTAGAAGATGCACTATAGCATTCATACGTAGGTCAGATTTAACAGAATCATAAAGGATATTTAACTGTTCAGGTGTTAAATATCGCACTAGAGAATCAGTTTTATGTTCTCCCCTATCAGGATTTGGTTGACGCTGTTTTAAACCATTAATGGGATTAAACTTAATATAACCTTGCTCCACAGCGAAATTAAACAAACTTTGTAGTATAGCTTGGTACTTGCGATGAGTTGTATAGCTGCAATCATCCAAACTTCTTAAATACTCAATTAAAGTCTGCTTACCGATAATTTCAATCTCCCAAATACCGTATTCTCCAAGTATTGGTTTCAGCACCAATTCATAAGTACGTCTGGTACTTTTAGCTAAATCCGGACGTGACAAAAACTCCGTAATAACAGTGGCTAAAGTAACAGTCAATTTTTCTCCAAGTTATGTAATTTCTATCGAGACAAACAATCATTATTTAATATATCTTTTTTAGAATAATAATGATGATTCTTGATGGATACTTTGAAGACACCCATGCCACAGGAACCGATTGGTGACTACATTAAGCGGTTGCGCGTGGAATTAAAGATGAGTCAAAATCAGCTAGCCCATCAGGCTGGTATTCACCTGCATACATACGGAAAAATCGAACGGGGGATCACGACGAGATTAAATCATAAAACCCGTCGGGGGCTGGCTAGGGCTTTATCGATACCAATTGAGTACTTAGAAGAAATTTGTAGCGATGAGGAAATACAGCAACCATTTACCAGTATTAAATTTTGTCCCCAATGCTGGACTCCAGGGACACCCACAGAACCGATTTGGAACGATATCAGGTCATTGTACTGCTTTATGTGCGGGTTTGAGCTTGTTGCCCACTGTCTCAAATGTGGCAAATCAGTGACAACTTTCAAGCATTCCTACTGTCCTTATTGCGGCTTTTATTACAAAAATACGATTGTTGAAATTGGTAGTAACAAAGAGCTTGCTAAGAGAAAAAACTCTCGAACCAAGAAAAAGTGAAGATTTTGTTTTATATCTATAAAAGCAATACCAGTATGGACAATCCATCAATACCAGCGTGACATCAATTGAACGTACCGCTTATCCTAGATTCAAACGCCAATTTACCACCAAAGAACTTACTGAGATTTATACTCCAACTAAATCCGAAATTGCTTTCGCTTACAATACGACGAAAGGTGAAAGTAATATTTTGAGCCTGCTCGTCATCTTAAAATCATTCCAAAGACTGGGTTATTTCCCATCGATTGCAGATATCCCACTGAAAATCATTAACCATATTCGCAGTCATTTAAAATTGGCTCTTGATATTGTTTTGGGTTATGAAAATAACAAAACAATGTACCGACATCGAACAGCTATCCGCGCAAAATCGGAGTCTGTGACCCCACCGCAATCAAGGGACTCGTCTGAGGGTGGCTGATATTGCCGTAGCTGTTCCCATTCATCAGCCGTCAGTTGATCAAACGGCTCAAATGGCTTATCCAGCAGTTCCTTACAAGATGGTTGCGTCAGTTCTACCATCGACAATACCCACACCGCATCAAATGCAGAATCACACGGAACTTTCTGCTGATGCACTGAAGTTGCCCGAATAACCCACCAATGACCGTCTGTGCAACCGACTAAACCGAGTTTTTGTTCATCCTTATAGATGCCGTCGTCTAACAACTCAAATCCGAATTGTTCACACTGGGCGGCTATTGAGCACATAACTTCATTCCCCGTTGTAGCGACTGGGGTTTCTTCTTCTTGTCTGGGCAGTGTTCCGCGCTGGTAATGCCATGTGATGTAGCTGTGGCATCTTTTAAAAGTGTTCGCGCGGTGGATCTCCTCACCATTGACCATCACTATCCAAGGTTGCGTTAGGTCATCGTCGTGGGTAATTCTAGCTACGAGCTTTTGACCTGCATAGAATTCGTGATCTTCAAACGAAATCTCTACTGATCTCAATTCTTCAACTGGTTTAACGCAAGAGGTTACAGTTGCTGTTGTTTGTGGCATAATTTTAAAACCTTTGATTGGGTGATAAAGGCGATCGCGATGTTTCTCAGGCAGGCGATCGCCTTTTGATTTACATGAACTACTTCACTATTACGGTTACGAAGCGGGGAAAAGATGCAGCGAACAAGCAAGATTAGCCTGTGAAGCATTTGAAAGTATCGGTGTTCGCGCCTGGATGCAAGACATTATGGGCTGGACAAAACCCGCTACTCAACCACAAGAACAACCCTCCACACCAGCCCTTCCCCCAGTTGAACAGCGATTGCATACTCTTGTCCTGGCAATGAAGACTTTGGCTGAGTTAACTGGTGGCAGACTCAACCCGTACACCGAACAGCAATTTAAAGACTATGCCGGGAATCTTCTGGCAGAACATAACAGAAAATTGCTAACCCCTTCAAAAGAACGCTGGTTGGGAGTTGTGAACTTTGCAGAAAGCGAACTGGGAAAGAAAGTCCCCCTGAGCGGCGCTCACTATCGAGGACATTTAGGCACATGGGTGAGAACATTCTACCCACATCTAGGCGATCGCCAAGAGACGCGATTGGTTAACGGTGTGCAACAGCCCATCTATGTCTACGCTTGCCACGAATCGGCTGTTGCGGCTGGGTTGACCAAAGCTGTAGAAGAGTTCTTCGCTCATCCCAGTCCTGGTGCAGCGCTAAGGCAGGCGGGGGCTTTCACTAGTAAGAAAGAACCAGTGCTGGTTAAGTGAAAGCGAACGCCTCACCACAGAAACGTTCGCTAATCTAAAGACGCAAGTTATTGCTAAAGCATTGAATATTACCAATAACATTAAAAGCTTCTCTTTCACGTAGTCAATCAACTAACAGCATTTTGACATTATTTGTTACAAAGATGACTTCTCTAGCAAATAATACACATCTCAAGAAAGTGTCGTAACTTCAAGGTTTCTAACAATCAAAATAAAAAGCGATTGCCGCTCAATAAGTAACAATCGCCACACAAAGATACTCCTTACTTTCAGGATAACGGATATGAAAGCCATAGTCACAGTAGTTGAAAAAATCACATCTGAAGCTCACATTGATATTCCCGATGGTTTAGCAGAATTAGGCATTAGACAGCACGTTGTAGACCATTACAACAGTGGCGAAATGTTTTCATTACTGAACATTTTCCATGTTGATTTTGAATCTATCAGTGTTCACATTAATAAAAAACCCAAAATCACTTGGCAACCCGGAAAGTCTTGGAGTCCAAAACGTCCTTATTACTTTTGCAAACTTGGAAGATTTACTTTAACTCTGTTAACTGACACAGAGCAAAACTTAACTCGTACAGAAGTTTATTTTGGGCATCACAAGCAACTTATTTACACGTCAGAAAAAGAGATATCCAAAGAATTGGCAACAGTTGAACTCCAAAATTTCTTAAGTGGATTAGCTGTTGAACTTCAAACTTTAAGCCACATTGAATTTAGTGAGGATGAAGTATGATTGTCACGCCACTACTGACACCAGAACCATATACAAGTACATCTAAAGTAGAAGCTGTTGGTAGACATCCTCTGAACTTTTACGAGTCTCCCTCATGGTTCACAACTGAACTACTGCGCCATGTTCCATTATCTGGTGTGATTGGTGAGCCTTGCGTAGGAATGGGGGCGATCGCATCTTTACTCCAAGCCTGGCCACACACCAAGCAAATGTGGACGAACGATATTGATCCACATCTTGCGGCTGATTACCATTTGGATGCAACACTATCCGAGTCATGGAATTCTTTGCCAGAGTGCGATTGGATCTGCACTAATCCACCATATTCGGATTTTGCTGCACCAATTATCAAAAATGCATTCGCAAAAGCTCGTGTGGGTGTTGCTGCATTTTTGTTGACCAGTTTCTTGGAACCCTGTGATGACCGTGCTGCATTCCTCGAAGAATATCCGCCGTCACTTGTACTGATCATGCCCCGTTACTGCTTTCGCAAGGATAAGAAAGGTAAGCGCTGGGCAACAGATAACATCACGATTTCGTGTTTTGTTTGGGACAAATGCACTACACAACAACGAATTATTACACGCCCTGCTAATAGAATTACTGGCTTTTACAAAACCCCAGACAAAGCGATTAGTCCTGAATCCGCTTTATCGATTGTTCGGGCGATCGCCAACAGTGAAATTAGTACCTACTATCAAAGCTCTCTTTAATTATGGGAAGTTTAATTGGGACACTTAAAAAGCACGCACGCCGAATAGGAATTTCTTTAGAAGAGTATCAATTACTGGTAGATTCGGATCAAAAATGGTGCTACAAATGCAAACAATGGAAAAATAAAACTAATTATAGCCAAGATAAAAGCAGGTGGGATGCTTTAAAAGCAATCTGCAAAAATTGTGACTACCCTAAAAAAGACAACTCTCCAAGTAAGTCTGAAAGAATTGAAAAAGCAAAAACTGGCTTTGCGTGGTGTCGTGGATGCAAGAAATGGATTCAAAAGGTCATTAATAGCAAATGGCAAGGGGCTTGTACATCCTGTCTTGCAAGGGAACAGAAGAAAATATACAACGAAAATGAAGAAGCTAGATTTAAAATTGTGCAGCGTGTAAGAGCCAGGCGAAAAAAAACAGATTCTATTTCTCTGCATTTAAAAAATGAATTGATGAATATATCTAAGGGTTTGTGTGTTTATTGCTGTAAAAACCGAGCTACTGGGTTGGATCACGTCATTCCTGTTGTAAAAGGCGGTAAATCAAAAAAAGGAAATCTTGTACCGTGCTGTCGTTACTGCAACAGTTCAAAAAATCAGTCCAATTTAAACGAATGGCTAGCTAAAAACAACATAATCCCTCATGAAGTGTTTTGGATTTTATTTACAGAGGAACAAATAAATGAGTAGTATTACGCAAATATCTTGGACTGACCAAACAGATAATATTATCCGTGCCAAAGTCGGCGGTTGGTGGTGTCATAAGAAAAGCGAGGGCTGTGCAAATTGTTTTGCAGAGAAGCTGAATCAAAATTCTTTCTTTGGTGGGAATAAGCAACCCTATTCTGGGCAACCACCAGAGCTAGTGTTAGATACAGAAGCTATTCGGAAATGGGGGTTCCAAAGAAAACCCAAAAAGCATTTTGTTTCTTCAATGACAGATGTTTTTGGTGAGTGGGTTCCGCGTTTTTGGCAACATGAAATGCTGGACGGAATGTTCGTTGCTCCCAATCAAATATTTCAGATTCTCACCAAACGCCCAGAAATTATGCTGTCATCTATGGATGAATGGCTTTCTTGTCATGGACTAGACAAGTTACCTTTAAATATTTGGCCAGGAACTTCGATTGAGAATCGCCGCACTTTAGAAGAACGTAGTCAATTTCTTAGCAAAATTCCAGCTTTAATTCGGTTCTGGTCAGTTGAACCATTACTAGAAGATTTGGGCGATATCACTCACTATTTGAATGATGTTCAGTTAGTCATTATTGGTGGTGAGTCTGGCCCAAATTCCAGACCATGCCACATCGAATGGCTCGAATCAATTGTCCAACAATGCCAACAATCGAAAACACCCGTATTTGTGAAGCAGTTGGGGGCGAATGCAAAACTTGAGGGGCAGCGATTCAAAACCCGTGACAAGAAGGGAGGAAACATTGAAGAGTTTCCCGAATATCTGCAAGTTAGAGAATTTCCCTTTGATGCGTGAATAAAGCAAAACCCCCGCCTGTAGCGCAGTGCGGGGGGAAACCAAACCATTTGAGGTCTATAGATATGAGTTTAACAGAAAAAATACAAGGTGATGGCTCTAGTAGTCTGCCAAGCAAAGTTTGCTAAGTAATACCTGTAATTGGTAAACTAGCCAAAAACAGGGAATAATATGGCAAAGAAGTACATCGTTGACTTGAGTGAAGATGAAGTTTCTCAACTGCAATCAATAATAAAGAAAGGTAAGCACAAGGCAAGAACTATAACCCGTGCAAATATTCTTTTGATGGCTGCTGAAGATGAAACAGACTCAGCGATCGCTGATAGAGTTAGAGTTCATGTTGCAACAGTACAGCGGACACGAGAAAAATTTGTCATTGGTGGATTAGATTTTGCGTTAGAGGATGAACCACATCCACCAAAACCTCAAAAATTAGATGAAAAGCAAGAAGCATTTTTGATTGCAACGGCTTGTTCTAATCCGCCAGAAGGGAGAGTGCGTTGGACAATGCAATTATTAGCAGATCATTTAGTGAACGTTGGGATCATAGATTCAATCTCAGATGAAACAGTACGTCAGACTTTAAAAAAAATGAAATCAAACCTTGGTTGAAAGAACAATGGTGTATCCCTGAAGTAAATGCGGAATATGTTTTCCGAATGGAAGATGTACTGGATTTGTACAATGAGCCTTATGATCCTAAACGCCCTGTAGTCTGCTTTGATGAGTGTCCATATCAATTAGTAGAAGAAGTTAGACAGCCTTTGCCACCAGAGCCGGAGCAACCTGAACGTTATGATTTCGAGTATAAACGTAACGGAACAGTAAATTTATTTGCGTGTTTTCAACCCTTAGCAGGCTGGCGGCATATCGAAGTTACAGAACGTCGAACTAAAGCCGATTTTGCTAAACAGATGAAAAATTTAGTAGATGTTTATTACCGAGAGGCTGATGTAATCCGTTTAGTAGTTGATAACCTGAATATTCATACCCCCAGTGCATTATATGAAGTTTTTCCAGCAGAAGAAGCACGTCGAATTATTCAAAAATTAGAGTTTCACTATACTCCTAAACACGCTTCTTGGCTGAATCAAGTAGAAATTGAATTATCTGTTTTATCTCGCCAATGTTTAGAACGGCGTATTCCTAATGCAGAAACATTAACTTCTGAGATTGCCGCTTGGGAGAAACAACGTAATCAACAAAAAGCCAGTGTCTATTGGGGTTTTCAAACTAAAGATGCTCGCCGAAAAATGCAGCGTTTATATCCAAGTTTAACCTAGCAAAGTTGCCTTGGTAGACTACTAGCTACGGCAGAAGAAAACGCCATATTTATATCGATAGTAAGCTGGATGATTTACCACTAACAATGGAGGCATTTCGAGTTTACTCTCACCTGTGCCGTCGAGCCGGTTGTGATAATAACGCCTTCCCTTCATACAAATCTATCGGTGAAGCCTGTTTTCGTGGTTCTTTCCCTGGTTCCTCAACTGAAACTTTGAGGCAAAAAGCGATCGCTACTGAGTAAGGTTAGTACGATTGATTACTCTATACCACCAATAACCAGTACAGAATAAAAGGTGTTCACACAAATATAGAGACTGCTGGGGCAACGAAACGGATCGGTTTGATGGGACTGGGACTGCTGCTTTTAACAGATGAGGATATCTCGTTAACTACCTCGAACGATTGAGTCAATAGAGAATTTAGGATATTGACCATCAACAAAATCTATACAATTGTTAGACAATTGTAAGGCAATTGTAATAAAACCTCGATATCATTTTAGTATATGCGTACTAACAAAAGCGCAGAGCGTATTTTTGAATTATCTCAGATTTTGGAGAGCCTTATGCCAGAACGATATATGCTTTCGATCACTTTGTCAGAAAAGGCTTACGAAGAATTTCGCCTTGTAGCTACATGGAAGAAAATTCCTATTGGTACTTTAATTAGACAGATTTTAGAACGAGAACATGAAAGCCAAGCTTTTGGAGAGCTGGTCAAACGCGCAATGGCAGATAGACAATTAAATGTTTCAGAAGACTAAAGCTTACTTGTATTGCATAGATAGCAATTTTATCAACAGTAAAAATCAGAGCTAGATTCCAAATTTGTAAGAATTAAGCACCCAGGAGTCAGAAGCCAGAATATATAGGGAGTTGGGAGAAAACCAAAGGGGGATGGACGAACCTGATGCAGCGTTATCAGCAAGCACTATTGCAAACAGAAAAACAGCCCTTACCTCAACAGCATACTGCTTTGGCTCACAGAGTAAAAAACACCACTAACAGTTCACTCGAAGATGCGTTGGCACAAGACCAAATGCGCCGTGCTCTTGAGCAATCCATTCGGGTTCCATCCAATGAGTATCAACACAGCCCACAAATGCTGGAGCTAAAGGCAAAACTTCAAGCCGCAGTCAACACTCCGAAAGTTCCGAGCAATTCCCGATTCTCAGTAGTTGATCTACGAGAAGTTGAAACCCAGTTAAAATTAGCACTTAGAGCATGACTCAGTACAGCAATCAAGACAACGTAGTTTCTTTCCATCCTGACAGGTCACTTGACAACTTGCCCCCACAAAACATCGAAGCTGAAGAAGCGATTTTGGGCGGGATTATGCTTGACCCAGAAGCAATAACCAGAGTCAGCGATCGCTTGAGCATTGAAGCCTTTTACATCAGCGCCCACTCATATATCTATCAAGCCGCAGTCCGACTTCATGCTACATATCAACCCACAGATTTACTTTCTATCACCGCTTGGTTGGCTGACCACAATTTGCTCAATCGCATTGGTGGCAGGAATAAGTTAGCGACTTTGGTAGACCGCACTGTATCAGCCGTTAACATTGACGCTTTGGCTGATTTGGTAATGGAGAAATATCGACGGCGGCAGTTAATCAAAGTGGGCAATGAAATTGTCCAACTCGGTTACGAGACGCAAACTGAACTACCACTTGTCCTATCGCTTGCTGAGGCGAAAGTTTTTGGCGTTACCCAAAATCAAAGCGATGAACGCTGCAAGGTTTTCTCAGCACAAGACATGGGCATTGAACTTTTTCAAAAGCTGGAGATGGGAAACATGGCAGGCGACAAAATTGGTTGGTACGACTTAGAAAATATCACCGGTGGCATTTATCCCAGCAGCTTGGTAGTAGTAGCAGCTGAATCCCACATGGGGAAAACTCACTTCATGATTTCTTACGCTTACGAAATCATGACTAAGCTCGGATTACCAGTTCTGTACGTTACTCCAGAAATGGACAAGAATCAACTCAATGCCCGAATGCTAGCCCGAATCACAGGCGTAGACGCTTCTATGATTCAAACCAATACTCAGTGCTACTGGGAGCAAATAGCACAAGGCATAGGACAGATGGTGGAACTGCCTTGGAAGGTTTACGAGCATTCGTCCCCTACAACTGCAATGATTGCAAGTGCGGTACGCCGTGCCATTGCCGAATTTGGTGGTTCTATTGGTGCTGTGTTTATTGACTACTTGCAACAGATTCCTCTGGAATCTGGGGGGAATATGGCTTTTGAAGTCGGCAAGATTACCCGCCAGATTCGGGATATTGCCAAGTCTCACAAAATCCCTGTTTTCTTGGGCTGTCAAATCAATCGGGGCAATCAAACAACGGCTGATAAACGCCCGAACCGTCATTTACTCCGCAACTCTGGTGAAATCTTTGAGGTTTGTGACCAGTTAATCATGCTTCACCGGGATGCTGTCTACACAAAAGACCCAAGCGACCGCACTATTGAGTTGATTGCCCTTGAAAAACCGACTTTACGGTAAGCTCGGCACTGCGACGATGTTGTGCGATTTATCCACATCAAAATTTTTGAACTTGGCTAGGTAATTTACAGCCACATCCAGCGATCGCGGCATTAGACGCATACATTCAATTACTGGAGTTTTAAAACCCGTGAAAGCGCTATCCGTCCGTCAGCCTTGGGCAATAAACAATTCGCAATTCGCAATTCGCAATTCGCAATTATTAACTAGGAGTAAAAGAAATGAATCAAAAAATTAGTATCGCTGATAGAACGAAAGCTTTAGCAATAAGAATAGTCAAAGCTTGTACTTTTTTAGATGAAAAGCCCGGAGTTTGTCGAACATTATCAAAACAGTTACTCCGAAGTGGCACTTCTATAGGTGCAAATGTTAAAGAAGCTCAATCTGCCCAATCTGATAAAGACTTTTTGAGCAAATTAGAAATTGCACTTAAAGAAGAAAGAGAAACTGAATATTGGTTAGAAATATTAATCGAGGCAGAATTGGTTGATAAAAATAAGTTTGAATCCTTACTTCAAGAAACTAGAGAAATTGGAAAAATCTTAGTTGCATCTACTCGAAAAGTTAAAGAGAAAATCAAGCAATGAAATTAATTGCGAATTGCGAATTGCGAATTGCGAATTGTTTTGGCTGGGGGATGCCTGAGCAATATCACTGGAAGCTGGAGAATCCACGCGAGATTACACCGATTCCTTACATTGGTCAACTGGGGATTTTTGAAGTACCAGACGATTTGGTGATGGAGGTGGCTGTATGACTAAAACAGCCCCAAGCAATACCCTACCTCCGAAGGCAAAATCAGTAATAGTTGAGTTATCTGCGATACCCAAAAAATTCTTAGAGGACGACCTTAAAGCCTCACAGCTTCATAGCCAAGAATGTCTCTATCCGTACCTCGAAAAGAAAAAGCTACTTGATGAAACTGAAGTACATCAAACACCTTCTGGTTCTACTGCACCAGTGGAGGTTACGTTATCTGCGACACCCGAAAAATTCTTAGAGGACGACCTTAAAAGCATACAACTTCATAGCCAAGGATGCCTATACCCGTACCTTGAAAAGAAAAAGTTACTTGATGGGACTATAGCCTTTTACCCACGAGTGATAGGTGAGCGTGACCCAAACAACCCGACTCATTACCGATGGGGATATAACTGGGAAGAACGAGTTGATGGAGTATGGAAAGGACGAAGTATCGGCTCAATTCCCCCTGGTGCTGTCCCAATGATTCGGACACTGCAACAAGACGGGGCGACTAGGGAAGATATTACCGCCTTTATCAAAAAAGCGAAAACTAAAAAGCCATCACCAAAATTAGATGTCTGCAAAAATTTTGATAATACAGAAAAAAAACCAGTACTTCCAGATGATGCACCGATCGCCATAGTACTTTTCGCAGGTGGCGGCGGGATTGAAGCTGGGATGGTTCAAGCCGGGATTCGCCCAGTTATTGCAGTAGAGTTTGACCCAAGCAAACCAGACTTGAGCAGGGCGATCGCCAAAACTCATCACCACAACTTCAGCGAGTATGGCTGTAGAATAATCCAACTAACAGTTCAAGAAGTAGCACAGTCAAAGTTTCTAGGTTTTCCCCGCCGCCCCGATTACCTCCATGCCTCCCCGGTGTGCGCCAACGCAAGCCTTGCTCACACAGCTAAAGCGGGCAAGGGTATTGAAACGGCTGACGACCTGAGTGCAGCGATCGCAGTAGCAGAAGCCATCCGACAGTTGCAGCCACGGGTGTTTACTCTTGAAAATGTCCCACGCTATCAGAACAGTCAGAGTTTCAGTATCATTCTGTCAGCTTTGGAGCAAGAGGGGTACTCGGTTACTTACAGCGTGGTCAGCATGGACAAATTCGGATTACCCCAGGCGCGTCGGCGGTTAGTCCTGATTGCAAACAAGGGTCTTCATGTTGCCCTACCTACGGGAGCTAAATCTTGTGGTTGGTACGAGGCGATCGCCCATCTCATCCCCAGCATGACCGATTCCCAACTACTCCCCAAACAACGGCAAGCGGTAGAACAATTTTTGACAACTAATGAACCAACGCCACTGCTAATACAGAGAGTTGGGGGACGTACAGAGTCCAAATACAAACCTGGACATTTACCTTGCAACACGATACTGCGATCGCATTTCACCGACCACAAAGGCTGCAACCGAAGTAAGTTCGCTGATATTTGGTTGCCGGATGGTACTGTCAAATCCTTGTCTATTGAAGGGGCTGCAATCCTGCAAGGGTTTCCCAGTTGGTACGAGTTTCCCAACGAGACTGCTACGGCTGGGTCAATCATCGGCTACTCTGTGCCTCCCAGTTTTGCAAGCCAATTATTCATGTCGGCACAAAGTATTTTGAAAGGAGCAAAAGTATGACTAACCTTGTCCAAAACTTAGAACAGTGCTGGTACATTTCTCCACCGTGGAGTCAACAAATCCCGCCTCTACTGGTCAGTTTGTTAGAACGAGTGTACGTAAAGTCTGCCAAAGCTTTCGGTTATTGCACTGGCGTGGAGTGGTCAGAACGTGGCTGGAAATACGAAATCTTCGCTTGTAATACCAATATTACTGTTTTGGGAGGTGAACTTATTGGTACGGGTAATTTGCAACCGAACACTAAAGAAAAACCTGTGTTTCGCCTGGGTGAGTTAGTTGAGTTTCGGTTTCACGGTGATGGGCCACCGATTCGTATTGTCCAGGGCATTCAACTGATTAACGATGCGTGGTTTTACAGTGTGGAATGGATGTCTCCCAGCATCTCTGAAAAAGGTAACGAGGTTTTTACCTCTAAAGATTCCATCGCACGGGTGACTGACTACGATTTGGAAAGGGTGCGATTATGACAGTGTACACATCATTCTACCGTGGCGAAATCCGAGGCGAGGCCATCTCAATCTCACTCTATCCTCCCAAAAATTGGAAAGGTAAGCACCTGCCTCTATTCGCGCCAACTCCCGAACTGCTCAAGTGGTGGAAGGCATCAGCCCAGGATACCGCCGCACAGGAAGAATACACCAGGGAGTTCAGGAAGACTCTGGATTCTCGTCAGCAACTAATTCAATTGTGGGTGAGAAAACAGAAAGAAAATCCACAAGATATAACACTATGCTGCTTTGAAAAGACTGGGGATTTTTGCCATCGATATCAAGTTGGTGAGGAGATACTGCAAGAGCTTTGGGGCGGGGAAGTTGGTGCTGACCAACTACAATTAACCCTTATCCAAGGCAAGACAAATCACCCTATTACATATCCACCTTTGATATCGTCGCTAATCGAGAAATGTCACGCATTGGGTTATCCTGTGCAGTGCGATCGCCTAGCTTGCGGCTATTACCGGGTATCTCTGTACGACGAGGATTTGGGCGATTGGTCTGAACTTGGGGTGCTGGCTGTTCTTTCGGGGTTGCAGCAGGAGTTCTATCGGGGGCGGTTGCTGGGGTTGGTGGCAGTGGGGTCAGGCTGACGGTGGAGTTTGATATGATGCAAACTAAATAAACGTGAGTTCGACGGATAGGAAAGGGCAGAAAGCTTGCTATGTAAGAATTTGCTCAACTGGCCTTCACAGCAGCGATCGCGCAGAGTGGCACAGACGATAGCTACGATTAATTGAAAAGAGGTAAAAAAGTGACAAAAAAATGCCGAAACTAAAAATATCTAAGAAAAATCAAGGTTTCGGCTATGTCTACTATTCTATCCCGCCTCGACATTACACAGATTTTCTGCGATATTTTCAAACTGCAAACAAACTGAAGCGGGTCTGATTGAATCAGCCGCTTCCGCTTCAATAGTTATACGGTTTTTTCAAAAATTAAATAAGATTCCTATGGCTAAAAATGCCTCACTAAGTTGATATTGCTTACTGCACAATCTGATTACACCCATTAGCATCAGGAGGCACTGTTTTTGTTGAGGCAGTTGTGAGTAGCAGTGAGTTAGGTGCTTGGCCTAAGCCATTACCTGTAGCAATTACATCAAAAATGACTCCTTCCGGGACTTGTTGATTCGCAACTTCTACTGTGATTGGTGGGTTGAAGGCATTATTGATCAATGGGTCAAATTGGTCAGGTAGAACTGGATTGAAGTTATATGTACCAGCTGTAAGTTCTGGGTAAGGAATAGCAGTTTTGGGTGTCAGGTCTGTGATACGAGTTTCATCCACATTTGGGCTAGAGGATTTGCTAATACGGAAATCTATAACAGCGCTAGTTTCCGAAAAGCGATACCAACGTCCTTTAAATTTACCTGGATTAGGCTGTGTTAAATCCTCTGGAATCACAAAGGGTGATTGATTAAATAATGGTTGACCTGAGGGGCCTTGTAGTGTTCCTGTTACCGCTACTGTATAAGCACTATTAGGCGCTCCTGTAAAGTTTCTATGAGCAATTGTACTGCTAGTACCAGAGCGCACAAAAAGTACCTGAATATTTCCTGGTGTTACATTTACATATTTACTAGCTTGACGAAAATCTACATTCTGCAAAACTTTTTTACCGTTGACAATGACATCAACTGGTGATGCAGTAGCAACCGCAGCGTTAATAACTCTTAATTTGGTAGGGCATTTATAAGGGTTTAGAAGAGGATCTAGAAGAGAACTTACTAGGCTTGCAGTGTAAAATTCTTGTACAGGCTTTGTAGATAGTTGAGAATTGGCTAAACTTTTGTGTGGATAACTAGTCAAACTAATTAAAGATAATGTCAAAGCACCTAAGAATAATCGTCTTGTTAGAAACATATCTTCCTCCTATCGTGAGACAAAAATAACAAATGAGCAAGCTTTATTCTGCATAAAAAATGATGCGATAATCATCACAAAGATTTTTTATGTATGGGGATATAGATGCAGGCTTTGTCAACGTAAAAGACAACGGGCGCACAACAACGTTCGCCTCAAGACATTAGACTTGGGCAGAATATTATTGCAGCAGCACATATAGTGGCTGGCTTCAAGTGTCCAACGTGACAAATGCTTTGGTGGAGGCTGCTTGAAGTTTATTGATAGCGCACTTCATGGTTCTAATATTTCACGATTTTTAGGAGAATGCAAGGACAGTTAAGACAGTTAATAACTGTCATTTAAACATATAATAGTATATTAGTTGCTTGATAACAAATTTATATTTGTAGTTATATATGTAGGTAGTTGACATAGTGAGCAGTATTTACTTCTGCACCCCAAACCGCCGCATCATCTCCTGCAATTCCACCGCCTCCCCATCCGGCGTGTACACAACCTCACCCGACATCGCAATCACAATTCTCTCTCGTCGCGCCCACTCGAACCAATCCTTCACAGCAGATTTGACCTGGGCTGACTCTGGTTTCCGTCCCTCCTTGCAAGCCGCCACAAACACGGCTTCGGGTGATTCGCCCCCAATCCTCGTTCGTAATGCTTTCTTCAAATAGGCGATCGTATCCGGCACATTCTCCCAACACCGGCTAACTGTACGCTGAATCGAAACTGTGGGATACAGGGCAATACTTCTCGGTTAAGAATTAAGCAGTATTAAGAATAAAAAAAGTGCGTGGTTGAAGTTTAGTACCCGTGGCTCTGTGGATTGGTTTTTTAGATGGAAACTTTGAACGAGGTTTTTTAACGACTCTGGGATTTGTTCTGCCTTGCCTTGGCGGAATTTTTTGATCCAAAATTTCAAGGATTAGTTTGGAGAAAAAAAGGGTAATTGCTCACTGTTAGCATCTTGAAAATCAGCAATAGCACAGGCGTTTAACTCTGAGAGTACAAGTATTACCTAAGCGCAATGGAGATATTCCAGCAGTAGTTGCGGCTTGAAACATTCTAGTGCGAATTGCATAATGGCTTAAAAGCCAACCGTAGATTTCTTGAACAACTTCGCGGGGTTTAAGAGAACGAATAGGAGTTTTACGCCCATTAAGATGAGTTTTTAACTCATCAATCGTATTTTCGATTTCCCAACGCTGATGATATTCTGTGGTCAATAACAAAGCCGGGAATAGAGCAATGTCCACCAAATTGGTAATTAAACGATAAGTTTGTTGTTCATTGTCTGAGTCGATAGTATACTCTATCACCCGTACTTGAATCTTTGATCCACCTATATAATTCGTTTGCTATGTAATACTCTTCAGCTAGAGTTTTGTACTTTATGCAAAAAGAACGCAAAACTTTTAAAGCTGCACTATACGAGGATTAGACGCAATCAACAAAGCCCAATGCAACACCCTTGGCTGAATGTGTGTTAACCAATGGTTATCAAAATTTGGTCAAACATGAATGCACCATTACCCCAAGGAGCAATCGTCGGCTGTGGAGGCGCGGTTGTAACAAGGGCACAGAAGAGGCGATCGCTTACATTGGGCGTACTTTCACAAAAATACTCTATCGAGTTATTCACATCAATAGAGTATATAAATTTACTATCATCATCTTTTACCAGATTCAGTTTATACTTTGGCAAATATTTATACCTCTGTACAAGTACTGCAAATCTTGCCGAAAGCGATCGCATGAAGCACTGCATGAGGTCAATCACTCGTTAATCTACTCTCATCACTGCCGCTATCTTCTGACACGTTTTAATTAACCTGGTAGATAGTGCTGTTGACTGCTATTAACTTGGCGATTAAGAGAGACAGAATCAGCCGCAGATATCCCAGAGAAATATCCGTCTTTTGAACCACAAGATGGTAGCGCCATTTGTTTAACTTTTACATTATTTAGATATGCTTCTAACTCAGATTCCAGTTTTTCGTAGAGTGCTTGCACGATAATGGCGGGTACTGCCACTGATTCAGTAGTTCCAGCAATCCCTTGATTTTTCTGTTGATCACGATTCTCAAGAATCCTACTTACAAGTCTATTAGCAGCACCTAATTTAAAAGCATTTTTAAAAGCACGATCGCCTACGGCTTGTTTTGCTAGCCGTTCAATGGTTTGTTCAAGATACTCAAACTGAATACGAGTAGAGACGATATTCACTTTTCGCCCTAAGATAATCATTTTAGACCCGCTATGGTAGTGTCTAGTGATCGCACAGCAGTAATTCCCCCAACAAACACCACTTAGTAAAATAAATTTCCATGAGGTCATGCGTTTGAACTGGCGAATGACTTCTTCTTCTAGTGGTTGAGGTGTCCAATCTTGAAGTGAGGCTATCGATAAATTGTGCTGGGTTAGCATTTCTTGGGCTTTAGCTGCGGCAGCGCTTGCCTCTGACTCGTTGGGAGATTGGCTAAGTGCGAATAGTTTTCTAATTTTGTCAGCGATTTTTTCTAGTTCTAACACCTGTGTCTGCATTCGTATCACTCAAGCAGGTTTTGAAAGGAAATATCTTTTTTAATATACTTGGTTGTAATCTGAATTGTTGCTGTTGTTTAATTTGCTGATCTTGTATTCTCAGTTGTTGCTGTCAGGTAAATCTTGCTGTTGTCTGTTAACTCAGTCAGCGATCGCTCCTTCAAATCTGCACCAGTATGAATCCCCAGCGAATGCATCTTCGCTGCTGTAACTTCTCCAATCCCGTGAAACTTTTCAATCGGTAGCTGTTCTACAAAGGCAATCGCATCCTCCGGTAAAATCACTGTTAATCCATTGGGTTTATTCTGCCCTAATGCCATTTTTGCAAGAAACTTGTTAATCGACACGCCTGCGGTTGCTGTCAACTGAGTTTCCTGGAAAATCGCAGTTTTAATATATCTTGCAATAGTAGAAGCATAGGTGATATTCTGCTTGTTTTCAGTAACATCCAGGTATGCTTCGTCTAGCGCAACCCCTTCCACTAAATCACTGTAGCGTTTAAAGATAGCGTGGATTGCTGCGGAAATCTCTCGGTAAACGTCGAATCTTGGTCTGACAAAGATAAGCCCAGGGCATTTGGCAATTGCTGTTACTGACGGCATCGCGGAATGAATACCAAACTTACGAGCTTCATAACTAGCTGCTGCAACCACACCTCGCTGATTCGGACTACCACCGACTACTAACGGTTTCCCTCGGTAGCTAGGGTTGTCCCTCTGCTCTACCGATGCGTAAAAAGCATCCATATCTACGTGAACTATTTTTCTCACTTGGAAGCAGAGTGAAGCATTAGAAAGTTAGGCTAACTGGCGCTTAATAAAATACTATATTACTAGCTATATAGTACATTAGCACTACTTGGTTCAAATACTATATCTGCATTATTCCCCAACGAAACTGCTACAGCGGGGTCAATTATCGGCTATTCCGTACCTCCCAGTTTTGCAACTCAATTATTCATGTCAGCACAAAGTATTTTGAAAGGAGCAAAACTATGACTAACCTTGTCCACGACTTAGAACAGTGCTGGTACATCTCCCCACCTTGGGGTCAACCAATCCCGCCGTTGCTAGTAAGTTTGCTTGAACGGGTGTACGTCAAGAGAGTCAAAGCATTTGGTTACTGCTGTGGTGTCGAATGGTCGCTGCAAGGCTGGAAATACGAAATCAATACTTGCAATGACAATATTACTGTTTGGGGTAGTGAACTTATTGGTACAGGTAATTTGCGATCGCTGCCCCAAGAAAAACCTGTGTTTGGCTTGGGTGAGTTAGTCGAGTTTCGGTTGTCACTAGATGGGCCGCCGATCCGCATAGTCCAAGGTATTCAACTGATTAACGATTCCTGGTTCTACTGCATCGAATGGATCTCCCCTACTATATCGGAAAAGGGTGACGAGGTTTTTACCTCTAGAGATTCCATCACGCGGGTGAGTGACTATGACTTGGAGCGGGTACGATTATGACAGTGTACACCTCATTCTATCGTGGCTCTCATCCGAGGCGAAAGCATCTCAATCTCCCTGTATCCTCCCCAAAATTGGAAGGGTAAGCACCTGCCTCTGTTTGCTCCCACTCCTGAACTTCTGAAGTGGTGGAAAGCATCAGCTCAGGATACCGAAGCTGAAAAAAGAGTACGAGCGTTGGTTTCTGCTGGTTCTTCAGGAGCGGCAGCAGCTGATTAAGCTTTGGGTACGGAAGCAGCAGCTTTTCTTGTGCAGATATTACCTTGTTGTGTTCCCTTGAAGATGGGGGATTTCTGCCCAATGGCATATCGCCCTTGCCAGAGATTGATCAGGTGGCACTTATGCTGATCAGCTTAAATCTGTTTTCAGTAATCCATATAAATAATCATCAATCAACTTGCCGTCACGGTATAAGTGCTGACGTTGAATGCCTTCTAGCTTAAAGCCATTCTTCTCTAAAACTCGACGCGATCCCCAATTAAACTCAAATACTCGTGTCCAAAGACGAAGTAAACTGAGTTCTATGAAAGCATAGTGGAGGAAAACCTGAACGGTTTGTGTCATGATTCCCTGTCCCCAATACGAGGAGGCAAGCCAGTAACCAAGCTCGGCAACATGAGGATGTCTCTCATCAATTTCACCAATACCGATTGAGCCAATCAGTTGCCCTTGGGGATTGCGGATTGCTAATAGATGTGGTTTTCCGTATTGATTAGTGATGTTTGTATGGCGTTGAATCCAATGTAGTGCGTGTTCTTTGGTGTAAGGGTAGGGAATATTTTCAGTTGTCTGGTGAATAGTCGGATCGTTGAGATGCTCAACATACGCGATCGCATCTGAGGATTGTAGCTGTGATAACCAAAAACTATTTTTTAGCAGCAGTTCGATCATCATGATGTTCAAATGTTTTCTAAGAACTGATTTGTAAAGAAAATCTAAACAGAACTAAATCTCAGGGCTATTTCATTCTATAAAGTTGTTTGAGTGTGTCTAAACCAAAAGAGCATAGTCGTTGCGCTTGTGCCATATTTTTAAACATCTGGTCGCGGTATAAATTGAGTGTAAAATTGCGAGCGAGCGCAAAATTTTGAGGAAGAGGAGTAGTGCGAATTCTAGATTTATCTTCACCTTGAGTAACGTCTCGAACATAGTGGACTTTATTCTCAACACCCCAATATCCTCTGATACGTTCAGCAAAGGCTTGCGCCGTTTCACTTAAAGATGAAATATAATAACGGGTTTCATTAGTTACTTCAATCACATTGTGTGTGAAAACCTGACGCTCTGATTTGACTTGAATCAAAGTGGTAAGCCCAGGCCAAAGACGAATACCATCAAGATTTTGACAAATACTGACATGACGCTTTTCGATTCGACCATGTCCTTTATTTATCTGCTCATAAGTGAATTCCGGTGTAAAATTTGTTTTGACATCAATGAAAAGATTAGATTGATTGCCTTTTAAGGCGGCAACATAATCATTTCCACTGTTTATAATCAACTCACAAGTTTTTTTTGGGTATTAATAGCATCAAAAGCAAAAACAACTCCTTTGAGAGCCAGTTTTGAAATCAACTCAGGTAAAGCAATAAGATCATTAGTTTTGGCATCGACTTGAAATGGCTCTAAAATTAAGCCTCGCTCAACAATATAAGAACTAACTAACATAATCGCTGGATGCGAATCGGAGTTAGGGTTATCATTTTCAATCTGATATGAACCTTTGAGGACTTTGCCATCTAACCCAACAGTTTCTCCAGTATTTGGTTGTACATTAAAGAATTTGCTCAGACACACGGAATAATCTTCGTAATCTACGTGTAATAAGGCACGACGCACAGTGCTATAAGAAGGTAGTCTATTTTTTTTGGGTTGAAAAAGGTCAATCAACGGCTCACGGTAGCTTGAAATCCAGTCTCCAATTGCTAAAAATCCTTTATTCCCTGCTGCGATCGCCAATGTGAACAGTGCCAGACATAAAGGTAGATTATGTCTCTGTCCGGCGCGGCGACGGGGGTCTTCTAGGCCTGCAAAAGCTTTGATAATTTCGATTTCAGACACGGTATTAGATGCAAGAAGTAGATCTGGCGCTGAATTTTACCATATCGCGTCTACATTTAGAATGAAATAGCCCTGGGGGTTGGCTAGGACTAAAAGAATATCAAGTCCGGGATAAAAGAAGTCTACTCCGACATTTTACCTTGGTTTTTTGTGCCTATACTTTTATTCTTTGGCATCAGATGACTGGGGGTTTGAGACGAAGGTGGGCTTCTAAACCTTTGAACACTTTTACTGAAGCAATAGATGCCTTTAGAACGGCTATGTCTTATCGTTTTTTTGATTGGTTGACCCATAATCGTGACGTATTTGCCGCGAATATCGCTAGTTTGGGCTACATTTGGGCTTAATTTTTGTTTAAGTCCCGCTAAAAATTTTTTGGACAACCCTGCACCGTTACCGCCTCCATTTCACAGCACTACAAAAAATAGCGATCGCATATCTCTGTCCACTGCTTCATTCTATTAATGCTTGTAATGGTTATGGTGTATAGCGAATAGCTTTTCTTAGTGCCATTCATTCCTTGACCATCGATAACAAAGTAGATGCCAGAACATTCAGGTAAAGCTTTTCGATGTTCTAAGGGAAGTGATGCCAATGCTGATAGGTTGATTTGGTCAGGAGTAAACATACTTATGATGCCTCCTTGTTAGGCGTTAACCATACTATTTGAGCGCTAGTCTTAGCTGATTTACCAGAACTAGGTAGTTGCTGTCCATTGTCGGCTTTTTCTGCCACCGTTGACTCAATCTCAGCAGTTGTAGGATCGCCGTCATGATCAAAAGTATAGTCAAACAAATCTCCAGGTGTAATGACGCGGTTATCGCCTGTGGCTTGATATGCCTTTGTCAAGCCATTGCACAAACTGTTTAGAACTCTCCCACTGATCTGTTCAATTTCATCGGCATTTTTAAGTTTTGAGATAGAGGTCGGGTGAATACCCGAAAGCTCAGCAAGCTCCTTGTTGCTGATTTTCTTTTCCGCCATTAATATCCTAAGCCGCCAACGAATCATTTTTTGAGAGTCTTTTATTCTTGTCCTTACTCTCATAGTTTCCTCCACTAATGCTTTTATAGCCAGATCAGTGTTGACTTATGCTTTACCCTCCTAATATAGCAGGGTTAAATTTTTTATAGCAAAATTGACAAATATATAGCGACCTTGCTATATTAATGACATAACAAAAGGCAATCACCCCTCTCTCGCAAATTGGAAGCGATCGCCCTTTGCCCTTCTATTCAAGGAAACTTTATCATGACACATCCGCAATATACACCGCAAGCCCTCTCCAACTACACCCTCCCGCGCCTCAAAAGAATCGCCGCAGAACTCGGCATAACACCCACAGGCGACAAGAGAGCGGCTGACACTTGGGTAGACGCAATTCTCGCTCATCAGTCAGCCCAAGCTCAGAAAATCACCGACGAACAAGCCACAGCCCAAACCGAACTCGACGACTACATTACTACCCAAGCCCAAGCTGTTGCCTTGGAGCAATTGAGAATAGTAGAAATCTCGTTTGACCATGACGAATATTACGCTATCCATTCCCAAACACTGGGACTACCCTCGCTTTGCTTTGGATCAGCGTACTAAAGATGGCATCATTCTGGGACTTCAATACTACCCAAATGGTACAGAACTGGCTGAACAATTCGGTGGTGGTTGGCGTTATGCGCTGATGCCTAATAAAAACTCTGACGAATTGTTTCACTTTCAGGAGTCTCAAATTCAACCCCTTTCCCCACAGGAATTATTCTCACAGATACGCGCAGAGATTGAGTTTTACCAACAGCAAATAGCAATCCGGCAACAACAGTTAGGCGCATTAGGCGGAGGTAGCACCAATGGCTAAAGAAGCAAACCACAGCTTTGACCGTAGAGCCAATCATTTGCTGCGTTCACTTCAGCTTTGCGGCGGTTGTGTACCTCTACATCGTCTGCAATTGCAATTTTCCGATTCAGTTATTCAAACACTGTTGGATAAAGAACTGGTGCAAGTACAGAACACGGGACGCGGCTTTTTGTTGGAGATTGCCGAGGATTTTTAGGTTATTAATCCCAGAGGACACAATCATGAAACTTTACGCTAAAACCATTTCAGCGACTCTCCCAGATTGGGCAACTGTCGTTACAAAGAGTGCAGATTTGATTGAGATTGAAATTAACGATGAACACCCAAATTTTCAATCACTACTTGAAGAGTTAGAAACCGAGATTGAGCCAGGAACTCTTGGTGTGAAAGCGGAAGATTTATGTTCCAGGCTGGGCATAGAAATGTCTAATCCGCATCTCCACCAGTTAGTTGAACAAGCCCAAACCCTGATAGCCGAGATTGTTACACATCAAGACTACAGAAAACTGCTGGACTTGGGATATAGCCCAGATTTAAACATTGCTGATGCTCAAACTGCGCTCACTTATTTGCAATGGGAACTAGAACGTAATCAGCAACCTTCTGCTTAGTAAAAAAGCAATCGCCTGAATGAGTGCTGTTTGTTCAGGCAATTGCCACCTATGGAAATGAATTCTCGCTAGAGAAACTTTATTATGGCATACTCCACAAAAAACATGACTGCTGAAATTAAACTAGGTTTATGCAACCCTCCCGAACCCATCTATTTATATGTTAATCAGGGGGAAGTAGATGGCGAATCTTACGTTTGGTACAAGTTTAATATCAACCAAGAGAAGAAAACCCCAGTTCCCCAAAGAGCGTTAACTGGGTACTTGTCAGAACTGCGATTGACCACTAAAGAGTTCAAAGGCAAGGACAATTTAAAGCTGGATATTGTTATCAGTGCCGATGAACTTTATGTCGTCAGAACTGGTATTGAAACGAATTTCGCCAAAAGCTTCCTTTTAGCTGCCTCATTAATCCAAGATTTTTCCAAACCACTGATTATTGTCGCTAATGCTGGCGACGAAAACACGGTTTTCGTGCGATTCGTTGGCTAGAAATCAAGCCCAAAAGGTTTTGAAGGATTAGCCGCAAGGTTCTGAACCTTGACAACTGAATGACCATGAGGGTGACTAACTTAGAAATCAT
>NZ_JAIVFQ010000074.1 GCF_020829495.1 Nostoc favosum CHAB5714 | reverse complement strand
ACACTGACCCCCTCCCTGTCAATCCTGCGGATTGAATTGGTTGGAGGTCGCGTTAATTTTAACCGCCTTATATCTCACCACTAAACGGAGTACCGTTTTAGTGGGAGGCTTACGGCGTAATAGCTAAATATCCAGGTTTTGGTTTAGCATCGGTTGTACAACAAGACATTGACCGCATCACCACTATCTGGCAAGAATCACGCCAAAAATTTGGGGCTGGTGGCAATTTTTTATTTGGAAATTTTGCGTAGGCGTAGCCCGTCGTAGACATCGTTGATGCATTTTTTGCTCCAGTTGTCCTGCGGTTTGTAACCTATGATGTGCAATTAGATCCTGTTTATAGAGACTATGTAGAGGCAGTTTTAGCGCTTCCAGCAATGCAAGAGTGGATAAAGGCAGCAAAGAGTGAGACAGAAATTATCTCCCAATACGAGTTTTAAGGAAAAGGCAAATAATAACATGAACGGCAGGAATATTTCAATTCGACATGTAAGCCAAAGGGATATTACTGCCATTATGGAATTGATTTATTTGAAAGCCGAATTTGATGATTGTCCTGAATCTGTAGAAGCAACTCCTCAAAAGCTAGAAATTGATCTATTTGGAGAAAAACCCCTTGCTTTTGTTCTTTTAGCTGAGGTTGATGGGGTTGCTATTGGGTTAGCAACCTATCACTTTATCTATTCAACTTTTTTAGCAAAACCTGGAATTTGGCTTGATGACTTATATATTAAAGCTGAACATCGAAGCCACCAAGTTGGTCAGGCGCTGATGCTACGCTTGCGCCAGATTGGACAGGAAAAAGGCTGTGGCAGAATCGATTGGACTGTAGCTGTATCTAACGAGCGTGGAATCAAGTTCTATGAAAGAATCGGTGCGAAGATCATCAACAAAGTAAAATTATGTCGTTTAGATGGTCGGGCACTAAGTAAGTAAATTTTAATTAGGGGAAGCAGGGGTAACTCAGGCTTCCTCTTAGAACTTTAGCGAAGAAAGCGCAAACTACGAACAAATTTTACCCATTAAATAAAGTTAAAAAATTGTAAATATTAATAGTAGTTATACAAGTTTTATCTAAAAATATGTATCTATACCAATAAATAATTATTGTTAGGCATTATTTTATGGATATTATAATATTAGCATTATATATCGGGTTCCTATTTGATCTGTGAACAAAATTAGGTACTGTAGGATGCGTTATGGATTTCATCCTAACGCACCATTCGTAAGGATTTGGTGTCGTACTCTCGCAGCTACACAACGCCAGTGACGCTCCTGCGTCGCTACCGCTACGCTAACGCTCAAGTTGGGAAACCCGCCCACACGACTGTCTCCCCTACGTATCTTTTAAAAATCAAATAGTAGTCCTATATTTTAGAAACAAAATACGTAAATCCTGTCATTTAGTGAGTAAAAAGTATATTTACTCAGTATCAACACACCGACGGTTAATAGAGATAAACTAGATAAAATAGAAATTAAAAATCTGTAAGCACAACATAATAACCATTGACGAAATGAATTTTTGATAATTGTCATAACAAATTAAACACTTTTTGATAGTCAACTTGAAGCAGAATACATGGATGCGGATAATTAGACATATCAACTACGAAAGGTACTACCCATGAGTTCTCGCGCACTGCTGTTAGTAAATCGTCATGCCCGCCAAGGGCAAAAGGGTCTATCGGAAGCGATTGAATATCTGAAGACACTTGGCTTTGATTTAATTGAGCAGTCTACAGAAGACCCCAAACATCTTGCTGAAGTTATACTTCGCTATCAGCATCAAGTTGACTTGGTAATCATTGGTGGAGGAGATGGGACTCTCAATGCCGCAGTAGATGCTTTAGTTGATACTCAGTTACCTTTGGGAATTTTGCCTTTAGGAACTGCCAACGACCTAGCCAGGACTTTGAAAATTCCGAATTCCCTCAGCGAAGCTTGCAAAATTATTGCCTATAGAAATTTACGCCGCATCGACTTGGGTTGGGTGAACGGCAAGCACTTCTTTAACGTTGCCAGTCTGGGATTGAGTGTAAAAATTACCCAGCTACTTACCAAAGAAGCCAAACGCCGTTGGGGAATATTTGCTTATGCCGCCACTGCATTGCAAGTGATTTGGGAAGCTAGACCTTTTACTGCGGAGATTTTAATCAATGGTGAATCAGTTCGCGTGAAAACAGTGCAAATTGCTGTGGGTAACGGCCGCTATTACGGCGGTGGTATGGCAGTGGCTGACGATGCGGCAATAGATGACCAAAGGCTAGACCTCTATAGCTTGGAGATGAAACATTGGTGGCAGATTATACTATTACTCCCTGCGCTGCGACAAGGGCGACATATACATTGGGAGAGTGTACGCTCTCTTCAAGGTCAAGAAATAGAGGTGTATACTCGCAAACCGCGCCCTATTAATACAGATGGTGAAATCACTACCTACACTCCTGCTCATTTTCGGGTTATACCTAAAGCTGTAGCTGTTTTAGTACCTCCAGAAATTAGGAGTTAGGAGTTATTATTCTCTCTTATCTCCCTCTGCTAAAAATGTGGGAACTCGCACCAAATGCATCTGAGATTTTCTCAAGATATAAAGTCCCTGTTGCAACGCCTAGCTGAACAACCGCTAACTCTAGGTGATATTCTGGCAGAAACCTCAGAACGAGGGTTCTGCCTGGTAATTACATTATTAATTTTGCCTTTTTTATTTCCTATGCCACCGGGATTAACTGGCCCTTTTGGTGGTGCTTGTTTACTGTTGTCAGCCCAAATGGTTTTAGGGAGGCGATCGCCTTGGCTGCCAAAAAGAATTGCTAACTACAAATTTCCTCGTCCCTTTGCCCAGTTACTTTTGCAAAATTTGGGACATCTTACTAAAGTGTTACAGAAAATCGCCCGTCCCCGATTGGCAAAAATAGCCCATCATCCTTTGATTTGGCGAATTAATGGGCTTTGTATCTCTTTGTTAACAGTATTACTAATATTACCAATTCCCTTTACAAATCCCATCCCCACTGTAGGTATTTTACTTTTGACTGTTGCCACCATCGAATCTGACGGTTTATTAATTTGCATCAGCTATGGTATTACTGTCCTAATTACCTTGTGCTTTGGATTTATTGGTTACGCAGTATGGTTAGCTCCCAGTTTGCTGCCATCTATATTTAAATAATAAAAACCCCCAGCTTTAGGCTGAAGGCTGTAAATTATTAGGGTGCATCTACCATTTATTAATCCGCTTTATTGATTGCCATATCCGGGAAGATTTAAACTATAAGCAAATTTATTTTATTCTTAAATGAAAAAACATCAGCAATAAAAAAGCCTTCAACTAAAAGCTGAGGGCTATGATTTAATTAAGGTGCATCTACCATTTATTAATCCGCTTTATTGATTGTAATATCCGGGAAGATTTAACTTTGTCAAAAAATATTTTAATTTTGAATCAGAGAATCTCAATAACAAAAAAAGCCCCCAACTAAAAGTTGAGGGCTGTGATTTAATTAAGGTGCATCTACTATTTATATATCCGTCTTAGTTATTGCTGCATCAGGAAGAATTGAAAAAAAATGGATGGCTGTGGAATTGATTTTGTTAGCTACAAAGATAGTACTGATATCAACGAGGATAAACTGCGGTATTTAACTAGGTAATCATTGACCAACTTCATAGTAATTTTACAATTACCCGGAATTTACCCTGGATACACAAAGTTTCTGTTAATATCTCTGAGGCTATATCCGCAATAGTACTAATTTAGTTTATTAGTTGGGTATATGACTATGAAAGTTAGACGCACCCAACTTAATGAAGCGATCGCAGTTTCTATTAGCCCTTGCTAGTTTTAGTATTGTCGGGGGAAGCTTTTTTCTGAGAAGAACTTTTAGCAGTACTAGGGAACCTAAAATAATAACTGATACATCACGTTACAAAGAAATTCGTAATCAACTATGGTCTGATAATGACCAAGTAAAACATTTTCCTAATGAGATTCCCACTGATGCCAAAGATGTTCGCATTGCTTACTCTCCCGAATTTTTGCAAGGAAGTAGTTTTTTTCAAATTAGGCTGAAACAGCAACCAAAAAAGATAGAAAAATTACTTTCACAATACAGAAGTAGTGCAAAGCAAAAATATATAGGTGGTAACACAAACGAGCACATAAATCAACCTAGTGGTGTGCCGACAACTTTTTTCTACACCAGTGACTCTTACACAGAATCTTTTCCACCTACTTATGAAATATTGGTATTAAATACAGAGGATAAAGGTAGACCTGGCTTCAAGTGGAATCATGGAAATAGCTACGGCGTCGCTATTAATACTTCTGCCTCAGAAATTATCTATTGGTCTGAAAAATGGTAATTAACAATTTCATTTTGAATTGGAATCGCCATGAGAAAAATCATTATTTGGGTTACGGCGCTCTCTTCAGCGCTAAGTTCTGCTTTTACCCTTTTGGGTATATCACTTTGGATAGTTAAAACTTATAGCCAGCATCGCTAAAATTTTAATGGTGCTTAAAAACTATCTGAATATGTAGAATGCCAACTGCTTTAATTACTGGTGCTTCTAGTGGTATTGGTAAAGCTTTTGCCCAAGAACTAGCTGCACGCAAGACAAATCTTGTACTCGTTGCTCGTTCCGAAGAGAAACTAAGCCAATTAGCTAAACAACTAGAAGAACAACACAAAATTCAAGTAGAGGTTATAGTCAAAGACCTCACAGAAGCTAATGCAGCTGCTGCTGTATTTGATGCCACTAAAGAAAAGGGATTAACCATTGACATATTAATCAACAATGCTGGTTTTGGTTACTATGGCGACTTTGCTGAAGGGGATGGAGAAAGACAAGTCAAAATTGTACAATTAAACATTTTGGCATTGGTAGATTTAACCCATAAATTTCTCCCCTTGATGCGGCAACGTCGTTCTGGAAGTATTATTAACGTATCCTCTATTACCGCATTTCAACCCATACCATACCTTTCTGTTTATGCTGCCAGTAAAGCTTTTATTCTTAGCTTTAGTGAAGCACTATGGGCAGAAAATAATCAATATGGTGTCCGTATTTTAGTCACTTGTCCAGGGCCAATAGAAACAAACTTTTTTGCAGAAGCTAATTTTCCTCCAGCACTGGCAAGTACTACAGATAAAGTGTATTCTTGCGAAAAAGTGGTTTGGGAATCTTTAGAGGCTTTGGAAAAAGGCTATCCAACTGTTATTAGTTCTGATACTAACACTCAAATTAGAAGTAAATTATCTCGACTTGTACCGCGCAAACTTCTGTTGAATATGTTAGCAAAACACTTTAAAGCCTAAGTATATTTAGGAGTTAAGAGTTAGGAGTTAAGAGTTAGGAGTTTGGAGTTAGAAGTTTGGAGTTTGGAGTTAAAGAAAGTAGTAAATTTAAAACTCCTAACTCCTCACTCCTCACTCCTCACTCCTGACTTATTACATATATCTTGTTAATTGAACTCGGTAACGGTCTTTTTTTGTAACGGCTATTTCCCCAACTTCTAAACGTCCTTTAGAGCGAATGGCGATTAAGTCGCCTGATTTGACTTGAGAACTAGCTTGGGTAATTTCTTTCCAATTGACACGGACATCACCAGCATCAATGAAATCAACCATTTTGCTGCGGGACATGCCAAAACCAGCAGATGCGATCGCATCTAATCGCAAAGAAGCCTCTACAGTAGTTAATTCTTTTTTCTTTGGTTCCCGAACTTTTAATTCAGTTACCTCAATTCGCTGAGTTTTCACCGGAACCGATCGCACCTGTTTAAGACTTATTTCCAAAAATTCCACCAACTCTGGTGCGACAATCGCCTGTGCCCCTCGTTCTCCCAAGACAATAACATCTCCCGTCTTTTCACGAACAATTCCCGTCCCCAACATTGCGCCTAAAAAGTCGCGGTGAGAGGCGGTATCAAACAGGAAATTACCAGCAATTTCCACAGCGACAAGGCTAACTTGAGATTGATCTAAGGGAAGTTCTGAACGAGCGATCGCTATTCTTTGGCGTTCAGCTTGCGGATATCCGCCCCACGCAACTAATTGCACTTCTGTTAATCGGTTAAACACCCGTTGAATTTCTGCCAATTCTGGGGGAGACAGAAAATCAGTCAAAACCACTTCCCAAGTTTTGATGGCTTGCTCCGCTTGATCGATTACACGAGCTACACTATCTCGATTTTCAACACCTTTTAAAAGTTCTTCTCGTGGCAACATTCTGAAAAATTATGAGTTATGAATTGAGAATTAAGCTTTATAACTATCTTGATTCTAACTTTCTAAAGCGACTGATGTTGAACTATGACACGGCATTTTCTCTAGCTAAAAATCTTTCATACTTTTCTGGAGATGGTTCCAGCACCCAGAGTTTCAATCCCTATTGACCCCTGATGAATAGTACGTACAATTATACGTAGGGACTAATAATTTTCTTAAATCGGCGTTGACTAAAAACGCATAACCTATGTCTATCGGGACTTTCGGCAATATCTACTCAGATGAGTTAATTACAGCCACTGAGTTGAATCGTCAGCCTGGGCGAGTTCTGGACAAAGCTTTAGAACGTCCAGTGACAATTACTCGCAACGATCAGTCTTTTGCCTTGTTGCGCCGGGAGGAAGTAACTTTTCTCGTGAAGGCAGCAACGCAGAGTAAAGCTGTTTTTGAGGCGTTAACTGTCGCCTTCTCTTTGTTACTGGGAAAGGAAATCGCTTTTGAACATCCTTATGGATGGCTGAATGTGTTTGAAGAAGATGATCTGCAAGACTTTATCAAGGAGCTGAGTAAGGCTTTTCGGTTGATAGATTCCTCAACTACAGCATGGGAGATAATTGACGCGATCATCCATGAATGGCATGAGAGCGCCGTAGCGATCGCTAGTCCCGAACTAGCAGATGCTTTTAGTGCCGAGACTGATGAAGTACCATTAAAGCCGCCATATACTCAGAGTACTTTCTGAATAAGGTATGTCAGATAACCAAGAAGAAAATCCAATAGTGGAGAATGTGGAGCCGCCATTTGTCAAACTGACAGTTCCAGCATTATCTGAGATAGAAAGTACTTGGTTGGTGGTAGCGAAAAATCGTCGGGTGAATCGGGACTGGGAAGCTTTAATGCAGCGCCATCCAGAAAATACACGTCGTTGTTACGAGGATTTATGTACTGCACCAACCACCAGACAACCTGGGCGTGTTTTCCCTTTAAAGGGCAAACCCTACAAAGGGGCGTGGGAATATGAGGTGACAAAAGGAGACAGAGTGTTTTACGTTCCTGATGAAGAAGAGTTGAAAGTGGTTGTCTACTATGCAGGAAAACATCCAAATCTTTCACCCACACCCTAATTCGTGCCAATAAGGGACAGTGGGCTACAAATAAAAAGTTCTTCTCGTGGCAACATTCTTAAAAATTATGAGTTATGAATTGAGAATTAAGCTGCTATAACTATCTTGATTCTAACTTTAATTCCCATTTCAGCAGGTTTTCATCCCTAGCAATTTGTTGCATTCCCAGTTTTTCCAAAATGCGAATCGAGGCAACATGATCGTCTGGAGAATGAGCGATAATTCTCTTGAGTTCTTGCTGAGTAAAGGCAAAATCGACCAGTGCTTCTACTGCTTCAAAAGCAAATCCCTGCTGGCGATAAGCTGATAGCACCTCATAACCCATTTCTACAGTTCCTGTCTGATCGGGTTTGCCAATAAAACCTAAATCGCCAATTAAAGTAGAATCGGCAATGTGAATCATTAGCCAGACACCCCAACCCAACTGGGAAGGATCATCTATTAGCATCTGAGCATACATTGGGAAAATATCTAACACCTCAGATCCATACCAATCATCAGGAACCCGTACCTCTAAAAGCCTCTCTACTTGGGATTTATTTCTTGTCACAACGGCTTGCGCCACCTCCAAAGAACAAGGAAGCAACTCAAGTCGCTGTGTTGTGATGTGTAAAGTATGACTCATTTATTACACGCTACTTGTGTCAGCATAACCTTGGATATTTTCTGGATCAAACTGACGTAATATTCGGGTTGCTTGCCGAGTTAGAGTTTCAGAACCTTGAACGGCAACTAAGTATTTACCCGCATCTAAGCGGTTACGATAAGGTAAAGCATCACCACTACCTACGAGTAAACCGACTCCGCCACCGACCAACACACCACCCATAGCACCACTAGCAGCACCCAGCAGTCCGCCAACGATGTGATTTCCAACTTCACCTGCCCAGGCAAAAGTATCTAAACCAGTGATGAGGCTGAATGTAAAACCTGCAAAAAAGCCGAATGGTATCAGCCAGGTTGCCATCAGTTGTGCTTGCTTTTTGGCTTGGTCTTTGGGGTCAATTAAGCCAAACTCGTCAGCTGTTTTATATCCTTTCCCCAGGATAGTGCTGTTTATGCCTTGTTCTTCTAAGGCTAAGTAAGCAGCTTCGGCTTGAATGCGGTCTGGTAATACGGCAACAAGGTAATTCATTGATTTTACAATTTGTCTAATAGAAGTTTTGCCTTAATTAACAGCGTATCAGTCCTGGTGGAATCATCTTGCATTGGGTAGGAGTTTGGAGTTGGGAGTTAGGAGTTAGGAGTTGGGAGTTGGGAGTGAGGAGTTGGGAGTTGGGAGTTTGGAGTTTGGAGGGGCTTTTATTCTTACTTTGCTAGCTCTTAAGGGGTTGGGGGTTAGGTCTGTATTAAACTCAACTGCAAACCGCGTAGGCGTAGCCCGCCGCAGGCATCGCACAAGTTAAATGTACATCCGATCACTTTAGCGAATCTAGTGGCTCACAAAAATTGTTCACGCCTTGCTTGAGGACATAAATCAAAACTGGCGTTGCTAAAATCTTAGGAAACGTCGGCATTGCTTTTAGATGTTCCATCATCTTTTGAGGTGAAGAATTAAGCAAATCTTCCCGATATTCTTGTTCGCAAATGACCACACGCCATTTTCTAGCCAAGGCATCTAACCACTCGGAATTTGCTCTTTCTGGTTGTTGTCCTGCCCGGATAGCTAGCGTCATCGCCGCATCTTCTAAATCTCCATCACAGTCTTCAATCAAATCCAGCGCTTCCATATCGCTCTTATCATCTGCCAATTGAGAGCGAAACTGTGCAATTTCTTGAGATGTTACTTTAGTCATGAGTCTTTGACAAGGCGAGCGATGCCTACGGCGGTAAACTACGGACACTCAGTTATGCTACATCATTTCACAAAATTGCTGTTACAAATAGGTTTTTCGGGGCGCCTTCAGAATCCAAAATGTTTAAGACTTACTTACCAAGATATCCGCACCGAGAAAGCCCCTGCTTGAAAGCATGGGGGTAAGGTGCATTTCGACAAGCTCAGTTACCACGGGCGAAATTTGCCTGCCTAATATCTGAAGTTGTTCAAGAGGATGACAATTTTTTGTGAGATTATTAAGCTCCTCTAGCGACGCCGATAGCGTTCGCGTAGCGTCTCGTAGAGAAGCGTTAGCGAGTCTTCTCCCAAGGGGAGACGCCAAAGGCGAACGAGCGTCATAGCCCGTCGTAGACATCGCCTGATAAAATTACTGGCAATCCAGAATTAGCAGAGTTTGTCCTGCGGATGGCCAAAATTTGGTAATTTGAGTCTTCCTAATCAGAATCTTGTGTTTTGAGAACGCTAGGAATTGCTTCAAGTATTCCCTTGGCAACCTCTTCAGGCGTTTCTCCCTCTCGCTCGATGATATGCAAATCAGCTTGAGAGTAAAGTGGTATACGTTGTTCGAGGAGCGATCGCAGTTTGCCCTTGGGATCAGCATCTTGCAGGAGTGGTCTTGTGCTATCCTCAGCTAAACGGCTGTAAATTAGCTCCACTGGCGCATCTAGCCACACTATCAAACCGTGGTGCAGATAACCCCAGTTTTCTCGCCGCAGTACAATGCCTCCACCGGTTGATATAGTTAACTTTGTAAAAGCACAAACTTGTGAAAGCACGTCACTTTCTAGCTTGCGAAATCCTGCTTCCCCTTCTTCGGTAAATAACTCATTGATAGATTTACCTGTTGCTTGGGCAATGACATTATCAGTATCCACAAACCCATAACCTAATTCCTTTGCTAGTAAGCGCCCTATTGTCGTCTTACCAACGCCCATCATACCAATTAAGTACAGGTTTACTCCTTTTAATAAGCTGCTCACCAGTTGCTTTGCTCCAATTCTGAGTGCTGAGTCACAAATTAAAATTATAAACTTAATGACTCAATCTAGGATTTAAAAATACGGAGTTTTTCACCGATCGCGCAACCGGATAAAATTACTTGATAGGCGATCGCTAATCAGCGTTTAATTTTAATTAGGGAAGTTCTTGAGCCAGAATAAATGAGATACAGCGTATTTCAGGTAAATGAAATACACGGGTAGGGGCACAACATGTTGTGCCCCTACGATTATCTGTACCTCACGCTTGTTGCAATCTGCTGTATAAACTTGAATTTATCTGAAAACTTTTATTGTTTACTCAAATGCAAAAGAGCGATATCTTCTCGAATGAAACACTATGCGTACCTTGCTTAAGAGCAGGGGTACGCTAATGCATCCTGGGTGACTCCAGTTTTCACCTTGACTGACTATCTGACTTGGTTACTCAGCATTTATTCTATGTATTTATATAATCAATTAGAGAGGTAAACTCTCAATACGGTTCGGTTAAGGTTTTTTGATGAAAATTTTAGATCGCAAAGATGCGATAAATCATCACAAAGACGCGATAAATCGCCGTCTCTTGTCTTAACTTTGATTAACTCCATTAGCAATTTCCGCAGAACTACAACTGCAAAGTAAACATCTCAAGAATTTATTTTCAACGGGTGTTAAGGCTTTTTCTTTTGCACAATCAAAATTTACGTGTAACTTTTCTAACTTGATATTGTTTTTACCTTCTACAAATTTATCTTCTATTTAAGAAGAATCAACTCTCGTTATTACCGTTATTAATATATTTAAAGTAAGTTAAACAATAGATTAACGATTCTTCTGTGAAATTACCATAAATAATAAACGATAAATTTCTCAGAAATGTAGTAATTTTCATCAAATAACTAGGTAATTGCTGCATAGCGATCGCTATGCTTAACTAAAAAATTAATATAGCTTGTTTGAAACTTTATTCAAACAATTTCTGTCTATTTAAATAACCCGAATTTTCACTCTGGCAAGTAATTTTAAGTATACACAATACTGTGTTTTTACTAGCACAGGGTCGTTATTCTAAAAGTTCAGTTATAACAAGCCCTAATCAATTAAATGTTTCCTATAAAGGTGTAAATAATGACTTATATCCTGCGATCGCCCAAAAAAAGCTTGCCAAGTTGGAATTTCGGCACAAAGACTACTGCATATTTCACCCCAATAAGCCTGAATGAATAAATATAGGATGGATGAGGCGTCAACTATGACTCGAATTCGTGATCTTGTACAAAAAGCTTTAGCAACTGGCTATTTGACAGTGGAAGCTGAAAATCAACTACGACAACTGTTGACTACCCGGTATGACTTGGAGGATTTTAATGCTTTCATGACTTTGCAGGAAGCTGCCATGACTGGTAGGGTCAAGCAAGAGTCTAGAGAGCGGTGTGGCATCAAGTAGAGACGTAGCCTGCTACATCTCACCGACGGGGGCGTTTACCATCATCTTCAAAATCATCATCATCATCAAAAAATTCCCAATCATCATCATCATCGGCTTGATTGGTAGTTGGCGGCTGATAAGGGGGGATGATTACCCGGTAATCAGCATCATAAACGGATTCAGTTTTTCCCGCAGCCGTATTTTTTGGTTCCCGGTAGCTGTAGGAGTAAACTGAACCAGACTGAGAACTGCTTTTGGCTTCTGATTGACGTTCGTAAGTTTTAGAGTCGTTAGGTTGTTGAGCTTGAGGATTACGGGTAGGTGCTTCCTCTGACTTTTCATCAAAGTTCCAATCATCATCTTTACTGCTATTTGTCTCCCAATCATCAAATACATCACTAGTAGGCTCCTCTTTTTTACTAGCTGGTGGTGGAGAATTGGCAGGGCGAGATGTAAATTCTTCTCTACGGGTTGCCTTCGCACGAGGCGAAGTTGCGCTTCGACGGTCAGCAGTTTGGCGTTGTCCTCTCCCAAAATAATTGGATAAGTTAAACAAAGTACTAATTAATATAGATGTGAAAGCACCAGTGGCAGTACTAAACAAAATCCATATAGCTAGTGGTAATGGTTGAGTTTGCACGCCCAAAAATACTAGCGATAGGGCGGGTGAGAAATTTTGGACTAATAACAGCGTTAGTCCTCCCAGTACTGCCACCAATAGAATTAAGCGAATTACAGCCATAGCAATTTTGTCAGTTGTCAGTTATCAGTGGTCAGTTGTCAGTGGTCAGTTATCAGTCTGATTCAGGACTTACGCAAAATACCTCTCAAACTCTTATTCCTCCGTGTCGCGCCAGTTGCTTCTCCCTTGGCGCTAGCCTCTCCCTTTGGGATTCGGGGAGACGCTGCGCGAACAAGTCTCTTAACCGCAAGGGCGCACTGGCTTCTCTGTGTCTCTGTGGTTCGATTTTCCGTTACCTGTGCGTAAGTCCTATGATTATTCTTCGCTACTGTTCACTGACTACTGACACTATCAGCCATCTCTATCATTACCTTTTTAGGACTATTGTGAAATTTACAATAAATCCATTGAGGATGTTAACGACGACCTTGCCACCGCTGAATTGGGATGCAGTCAATATCTAGTTGATCTAAAGCACGGGCAACTACAAAATCCACTAAATCCTCTATGGTTTGGGGATTATGATACCAGGCAGGAATCGCGGGGACAATTCTCACTCCAACTTCTGCCAGAGAGGTTAAGTTACGGAGGTGGATGAGGCTAAAAGGCGTTTCACGAGGAACAATGATCAGCTTTCGTCCTTCTTTGAGTTGGACATCCGCCGCCCGTTCTAGTAAATCGGAACTCAAGCCAACCGCTAGCTTTGCCACTGTACTCATGCTGCATGGAATAATTATCATCCCCAGTGTGGGAAAGGAACCACTGGCAATCCCGGCTCCAACATCACCCCAAGGATGGCAGCGGAGTTTACCCGAAATTGCGACTCCAGCTTGCTCTCGCCAGAATTGTTCTTGCCCGGTTGGTTCTGGTGGCATCCGAATTTCCTGTTCTGACTGCCAAACCATGTAAGTTGATTTAGAGGCAACCAATTCAATACTATACTCCGCTTCTAGCAAAAATTTGATTGCGCGAACAGCGTAAATCAGACCAGATGCGCCTGATACGCCTAAGATTAGAGGCTTGGTGTTGTTTGACACGTAAGGTTTAGTTTATTTTACTCATCTTCAGAGTAAGGATCTAGGTCATCAGGCTCAATGTCATTTGGTAAATAAAGGTCTGAAAGCTCCTCATTGGAAGGATTACCAGTTAAACCTCTGGCTACGCCATCGCTGCCAACTGTTACCAAATCAATTTGCTGACGGTAGTAATCGACACTCTTAACTTGCACGGCGACGCGATCGCCTAGTCTATAAGAAGCGCGATTTTTGCGACCAAACAGTGCTTGTTGTCTGGCGCGATATTCATACCAATCATCCTTGAGAGAACTGACGTGTACCAATCCTTCTACCCTCAGAGGCACACCAGGATTACTGCTGGACTCCACCTCAGCTGCTGGTACTTCAATTTCCACAAAGAAACCGTAGGATTGAACCCCGGTAATCACGCCTTGAAATACCTGACCGATGCGTTGCTTCATCAGTTGGGCCTTTTGCAGTCCGGCTAAATCGGCTTCAGCTTCTTGGACTTCTTTTTCTCGGTCGTTGATTTGGACAATTACCCTAGTCAAATCGCTTTGCAGTTCTTGTTGCAATTCTGGGGGTAAAACGTTCCAGTTAATTTCCTCGTGGCTGGAGGAGTGGCGCAGGTTAACGCGCTCTCTCACACGGGTATTGCGGCGATCGCGTCCGTTTTCGAGTAGTGCGTAATACACTCTCTGCATGAGCAAATCTGGGTAACGCCGCAAGGGAGCGCTAAAATGCACATATTGCGGTAGTGCCAGACCAAAGTGAGATCCTTTGGTGGTGCTGTACGCTGACGGCTTAAGTGTATCTTGTAATAAGTAAGTAAGAACTTGCTCAGAGGGAGATTCGGCAAAAGCTGTGGTCAAATGTTGGTAATCTAAGGGTTGGATATCGACTTCTGGATCTAGTGTGAGGTCAACGCCTAAATTGACTGCCAATTTCAGCATTTCCTGGACATCTTCAACATCGGGTGTGCCTTGGACTCGCCAAATGGCGGGAACACCAAGAGCATTTAAGTGAGTTGCTACCAGTTGATTAACTAACAGTACCAACTCCGTGAGTAGCGATCGCACTGGTAAATCATTCACCACCACAGCGCCGAGAATCCCCTCATCATAGTAGGCGTTTTGGCTAGGCGGCAGATTTAACTGGAGGCTACCACGATTCAACCGTACCTGTTTCACGGCTGTTTGCAAGGCTTGGAGGTCTTGCAGGATTTGGGAAACCTGTGGAGATTGCTCAAGAGATTCACCTGTAAGAATTGCTTGAGCTTGTTCAGTAGTCAGTGCAGTTTCGACGTTGATTACACTGGGTTGAATTTCCCACTCTAGGACTTGTCCAGATTGGGGATCAATGGTAATTAAAAAAGAGATAGTTAAGCGATCGCTCCCAGGTACTAAAGAACAGCGTTCTACCACACCTGGGGGCAAAATTGGCAGTACTAATTCTCCCAGATACACTGATTTGCCCCGTTTGAGTGCTTCTCTATCTAGGGCTTCGTCAGGTTGGACATAGTGAGAAACATCGGTGATATGAACCCCTAAAAGCCAATTTCCGGCTAAGTTTTTTTCTAAACTAAAAGCGTTTTCTATAACTTTGGTATCGCCATTTACTCCTTCAATGGTGAAGGTAAATAAATTACGTAAATCCAGCCGATTTTTCAGGTCTGCTTTGAGTAGCTTTTTGGGCAACTTGGCGGCTGCATCTAGCACATTATCTGGAAAAGTCCGGGAAAGGTCGTGTTTGCACGTAACTAAATCTATATCAGCAGCAGCTTCGGCATCGCTACCGAGGATTTGCACTACTCGACCAAGGGGAGGATATTGTGCCAATGGGTAACGCAAAACTTCTACATGAACCAGGTGATCGATCGCTTCTTCCAACTTTGCCCCGTTAGGCTGAATCTTAAGTTCAAACAGCAATCGATCATCTAAAGGCACAGCCCGGAAACCAGCTTCCACCTGCTTAATTCGTGCCAGTAACGTGTGGTTAGAACGTTCTAGAATTAGCTTCACCTCCCCTTCGGGAGAGCGACGGCGACTGCCTTCTTTGAGAACTCTGACCAAAACGCGATCGCCATTCCAAGCATTACTCAGATGACTTTCGCGGATGTAAATATCCTCAGCTCCTTCCACATCTTGAATAGCAAAGCAAAAGCCTTTACTAGAACAACGGAGTTTTGCCTCAATTATTCCCTCTTCTGAGACACGGCGGTACTTGCCCCGTTCTTTCACTAAAATACCGATTTTTTCCAGAACATCTAAGGCAATGTGAAGTTTTTGTAAACTTTTTTCATCTTCACAGCCAAGTTTCTTTTCTAAAACCTTCCGAGCTACCAATTTATCATCGGTGAAATTGGCAAGGAGTGTAGCGATTGAAAATTCCATGCAGTGAACCGACCTTTGGTCAAAACATCATTTTTTTGTTTGGTTCTTTTCTGTATACCCTCACGGCTTACAGAAACAAGTTGGAAACGAATTGCTCAGAGGCAAGACTTCCTAAGTTCTAAGGAAAGGAAGCCCAACGCCGCAAGAGCGATAAACTACTCCCGCAGTTGGGAGCAAAGGAAGGCGACCCACAGACAACTCTGGGCGTCTACGAACTTCTCACTGCACGATGCTCTCAGAGTTCGCCTGCGTTCAAGTCTCTTCACCTAACCAAACTTAAGATTACACGCCTGATTAGGATTTAGCCCCGCTAGGTAATTACGCGACGGGTTTTTGAGAAGCTGGGTTTAGAGAATCCATACTGCCCAAAAGCGCTATGCAGGGGAGCCACTGCGGTGAGGCAGCCTCCGTCTTGGCGGTTCCCGTCGATAGCGCAGCGTTAGCGAGTCAGACGCTCCTACGTCGCTAATGCTGCGCTATCGAGCGTCTGGGGTTTCCCCAAGTGGAGCAAGTGGCGTGGAAACTACAGGTGTTTGATTGTCTAGAGTGAAAGTAATTTTACGACATTAGACTCTGATTTTTAACTAGGCAAAACTGCCGTGAACCCAATTTTCCCACATGTAGAATCGGTAACAATTAGGTGAGCAGGTTAATAAGCAGTGAGGGCGAACCTTATCTCCATTATTGTAGATTTAGAGCGCACTTCCAGAAAATACTTCTAGATATCCAGTTGGGTAATCAGTATAGCATTGCAGGCAAGACTACCCAGACAAGTTAGCACTAGCAAAAAATTTCGTCAAAAAAGAGCTACTGTTACAATAATTGGGACACAAGGCAAAGCAAGAATATCACCTTAGATAGCTCAGAGCAAAGAATTATACTTACTCATCGCCTGCCAAGAAACTGATGACCCCGCCAGGAATTCATTCAGCTAAGTCTGTTTGATTAGATTGGAATCCTCACGCCTTCAGGCTGAGGAGGATGTCAAAGATAGTAAGCAATATTGGCAGGCATCCTGGGTATCGAGTGGATGTAAATTAAAGTAAGGGCAGATGAGCTAGCTTGAACATACAGGCAGTATCAACTCCGTTATTAAAAATATTTAGATTGGTAGCAGTATTATGTTGGCTCAATTCCAGAGCTTGTATCCCAAAGGCAGTCTGATTTCTGAATTAGTGCAAATTTTTCAAGGAAAATATATTGTCCGGGCAAGCGTGCAAATAGAAGGCGTAACCCGTGCTACGGGTATGGCAGCAGCAGAAACAGTAGAAGCAGCAGAAGACCAAGCCAGAACCAGGGCACTGATAGTTTTGGGTATTACAAATGCACCACAGCAATCAGTAGCATTTAGCTCAAATCCAATTCCCCCAGCGCAGCTAAACCCTTCCTTGAATACCAAAGGTGGATTAGATGAGTCTGCTGCGTATTCCTCTGCAAAAGATCAGGATTTTGTTAGTAGTCAGTGGCCAGTAGTCAGTGACAAAGAAATATCTATACCACCCTCTAAAGTACGGAATATCAAACCAGAAGTAGTAACAAACATTAACGAACAGTACGGCTACAGCAATGCTGCGCCCCTAGCAAGCGATACCTATAGCCAGGATTTAGGTCAAAACTTTCCTGTGACTACCAACCGGGAGCTAGAATTTGATCCTCCAGTGGAAAACTTGGAAATAACCTTTGATAACCAGCTAGAAAATCAAACCTTTCCAGCAATTTCTGCCAATAATGTCACACCATTTACACCTCGGAGTTACAACCCTCAAGAGGATGTCGCTACCCCGCCAGTGACAGGAAAGAGAAAGAAGAAAGCTGAACCCGTTGATTTATCGGATGTAATTGCTAAAACAGATGTCGAACTTCAGCGTTTAGGCTGGACACCAGAACAGGGGCGGGAGCATCTGATTGAAACCTATGGTAAGCGCGGGCGTACTTTGCTAACTGAAGAAGAATTACACGGATTCCTCAAATACTTACAATCTCAGCCAGACCCAATAGCGGGATTTTGATTAGTCATTAGTCATTAGTCATTAGTCATTAGTCATTAGTAAGGACTAATAGACCTCTTGCAAAAGTCTATCCCCTTTTCCACATCCCGTGAAAAGTCAGGTTGAGCGACAGCATTTGCTTGTTGAGCGACAGCATTTGCTTGTTAAGCGACAGCATTTGCTTGTTGAGCGTACGCATTTGCTTGTTGAGCGTACGCATTTGCTTGTTGAGCGTACGCATTTGCTTGTTGAGCGTACACATTTGCTTGTTGAGCGTACACATTTGCTTGTTGAGCGTACGCATTTGCTTGTTGAGCGTACGCATTTGCTTGTTGAGCGTACGCATTTGCTTGTTGAGCGTACGCATTTGCTTGTTTGGAAGAAGGTATTGGCTAAGAGGATGTTTGAAAAGTATTTTTGGTAACATCAAAGCCTCCCAAACCTAACCCCCCTAGCCCCCATTCCCTTGTAGGGAAGGGGGGTTTCAAAGCCTCTCTCCGTTTCGGGGAGAGGAATGGAAGCGGGGTTCGTAGTATACTTTGCGACTTGTCAAACATCCTCTAAGACTGATGTCGAGATAGAGCGTTTAGGCTGGACACCAGAACAGGGACGGGAGCATCTAATTAAAACTTATGGGAAGCGATCGCGTTCTTTACTGACCGATGATGAATTGCACGAATTCCTCCAATATCTCCAATCTCAGCCAGACCCAAGAGCAGGATTTTGATTTCCAACTTCTAAATCAAGTTTTGAATTTCTAAATCAAGTTTTGAAGTCAAATAACCCCTCTTCAGTTATGAAAAGGGGTTATTTTTAGGGTTTAAGAAAATTAAAAGTCAATACGCTTGGGTTAGCGCCAAAAACCTTAAATTGTGTAGGTTGGGGAGCCACTGCGCCCTTGCGGTTTCCCGACTTGTTCGCGCAGCGTCTCCCCTTGGGAGAAGCAAGTGGCGTTTGAGGAGCGAAACCCAACATTTTCGGGGCTTTGTTGGGTTGCGCTTTGCTTAACCCAACCTACAATTTTCCTTAACCCAAGCGTATTGAATTAAAAGTGGTAAATCACCATTTACCAATCGTGACTATTAATTAAGAACAGCAACTGCTGGGCGGCTACCAGCAGCGTGACGGTCAATCACTTGGTCAATCAAGCCGTATTCTCTGGCTTCCTCTGGTGACATAAAAAAGTCACGTTCAGTATCTTCAGCAATCCGCTCAATTGGTTGACCTGTATGTTCAGCTAAATAGTCGTTTAGCCGCCGTTTGTGGTACAGAATTTCCCGCGCCTGAATTTCAATATCAGTCGCCTGTCCTTGAGCGCCGCCTAGAGGTTGATGAATCATAATCCGAGAATGGGGTAGACTCATCCGCTTACCCTTAGCACCAGCACTGAGGAGGAAAGCGCCCATACTCGCCGCCAATCCGGTACAAATGGTACAGACATCAGGGCGAATATGTTTCATAGTGTCAAAAATGCCCATACCAGCCGTCACCGAACCACCGGGAGAATTGATGTACATATAAATGTCTTTCTCCGAGTCTTCGGCATCCAAATACAGCAGTTGGGCAACAATCAAGTTAGCAATGTTGTTGTCAACTTGTTGTCCCAAAAAGATGATGCGCTCACGCAACAGCCGTGAGTAGATGTCAAAGGCGCGTTCGCCTCGACCCGATTGTTCAATAACGATAGGAATCATGGAAGCGTGTTTGTGGCTACTTTAAATACATTTTATCGGTGACAGCACGAAACTGGGGTTTATCTCTACTGTTCTCAAGCAGATAAATCAAACCTTTCTCGTTTTCCCTTGCCCAAAAACAGTACAAAAGATGATTTTGCGATAAATTTAACCCCCAAGGGCACTTTTTAATGGCAAAAGGTGTCTAAGAAAATATCCCATGAAGAACAAATCAAAAAACTCCAATCATCGCCAACCTCATATCTCGGCATTTGCTGGACAACTTTGGCGATGTGGTGATTAGACCGATAACCAAAATCAGATTTGCTTAGGGAATTATGTTAATCCTGTAACATTTTAAACATTTTTTAGGATTTACCTCAGCAAATATCAACTTATTTTTGTTACATTCAGTAAGTCGAGAGTAATGAATGTATTTAGAATAACTAGTCATACTTGAAATGCTATCCACCCAGAGAGACGTGCCATGCTGGAAAAACTTGTACAAGCCGCCATCATCACCTTCTTGCTCCACCTGATAGCAGGACTTAGCCCAAATACTTTAATTCAGTCAAAGACAGCATCACCTGTGCGAGAAACGCCACCAAATATCGTTAGCTTACTATTGCGATCTTTTCAGTAAGAATTTTTCACAAATTGCATAGGTGTCAGCCCCTTCTGGGAAGTCAAAAGTCAATAATTTTGAACCCCATAAATGAATCTGACAATTCAGGTCATCTGGAAAACCTCTCTCTAAATCTCTCTCCTAAAAGGAGAGAGACTTTGAATTTTCCCCCTTCCCGCCACGGGTTGGGGGTTAGGGGGTTAGGTTTTTGGTGGACTTTTCCACATAACGTGAAAAGTCAGATAAATAAATTTAGTTGCTCCGCATCCAAATTATTTTTTGGTCAGCAATATCACAGATATGCACTACGACCTCTGACCCAAGGGATAATTCGCTCGTAGGATTTCTTGCTTATCTACATACCCGTCTAGCCTAAGACTCCTGAGAAGAGGATAGACTGAGCAAAGAAGGCAACTATTTGCATTTGATCATGACTAATCGCCTTGCTGAAGCTAAGAGCCTTTATCTCCGCAAACACGCCGAAAACCCGATTGATTGGTGGTCTTGGTGTGACGAAGCACTTGCAACTGCAAGGGCGCAAAATAAACCGATTTTTCTCTCCATTGGCTACTCTAGTTGCCACTGGTGTACTGTCATGGAAGGCGAGGCTTTTTCTGATATTGCGATCGCTGACTACATGAATGCTAATTATCTTCCCATCAAAGTAGACAGGGAAGAAAGACCTGACCTCGATAGCATCTACATGCAAGCTTTGCAGATGATGAGTGGTCAAGGGGGTTGGCCTTTAAACGTATTTCTTTCCCCAGAAGATTTAGTGCCTTTTTATGCTGGTACTTATTTTCCTGTAGACCCGCGTTATGGTCGTCCTGGATTTTTGCAGGTGTTGCAAGCTCTTCGCCGTTATTACGATACAGAAAAAGCAGAATTACAGCAACGCAAAGCCTTAATTATTGAGTCGCTGCTCACGTCTGCGGTGTTGCAAGATGGTACAACAGATGAGCTTGAAGACCATGAATTACTCCGCCAAGGTTGGGAAACTAGCACAGGTATAATTACTCCTAGTCAATCTGGTAATAGCTTTCCGATGATTCCTTATGCAGAATTAGCACTGGGGGGAACTCGATTTAATTTTGAATCTCGCTATGATGGCAAGCAAGTTTGTACCCAACGGGGACTAGACTTAGCGCTGGGAGGCATTTATGACCATGTGGGCGGTGGCTTTCATCGCTATACTGTTGACGCTACTTGGACAGTACCCCACTTTGAAAAGATGCTCTACGACAATGGACAGATTGTGGAGTATATAGCTTCTTTATGGAGTGCAGGAGTACAAGAAGCAGCATTTGAGAGAGCAGTTGCTGGTACTGTACAATGGCTGAAGCGGGAAATGACCGCGCCTGAAGGTTACTTCTATGCTGCTCAAGATGCCGACAGCTTCATTGAACCCACGGCAGTAGAACCAGAAGAAGGAGCCTTTTACGTCTGGAGTTACAGCGAACTACAAGAACTGTTAACGCCTGAAGAATTAAGGGAATTAGAACAGTTTACGGTGACACCTAACGGCAACTTTGAAGGGCGCAATGTCTTGCAAAGGCGTTATTCAGGGCAACTGAGTGCAACCCTGGAAACGTCTCTGAGCAAGCTGTTTACCGCTCGCTATGGCGTTAGTTCTGAGTCTTTAGAAACTTTTCCCCCGGCTCGTAACAACCAGGAAGCAAAAAGCACTAACTGGCCAGGTCGCATTCCCTCGGTGACAGATACGAAGATGATTGTCGCTTGGAATAGCTTGATGATTTCTGGGCTGGCTAAAGCGGCTGGGGTTTTCCAAGAACCGTTATATCTGGAATTAGCAGCACGAGCAGCGAATTTTATCTTGGAAAATCAGTTTGTCGATGGACGTTTCCACCGACTCAACTATCAAGGAGAACCAACCGTTTTAGCGCAGTCTGAAGATTACGCCTTTTTTATTAAAGCTCTCCTGGATTTACAAGCTTCCAACCCTGAGCATAAGCAATGGTTAGAAAAAGCGATCGCTATCCAAGATGAATTCAACGAATTTCTCTGGAGTGTAGAGTTAGGTGGTTACTATAACACATCAAGTGGTTCTAGTCAAGATTTAATTGTGCGGGAGCGCAGTTACGTTGATAATGCTACACCATCAGCTAATGGAATTGCGATCGCTAATCTTGTTCGTCTCGCCCTACTCACGGATAATCTAGATTATTTGGATTTAGCAGAACTTGGCTTAAAAGCTTTTAGGAGTGTCATGCATCGCGCTCCCCAAGCCTGTCCCAGTTTATTTACAGCGTTGGATTGGTATCGTAATTCTACCTTGATTCGCAGCACCACTGAGCAAATAAACTCTCTGATCCCCAAGTTTCTACCAACGGCTGTGTTTGCCATAACATCTGATTTACCGGAAGGAAGCGTTGGGTTAGTTTGCCAAGGTTTGAAGTGTCTTGCACCAGCAGAAAATGTAGAGCATTTATTGCAGCAAGTCCAGAAAAGTCAGGTGAGGGCGTGAAATAGTTTTATTTCTCCCAACTAGAATGTTACCAGCAGGTCATCCAGTCCCGATCATAACTTTCTGCGCGGTTGCTCATTTGACCCCGTATAGTGATGATGCCTAAACAGACCAAGGATTAACCATTAGAACCCCTGTCCCAGCAAAATCTTTTTCGTTACGGGTGACAAGTGATAAAGAGTTATGAATTGCAATCGCTGCAATAAGAGAATCCATGAGAGGTAGAGGTCGTCCATTCTGTTCTAGTTGCCCGACTAAATTTCCCCACAACAACATTGTTGAGACATCTATATTTAAGATTCTTTGTTGAAAGCGATTAGGCAGGGTTTCATTCAGCCAAGTTGTTAGAGATTCTTTCCGCTTAGATGCAGTAATTTTGCTGATGCCTTTAGCAATTTCGCCAATTGTGATGACGCTAAGGTAAAGTGTTTCTGGCACTTGGGCATCTAGCCAATCTAAAACTTGTTGATTTGGTTGTTTAGCAACAAGTTCGGAAATCAGGCAGGTATCAAGGAGATAAGTCATGGGGTGAAGGCATCGCGGGGAAGGGTGCGATCTCGACTAAGGTCAAGTTCTTCGATGAGTTCAGCCAGGGGGGATTGACGGAAAAACTCTGAGATTTTGCTTGGTTGATCTGGGTGGGTTTTGTTGTGTGTGGTCAGGCTTTGGGCAAGGAGTTGGATGATGTACAGTTTATCGTTGGGGGAAAGCTGAAGGAGTTGTTGTTCGAGTTCTTGGATAGCCATGATGGGGTTTAAGTAGAAGATAAATTTATTCTACTTTCAGCGTCAGGGGTTAATTTAGTTTGACTCGTTTTTTACCCTCTATTTTTTTGACGAATGACTATTAACTCATGTAGCAAATTAACCGCCATTGTATTAGCAGGCGGTAAAAGTTCTCGGATGGGTCAAGATAAAGCCTTGATTCCCATTCAAGGAGTGCCGTTGTTACAGCGAGTTTGTAGCATTGCTCAAAGCTGTGCCGATACTGTTTATATAGTCACTCCCTGGCCAGAACGCTATCAAAATTTGCTTTTGCCTGGTTGTCAATTTATCCGAGAAGTGCCTTTATCTGGAGAACCTCTAGCCCACGGGCCTCTAGTTGGATTTGCCCAAGGGCTAGCCGAAGTGCAAACAGATTGGGTGCTGCTGCTAGCTTGCGATTTGCCGAGGTTGCGGGTTGAGGTGTTGCAAAATTGGGTAACTAGACTTGATAGGGTGGGGGATAATGCGATCGCAGCTTTAGCCGATCATCCCAAAGGCTGGGAACCTCTATGTGGTTTTTATCGCCGTCGCTGTTTGCCACAACTTTTAGAGTTTATCAACCAAGGGGGGCGATCGTTTCAGCAGTGGCTTCGGCAATATCCTATAGAAGTTTTACCTTTAGCAGAACCAGAAATGCTGTTTAACTGTAATACACCAGAGGACTTGGCTAAGAGTTAATTGAAGAAGAATACAGAATTCAGAATCAATTAGTGGGAGATGAGGGGAATTTTTCTTCTGAATTCTGACCGGAGGCGGAGCGTCTCCGGCTCCGCTCCTGACTCCTGAATTCTGCTACTTACCGACTGCGACAAAATTTGCGATCGTTATCATTCTCAGGATATTGCCAAGAATAGGCAAAATGGCTAACTCCCTTCAGTTGGGGGGCGTATTGGCGAAGTGCCTGCATTTGCGCTTCTAGGGATGGACGATTACTAACAGACTCTCCCCATTTGCCTGCTAAAGCTGGGATTATCTGCGTACCCGGTTTTGCCATACTCAAAACTCGTTGCACTTGTGTCACAATACAACTGACATTACCGCAATTCCCATAAGCCATAGGATGCCACTGCAATGTAGTGGGGAACCGATCCCAAGGTTGCAAACGGGAATCATACCCTTGTCCTACAGTTTGGTTGCCATCCGGGAAAAACACGACTCCCGTGGTAATACCTTGCTGCTTTGCTGGATAACTGGCTATGGTGACAAAATCTAAAATTCCTTGCATGGCGTGGGCAACAGCAAGCTGCCATAATTCCCATTGTAAAAGTGGCTGTCTATCTCTTGCAGACAGAATTGACTTTTGCGCTGATGGGGGAATGCGTCCTTGCCAGAGGGGTTCCCCTTCTTGAGGATAAAGTTTATCAACTTCCGCTATATCTCCAGGGCTGACGAATCCCTTACTCAAAAAGCGCCGAATCAAGTCCAGCCCTTTGTAATTTTGTGCCCGTTTAAATAAAGCTTCTTGAATTGCAGGACTAAATAGCCATAAATCTGAAACTTTGGTGGCGATGGAATCACTTCCTGCTTGTCGGGGATAGCGCACATAGTCTAATAGTAAGCCATCTGGGCGACGACGCAAAACTTCTTTTACTAATTGGTAGTAGTCGCGTTTTGCTTGCAAGTTGTAGGGGTCGATAAATAGTTGAGAGCCGTTATCTACCACATATAGGCTCGTTTGACCTTTGCCATTACGAGCGATCGCACCTTCTCTATCTCGGCGCTGGGCGTAAGTATAGCCGAAATTGGTAGTAAACATCCAGGCGTAAACCTTTAAACCGCGTTGCCGACCTTTTTGAATTGCTGTGGCGAGTAAATCGGCGTTTTCTGATCCTGGGGTGCGAATTACAGAAGGCCAAACCGTCGGGTTAGCTTTTGCTGGCAATAATGCCTGCCCGTCGTAAAATACTTCTAAATAAACTTGGTTGTAGCCACGGTTGACAATCCGATCCATAATCTGATCAATTATTCCTGGCTGAATGTCACAAGGATACAAGCGCAACCAAATGGCTTGGACTTGCGGCCAAGTCCGCGTGCGGCACTCCTGTAATTCCTGTGCCTGTTTTTTTAGAATGTTTTGGTAGCGGGTTTGGGCATCTGGTTTGCCTTTGAGGGCTGACAAACGTAAGTTTTCTTTTTCTTGTGCCGCCGTTGATGATAATTGACAATACTGGGTTACTTGCGCCCTTGCTGGTTCGCTTCCAAAGTTGGGGAGCAACGAACTACTAGTGAAAACAATAGCGAACAGACGCCGCCAAAATAATGTTGATCTTGCAACGTTCAAGGGATGGTTAGACATATCTAGCAGTAGATGGACGCATTAACAATTCAAAATTCAAAATTCAAGCATTTTAGACATTTTCCGACGGGGATTTAAACCCCGACTGAAAATGATGCTATCTGTAGAGGTAGGGGTCTTAAACCCTTTGATTTACGATAATCATCGACCCCAATTGAGATAACTGTGGACAATTTGTATAGAATTATACATTTAAATAACAGGGGGTTTTTAAACCTATTTTTTTAAGACTACCAAAGGCTTGTTTGTGTTGCTGCATTTTTTGATAAAGACATAAACACATATAGGGCAGTAGTATAAAACATCTGAATACACACTCAGCTTAGTCTGTTATTGGGTAATACCTTAGTTAGTGAAAATCTGCTTATACCACAATACGCTTGGGTTAAGCCAGAAAAATAAATTTGCGTAGGTTGGGTTGAACGAAGTGAAACCCAACATTTTCGGGCATTTGTTGGGTTTCACTTCGTTCAACCCAACCTACAATTATCCTTAACTGAACCGTATTGTTCGCTATCGGCGTCGCACTTTTCTCTTAACTGGGTTTATCAGACTCAAACGGATTCCACAATCTCACCTGTGTAATCCAACGGAAATCATCTGTATTTCTTGTTATCAAAGTTAGTCCATACACCAAAGCAGTGCCGGCAATAATTGCATCACCTAAAGTCATTCGTTTCTGTTGTCGCAGAATTACCGCTTGATTTAACACATCTTGAGAGATTGGTAAAACCTGAGCAACTTGAAAAAACTCCTCAAAATACTGACGTTGTTCCTCTTTAAGCAGATGATAGCCTAACACTTCCAAATAACTGAGTGCTGATACCGCAGGTGCATATTCAGCAATTAACTCTCTCAATTGGGCGTTTTCTGGTTGAGCAGAATATATAATAATATTGCTATCAAGCAGCACGTTTTATCGTCCCGGAAGTGAACGGTCTTGACGAGTTTCTTGCTGCCAAATAACTGGATCAACATCAGTCAAAGCTTGACTCATAGCAAGTTTTTCTAATATTTCAGCCATTCTTCGTCCCCGTGCTTGTTTATCTATGACTGATTCATTTTCCAGCAATGTAACATGAACTGGGATTTGTTGCTCTCCCAATGTAGGTACATCATCAATCCACTCTAAACTACTTCCTTTCAACCAAGCTCTGAATGTTTTTAGCATTATTTCGCTCTCTACTTTCTATCTATCTTGGTATGGCTCTTAAAATTACAATATACAATAAGCGATCGCCAGATTCTCTATGTTTATGTGCGTCAGGGTAGCCCATCATAAATCTCATTAGCATCTGCGTTTTTATACCGATTACGCTGACACCATTTCTGGGACTGAATCAGGGGATGCTGGCTCAAAATGTAACACCATAATTTGCTCTGGGCGTAAACCGACAGATTCATAAGTGCGTCCATTGCGATCGCTAAATTCAACCTCAAATGCAGCACCACCAGCTAATAATTCTACTACTGTGCCAACTTGACCACGGTACAGGTTGTATTCAGGTAAATCAACTATCAGTGCTACTACATCCAGCAACTTGATTGTACTTTTATTCATCTTGTATCACTTCCAGATATTACAGAGGATAGCAGGTTGTTAATCTTGGGACATCAGAACCTTCTTCGATAATCCAAGCACTGCGAATGGTCGTACTTTTATTTTGCCATTTGAGCGTGAAATCTAGTATGTAACGTTGTCCAAATTCATCACGTCGTCCCAAACGAACTTCTTGAGTTTTGACTATTTCTAAAAGAATGTGGCGCAATTCTTCAGCATTGTCTGCTGTTATACCCAAGATTGATGAAAACAAACGGGCTTTATCTTTTCCTTTATCATGCTCTGAATTAAGACAGTAGTCACGCAGTTTACGAATATCAACGACTGCATTTTCTGCATTTGGGATAAGATTGGCTGAATTAGACATAATTTTTATTTTTAGAGTAGGTATTGACTTCAGACAAATCTATTGAGAAGCTAATAGTTAGCTTAACTAAATAATCTGGTGCATCAAACTTGTGACAATACTGACGGGAAAAATAAATCGATCGCAACCTCAAGAAGAACCAAAACCGTTGATTTTGGAAACTCAGGGACTCACACGCCGTTTTGGGAAGTTAACCGCAGTTAATAACCTGAGCATATCTGTGGAACAGGGCGAAGTATTTGGACTGCTTGGCCCCAATGGCGCAGGGAAAAGTACAGTTCTTAAGATGTTGACAACCTTACTGCCTATCAGTGCAGGGAAAGCAACCTTAGCTGGCTATGACGTGACTCGTGAATCTAATTCTGTGAGACGGGCTATCGGCTATGTCCCCCAGGCGCTGTCTGCTGATGGTAGTCTCACGGGTTACGAAAATCTCTTAATCTTCGCCAAGCTGTATGGAATACCTGCCAAAGGACGCGATCGCCGCATCTATGAAATTCTAGAATACATGGGTTTGCAAGATGCGGCGAAACGCTTGGTACGAAACTACTCTGGTGGGATGATCCGCAAGCTGGAAATTGGCATATCAGTTCTACATCAACCCCAAATTTTGTTTCTTGATGAGCCGACTGTCGGACTAGATCCCATCGCTCGAACTCAAGTATGGCAGCTTGTACTACAACTCTGTGCTGATTACGGCACAACTATATTTTTAACAACCCACTTTTTAGAAGAAGCGGATAGCTTATGTAACCGAGTGGCGATTATGCAGCAAGGTGAAGTCGTTACCACAGGTACACCGAGTGATTTAAAAGCTTCTTTAGATAACCCAAATGCAACTTTGGATGATGTCTTTATTCACTATACAGGCGACCAGTTAACATCAGGAGTCAATTACCGTGACACAGCAAGAACCAGACGTACTGCTCAACGGTTGGGTTAAAACACCACCCACTGTCCGAGTAAATTTGATCTCTGCAATTAAAGAGTTAGTTACAAAAACCCTGGCGATCGCAGAATTAGAAATACGTAAACTCCGCCACGATCCCACTGATTTAATAGTTCGAGCTGTGCAACCAGCATTATGGCTCCTAATCTTTGGACAAGTTTTCTCCCGCACTCGCGCGATTCCCACAGGAAACTTACCCTATTTGGACTTCATTTCTGCTGGCATCTTGGCTCAGAGTATTTTGTTTGTGGCAATTTTTAGTGGTGGAATGACGCTAATCTGGGAGCGAGATTTAGGGATTGTACATAAATTTTTAGCTAGTCCAACACCCCGTGTAGCGATGGTGTTGGGCAAAGGTCTAGCATGTGGGGTACGGTGCTTATCTCAGGTGATATTTATTTACGGATTGTCATTTTTATTAGGTGTCAAACTAAATCTTCATCCCTTAGCTATTCTCCAAGTACTACTGCTGGTCATGCTGGGGGCGGGAACATTTTGTATTTTTTCATTAATTATTGGCTGTTTGGTGAAAAGCCGAGAAAGGATGACGGGTATTGGACAATTGTTAACCATGCCGTTATTTTTTGCTAGCAATGCCATCTATCCGATCTCGTTGATGCCCAGTTGGTTAAAGTTCATTTCCCATTTAAATCCCTTGACTTATGAGGTTGACGGTTTACGTAGCACCATGCTGTTAAACGGCACTAGCATCTATGGCTTTGGTCTGGATTGTACAATTCTCTTATTAACATTAATAATTTTGGCCATTATTGGTGGAAAACTTTATCCACGGGTGGCCATGTAACTAGGAGAACAACAAGCCCATGACCTTGGATAAACCTAATCAAGGTGCAACTTCCGAAGAATGTGCCGCTAGAGTAATGGAAACAGTTCCATTAGTGATGCGGTTTATCCGAGCGGATATGCGTGCCCATAGTGCCGCTTTTTTATCTATACCTCAATTGCGATCGCTAGCATTTATCAACCGAAATCCTGGTGCTTCATTATCTGACTTAGCAGAGCATTTAGGTGTCACCTCTGCCACGGCATCAGCAACCATAGAACGCTTAGTACAACGCGACTTCGTGAAACGCTGCGCTCATCCTCAAGAACGGCGGCGGGTGCTGCTCAATTTAACTGAAGATGGAAAACACCATCTCAAACAATCCCAAGATCAAACTCGCGCTCATATTACTGATCTGCTGAAAGGTCTTACAGAAGACCAAATTTCCAACATTGAAGAAGGCTTAACTCTACTAAAAAATGTCTTCGAGAAAACAGAATTCAAATCCCCATAACTCTGAGGTTGCACAGCACGATCCCTTTGCAGCCTTTAAGTTTCGAGACTATCGGCTATTTACCATTGGACGGCTGGTGCTGTTCGTGGGGTCGCAAATGCAAACTGTAGCGATTGGCTGGGAACTCTATGAGCGGACGAACTCAGCGATCGCTTTAGGTGGTGTAGGACTGGCGCAAGTCCTACCGATGATTATTCTCACCTTAATTGCTGGAGATGTTGCCGATCGCCGCGAGCGCAAAGTGACCATGTTACTCTCGGTAATGTTGCTAGCTCTCTGCTCCCTAGCTTTAGGGGTACTTTCTTATACTCAAGGGGCAATTTTTCTAATTTACGCCTGTTTGGTATTAACAGGTGTCGCTAGGGCATTTCTTAAACCTGCCAGTGATGCTCTGATGTGGCAGTTGATACCTGTTAGTGCGTTTACGAATGCAGCCACCTGGAATAGTAGTAGCTTTCAGTTAGCCGCAGTTATCGGCCCAGCCTTCGGAGGATTTGGGATTGCGCTACTAGGAAGTGCTACAGGAGTGTATGTGTTAGCAGCGATCGCAGCTTTACTGTGTTTTATTTTAACGCTGGCGATCAAAGAGCAAAAAAGTATTCGCTCAACCGAGCCAATCTCATTCAAAGCACTTGCAGCTGGTGCTAAGTTTGTTTGGCAGAATCAGTTAATTTTAGCAGCGATTACATTGGATATGTTTGCTGTATTGTTAGGTGGTGCGATCGCGCTCCTTCCGATCTTTGCCAAAGATATTTTACATGTGGGGCCAGTAGAGTTGGGATATCTACAAGCAGCTCATTCCATCGGTGCTTTGACTATGGCTATCACCCTGGCGTATTTACCACCGTTACGCAAAGCAGGCCCAGCCTTATTGTGGTCAGTGGTTGGCTTTGGAGTTGTAACAATTATCTTTGGACTTTCTCGTTCCTTTTGGCTGTCTATGTTGATGCTGATCCTTGGTGGCGCACTAGATAGTATTAGCGTTGTGATTCGCCATACATTAGTTCAAATCAGAACACCGGATCATTTGCGTGGTCGGGTTGCTGCTATTAATAGCGTATTTATTAGTGCCTCGAATGAATTAGGGGGCTTTGAGTCCGGCTTGACTGCTGCTTTATTTGGCCCAGTGATTTCCGTTGTCGGTGGTGGAATTGGCACAATTGTAGTGGTGATTGCTACGGCAATGATTTGGCCAGGAATTCGTAAGTTAGGGGCTTTGCAGGAGTATAAATAGAATTATGTCTGATTTGAATTCCTGCATTTTGTACCTCAGTTACTTGCAAACTGCTGTAAAAATAAAAATGGTAGTATCAGATGAGAAAGTCATAGCTACTACCATTTATATCATGTCCGCATAATTAGTTATGATTCCCACAGTCATTGCACCCCACCCCTTAATCCCCTCCCCGCTTGCGGGGAGGGGAGACAAAGCGTAGCTTTGGCGGGGTGGGGTGATTCGGGTTTAATAAGTAATCAAGCAGACATGATATTATTCCATAGATAATATTTATCCCACCCCAGCAAGAGATAACAATCAGAACATGTTAGCTTTTGCATCAGGTGGGATTTTTGTTTAGCGATCGCACATCGTGTAATTAGAAGGTAGAAAAAGCTAGAATTTTGGGATAATTTCTAACTTCAATTCGCCTTTAAAGTTATGCTGGCACTAAGCAATTGGGAAACCGCCGTCACCAGTACCAAATGGTATATTGCCTCCTTGTGGAATTCCATACTTAGAAAAGTCGAAGCTGCCTTCTTGTGGAATTCCATACTTAGCAAAGTCGAAGTTGCCAGCCGTTGGGATGCCAGAGCTACCCAAACTAAAGCTGCCTTCTTGTGGAATTCCATACTTAGCGGAATCGAAGCTGCCTTCTTGTGGAATTCCATACTTAGCGGAATCGAAGCTGCCTTCTTTTGGAATTCCATACTTATCAAAATCGAAGCTCTCAGCCGTTGGGATGCCAAAAGCTCCTCCAGGTGCGAAAGGATCGCTGGGGTTGCTAGCCTGACCACCACCATTAACGGGGTTACCAGGAACAGAATTTGTATTAGATGCCATTAGAGTTAATCCTCCTATTAGGATATAAATTTTGCTTCATTTATCAATGTCAAAAAAGCACAATTAAGCTTTCTTTGTAGCTTTCTTATTGTTTTTTTAATTGCTAATATTGAGCTTTCTGACTAAATTACAGAGTGTTTTTATGAAGATTACTGACTAAAAGAAACCTGCAATTTACGCTGGTTATGTCATTAAATATAAAAAAGTTAATTTATTTTTACAATGAAAAATCTTTAGATGCTTGTGCCAAATCTTTAGATGCTTATGTCAAATCTTTAGATACTTTTACTAATGCAATTTGAAGGGTAAGATCATGTAAATTGGTATAAATCGGACTTGACAAATGGGCATCATGAGTAAAAAATAGCAATGAGCAGATTACTCCTAAAGCAATCTGATTTGATTACGTGAAAAAATCTAGGTATATGTAGGGTGCGTTAGGGCAGAGTCCGTAACGCACCAAAGTGTAGATTTATCTTTAATTTTTAATTTTTTGACGGTGGTTAGCAGCTTGTAATAACAGAGATTCGGCAAAAGCGATCGCGTCACTTGCAGATTTACCACCAGCTAACTGTGCTAGTTCTTCCCGGCGAGTATTTAAATTATCCAAGGTAGTAACTCTGACAACAGTACGCTGCTCGGCGTTGTCATTGTTGGCTTTTTTACCTTTGCCTTGATTGATAGTTTGCTTATCTACGCGGAAATGGCGATCAGCCATTGCTGCAACTAAAGGCTGGTGGGTAACACATAATACTTGGTTGCGTTGACTTAGCTGGTGTAATTTTTCAGCGATCGCTTGGGCGACTCTTCCCGAAACCCCGACATCAATTTCATCAAAAACCATTGTCCCAGCCACATCAACCTGAGAAAAACAAGCTTTCAGCGCCAGTAAAAAGCGGCTCATTTCCCCGCCAGAGGCAACTTCCGTTAAAGGTTGCAGTGGTTCTCCAGGGTTGGAACTAAACATAAAGGTAATTTTATCTGCTCCCATAGCAGTTGGGGGAGCAGGCACTATCTCAACCAGAAACTTCACCTTTTCCATCGCTAGGGGCTTGAGTTCAGCGATCAAACGTGATTCTAAATTAGCAGCCGCCTTACTCCGCAATTGAGTTAGCTGATTACTTGTTTGGGTGAGTTTCTCAAAACACGCCTTTTCTTGCTGTTCTAGACTTTCGATAGATTGTTCGCTGTCGTTAAGTTGGGCTAATTCCCCTTGGATACGTTGGTAATAGGCGATCGCTTCTGTAAGTGTCGGCCCATACTTGCGGCAAATTTGCTTTAATTCCTGAATTCGTTCTTCCACCTCTTCCAATCGGTGCGGATCGGCTTCCAAGCCATCCCCGTATGCATTAATCTGCCTTCCCACTTCCATTACCGCAGCTTGTGCGTCCCTCACCAATTCTAATAAGGGTTGCAGTTGGGTATCATATTCCACCATGTCATTTAATGTTGCCTCACTGTCTCCCAATAAATCTGCTGCGGCGGGAGTTTCATGATCGTTTTGATACAAAGCCTGATAAACCTTGTAACTCATCTGTTGCAAATCGACGACATGATTTAGGCGTTCTTGTTCTTGTCCCAACTGTTCCAATTCATTAGGTTCGCTAAGATTGGCTGCTCCCAGTTCTTGCACTTGATAAGTGAGCAAGTCGAGTTGTTGCAACCGTTCCCGTTCTGATGTCCGGCGTTTTTCTAGTGCTAAATGCGCCTGTTGGTAAGCACTGAAGCTAGTGGCGACTTTATGACGCTGCTGCATCAGAGAGTCACCACCATATAAATCCAACCAGTCGCGGACTTGGGCAGATTGTCCCACTTGTACAGTTTGACCTTGGGCTGTGATTTCCACCAAGCGATCGCGCATTCCTCCCATAATCTGCCGATTTACCAACACGCCATTCACCCGCGATCGACTGCGGATATTACTAGCAGTAGCTGTGATTTCTCGGCTAATGACTACGGAATTTTCATCAAGCAAATCTATTTCTTGTTCGGTTAACCAAGCCGCTAGAGGGGCGTTTGAGGTGAAAGTAGCTTCTACCATCGCCCGACTTGTCCCCGTGCGAATGACTCGACTAGAGACTTTACCGCCCAAAGCGGCATCAATGGCATCCAAGATAATTGATTTTCCAGCGCCGGTTTCACCTGTTAACACATTTAGTCCCGCGCCAAATTCCAATTCCAGTTGGTCAATTAAGGCAAAGTTTTCAATTCGCAGGCAAAGCAACATCAAGCCAAATTCTCCATGAGGGCAGATGCCGGATACTTCCAACTTACAGGATAATAAGTCTCATCTTTGAGCAACTAGCAATACCTACTACTATTGAACTAGTAGTCTGTTCCATTAGTTTTGATAGGTGAATTAGTTTTAAATTTCTCTTCTTTACCTCTTATACTTCGCGCTCTTTGCGTCCTTTGCGGTTCGTTCTCTTAACTCTCAGAATTAATGGGACA